>CAYYUG010000012.1:0-57004 GCA_964474755.1 uncultured Rhodospirillaceae bacterium | reverse complement strand
TTAAGCTTCTTACTTAACCGTTATAATGCCTGCCTTCGGATCGACGATAAGCTGTTGGCCAGTCTTGATCAGCCTCGTGACGTCGCCATCCTCGAACCGGTCGCACATCGGCAAATCGGCGAGCGCCGCTCCTTGCGCAAGGATAGTATTCGCGCTGTTAAAAAGGATCGCCTTTGGGCATACGCCGCGTGATTTCATCTCGTGCAGCATCCAAGCAGATGCCACGCCCCCCTTAGCGGTATTAAGGACTAGGATCTTATCCCGATAGGACTGACCAAAAAGTTTGTGCGTCTTGCGCGAGAACACCCCCCTGATGCGGTCAAGATCATAACGGGCAGAAAAATTGTCATCTGCTACCAGGGCTTCACCTTCGACACGGCCGCCGATCCCCTTATGGCATTGCAGTTCACGGCTCATTGGATTTCCCCTGCAATGGCGGCGGCTACGCAGTCCTCCATGCTAGCGAGCGCCGGCTCGTAGCCATAGCCACCAAGTATATTAACGATCTTGGCCGAGTTGCTAAGCAGCCGCGTCCAACCATTAGCCTCGCCAATCTCGCGGGCGTACTGGTTATAGAAACATGTCCCCTCGAGAACCTTTGCGCCCGCCCCTTCTATTGTTGAGACGAAACCCATGCGCGTCGCGTCAGCGTAGACTTGTGGTGAGGTACAAACGACCACAGCAATGGCGAAACTTGCACCGTTGCACAGCCGCGCCACCGCTTGCATTTCAACAATTGAAAGCTGCGGAGCGGCGAACACGACGACATCGACCTTATCCCCTTTTCCACCAAAATTTGAACGGAACCCATCAAGGTCGGCAGCGGTAATATTTTGAACCGGTAAGCTATCGCCACCAACATCGGTCAAGCATCGCGCTTCCGGTGTAATGCCTGCCAAATGAAACAACGGCGTTGAGCCGTAGCTCGCCATTGCAGCACCGAGATGTTTCATCTCGTCCGAGGTTGGCACGAGATCCAAACCCTCGATGACCGGTACCTCCCAGTAAGACCCAGCCTTGGCGCCGACGACCGCGCCGAGAACTCCCCAATCTGTCAACTCTTGAGGCTGCTCCATTACACGAAATCGGCAGGTGGCTTGTCGGTTCTCATCCAGATGCAGCCCGTAGCGCGGTGTCCGTCCGGTCAGACCGGCTGCTAGCGCCGAGGGCCCGCCCTCGAAATTGGAGCGGGCACCGCATGCACTGTTGCAATAGATCACCACCCCTGTATCTCCATAGGCAACATGATCGCCCAACACCGGCGGCATAATAGTCTGGTAGTTGACGCAGGTATTCGTCATCAGGATACCCATGCGCTCGCACGCCACAATGGTACGGCGGTCGATATCAGCCATCTCTTCCGTCTGACCAAGAGGGCGGTAGTAATTTAAATCAACGCCACGGGGATCGGTGATCATAGGTATCACGACTTGCGCACCCTTGTCGGCCAGGTCTTCTAGAAAGCTCACCCCAGGATCACCGACAGACTCTGGATCGATCATCATATGCGCCTGACTTACCAGGACGAGGTCAATAGCATCAAACATTTCGCCCACCTTGATCTGGTGGTCAATCGCCCAACGCCGCGCCTCACCCTGCTCGCCGTCGAGCATGGCGCGTTCTTCATCTGTTAACCTCACCGGTCCTTACTCCCCGAACAAGAGTGGCGTTACCCGCTAATTTCCGCCAATTCTTCCTCAGCTTGTTCGATCGCGCGGTGTAGCGCTCCCTGCAGAGCCTTGGCAGAATCGAGCGTTAATTCGACGGCCGCGCGAGTACCGGGACCGTCTCCGCTATTCATAAAGTCGATGGTGATCGCTTCGTCCAGCAGCGCGTGGTGCGGATGGTCGTAGCAGACGACCGCCTGGCTCAATTTGAACCAGGCGTTGCCGTCCTTGCCCTTACCTTCCGCGTCGACGATTTCGACAATGGAGGTGCACATATCGACTAGGCCGACAGTTGTTTTTCAAAGAAGGTAAAGGTCTTCTGCCAGCTGTCCATCGCCTGCTCAACTCTGTAAAGAGGCGTGTAATAATACCAGATGCCGTGGCCTGCATCGTCATATCGGTGAAATTCGTAGTCCTTACCGTGTCTTTTCAACTCTTCTTCATGCTGATTGACCTGCTCCATGTTTGGCGCGCGGTCATCATTACCGAATATGCCGAGCAACGGGCAAGACAAGTCGGCTGTCATATCGATCGGCTGGACAGGCTGCTTTTCCGGACGGTCGTCTTCAGCCTGCACGACGCGGCCGCCCCACAAATCGACAACGCAATCGATATCGTTGCGTTTACAGGCATAGAGGAAAGCTTGCCGACCGCCGGAGCAGCTGCCGATCAGACCGACTTTTCCATTGTTCCAGGGTTGCGAGCGTAACCACTGAACGGCACCCTCCGTATCGCCAATCATCTGATCGTCCGAAACACCGCCTTCGGCCCGCGCTTTGGCCGCTACATCGTCCGATGGCCCATAGCCGATACGATCATAGAGATTGTGGCTAATCGCGGCATAACCGTGATGGGCAAATCGGCGGGTAAACTCGCGGTAAGTTTCGTCCCAGCCCGGCAAATGATGGATCAGCACCACACCCGGGAAAGGTCCCGCCCCCATCGGACGCGCCGTGTAGGCATTAATGGAATCGCCGTTGTGTCCCGTGATTTTGATCGTTTCCGCAATCATGCTTTCGTACGTCATTGTCCGACCTCTTCTGATTAGATTCGGGGGCCGGCCATTGCGCCGGGCGCCCTCCCTTAAAATCAGAGTTTAGCCGCGGAACATGAACAATTCCAAGCGAGATGAAATGGCTGCGATCGCGTATGCTGTCGCACTGCATCAACTCTGAAGACTGGACCAAAGCGTATGCCTACCAAACCGATGACACCCAAATATCTGACAGCGCTGATACGCGACAGCCTTGCCGCTGGCGGTTTTTCCGCAACCAACGCCGATATCGTTTCACGGCACCTGGTCGACGCAGAGATGAAGGGCGTTTCGTCGCATGGGGTCAACCGGCTGGGACTCTATTTGAACGAAGCCGCCAACAACGTGATCGACCCCAAGGCTAAACCTGTCGTGACCTCACCGCGTGCCGGGCTGTTGCATATTGATGGCGCTAAGGGAATTGGCATCGTCGCTATGGCACGAGCGACCGAGGCCTTGATCGAGACCGCCAGCACACACGGCATCGCGGCGGGAGGCATTGTAAATTGCGGCCATTCCGGCCGAATGGGCGCCTATGCAGAGCAGGCCGCTGAGATGGGTTTCCTGGCGCTCAGTTTCGGCGGCGGCGGCCGGCGAAAATGGGGCAACGTTGTACCCTTCGGCGGTATCCAGCCAGTCATGAGCACCAACCCTTATACGCTCGGGCTTCCCGGGAAGCCGGATGACCCCGTCGTCTGCGATTTTGCAATTTCAACGGTCGCCACCGGCAAGGTGGCCGTTGCTCGCGCTAACCACGAAACACTGCCACCAGGGGCCGTGATTGATAAGAACGGCGATGAGTCCCAAGATCCCGAAGCCTATTACGATGGCGGTGCTTTATTGCCTGCGGCGGGTCCAAAGGGCAGCGGACTTGGCATTGTGGCTGAACTGATGGGTGACGCCATGCTAGGAGACTGCTTGGAGTATAATTGGTTGATGGTACTTATCCGTACCGACGCCTTTCAACACCAATCAACCTACGACAATCGGGCGGCAGCATTTGTCGATCAGGTGCGCAGCACAAAGGCGGCCGCCGGGTTCGACAAAGTCATGATGCCCGGCGAGAGGGAAACGACACTGGCGAAAGCCGCCGCGGCGAACGGCATTATCATCGGCGACGGCGTCTGGGCCGATATCGTCAAAACAGCCAAGAGTGTAGGCGTCAATGCGTAATCTTTGATGGTGTTGGAACCCGTTTCGATATCAATTATTATGCCGCCCAACTATCGCATCTAAAGGTAGCTTCACCGAGCCCATACTGACTGTCACAACCCCTTTGCACGGGGCATAATTTGTCCAAACTGCAGGCGCATTAAACAAGGGACGAGGCATGACCTACGACACACTGATCAAGAACGGTACTATTATCGACGGCACCGGTGCCCCGGCGATCGAAGGTGCTGTTGCGATTACCGGCGACAAGATTACCGCTGTCGGCGACGTCGAGGGCGATGCCCGCAGAACCTTCGATGCAGAAGGCCGTTTGGTTACGCCCGGCTTCGTCGATATTCATACCCATCTCGATGCCCAAATTACCTGGGACCCCATCGCCTCATCCTCCTGCTGGCACGGCGTCACCTCTGTCGTCATGGGCAATTGCGGCGTGACTTTCGCGCCCTGCAAGCCGGATGACCGTCTCTATTTAGCGCGACTGATGGAATCGGTAGAGGACGTTCCCGCCAAAAGCATCGGCAGCGGAATGCCCTGGACATGGGAAACGTACGGGGAATATTTGCAAGCGCTCGATGGGATACCCAAGGGTATCAATGTAGGCGGTCTGGTAGGCCATTGTGCCGTGCGGCTTTACGCTATGGGTGAGGAAGCACTGGAAAACAAGCCGGCCAGCACAGACCAGATCGCCGCGATGCATGACACCGTCGCCGAAGCAATCGCCGGCGGTGCGCTTGGCTTCTCGACATCACGTACCCCTCTGCATCTGACGCCAGACGGCGAAAAGGTCCCCGGCACCTATGCAACATCTGATGAACTGAAAGGAATTTGCAACGTTTTAAAGGAACAGAACCGCGGTCTAGTCGAGGCGGCGACAGGTGGACTGACCGGCGCCAATGAAGAGGATATGCGTGAAAACTTGCGCCGCGAAATGCTCTGGATGAACGAGATTAGCCGCGAAACTGGCCGAACGGTTCTCTTCAACCTCGCCCAGAACCGCCAAATCCCCAGAGGCTACCAATATGCGCTCGATGCGCTGAACGAAAGTGTGAAAGCCGGCGCGAAGATCAAGGCCCAGTCGACGACGCGCGGTATCGGTGTCCTGTTCGGCTTCCAGAATCGTACCCCATTTGACCGGGCTCCAGCTTGGCGTGCACTGCGTGGTCTTCCACTGTCTGAGAAAATATCGAAACTGCACGACGCGGATTACCGAACCGAGATGGTCCGCCAGTCCCTCGATAACATGCCTCCGATGGAATGGGCTGACCTATTCGTGCTGTCACACGACAATCCGCGCTACGACCACGCCCCGGCGGACAGCTTGGCGGCACATGCGGCACGGCTAAACACGAGTGCGCCGGATGCATTCATCGAACTGTCACTGCTGGATGATGGGCTAACCTTATTCAACTACCCCTTCCTGAACCAGGACATGGATGCCGTTGAGCGAATGCTGGACGATCCCAACGTTGTGCTAGGCCTGGGTGATTCAGGGGCTCACTGTGGCATGATCATGGATGCCAGCCTGCCAACAAATTTCCTAACCTATTGGGTACGAGAGAAAAAGAAGTTCACGATCGAAACAGCGATACACATGTTGACCGGCGAGCCTGCTACGGTATACGACATCGCCGGTCGCGGAACCCTAACACCTGGAGCCCAGGCGGATATCAATATTATCGATTTCGATGGTCTGCGGCTTTACGGTCCGGATTTCGTGCACGACTTCCCCGCCGGTGCCGGCCGCTACATTCAAAAAGCTGATGGCTACAATGATATGTTCGTCAATGGACAGCACTTTATGAGCGACGGCGAACATACCGGTGCGCTGGCAGGCAGCGTTCTGCGCAGCGCGTGAGCGGGAGACGTAATAATGGCGGCGTTGGATATTAAACCGATCGCCGGCGCGCTTGGCGCTGAGCTTCATGGCATCGACCTGTCGCAGGAACTGGACGAGGCGGCCATCACTGCTGTTCGGAAGGCGTTACACGATTATTTGGTGATCTTCTTCCGTGACCAAAAAATAACGCCCTACCAGCACCTCGCCTTCGCGCGCCGCTTCGGCGATGTCGAAGCCCATCGGTATGCCAAGGGCCTCAAAAGCCATCCGGAAGTCCTGCCCGTGATCAAGGAAGCGACCGATAGGGCCGCCAATTTCGGAGGTATTTGGCACAGCGACGTGGCGTTTCACGCCGAACCGCCCATGGGGCAAATTCTCTACGCACTGGAGGTCCCAGAAGCGGGCGGCGACACGATTTTTGTTAATATGTACCGGGCGTACGAGACCCTCTCAGAGGGCATGAAACGGATGCTCGAAGGGGTCAATGCCGTTTTCACCGGTGAACGCTCCTACGGCGCGTCGGACAGTGAGGTCACAAAACGTCGTGCGTTGTTCAGCAAATCGATGGACGTTAAAGTAATGGACAATGCGGAATCAGAAACCGCCCATCCGCTCATCCGCACGCATCCTGAAACCGGTCGTAAGTCGCTCTTCATCAGCGGGATCGCCATTCGCCGCCTTGAAGGGATGACGGTCGAGGAAAGCCGCCCGGTTCTAAGTTACCTCAAAAAACACGCGATCCGTCCGGAAAACACTTGCCAATTCCGTTGGCATCGAGGCTCTATCGCCTTTTGGGACAATCGTTGTACACAGCACTATGCGTTAAATGATTATCACGGCCAGCGACGCATCATGCATCGAGTTACGATCGCGGGAGAGCGGCCAACTTAATTTATCAGGTCAAACGGGCTTCTGTTTTATCTTGACCATCAACATAAGCGGAATAGCTGCAACAGATACTAACGCATAAAGTGCAAAAGCATTTGAATAGCCAACCATCAATGCTTGGCGGTTAACCTCGGACCCCAGCGCTGCAAGACCTTCTAATGTATCGAAGGACCAGCGTCCCATAACTTGTTGAAAACGAAGTACATCAGCAAAGGCTGTGATGTTCTCTGACAATTCTGAATAGCTGATCTTGCCGGTACGGGAAACAGTCAGCACACTGATAGAGATAAAAATGCTGCTGCCAAAATTGCGCAGTAAGTGGAAAATTGATGAAGCATCTGGCAGTAAGGATACGGGCAATGTTGCAAAGGTCACGATTGACAAGGGAACCCATAAAATTGCCGAGCCGACACCATGCAATATTGCGTTCCAGGCAACTGTCCATGGGTCAACATCGAGTGTAAACAAAGCCATATTCCATCCCGAAAGGGCTATTGCCGAGATGCCTAGGATCATGCCAATCCGTGGATCAAACTTGCCGATCTTCGCCACCGCTAAGAAGCCCAACGCCATTCCCGCCCCTCGTGAGGCCAGAAGAATGCCAATCATGGTATCGGGATAACCCATCAAATTCTGCAGCATCGTCGGGATCATCACAGTCGGCGTGATATTGAGCATGCCATATACAAAAACCAGAAAGATGCCGATGCTGAAATTCCGGTATTTAAACAACTGCAAATTAAAAAATGGATTATCCGTCGTCACCGTGTGTACTAGGAACATCCACAGCGCAACGGCAATAAGTGCCAGATAAGCCCAAATTTCATAGGAATCTAGCCAGTCCTCGCGATCGCCCCTATCCATCATCAGTTGTACACATGTGATGACAACCGAGAACAAAAGAAATCCAGTCCAATCGAGACGTATCTCTGAGCGGCTACTCGTGTCGCGCAACCATAACCACGCGGCTACAAGCGTTGCTGCGCACATTGGCAGGATCAGGATAAAGACGAAACGCCAATTATAGGCTTCTGCTAGATAGCCGCCCAGGGCAGGAGCTATCGCAGGACCAATCACAACAGAAATGCCGAATATGCCTTGCGCGAAAGCTTGACGCTCCTGCGGATATACCGCGACAATTATCGCCTGGGACAACGGCATCAATGGAGCGCCGAACGCTCCTTGCCCTACGCGATATATAAGCAACGGCAGTAATGAATCGGCAGTCGCGCAAAGCAGCGAACTAATAGAGAAACCGACGATCGACCATATGATTACATTGCGGTGGCCCCAGCGGGAGACCATCCAACCAGCTGCAGGGGTAACAACAGCTGTCGCAATAACATTGAGGGTTACTACCCAAGACACCTGTTCAGGCGTGGCGGACAGCGCACCCTGCAATTGCGGCAAAACGACGTTCACAATAGTTATCGTGACGGCGTACAGCATGGTGCACATGGATACCGTCAGCAGTATTAGCCCACGCGGGACATTACGTGTCGGGGCCATTTGCCTCGGTTCACCGTTGGATTAAATGAGTATTATAGTACTCAATGGGACACACTTCGCCCTAGAGAAAACGTTATAACGCAATCGTTCTTTACCTCGTATCACTGGATTTTTTTCGCCTACCAACTTCTTCAGAAAATTTTGTGATCAAAGCGAACGAATGATCGCAAAAATCTCGCTAGCCTGACACATTCAGGCTGGCTTTTCCTGTTTTATCTTGACCAGCAGCATCAGCGGTATCGCCGCGAAAGAGACGAGCGCGTAGAGCACAAAGAAATTTGTATAGCCGACCATGAGCGCCTGGCGGCTGACCTCGGAGCCGAGCGCTACCAGCCCCTCTGCCGTATCGAACGACCATCGCCCCATCACCTGCTGAAATCGTAAAACATCGGCAAAGGCGGTGATATGTTCAGACAATTCGGAATAGCTGATCTTGCCGGTGCGCGAAACGGTCAAAACGCTGACAGAAATAAAGATACTGCTGCCGAAGTTGCGAAGCAGATGGAAGATGGACGAGGCGTCCGGCAGTAACGTCACAGGTAGTGTGGCAAACGCAACAATTGATAGTGGCACCCACATGATAGCAGAGCCTATCCCTTGAAGGATGACATTCCAGGCAACTGTCCACGGATCAACTTCTAGCGTGAATAGTGCCATGTTCCAGCCCGATAATCCGATCGCCAAAAAGCCAAGGATGATGCCTATCCGCGGATCTATTTTTGCAATTATCGCTACGACGAAAAAGCCAAGTGCCATGCCAAAACCACGGGCGGCGAGCAGGAACCCAATCATCGAATCTGGATAACCCATTAAATTTTGTAGCATCGTCGGGATCATGACAGTTGGTGTGATGTTAAACATGCCGTACACAAAACCCACGAACACCCCGACACTGCAGTTGCGATCCCTTAACAGCTTTGGATATATGCAGGGATTGTCCGTCGTCATCGAGTGAACAAGGAAAATCCAAAGTGATACGGCAATCAACGCCAGATATGACCAGATCTCATATGATTCGAACCAGTCCGCCCGCTCACCGCGATCCATCATCAATTGCCCGCAAGTGATGGCAATCGAGAACAAAAGAAACCCAGACCAATCAAGCCTTATCGCAGACCGCCTTCCGGTATCATGAACCCAAAGCCAGGCCGCCAACAACGTGGCGGCGCACATAGGCAGGATAAGGATAAATACGAAACGCCAATTATAAACCTCTGCTAAGTAACCGCCGAGCGCCGGCGCAATAGCCGGACCTATTACGACTGCGATACCAAAGATACCTTGCGCGAAGGCTCGCCGCTCTGGTGGGTAGACCGCTACGATGATGGCCTGGGACAGTGGCACCAACGGTGCGCCAAACGCTCCTTGCCCAATACGGTAGATAAGCAACGGCACTAACGCATCAGCCGTCGCGCACAATAGTGAGCTGATGGAAAAGCCAATGATCGACCAGATAATAACGTTGCGGTGGCCCCAGCGGCCGACCATCCAGCCGGAAGCGGGCGTCACCACGGCAGTGGCGATAACGTTCAAAGTTACTACCCAGGAGACCTGTTCCGGTGTCGCTGACAGGGCACCCTGAAGCTGCGGCAGGACAACGTTCACGATGGTTTGTGTGACGGCATACAACATGGTGCACATCGATACCGCCAGCAGGATGAGCCCACGCTGAATGGGATGCGTCGCCGTCATGCGTTTCTATTCGTTATTGGATCTATGCAGCTGTTATAGCACTTCCGCAACTACCCTCCGCCACATGTAGAACCCAAAAATGCTGAACGTGAGAAACCTGTACCATATCAGCAGATGCTCCACGTCTGACCGATGGCCGCAGCTTGAGATGACCAAATTGCCATATTGCTAACAAACAATAAGATTATGCACCAGCCTAACGGCATCCTTGGATTAATAATAACATGCTAATATTATTAATATTTTTAAGTTTTCAGAAAAATATTAGCCGACAAGGCAGACACAATCGATGATCTCTACCAAATAGAATGCGAAGGTTAAATTCGTTCTATCAATTCACGGAACGACCTTTAATATTTTCCGCAAGGCCATATAAACCAGACTATCCTTTGATCTCCGTTTGCATTCTCGGTCCGGTTAGACCCATGCTTGCAGAGCCAGCAAAAACAGAGAGGGGAAAACATTGTGAGTGCTGAGAAAATCAAATTGCTAGACCGCACCGGTCAGTCGCTGGAACAAGAACAGGATCTCTGGCCGGCCCTCGTTATCACTAAGGAAGAAATCGACGCGGAGATCGAGCGGCTAGCCGCAATGCCACGGCCAGCGAACGGCCGCCGCCAGAGCCTTTTCGTCCATCCCCGAGCGACGGCACCAGGGCTCGGTCTTGCTCCGGGAATTACTTTGTCGCTCAATGTTCTTAAGCCCGGTGAGCGCAGCGCCCCGTTTCGGCACAACGCAACAGAAGTCAATTTCTGTATTCAAGGTGCCGGCCACACAGAAGTTACCGGTAAGAAGATCCATTTCAACCAATACGATGTATGGAACCATCCCTCGTACACAGCTTACAAGCACGTCAATGAAACAAAGCATTTGCAGGTGCGGCTTACCTACTCTAACGCGGCCTTCCTGGAGAAATTGAACGTCTACGCTGTGGACGAAAACCCATCAATGGAGAGTGGCAAACTAGATTATGGGGAGGAAAAGGGCCGCCACGATCCGCGTATGCAAAGTCCGTTCGGCACCTTCCAACTCAGCGACGAGGGGGCGTGGCTAATGCCCTACGAGACGCTGATCAATCCAGACGCAGTTGAGTCAAAGGCGCTGCATTGGCCCTGGGAAAAGGTAAAGGAAAAAATCGATCAGCTAGAATCTCTCGGTAAGGACTATGTCGGGCGACGGCTATACATGATGTACAATCCGATGACCGGCCGCACCAACGGGTGTACGCCTAGCTTCTTTGCCACCATGACCATGCGCCCGCCTAAAATTGTCGACCGGCCGCACCGCCATACATCCGCTGCGATCAACTACTATTTCCATGGCAGCGGCCGCAGCACGGTTGGGGGCGAGGTTACCGAATGGAAAGCTGGCGATTTGATGCTATCTGCGCCCGGCTGGGCGGTGCATAACCACGCTTCCTACGATGAGGTGGTATACGAACTCACCGTTCAGGATCAACCGCTGCACCTGGCAACTGAAAGCCTGCTATGGCAGGAAGATCTGAAGCTCGAACCATCTTTGCTTGGTGCCAATGTTGGTTTCGGAACGAACCGCGACAGCGACGTGGCGGCGGAGTAGTCCCTACCCCAGCCTATCCGCTCCGTCGCCGATGCCGTTGAGATAGATCTCCCAGACCTGCAAATTGTCGATACAGGCCTGTACCACTGCTTCCTCCATATGCATGTCAGTAGCGCGCTCAGCCACCGTTTTCCAACCCATATCGGAGTGAAGGATGTCTGCTTCTTCGTGCTTGGAAAAAAAGATTAATTCTTCTTCGGCGAGGCCGAACATATCCTGCCAGCGCAGTCGCTCCATGCCGAACCAGCCATGTTCACGCAGACCCGCCGGCCCATAACCTGGGACATTGGCGCGTTCTGCACAGGTGTTTCCGATTAGGCCCAACAACCAGTGGCGATTGCCCATCAGACCATCCCAGGCGTACCAGCAGACTTTGGTCGTCGGCAGCGGTTCAGCGCCCGTGATGTCGTCGCTATTCATGCCGATCCGTTCGCCCAGTTCCTGCAGTACCTGCCAATGCGCCTTTCCATCGAAAAATTGGTGATCGGCAATGATTTCCTCTGCACAGGCGCCAATGATGCCCAGCCGAAGATCCCAGTCTGGCGTGTTAGTCGCCACTTTCAGCTTTAATACCGAGTTGCGTTGTCTAGTGTTGAGCCGATGCTGCCGCACGAACATACGCGCCCGCGCCTCGGATAAAGGTTCATGGAAGAACCGCACGCGATGGCAAAAGTCGTCGACTGCTTCATCCAGCCGCGCGACTACATCGGTTGATGAATTACTCATGGAGTTTCCTTGCGAAGGACTTTAGTTGGGAAATATTTATCCGAACGGCGTTACCCTGCTTTCAGTCGGGGATTGACTTTCGTAGCAATCTTCTCGAACACCGCTCGTTGCGCATCAACAGTTGGGAAATAATGCCCAATCTCGGTGATACTCATCTCAAACAACTGTTCAGCGCATTCCGTGAAGCCATTGAAATATTCGTAGTAGTCGATCGCGCCGTCAGTAGCGCGCGAACCGTTATCAAACATCAGGAAAGAACGCCGCATGTTGGTTGTTTAACGACATAGTATTTTGCAGATGGCGTCAATCCAATAAATCCTTGCCTATGTTTCCATAAGCTGACCGGTAAAACTCGCTAGGAAGCTCAGACTGTTCCAATACACATCAAATGCCGCGGAGATCTGCAGCATTTTAAGACCTAAAGTTGCAATAATAATAGGCAGACGCGGGCGCTGCACCGGGAGAAGGTTTATTATCGATTACTTGATCCAATAATATTCACCCTCGTAGGTGGCTTTCTCGTTTAAGAGAAGCTTATCATTAAATACTCCCGAAATTGCGAGACGATCTCCTTAGCCTTGTAGTTTTGTGGGACCACAATGTCGTAAATGAGGTCGACTTTCAAAACGATGCCAAGACCAACATCGAGACGACCTTGGACATAAGATCGAGGGCCAACGCCTCGCGCACCATCATCCCTGGATTGCGCAGCGAAAACTTCGTGTCATATGTCGCGATCCGGAAGGGTATGCTAGCTGCAAGCAAACCCCATGCCTCAGAGCAGTGCGACTGTGGATCGGTCCAGTCGATGAAATTATCACCTACCGTAGACAGATCGATGTCATCTGCCTCGCAATATTAAAATTGCTTGCAGACCGTTCCTCAGAAAAGGCCGGGCAGCATAATCACTTAAAAGAGGAGGTCGTGGCTCATGGAATTGTCTGATAATTTACGAAGACAACTCCCAGGAAAGCTTCGGTATAGACAAAACAATTTGGGAGACCAATGCAATCGGGGCCCTGCACAGTGTGCAGAGCCCCGATCTACGAACCTTTCAGAACATTCATTCCGAAAGTAAGATCGCTCTCTTCAGCTTATTTACCGTAGATGCGTGTTGTCGGATACTTCTTACGAGCTTCCGCTGCAGTCTTCAGCAGAAGGTCAAGAAGTTCCTGTGCTTCCGGCACTGCCTTGGAGTTTTCCGCAACCCACTCGTCCCAGATCGGCTTACCCGCCTGCTTGCGGAACGCGGCCATTTCATTTTCCGGGATCGTGATCATCTTCATCGATTTCTGCCACTTCGCCACGTTCTCAATGTCCTTCTTCTGGTAGGCGGCAGACTGGTATTCAACCGCAGGACGCTTCAAGCTATTCAGAAGGTCCTGGTACTGCTTCGGCAACCTGTCCCACGAGTCCTTGTTGGCTACGATCGGGCAGTTGACCGTGCCGAGCTTCATGTTGACCGTGACCCAATCCGCGATCTCGTCCAGCTTATAGGCGCTGAACGTATAGGTGTACGGGAAGCCGATCGCATCGACCGTGCCGCGCTGCAGCGCGGTATAGGTCTCGGACGCCGTCATTGTCGTCGGAACCGCACCGATCTTCTTCGCAGAACGGCCCATGCCGCCCAATGCACGAAGACGCATGCCCTTGAAGTCCGCGAGTCTGGCAGGCGGCTTGCCCTTACCCATGTATTCGTATTGCGGCAGGACGTTGATCGCGAAGATGATCGCCTTCCACTTCGCGAAGTCCTTCTTCACCGCAGGATGATCGAAAATTGTCTTCGATACTTCATACTGTACGTCGAAGTTCGTGATCGGCAGGAACGGCATATCCAGCACGTTCGCCGCGGGAAGCTTACCCGGATGGTAGGACTGGCAAACCAGCGCCGCATCAACCGCGCCAACAGCGATACTGTCCAGATTTTCCTTACTCTTCGACAGTTGCTCGCCGTAATAGAGTTTGAAATCGAACTTGCCGCCGGTGCGCTCTTTCACCGTCTTGTTAATGAACTCCAAGCTTTCCGTAAACGCACGGCGCTTGCCCCAAAGCGAAACTCGCCAGGTCACCTTCGGGCCTTCCACCATCTGCGCTTCCGCAGGGCTAATCGGCGCGGAAACACCAAGCGAAAGCGCAAAAGCACCAGCCGCAACCGTCGTCGTTAAATACTTCGTCGTTCTTCTCATGATTCTTGGTCCTCCCATGAACCGTGTCTCTCTGTTCAGTTCCTTTTACAGGTTATCATTGCAATCGCAATGGCATCGCACAAACGGAACTATAAGGACAATCTTCTTTCTGTCCTCGTTAGTAGTGCGCACTTTAACCCCATGCGCCAAGCACAGCAAATCGCTTTAAATTCGTCGCTAAAATATGTTTTGCACCTAACAAAGGTGCCTCTCTAAAGAATTTCTTCCAACCTGTCTACCAACCACGCTACACACCGGCAGCGCGCCGGATCGCCGACAAGGTCGTCCGCGTCGTGATTACTTCGGGATCAAGACGTATTTCTATGAGCGAAATCCGTCCCGCAGCGATTGCAGCTTCAAATGCAGGCACAAAGTCCTCTGTCCGCTCTACCAAAGCACCGAAGGCACCGAAACTTTCGGCCCATTTCACGAAATCTGGATTTGTTAGCCCGGTAGCAATAGTCCGATCTGGGTAATCCCGCTCCTGATGCATTCTAATCGTACCGTACATGTTGTTGTTGACGACGATCAGGATTGGATCGATGCCATAATGGACGGCCGTCGCGAACTCTTGTCCGGACATCATAAAGCCACCATCGCCAACAAAACCAATTACGGGCCGGTTCGGATTCGCTAGCCGGGCAGCAATGGCGGCGGGCACGCAATAACCCATCGCACCGCTAGTCGGCGCGATTTGCGATGGATATTTTGAATAACGGAAGAAGCGTTGCGCCCATCCAGAAAAATTTCCGGCGTCCGATGCGATAATGGCATCATCGCCTACCCGTTCTTGGATTTCTGCTATCACCTGAACCATATCAACCTCGCCCGGAAGTGCTGTACACTCCTTTAAATTGGCGAGGTAATCCTGCCGCGCTGCCGTAGCCCACTCGCGCCAATTACCCGATGCTATTGGCAAAGCTGCCTTCGCTGCGGCTGCAAACCGATCGACGGCAGCTGCAATGGGAAGGTCGGGCTGGTAGACGCGTCCCAACTCGTCTGGATCAGAATAGATATGGATCAGCTTCTGCTTCGGACGCGGCGCTGATATCAAGGAGTAGCCGGAGGTTGTCATTTCCCCTAGTCGGGCACCGACAACCAGCAAAAGGTCTGCCTCCTTCACCCGCTCGGCAAGCGCAGGGTTCACACTAGTCCCCAACTCACCGACATAGCAGTCGCGATTGTTGTCGATTATATCCTGGCAACGGAAAGAAGCAGCCACCGGCAGCTCGTTCGCGGTCGTATAATCGGTGATGTCAGCGCAGGCAGCTTCGGTCCAACCCCCACCACCTACGATTACGAGAGGCCGCTCCGCCGATGCGATCATCGCCTGCATCTTCTCAACATCAGCGGGTTCAACACCGGGACGCACCGTCTTGTAGCGTTCCGCATCACCCACATCGGTGAGCTCGCGCAACATATCTTCCGGCAACGCGAGGGCTACAGGACCCGGGCGTCCGGACATCGCATGATAAAAGGCTTTGCTAACCATTTCCGGGATCCGTTCAGCGCGCTCGATTTGCCCAACCCATTTGCATAACGCACCGTAGAACTGCCGGTAATCGATTTCCTGGAACGCTTCGCGATATTCCTGATCGCGGGCGACCTGCCCGATCAGGATAACCATCGGCGTGGAATCCTGCATCGCCGTATGCACGCCAATCGATCCATTACAGGCGCCCGGCGCGCGGGTGACCATGGCGATCCCGGGCTTGCCCGTGAGCTTGCCGAAGGCCTCGGCCATGTTTGTCGCTCCGCCTTCCTGACGGCAGCTGATCACCTTGATCTCGTTCGACGCGTCGTGCAGAGCATCAATCAGGGCGAGATAGCTCTCACCCGGCACGCAGAACGCTGTATCGACGTCATGGATTTTTAATTGGTCAGCAAGAACCTGACCTCCGGTACGCATGGTATTTTCCTTTTCGCAATGTTGGCTCTAGTGCAAGGCGAGACCTTTATCACGCTTGGTTCGAGAATGCGACGGACCAGCTCGATTGACAGTAGCAAAAAAGCGGATTATCCCGGCTGTCATGACGGATATCGACCCCAGAACTAACCCCTACCGTGCCGATATTGCGGCAGCCTACCTGCAAGGACGCGTCACCGCGGCTAAATTCGTACCACCCGTCGCGAAGGCCGTAATAGTGGGCAACGCCCCCCTTCGCCGCGAGCCACGAGACAATGCCCCGCTAGACACGGAACTGCAGTTCGGCGAACGCGTCGAAATATACGAGGACAAGGAAGGTTGGTCGTGGCTGCAGTCCATGACTGACGGCTATGTGGGCTACACGCCGTCCGACATGCTTGGCGATACTCCAGCCGCTCCGACACACACACTCAACGTCCTTCGCAGTTACTTATTTAAGGAACCAGATCTCAAGACGCCGCCCCGAACCGTGCTCAGCATGACCGCCACCGTAACCATACTGGAAAAAATGAACGGCTATTGCGCGCTGGCAGGTGGTGGCTGGGTCTATGCCCGTCATTTGGTGTCTGCTAGAGATTTCGAGACCGATCTCGTCACGGTCGCACATCGTTTCCTCGGCACACCCTACCTTTGGGGTGGCAAATCCAGCATCGGTCTCGACTGCTCGGCGCTCGTCCAACTGTCGCTCGCTCGGTGTGGCCTCTCCGTGCCTCGAGACACCGGCATGCAGGAGAACGCCATCGGCAATCCGGTCGAGTTCAGAGGTGACGAAGACATTTTCGAGCGCGGCGATCTCGTCTACTGGCCGGGCCATGTGGGAATTTGGATTGACGCCGACCGGTTTATCCACGCCAACGCGACGGACATGATGGTCGCCATCGTCCCTCTGCGCGACGTCGCGACCTCTATCGAAGACGCCACCGGTGACACGATCCGCTCCGTCCGCCGCCCGGTATTGCCATGACGGTCACAATGCAATCTTGCAGCCATCCCAGCGCCGCATGAGCAAAAAAGCGCATGCTCCGCCTGCGATCGAAAACAGTGTCATGGCGTGAAACGCACCACCGCCAAATGCTTCATAAAGATACCCAAGGAAAGGAGCTGTGACGCCGGCGGCGACGCTGAGCGCAACGGAACCGTGCAAGCTCTGCGCGGTGGCTGACAGATGCGCTGGAATGGCACGACTGATGAATGCCATCGCCGCGAGATGCGCTGCCCCGAAAGTGAAAGCGTGCAGGGTTTGCACGACGAATAGAACCGGCAAAGCTGTGCTGAATGCCAGCACTGTCCAGCGCAGGACACCGGCGGATGCCGCCATTAGAAACAGTCGGCCCGGTCCAAGACGATCAACGAACCGGGCGCCGATCGCGAAGAGGAGCACCTCTGCGATCACGCCGGTTGCCCACAGCATGCCGATGATACCGTCGCTCACACCCGCCGAACGCCAGTGCAGCGTACCGTAGTTATAAACAACAAGATGACTGGTCTGCAGTAGCGCGCTGCTGATCATGAAAAGGGCGAATAGCGGATTGGCGAACAGACGCCAAATTCCAACCAGACGTATTGGTTCCGTCTCTACCCGCGTATCCGGCAGCAGACCGCAAGCGATGAAGAGCGCTACGAAGCTCGCGATCAATACCCAAAAAATCGCTGCTTCAGGAGCGGATTCGAGCATTTTACCGCCACCTAAGGCCGCAAGGATGAAGCTCATCGACCCCCAAAGCCGTACCCGTCCGTAATCGATCTCACGCGTCTGCGAGTTGACGATGGCCAGGCTGTCGCCCAACGGCATAACCGTGCCCCACGCCACGCCAACTGCAGCAGCGACAGCAGCAAACTGCCACACGGATTCGCAATAGTGGTAAAGAAGAAATATAGCCGTCGTACAGCCCGTCAGTAGCAGCAACGGTGCCCTCCGAGTGCCCAGCCGGTCCGCGCCGTAGGCGATTAAGGGACTCGAAATGACCCGCGCGAAACGTCCGATGGCGAACAGCAACCCGATCTCGACCGGTCCCATGCCACGACTTTCCAACCAGACCGGCCAGAACGGCATGTAAATGCCAGCATTGATGAAGAATAAGATGTAGAACAGCGACAGCCGTGTCCCGACAGAAAAGTCGGACAGCTTCATCTTATCACGCTGCATTACCATACCCTGCCCAATAGGCGCGCCTGGTGTCCTCGCGCAACTGTTTTCGTCGGTTCAATCTCAAATGCAGTAAAGAAAATCTAGGACAGGTGGCTCGATGCCAGTCTGGCTCAAATGATTATGTGCCTGACAATGATGGAGGGCATGATGGTTGAAAAAGTGCTGCAGGTTCACCGAGTGCGCCACTGTAAACGGATCGCCATTCGTCGTCTTATAGGTAACATCGTCTTCCATACCGGCCTCTGCCAAACCAACCATAGACAATAATTTCGGCATACATCGCCGCTTTTAACGCGATCGCCGGTGATACCCCTCGCAAACCCGACGTCCAAACCGTGCCATCAGCCATAATATGATTGAGTGCGCCTGGGTCGATCCAAAATAGGTGGATCGCATGGTGAAGTATTCCGTGTCGGACAGTTGATCACAGGCGTCATAAAGGCTTCTGCTTACCCATTTTTTTACAGGCTGAAAACCGCTTGAATGGGCAGCACCTTACTTGTCTCCTTTGCTCACAACCGAACAACAGACCCAAGTTCACAAAGCCGAAAGACCTTTTGAATTCGATGGAAAGGGCGGCCTTCCTCGAATGGATTCTGCATGGAACAGGTGGCGTTTGACGCTTTAAGCCCGGACAATTCCCGCCTCTGGACTTGATGCTTCCGCGTAAAGTTTGCGCGGTATACGGCCCGCTTCGAAGGCCAGCCGGCCAGCCTGCACCCCCTTGCCCATCGCAGTCGCCATCTTAACCGGGTCATGCGCCTTGGCGATCGCCGTGTTGAGAAGGATGCCGTCGCAGCCGAGTTCCAACGCGATCGCAGCGTCGGATGCCGTCCCGATGCCCGCATCAACAATCACCGGTATCGAAACCTGATCACGTATGATCTCGATATTGTAGGGGTTGCGAAGCCCCATGCCGGAACCGATCGGTGCGCCCAGCGGCATCACAGCTGCGCAGCCGATATCAGCGAGCTTACGGCAAGTAATAGGATCATCGTTGCAATAGGGCAGAACAATAAATCCGTCCTTAACTAATTGCTCAGCTGCATCCAGTAGATGTTCGACATCCGGAAAAAGCGTTTCCTCGTCCCCAATAACCTCAAGCTTGATCCAGTCAGTACCGATCGCCTCGCGTGCCAACTGTGCCGTAAGAACGGCGTCGCGGGCTGTATAGCAACCAGCGGTATTTGGAAGCAGATGATAACTGTCAGCCAATAATTCGATGACGTTCTCACCACCGCCATAGATATTGATGCGCCGGATCGCCACAGTCACGACTTCGGCCGTTGAAGCGGTGATTGCATCCAGCATGACCTGCTGGTTCGGATAGCCGGAGGAACCGATAAACAGGCGGGAGGAAAACGTCTTGTCCGCGATAGTAAGGCCGTCTGTCATAGTCATCACTCTAATCTTTTTATTACCAGCGTCAGCCGCCGGAAACAGGTTTCACAATCTCTATGGCGTCGCCTGCAGAAAGCCGGAGGCTGTTCCATTCACGGCGCGGCACGACGGCACCGTTTAGAGCCACAGCCAAAAATGGCGCGCTGTCATCAACGCCCTCCTCGTGCAGGATATCGGCGATTGTAGTGGCATCGACGGTTTTCCCAATACCATTCACCTGAATCTGCTTGCTCATTCCTTACTTCCTGCTTTAACGGGCGTTCCAACGCAGAAGCGCCCGACACCAAACGGCTCAATCGATTGAGCTACCGTACCATCCAGCATGAAGGCACTAACCGCGTCAATGGTGAGCGGCGCTAACAAGACGCCGTTGCGGTGGTGGCCTGTTGCAATGACTAGACCATCAACAGGCGTCGGGCCCAGAATTGGGGCGTCGTCACGGCTCGTTGGTCTAAATCCAACCCACATCTCTTTGATCGGCAATTCCTCTATCTGCGGCAGTATTTCCCAGGCAGCTTCCAAGAGCCGAAAAACCCCGCCTGCCGTAAGATCACTATCGAAACCTTTCTCTTCAACCGTCGCACCTAGGATCAGCGTGCCGTCTCGGCGCGGCACCATATAAATGCCCGGTCCCCAGATTACGCGATCAATAACTGGTGCTCGCGCATCCATTTTCAGCGCTATTACTTGACCTTTCAAAGGACGGACCGGAGGTCGCGCAACCGATGGGACACCGTCGATATCATAGGACCATGCACCAGCCGCCAACAGAACCATTTCAGCATTGTGGCGCCGGCCGGCAACCTGGACCCCTTTAACCTGCCGGGCCTCAACGTCGACCGCCTCAACCGCTGTGTTCTCATGCAACTGGCCGCCCGAACGCAGGAAAGCTTCGTGCAACGCCCGCACGAGCTGACGGTTGTCGACTTGGTGATCCTTAATACTCGATACGGCCGCACTGATGCCTGGTGCCAGATGAGGTTCCATCCGCCGAGCCTGTCCGCCGGTCAGCCATTCGACCTCGAGACCTAGGCTGCGATGGAATTCATAGGTGTTTCGAAGTTCAGCAGTATCGTCACGGTGCGCTGCAACGACCAGCGTTCCCTCGTCACGGTAGCCCAGATCAACACCCGACACCGCATTTAACTCCGTCGCAAAATTAGGCCATGCCGCCTGACTTTCCAGATTGAGTGCGAGCAGCGCTTCTTCGCCAGGTTCTGTTTCGACATTGGCAGCCAACATACCAGCCGCCGCCCAGCTTGCTTCGCGGCCGGCCAGCCCCTTTTCAAAAAGGTCGACGGCACAGCCCGCCGCCGCGAGCCGCCAGCCGATACCGAGACCACATATACCGCCACCCACAATGGCGACTGTCGGTTTGGCAGAAAATCCTTTTGTCGGAGCGTTTGTCAAAATCTGCTCCCTACGCTGGCATTATCCAGGTCAGGTTCTTTGGGTGTAATCTCAGCCGGACACGGGCCCGGCACCCCAGCTATATAATAATTCTAAGACAAGCGTTCGGGAATGCAAAGCACCACACGGCGGTTTGAAGTTCGAACTACAGGTGCAACCCCTGAAATTTTGGGATTCAACCGACCATAATTAGTTTTTCGAGATGTTCATGCCTTCGCGTAAAAGGATTAGCCCGTCGCGGCGGGTATATAACTCCGGGTCGCAATCAAGCTTGTGTGGATCCATACCAGCGTCTGCCTTCTATTGGCGCATTTGCACCTTCGTTATTTTACTATTACTTACTGCTACGAAGAACGCTACTGGGCTTGTTTTGGTGCTCGAGTCTGATACGTTCCAAATAACGGACATATCCGTTTGATCGTCGTATCATCAGGAGTTTTCCCGTGCCAAACACCGCGCCTGTATCACAAGGCATCGGCGTTTCCGTCCCCCGTATCGAGGACGAGGCGTTACTCACCGGCAGCAGTCGGTTTATCGACGACATTGATTTGGCGGGCCAGGCGCACGCCCATTTCGTACGATCGCCATACGCCCATGCGCGTATCAACGCTATCGACTGCGTTGGCGCACTAGCTGCACCGGGCGTCATCGCTGTATTCACCGGTGCGGACATGGTGGCCGATGGCGTCGGCGAAATCCTTGGCAACGCACCAGTGGAAAACCGCAACGGCGCGCCTCTCTTCGTACCTCCGCGACGCGCGATGGCGACCAATGTCGCTCGCTATGCCGGCGAGACCGTCGCCGTCGTGATCGCCGAAACTGCAGCGCAGGCAGCGGACGCGTCTGAATTACTCTCGATCGAATATCAGGAATTGCCCTGCGTCACTCAGACAAACAAGGCTCTCGAAACGGATGCGCCAGTTATCTGGGAAGGCACCGACAGCAACATCGCGCTCGACTGGGAAACAGGCGACCGTAGCGCAACCGATACTGCCTTCGCCGCCGCCGCCCACGTCACAGAAATTGACCTGATAAACAACCGTATCGTCGTTGGAGCGACCGAACCGCGTGGTTGCGTGGCCTCATTCGAACCGTTGAGCGGTCGCTACACGGTCTATACGCCAACCCAAGGCAATAATCCCGTACACATGGCAATGGCAAAGCCCGGGCTCAACGTGCCACTCTCAGACATTCGCCTTATTACGCCAGATGTCGGCGGCGGGTTCGGCATCAAAAACGGTATATATCCGGAACAGCTTGTCGTCCCCTGGGCAGCTAAAAAACTCGGTCGGCCGGTGAAATGGTATCCAAGCCGCAGTGACGCTTTCCTGACCGATTATCACGCGCGCGACCATGTCATGCATGCGGGCATGGCTTTTAACGAGGAGGGCAAGATCCTGGCGATCCGGTGCCAGACCACCTCAAGCATGGGTGCCTACCACACCGGTGGCGCAGCAATCATTCCAACCAAGGGCGGTACGCGCCTACTGACCAACGTCTACCGCATCGATACGCTCTACGCAGAGACACAATGCGTTTTCACCAACAATACGCCGACGGCCGCTTTCCGCGGCGCGGGCAAACCCGAATTTTGCTACATGGTTGAGCGCCTAATTGACAAAGGTGCTCGTGAAATGGCGATGGACCCGGCGGAATTACGCCGGCGCAATCTCGTAACCGCAAATGAGATGCCTTACACGACGGCTATGGGCCTGGTTTATGACAGCGGCGATTTCGAAGCTAATATGAACCAGGCCTTGTCGCTTGGGGGCCAAGCGAAATTGGCCGAGCGCAAACAACGTGCAGCGGCCAATGGCAAACTGCTCGGCTTCGGTTATGCCGTCTATACGGAGCCTGATGGTTTCATGGACAATCGTGTCGGAATGACGTTCGACAGCTCAGGCATTGTGACAGTAACATTAACTGGCCAGACGAACGGCCAGGGCCATGCCACCGTATTCAGCCAGATCGTCGCCACTCAACTCGGCTTGCCATTCGACAATATTCACATCGTTCAGGGCGACTCGGATCGTATCGGACCGGGGTCAGGCACTGGCGGCTCGCGGACAACTACAGTCGCCGGCGGTGCCATTGTACAAAGTTCCGAGGAGATCATCGACAAAGGTAAGCGGATCGCAGCACATATGTTGGAAGCCAGCGCCGACGACATAGAGTTTGAAAATGGTAATTTTGTCATCGCCGGTACAGATCGTAATATCGACCTCGTCACCGTCGCCAAAGCCTCGTTCAGCAGTGCCAACGTACCTGACAGTGACGGCCTCGGTTTGGAAGCCAACGCCCACTATGTTGCCCGAGCCTACAATTATCCATGTGGCTGCCATGTGGCAGAGGTCGAAATCGACCAGGACACCGGCTACGTCCAGGTGACGCGTTACGCAATGGTAAGCGATTTTGGCACTATCATTAACCCGATGCTGCTTGAGGGCCAACTGCATGGCGGCGTATCAAACGGCCTCGGACAGGCCTTATGCGAGGAAGTGGTCTACGATCCGGGCTCGGGTCAATTGCTGACCGGCTCCTTCATGGATTATTGCCTGCCCCGCGCAATCGAGACGCCGAATTTTGACTGGGCGACGACGGAGACCACTTGCATGACCAATCCGCTCGGCGTGAAAGGCTGTGGCGAATCCGGTCCAACCGCCAGCATGCCTGCCGTCATCAATGCCATCGTGGACGCGCTTGCCAGATTTGGCGTTGCCGAAATTGACATGCCAGCTACCCCGGAGAAGGTATGGAGGGCGATGCAAGGCTGAGTGCCATGACAGGAACATCTTTGACAAATACGCGTCCTACAGGAAGATGGTAAGCCATGATGCCGCAGTACCTTGTTACGTGCGAATCGAGCAGAGTAATAACGCAACCACGACAAATAGTCCCTTGTTAGGGGAGATGTAACAGAAATTTCCTCAGCTCATCGAATAGGTGATGCTGCCGCCGAACACAAAGCCGACCGACCCCGATAGAATCGCATTTGTCCAAAATTCCCCGCCCGATGCACTAATTTTTAATGGCACGAAGGCGTTCAGCTGCCTCAGAGAAAAGCAAAGATTAGCAGCGACAACGTGCGATATTCTGGTAAGTAAAATCCTTCAAAATACACGCAGAAAGTGTCGTCAACGACCGGAATATGATCGAAGACTTCCACGATGCTATTTAAAAAAAGTGTCACGCGGTACCTGAGTGACCTTTACCGCAGCGACGTAAATTTATGAATTGTCGCATATACAGCTAGTAATCCGGGAACAATCAAACACACAAATGCACTTTGGGACAACGGCAACGCCAACATATTGAAAATCGACTTACTGCAACGATAGCGCATGTGCAGGTCCCGCAATTTTTGGAGCGCTCTGACGATTTGCTTGACACAATTGGTACTGCCTGCGCCCACCATTCTCTGAACTCCTTTCATAATGCCTGTCGAGGTATCGTCGACACCTCCCAGGTCACCTGTCGCTGCAGATTCCGGTCGATGGCGGAAGCTTGGCAGATATGGGCAGTTGATTACGACTTTTACACCTCCCCACGGACGCCTATCCTTAACGCTAACAGTAAAACCAATACGGCTCCTTCCCATGACCTCTCTTCGCATTGGTGTCGATTCTGGAGGCACCTTCACCGACGTTTGCCTGCTCGACGAAACCAGCGGCCATTTTTCCGTATGGAAACTTTCGAGTACACCGCACGACCCCTCCGAAGCTATCGCCGAAGGCGCTCACGAAGCGGTCTCTCGTTTCAGCGGAGATGAAGCACAAGTCGTTTTTTTCGGGCACGGCACAACCGTGGCAACAAACGCGCTGATACAGGGGCGCGGCGCAAAGACTGGCCTTATCACTAATGACGGGTTCCGCGACCTGCTTGATCTTGGCCGCCAAACAAGGCCGCATCTTTACGACCTGCAGACAGACAAACCGATACCGCTCGTACCGCGCGACCGGCGGCTCGAAGTACAGGAACGGATGCTCTTTGATGGAACCGTTGAGCAAGCTCCCGATGAAGTTGAGATACGCGCACAGGCTCGCAAGCTACGCAAGATGGGCGTAGAGGCCGCGGCCGTCTGTTTCCTCTACAGCTTTATTGATCCAGCTCACGAGGCACGGGTCGTAGCGATCTTGGAAGAAGAGCTATGCAGCGCCTTCATCACCGCTTCGCACCGCGTGTGCCCAGAATTCCGCGAGTTCGAACGGCTGAGCACTACAGTCGTAAATGCATTCCTTGGCCCCGTCATGAAAGGATACCTGTCGAAGCTAACCCCCCGCCTAAGCGAAGCCGGCATAGATGCCGTGCCGCACATCACCCAATCGAATGGTGGCACCATAACATTCGAGACCGCAGCCATCTTGCCCGTCCGCACCGTCCTGTCCGGGCCCAGCACTGGCGTCGTCGGTGCTCTGGAAACCGGCCGTACCGTTGGCACCAAGGACATTATCACCTTCGACATGGGCGGCACCTCAACGGACGTATCGTTAATCCAAGGCAGTCGGCCGGAAACGACGACAGAAGCCATCGTTCATGGCTACCCGCTGAAGGTGCCTATGATTGACATCCATACAGTCGGTGCAGGTGGCGGATCGATCGCCTACGTCGACAGTGGCGGTTTCCTAAAGGTTGGACCGCGCAGCGCGGGGGCAGCTCCAGGACCAATTTGTTACGGGCTTGGCAATGATGAGCCAACGGTGACCGACGCCAACGTAGTTATGCAAGTACTCAATCCAACGGAACTCCTGGGCGGTCGCATGAAAATCGACCAAGACCCGGCCATCCGCGCCATCGAATTACTTGGCCAGAAACTAGGCCTCTCAACCCTGGATACGGCCGCCGGCATCGTGCGGGTGGTTACAGCTAACATGGCCCGCGCGATCCGCCTGATATCAATACAGCGCGGACATGACCCTCGCGACTACAGCCTGATGCCATTTGGCGGCGGCGGACCTGTCCATGCCGGGCGACTAGCCCGAGAACTTGGTATACCGCGCATCTTGGTGCCGCGGAATCCCGGTATTCTCTGTGCCTTGGGACTACTACTGACCGATCTGCGACACGATTTATCGGTGACACGCCGCATGCGACTGGAAGCACAATCCGTCGACGCGGTGCGCGAAGTAATGGCTGAATTGCATAGGGATGCCAACGCCTGGTTCGAGGCTGAAACTGTCGCACCCGATTGCCGCCGTCTCGTTGCTTCTGCGGACATGCGCTATGCGGGACAGAATTACGAACTCAATGTCCCCGTCCCCGACTTGGAGCACGACACCGCGTTGCTCGACGCGCTGACGCATAACTTCAACACCGCTTATGAGCGACTTTACGACTACACCGCCGCGGACGAAGCGATCGAGATCGTGACCTTCCGTATAGAAGCCTACGGTGTGGTGGAGAAGCCAAAATTTATCAAAAATTCGGATGGCGGCGTTGATCCTTCATCCGCCACGCTCGATCCTCGCAAGGTCTTCATGCCTGAGGTCAGTGAATTTGTCCAGACACCAGTCTATGACCGTGAACAGCTGCATACCGGCAATCGCATCGTGGGACCGGCAGTGATCGAACAGATGGATTCGACGACCTTCGTCCTATCTGGCCAAATGGCAAGTGTGGATGCCTACCACAATCTGATTATTGAGGAAGGAGCTGCGTGATGGCGGATACCACAGCGATAGCCACCGTCGACCCGGTCACCGTTGAGGTAATAGGCAACGCAATCGCTTCCATCGCCGACGAAATGGGCGAAACTCTGGTCCGCGCTTCCTACTCCACCAACATCAAGGAACGGCGAGACTGCTCCACCGTTATCTTCGACGCAGCTGGTCGGACACTATACCAGGCAGAGCATATCCCAATACACCTCGGCTCATTAATGGGCGTGGTCGAGGCAATCCTTAAGCGGCATGACATCTCCGATATCTCCGAAGGCGATATGTTTATCGGCAACGACGCCTACACTGGCGGCGGCACTCACTTGCCAGACATCGTACTAGCCGCGCCGATCTTCTTCGACGAAGCGCTGGTCGGTTGGGCAACAAATTTGGCACACCATGCAGATTTCGTTGATCGCGGGCACGCACATATTTTCCAGGAAGGCCTGCGCATCCCGCCAATCCGCCTACAGCGTGCCGGCGCCATTCAAGAGGAAGTGCTCGACCTGATCTTGCTTAACTGCCAGGTGCCGCACGAGCGCCGCGCCGACCTTCGTGCGCAGATCGCAGCCAATCGGTTCGGCGTACAGCGCTTCCAGACGCTGTGTGAGCGCTACGGAGTGACGCTGTTGACCCGCGCCTTCGACGAATTGCTCGACTATGCCGAGCGGCGCATGCGTGCAGGCATCGCAACTATCCCCGACGGCGTTTATAGTTTCGAGGATCAGTTCGAATGCGATGAATGGGATGATACCCTCACCTTCAAGGTCGAGATCACGGTAAAAGGAGAGGAAATTCATCTCAACTTCAAAGACAACCCGCCCCAAATCCGTGCCGGGCTTAACATGGTGGAGACGGCGACCCTGGCCACCGTCTATTATGCTATCAAATGTGTTACCGACCCTGATGCGCCGCCAAATGCTGGCCTCTTCCGACCAATCACCGTGAGCGCCGAACCAGGCTCTATCTTGAACGCGGTCTCACCCGCAGCCGTCAACGGCCGCACCAATACCTGCCAACGTGTGGTCGACGTAGTGCACGGCGCTCTGGCACAGGCAATTCCAGAACGACTGACCGGCGCCTGCAACGGCGCGGTCACATCCTCTACCTTCACCGGGATCAATCCGCGTACCGGCCGCTTCTACGTCTATCTAGAGACGCTCGGCGGCGGCTTCGGCGCGCGTGCAACTAAAGACGGGCTTGACGGTGTACAGGTACACGTCACAAATACCAGTAACCTGCCGGTCGAGGGTTTGGAGCCTGAATACCCGCTAAGGGTCGAACGATACGAATTGGTCAAGGATTCCGGCGGCTGCGGTACCTGGCGCGGTGGAATGAGCTTCCGCCGCAAAATACGTGCCCTACACGACGAATGCCGCGTCAACTGCCGCGGCACCCGCGCCAAGACCGCGCCGTGGGGCTTGCTTGGTGGGCATGACGGCGGCACCTACCGCATCGAACGTGACGAAGGCGTCGCCGCTTTCCAGAAAAGCGTCGGCTGGCTCAATACCGGCCAAGCCATCGCCATTGTTACCCCTGGCTCCGGCGGCTATGGATCGCCAGAGAAACGGGACCCAGAACTAGTCAAACGCGACCTTCGCGAGGAACGAATTTCACCAGAAATAGCGCGAGAAATTTATGGGTTCGACTTAGAAGGTTAACTCCAAGACCGGTGTCCAGGCGCAGGCGGCTCATTCACCGGACCGGCAAAGCATTGCGCAATTGCCATCCATTTTGTGGCTGGTTCGCCAACCACAGTCAGGTTCACATCTGCGATGTTCCGACCTTGGGTGACGACCTGGCAAAACTCGAGCGCTAAACCTTCGACCTTGTTGCTGTCATCCGGGATCCCCCAATCCCAGATCGCGCCCGACGGCGACGTCAGCTTCACGTAGGGCTGCGATCCCGGCACGTCCTCGCCGCGGTTGGCGAATGTCCAGCCATAGGTTTTCACACCCAGCACCGCAATATTCTTGATGCGATCGGTATGCGTTCGGGGGTGACGCAGTAAATCGTATATATCCTGTCCATGCGCCCAAGTTTCCATCTGACGTGCAGTAGCCGCCATGCGGATGCTCATATCGGGACCAGCCCATTTAACCCGGTGCTTCGGATCAGAGGCTGCCATCAGGTCACACATTTCCTGAAAATAGGCGTACCACTGCTCTCTCAGTGCAGGGCCCTCGCTGGCTTGGAAGCCATGGTCCTCCAACCCGGACGAACCATCATTGCGCTCCCGCGCCGCACGTCGCGAGGCGGCAGCGGCGAGGTAGGCATCGCTATCCTTCATGGTCAGCACCTTCATCCAGTCACCTTGATGCAGATGCTGCATGACCGCGTTCACCGTCCAGTCCTTGAACGGCGTGGCACGCGTCCAGTCCTCCAGCGCCAGTGTCAAGAGCATCTCATTCAACGCGTCGCCTTCTTCGCGCAGATCGGCCGCTTGTTGTTCCATACTCATGGCAGTACCTCCCTCAAGCAGCCATCGAAGCGTGGATGCGGTCCACCGTCGGCTGCCGCATTCGCCGTTTGGTCGAGGCAAAGGCCTCGCCATCGAGCTCCATCATGGTTCTCGCCGTCGCCATCGCGTTTTCCATCACTGCATCCTCCGATACTGCTTTATCGAGATAACCGACACCTGCCGCGGCGACCGGATCGTATAGTGTTGCGCCGAGCACTGCCGGCGTCACCGCACGCTTGTCGAGACGGTCATAGGCGAGCTGCAAACCAAACTCCGGTAAGGACAAGCCGATGCCGATTTCGTTCAGCCCGATTTTGTAATTGCCGCGTGCACCGATGCGCACGTCTCCAGTCAACAGCAGCAACGCACCCGCGGCCACCGAATGGCCCGAACAGGCAAAGATGATGGGCAGCGGATGAAGGTAGCTTTTCAACAGACAGTCGACGCCGGCGCTGCGCATTTCCGCCTGCGCCGTCGCATCTCCGCCTCTAATGACCTTAAGATCGAACCCAGCGCACAGTACGCCTGGTCGCCCAGTGATCACCACCGATGCGGCTTCCATTTCGGCGCGGTCGAGTGCGGCAGACAAGGCGGTTGTCATATCAATGCCAAAAGCGTTTGCCTTGCCATCATCCATGGTGAGCGTGGCGATGCGATCCGCCATCTCGTACTTCACAAAGTCGCTCATATCTCTCCTACCAGGTTTCGCCGAAGGGCCGCAGTTCGACATAGAAGCTGCGTGCTGATTTCGGCTGATGGGCTGTGTGATAGATTTCAGAAGCCAAATCAGCCGGTTTCGCAAAGTAATCCTCAGGTTTTTCTTCCCGCCGCCGCCGCGCGAAAGGCATATCGATGGCCGCGTCGATTACCACATAGGCCACATGCACACCTTGTGGGCCAAGTTCGCGTGCGAGGCATTCCGCCAGGATACGCTGCGAGGCCTTGGTCGGCGAGAAACCGATATAGCTTGGCTTGCCACGCAGCGAACCTGTATTGCCGGTTACGACGATCGACCCACTACCACGCTTTACCATGCCCGGCCCCAATTCCTGGGCTGTAACCAACAGACCACAGGTATTGGCGCGAAAATTCCGCTCAAGATCGGCCGGATCGAGCGTGTCATAGGTCGCGAAGCTGGCGAGCGATGCGTTGTGCACCACGACCTCCGGCAAGCCTTGTTGCGTCACGATCTCACGCAGGGTCGCCCGGTAACCGTCAATGTCGAGCAAGTCCGTCGGATAGGGTGTAGTATTCGTGATTTCCGAGGCCCAAGTGTTCAGACGTCCGCGGTGACGCGCGATCATCGACACGCGATAGCCCTTATCGACAAACTGACGTACGCAGGCGAGCCCGGTGCCGGCGCCAACCCCAACGACGAGGCAATGGGGCGATGTATTCATGTGTCATTCCTTTGATGCTTGTCGTAACGATAATACAACAGGCGGTGGAGGCGCTGTCGATTCCTGAGCCACAATTATTCACTTGTGTCCGCACCGCCACCGCGTTTGGATTAACAGATCGAATTTAGAGCCACACTATGTCATTTGAACTTTGGATCGCCTTTAGCTTGGCCAGCGCCGCGCTGCTCGCGGTGCCAGGGCCGACCGTCATGCTAGTCGTTAGCTACGCCTTCGGGCACGGACGATCGACCGCCTGGGCGACGGTCCCCGGCGTTACCTTGGGCGATTTTACGGCAATGACGATCTCGCTATTGGGCGCCGGCGCAGTGATCGCTACATCGGCGACGCTGTTCACGACCCTAAAACTGATCGGCGCTGGCTATCTAATCTGGCTCGGCATACAGCTGTGGCGTGCCGAGCCAACACTCGAAGACGAAGACCGGAAAATTGGCGGCAGCAGCCGACGCATGTTCTATAATGCATACATCGTTACAGCGCTGAACCCAAAAAGCATCGCCTTCTTCATCGCCTTCGTGCCGCAATTCGTCGATCCGACAATGCCGATCTTCACCCAATTTACGGTTATGGAAGCGACTTTCCTTACCCTCGCTGCAGTCAATGTCATGGTCTGGGCCATCTTGGCTGGACAAATGCGCGCCCAATTCAAAAAACCATCAACGTTGCGCCTGACAAACCGTATCGGCGCAGGCTTCCTTATCAGCGCAGCGCTGCTGACAGCAGCGATGCGGCGCGCTGAATTTTGATTCTCTGACTTAATTATCTCCACCGGGCAATCGCCTTTTACGGAATATTCAGCCGGTTGTACCGCATCTGAAGCAGACCTTCATTCGCTCGTCTCGAGAAACGGCTTTTTAGCGATCTAAATCACACCCTCGCCTGTGAGTGTTTCCAAGTCCTTGGCGCCAAGCCCGAGTAAAACACCAAAAATTTCTGCGTTATTCGCGCCCAGAGCTGGGCCAAGCGTGTCAACCGAGCCTGGCGTACCCGTTAACCTTGGCACAACATTGGGGACTGCAATTTCGCCAGCGCGGGCGTCTTGGACACGAACGATATTCTCTCGCGCTGCGTATTGTGGGTCCTCGAAAATTTCGTCGATTGCGGCGACGATGCCGCAGGGCACCTCCCCTTCAGCGCATAGCTCGACAACCTCCTTTTGTTTGTGCCTGCGGGTCCAAGCCTCGACCATACCGTCAACGCCGGTCCGGTCCGCCTCGCGCTGCTGGATTGTCCCGTAACGACCGTCACCCGCAACATCTTCCTGACCCATCAACTTGGCTAGCCGGGCAAAGATTTTGTCGTTAGTGCAGGCAATGGCGACCCAGCGGTCGTCGCCGGTCGGGTAGTGGCTGTGCGGACAGACATTCACGGTCGGCGCCCCCATGCGTTGGCGAACGAAGCCAAACTTATCGTAGGCCGGAGCCAGTTCGTCGAGGATGCGGAAGATCGGCTCATAGAGACCGATATCCACCTGCTGGCCAACGCCAGTGGCCTCCGCAGAGCGCAGCGCCATAACGACGCCGAGCGCACCATATAGGCCCGACATATAGTCGGCCAGGGTCGCCGAACCCGGCGTAGCCGGCGGCCGATCCGGATCGCCAGCCAGAAAAGAGATACCACCAAACGCGTTGCCGATACGACCAAAGCCAGGCTGTTCGCTGTAAGGTCCCGTCTGGCCGTAGCCGCTGACCCGCAGCATGACGAGCTTTGGGTTGACAGAACTCAGCACATCCCAGCCAAGGTCCCATTTTTCCAGTGTGCCCGGTCGAAAATTTTCACACAACACGTCGGCCTTCGCGACGAGCTGCTTAAGCATCTCCTTACCTTTCGGATCCTTAAGATTGAGCGTGATCGATTTCTTGTTGCGCGCTTCACTGAGCCATACCAGCGTATCCCCCGCCTCGGTTGCCGAGCCCAATCGCCGGCAGGGATCACCTACACCCGGCATTTCCACCTTGATCACCTCAGCCCCAAACTCAGCCATGATCGTCGCGCAATAGGGCGCCGCGATGTAGGTAGCAATGTCGAGGACGCGAATGCCTTCAAGCGGTTTCATGTCTCAATCCCATCATCTGCTGTCCGGATATCGGTACCGTAATCGCGCTTGGCACCTTCAGCGCTGACATAGCCGTCCTTTACGTCCGCAGCAAGCTGTCCCAAGTCACGATCTTTCGCTAGGCCAAAACCGCCGGAACCGGGCACCTCCAGCAGGATGCGTGAGCCACTAGGAGCCGGGAAACCGCCCTTGCTGTTCAGATCCCGCACATTGCCGTCCGGCATCTCGATGGCAATCCTCGCGGTCGCGCCTGCCTTGCCTCCAGCGAGGCCGAAGGGCGCGGACTTAGTGCGTTCCAGACAGATCGAGGCCTGCGCATCATTGCCCAACACCCGCCAGGCACGCCTGGCGCCGTTTCCGCCGCGATACTTGCCCGCGCCGCCGCTGTCCGCTGTAATTTCGTAATATTCAACGCGCACAGGGAAACTCATTTCCAGAACCTCTATTGGCGTGTTCATAGTGTTGGAAATGCCGCTGGCGATTGTGTTGATGCCGTCCTTGTTAGGCCGCGCGCCAAAACCACCTTTGATCGTCTCGTAACTGACATAGCGGTCGCCGTTACGGTAGTCGATACCGCCCAGGGTTAGAACTGCGGACGTTCCCTGCGAGCAGGCCATCACGCGATCTGGCATGAAGTCGGCAAGCGCTCCAAACAGCATATCGGCGATGCGGTGCGACATTTCATGGTTGGCGTATACCACTGGCGCAGGGAAGGAAGCGTTGACGCATGACCCTTCTGGTGCTTCCACAGTGACCGCGCGCCAGCAACCAGAATTGGGCGGGATCATGCTCTCCGGGTCGACGATCATCTTGACCGAAGTGAAAACACCAGATGCGGTTACTGAAAGCGGCGCGTTCATCGGCCCAGCAACTTGACCGTCGGAGCCAGCGAAATTCACCGAGAGCGTGTCGCCTCGTTTTACTGCTTTCATACGGATTGTGAAGGTCTCGTCAGTTTCCGACCCAGCCTCCAGGATACCGTCGCCATCGAGAAAATCCTCGAAGCTACCCTCCCCGTCGGGCATCTCAAGTAGAAGGGCGCGCATCATGGTCTCGGAATAGTCCATCACCTCACCCATGATGCGCAGCAGTGCATCGGTTCCGTACTTGTCAGCCAGCTCCGAAAGGCGTCGCGAGCCGCGCCGGTTGGCCGCAACCTGTGCATTGAGATCACCGCGGCGTTCCTCTGGCGTGCGCACGTTGGCAAAAATGATGGCATCGACATCACGGTTCAACACGCCTTTGGCATACAACCGAACCGGCGGCAGGCGTAAACCTTCGCCGAACACATCCGTCACTGCACCGTAGCTGCCAGGCTGAGCGCTGCCGACATCGGGCCAATGAGCCCGTACACAAGCGAAGCCCAGCAAAATATCACCGTGGAAAGCTGGCGAGATGACATTCACGTCAGGCAGGTGCGAGCCGCCGAAATAAGGATCGTTATGGATAAAGACGTCACCCGGCTGGAAACTCTTCCAGGCTGTAATCACCGCCTTAACCGCATCCGGCATGGAGCCGAGGTGTATCGGCAGGTCAGGGCCCTGGGCCACCATCTCTCCCTCGCGGTCGAAGATGCCGCAGGAATAGTCACCGGCAACTTTGAGGATTGGTGAGTAGGCTGTCTTGGCCAGCACCACCTTCATCTCTTCAGCCGCCGCATAGAGGCTGTTCTTTACGACTTCGAAGGTTGCCGGATCAGTTTTAATGCGTGGATTTGCGGGTAGGCACTTATCATCCGTCATCGTGTTCAGCCTCCATAATGATGTGGCCGCTGTGGTTGGGTTCTGCCGTCCACCCAGGTGGCACGACGATTGTTGCATCAAGTGCCTCGATAATTGCTGGGCCGACAATACGCTCGTCGCCCCCAATTTCTGAACGGTCATAGATTGCACAATCGGTTCGGCCCGTGCGCTTAAACCAGACTGGCCGGATGCCCTTGCGGGCAACCACGTTACCGCTAACGCTCTGCCTCAATACTAGCCCTTTCAGCTTGCCAACTGCCGTCAGACGCAAATTTACCAACTGGACCGCCTCGTCAGGATTGGCGTGCCCGTATGTCAAGCGGTGCTTGTTGTGGAACTGCTCCGCCAAATCCCGCATCGTCCCTTTCGTAACCTCACCATTTTGCGCCGCGACCGTCAGTTCATAGGCCTGGCGTGAATATCGCAAATCAGCCCCCCGCTCCAACGCCCATTGGTCTTCCGGAACCTTCGCCGCTCGCAACATGTTCCGCGCAGCCGCCTCCATATCCGCATAGACCGCACCAATTGTCGCCGGCTCCGCGACGTCCAAGGCTGTGTAATGCGTCTTTACGTAATCCCGCTTGAGATCCGTCGCCACCAGACCCAGCGCTGAAAATCCACCGGGGATCGGCGGAACAATCACCTCTCGAATACCCAGCGCCGTCGCCAGCTCCGCCGCATGCATGGGACCGGCACCACCGAATGCAACGAGACTAAAGGCGCGGGCGTCGTGACCGCGTTCGACGGAAACGATACGCAGTGCCTCCGCCATGGCGTTGTTAACCACATCGATAACTCCGGAGGCCGCCGCCTCTACATCGAGGCCAAGTGGGTCGGCAAGCCTGGATGCGATCGCCTCGCGCGCCTCATCCGCGCGAATAGCCAACCGCCCTGCTAGCATTGCTTGTGGATCAAGATAACCGAGTATCAAGTTGCAGTCGGTCACGGTCGGTTCGGTGCCGCCATTTCCGTAGCAGACCGGACCGGGCTCAGCGCCAGAGCTTTTGGGCCCCACACGCATGGAACCTCCAGGATCGACCCAGGCGATGCTCCCTCCACCCGCGCTAACCTCAGCCAGGTCAATGACGGGCACTCGGATTGGGTGACCTGTGCCGTGGATCCAACGATTGACGTTGCCCCCCCCGCCGACCTCGTATTCTGAGGTGGTCTCGATCGCACCATCCTTTATCAGGCTCGCCTTTGCGGTCGTTCCCCCCATATCGAAGGAAATCAAATTCGGCTTGTCTAGCTGGCGACCTATCATCGCCGCGGCAATGACACCAGCTGCCGGACCAGATTCGATCGCCATTGCGGGCATCTTGAGGCCTTCCTCAACATCAAAGACCCCTCCGCTAGACCCCATGACGTAAAGTTCCGGCAAGCCCATCCCCGATACCGCTTCTTGCAACCGACGCAAATAGGATTCCAGGATCGGGCCGACATAACCACAGACCGCCGTGGTGCTGGTACGTTCAAATTCTCGGATTTCTGGAAGGACCTCGCTCGACAAAAATATCGGAATATCTGGTAGCACCGCGCGCAACCGCGCACCAAGGACCTGTTCATGTGTATCGTTCAAAAAAGAATAGAGCAAGGAGACTGACACAGCTTCAATGTCGTTTTCTCGGATGAAGGAAACAATGTCGTCTATCTCGGTCTCATCAAGCGGCGTTACTACATCACCCGCGGCATCGATCCGCTCCGTCACCTCTAACCGGCAGTGCCGTGGGACAAGAATTCCAGGGGGGTCTTGAAACAGATCGTAAAGATCTGCCCGTGCCGAGCGACGAATTTCCAGAACATCACGAAAGCCGCGTGTCGACACCAAAACCGTGCGTGCGCCCTTCCCTTCCAGAATGGCGTTCGTCACCACAGTCGTTGCATGCGACAAGAGAGTGACCTCGTCCGCCGCAACGCCATTTTCCTGTAATGCGATTTCCAGCGCCTGCACAACGCCTTCTCCAAAATCACGCGGTGTGGTCGGTACCTTGGCTATGCCAATTTGCCCGTCAGTTTCGTTTACCAAAGCAACATCCGTAAATGTGCCGCCGATATCCACGCCAACGCGCCAACTCATGCTATATCCCCTAATGAAAGCCGAAGCGCCATCATCCTCGGCATCAGCATGGTGCACAAGGTCACGCCTCGCAATCGCGTATCTAGTTTCTCGCATGATCGCTATAGTTACCCGGTCACCAGTCCGGAGAATATTTCATGGTCGTTTGCCGCCTCGCCACACTGTTTCTTTACGCCTTATTTCTTGTGGCAGCGACGCCCGTTCTGGCACAAAAAGGAAAAACGCTCAGCACTCTAGAGATTGAGCAGCGTCTCCTGGATCTCGGTTTCGACCCTGGCCCGATCGACGGCACCTTCGACGCCAAAACCATCCCGGCCCTGAAAGAATTCCAGAAGAAGGCTGGCGTCACACAAACCGGAAAAGTCGACGACGCCACGATAGCGGAACTTGTTGCGAGCGGCGAGGCCAAGATGCTGCACGCGTTGCCCTCGGCTCTGCTACCGCTCAGCACCGCACCCGAGTATTTCGGCACCAAAGTTATCCTGCGCCACGCCAACGAGCGACCGGGCGCAATGGTTGTGGTCATCCCCCGCAAAGGCGGTTACCAACACAAGCTACAATTCCTCGGCCTGACCCAGGACGGCCGTGCTCATGTGGAATCAACGGTCTGGTCGCACGGCGCCATCCATGAGATCGAAGGGCCGCTGACCCTGGCAGGCCATCAAATCACGCCGTCGGGTGAGACGCCGATGGTTTTCCGGGTCAACCACAAGAGAGGCTATGTGTTCGTCAGTGGGAATGGTGAAGTCAAATTGCCGAAGGGCAAGACCATGCCCTTTGGTCCCCAGCAAAACGGCGTAGTCATCGGCGGCGAGCCGTCGCCACCGCCATCTAGGGCGAAATAGACGTACCGAGGAAATGCGGGCGACATGTCCCAGAAACTATAAGGCTCGGGCCTGTGTGGTGGCGTGTAGTTTGTCTATGACGGCCTCGCCCACCCGGTTGCGCTTGCCGTGATCGTGTAGGTCATGGAGAGGTCCTTACACAGCATCCGCCCGATTATTTTTGAGACAGGACCTAAACAGTTTTTAGCCAGCTGCCCTTAACGCCCGCCACACGCTCTCCGGAGTTGCCGGCATATCAACGGGCTGGGCACCAGCCCGGCGCAATGCGTCGGCGACGGCGTTCATAACGGCGGCCGGCGCCCCTGTAGTCGCGCATTCACCGGCCCCTTTGACACCCAACGGGTTCTCCGCCTCGATTACTTCGTTGAAAGCAACCTGAAAGACCGGTAGATCGTCCGCCTTCGGCACATTGTAGTCCATGAAGCTTCCGGTTAGCGTTTGACCGCTATTTCGGTCGTAAGCGATACGTTCCTGCAAGGCCTGCCCAATCCCCTGCGCCGCACCACCGTGCATTTGGCCTGCCACGATGACCGGATTTACGACCCGGCCGACGTCGGCGACGATGACGTAATTGTCCAGTCGCACCGTCCCCAGCACTGGGTCAATTGATACTTCGCAAACATGCACGCCGTTCGAGACGACCTCACCTTCCGCGACAAAATCCGCTCTTTCCGACAAAGGATTACCTAATACTTCGGCACGGGCGGCGACCTCAGATAACCCGACATTTCGATCAGTACCCGCAATCGTGAAACGGCCATTGGCGAACTCAATATCCATGCTAGCTGCTTCAAGCAAATCCGAAGCAATCGCCCGGCCCCGCTTAATCACTTTCTCGGCACCAAGGACTGCGGCACTGCCCCCCAATCGTGCTGAACGCGACCCAAACGATCCAACACCACGGTACACTTTGTCCGTATCACCAAAGACGACCAATACATCCGCAAACGAAACGCCAAGCCACTGCGACAGGATTTGCGAATACATCGTCGAATGACCCATTCCAAAATCCTGGGTACCGACTGTTGCCGTAACCTTGCCCGCACCGTCTACTGCGATTTCGGCAAATTCTGTCGGTGTACTGCCGTTATTTTCGGTGTATAGCGCCACACCGAAACCGTGCAGCCAACCTTTGGTCGAAGCCCGCGCGCGTCGCGCGGCGATGCCGCGTGGATTAGCGAGCATCAAGGCATGATCGAGATTATCCAAATACTCACCGGACGTGACTGTTGCACCGCCGATCGTACGCCACGGGAAATCATCGGAACCGATGAGGTTTTTTCGCCGAAGAGTGACAGGATCGACGCCGAATTCCGAAGCGGCCTGATCAATAAGCCGTTCCAAGACATAGTTAGCTTCCAGCCGGCCTATCCCGCGCAACGCTCCCACAGGGGTCGTGTTGGTAGCAATCCCACGCAATATCAGATGGCCCGTCGGAATGCGGTAGGGCCCACCCAAAATCTGCGTCAGATAATGCGTCATCACCCACATACTTCGACTGCCCAGATAGGCGCCGTGTCGCCAATCTCCGCGCACCCGCAATGCCAGAAAGTGGCCATCGCCATCCAACGCCAACTCGCCATGTAATACGTGGTCGCGTGACTGGGTATCGGTCAAAAAAGCCTCGCTGCGGCTTTCCGTCCACTTTACGGGCCTGCCAAGCAATCGTGCCGACAGTAGCGCCAAGACGAACTCAGGATAAACACCACCACGCGCACCGAAGCCGCCACCGGTATCAGGGACAACGACATGAATTTTTCCTTCGTCAACTCCCAACACCGTCGCGAGCCCTGCGCGCATTCCATGTGCTGATTGGCAGCCCACTTGTAACGTATAGCGATCCACCACTTGGTCCCATTCTGCAACAGCAGCACGCGGTTCCATGAAAGCGATGACGACACGGTTATTCTCCACCCGAAGGCAGCTTACATGAGCGGCAGTGGCAAATACCGCATCAGTTGCCGCCGCGTCGCCGGTTTCCCAGTCAAAGGTCACGTTCCCCGGGGCATCAAACCAGAGCTGTTCTGACGAGAGTGCCAATGCCTCCTCGATCTCCATAACGGCCGGGAGGTCGACATAATCTACTTCAATGAGCTCCGCCGCAGTCCGTGCCTCTTCAATCGTATCGGCGACCACAAAGGCGACCGGTTCGCCGGCATAGCGAACGCGGTCTCGAGCCAACGGGTACTGCGATAGATCAGCCGCATCACCACCTTCAATCCTACCGACATCAAAGGGTGGGGACGTGGAATATGACGGGATGACTTGCACACCCTCCGCCTCTAAATCTGACGCGAGCAAAACTAACTTTACGCCAGCTGCAGTACGCGCAGCCTCAACGTTGATCGTCCGAATTTCGGCATGCGCCACCGGCGATCGCAAGGCCAATGCGGCCAAGACGCCATCTGGTTTAATGTCATCACTGAAACAAGCGTACCCTGTCAGAAACCGCTCATCTTCCTTGCGCAACACCGGAGCCCCAATTCCGGTTTCCATAATTGCCATCGTTTCACCTACATAAAAGGAAACACGGCGTTTTGCGCCGTTCTATTCTGCGTCGGGATTATAAACACTGATGGGGTGATAGCTCTTGTAAACATCGTTCTGATCAGACCACATTACACCGTTTGCCGCGCCGCCATCTACGACAATGGCCTGGCCTGTAACGAAGGTTGAGCGATCACCTGCGAGAAACAACGCCATCTGGGCGATATCGTCCGGTCGGCCGTAGCGCGGAATAGGCTGACGGTATTTCGAACCCTTAATACGCTCTTCGATAAGCGTGTCAGGCCGTCCTACCGTATTAGTTGAGAGCGGTGTAGCGATATAGCCAGGACAGATAGCGTTGACGCGGATGTTATGCTCACCGAGTTCCATCGCAGTAACCTTGCTCATATGGTTCACCGCCGCCTTTGCGACAGAGTAAACCACCGGTCCACGCCCACAGGTCACTCCCGCGATGCTGCCGGTATTTATAATGCTGCCACTCTTTTGTTTTTTCATAATCGGGATTGCGTGTTTCATGCCCAGAAATACGCCGCGCACCAAAACATCCATGGTCATGTCAAACTCATCCGCTGGTACTTCCTCGATCGGTCCGAGAACACCGCCGAAGCCAGCATTGTTGAACATGCAATCCAAACGTCCCCAATTTTCCAGAGCCAAATCGACCGCAGCCTTGACCTGATCCTCTTGGCGCACCTCGACCTTTTGGAACAGTGCCGCCTCACCAAGTTCCTCGGCCAACGCCGCTCCGCGTGCTTCTTGCATATCTGCGATCACAACCTTGGCGCCTTCCGAGGCAAAAAGCCGTATTGTCCCCTCACCAATACCGCTCGCGCCGCCGGTGACGATGGCAACCTTTCCTTCGAGCTCCAACATTTTGTTCTCCCTACTTTCGTTTGCGTCAGCTTACGATCCGGCGCAGGCTGGTCAACGGCCTCTCGACAGGTCGGGATATAGATTGCGTATACTGGGCCCATGCGATTAAGCACAGCACAGATTAAGCAGTTTGAGCACGACGGTTACGTTCTTGCCGATGGCTTCCTGGAAGCTGACGAAGTGACGCATCTGCAGGATTGCTACATGGCGACGGTCGATCGGCTATCCCGCGAAAATGCGCTGCAAAACGTACAATCCGGCAACGATCACGACGACGATTTCCATGTCTATCAGATCCGTACGGCTCATCTGCAGCACCCAATTTTCCGAATGTTAATTCACGACTCACGGCTACTCGATTTGGTCGAAGGGCTTCTGGGTCCGGACCTTCGGTTAATCCATTACCAAGGTTTGTACAAACCGGCGCGAACGGGTGGCGAAGTCGGTTGGCACCAGGACAACCATTATTTCAATGTCGCAGAAAATCGAACAATCAGCGTCTGGCTCGCCCTAGACGACGCGACCGCAGAAAACGGCTGCATGTGGTATTTGCCAGGGCGGCACAAGAATGCACTACCGCACGAGCAACTTTGGGACACAGATGAGAAAAAGGGCTTTTATTTTGCGATCCGCGACTTGGACGACAACGGCGCGGTACCGGCGGAAGTAAAACGCGGTAGTTTCGCGATCCACCACTGCCTCATGCCACACCGTTCTCTGAAGAACAAGACCGATCAGCCACGGCGTGGTATCGCCATGCATTTTATGGACGCTAAAATGCCGGATCCAAGTATGTTGAAAATTTTACCGGATGGCGCAACACCGATCCTGCGCCGGAGTACATAAATACATGCGTATTATCATATATGGCGCAGGCGGCATCGGCGGCGTAATCGGCGCGCAGCTATTCAAAACAGACCAAGAGGTCGTGCTAATTGCGCGCGGCCCACATCTGAAATCAATACAAAAAGATGGTCTTCGATACGAAACGCCGAACGGCACGGACACTCTGCCACTGACCGCCGTTGGGCATCCATCAGAGATCGCCTTTCGCGATGACGATGTCGTGCTGCTGACCATGAAAGCACAACACACTCTGGATGCGCTAGATACGTTGCGCGACGTTGCCGGCGATAACATCCCTGTGGTTTGCGGACAAAATGGTGTCGCAAACGAACGCGCTGCGTTACGCCGGTTCCGCAGTGTTTATGCCATGCTGATTTACCTACCCTCAACCTTCCTAAAACCCGGCATAATTCAAACTACATCAGCCAAGACGATCGGGATCCTGGACACTGGTGTCTTCCCCAAAGGCATAGATGACCGCGTCAAAAAGCTTATGGCAACGTTAGAAAACGCCAACTTCAGCGCCCGTCCAACGGCAGACATCATGCGCTGGAAATACGGCAAATTACTCATCAACTTGGGCAACGCGTTAAATGCCTTGGCGCCACGCAACGATGAAGCTAACCCGGTCCGGGAGTTACTGAGGGCGGAGTGCCGAGCTGTCTATAAAGCCGCTGGCATCGCTTACACGGAGGAAAATGAGATCACAGAACGACGCGGGGACCTTATGAAGGCCGGAAAGATAAATGGTGTAGGGCGAAAGGGTGACTCTTCCTGGCAGGGGCTTATGCGTGGAAACCGTGATATAGAAGCGGACTATTTAAACGGCGAGATCATCATGCTTGGACGGTTACACAACGTATTGACGCCGGCCAATGAAGTAGTGCTGCGCCTTGCCAATCGAATGGCGCGCGAGGGGATCAAGCCGCAGAGTATGACCGCCACCGACTTGCTGCGGCAAATCGAGGAGGCGAGCGTATGAGCGAACTTACCAAAGTACCTGCGCGGCGCGCTAAGGCGCAGCGGGTCGAGGCGGGCCGGCAAATACAAGTCGTCAATACGCACGGAACCCAAGTCGTTGATACATGGGTATTCAACGCCGAGGACCTTAGTGAATGGATGTCCATGGAACATACCCGGGCAACTATCAACAAGATGATGCCAGAATTGGGCGAAGCCTTCCTAAGCAATCGACGGCGCGCCATTGTCACCATAACCGACGACACCAGCCCCGGCGTGCACGACACGTTGAATGCAGCCTGCGATGTCTATCGGTACCAGTTGCTCGGTTGCACCGACTATCACGACAATTGCACCGATAATCTAAAAGCCGCATTAGCCGAACTGGATCTAGTGTCGGATCACACTCCCTGCCCCTTCAACATGTTCATGAACCGGCCCTGGGAAATGGGTAATCGTCTGTTCAAAAAACCACCAGAGAGCCAACCAGGCGACGCGCTTACCTTTATGGCGAAGATAGATTGCATCGTCGTCATGTCGTGCTGTCCTCAAGACCTTAACCCGACGAACGGCCCGGATCGTACGCCCAAAGACGTGCACTACCGGGTTTTTTGAGATGAATGTCGCCGTCTCCGCCGCACGTATGAATGCGATGCTGACCGCAGCAGTCACGCATCATGACGCCGGCCGTTTCACCAAGGCGCTCCCCCATTTTAAAAAATACCTGAAACGCCGACCTGATGATGTCGCTGCGCTCAACATGGCAAGTTTTGCTGCTTTTCAAGCGAACCATTCAGACCTGGCACTAAATTGGCTAGGCGACGCCAAACAGGCGGACCCAGACGATCCCCAAACCTTCTATAATCTTGGACTGGTGAGCCAATCGGCCGGTCTCTTGAACGACGCGGTATCCGCCTTTGGCCGCGCGGCAGAGTTGGAGCCCAGCTTAGCCAGTACCCACTACAATCTCGGCAGTGTGCTGAACCAGTTAGGCCGGCTAGACGAGGCACTCGCAGCCTACGACCGGGCGCTCGAGGCTGACCCGGGTCACGGCAAAGCGCTCGCCAGCAAAGGTTTTATTCTACGCAGTCAGGGTAAATTGGGGGACGCAATCGCCGCCTACGGCAAAGCTGCCACCATCCTGTACGGTGACTCGGAAGTGCTAATCGGCCTTGGCAGGTCGTTGCAGGATAACGGCCGGTTAAGCGAAGCGGCCGCGACCTTCGCGCGCGCTACGGAAGCCAATCCAGACGATGCGGAGGCGATCAGTAGCTTGGCAGACGTCTTAGTTCAGCGCGAGGAGCCGGACGCTGCCGTTACCGCCTGTGAAAATTTCCTGATGCAGCATCCTGGTAACACCAGCGTCCTCGCAGCGAAATCTGTCGCACTCAACGAACGCGGTGACACAACGACAGTTCAGCAATTGGTCGACCTCGACCGTTTCGTCGCACTGGTCTGTCACGATAAGGCGCCCGGCTACAAGAGCCTCGACGCCTTTAACGCTGCAATGGTCGACCACGCGGTAAATCACCCCTCTTTAAATTTATCGCCTACCAGCCATGCGACACGGCTCGGCAAACACACAGCGGACCTGACGCAGAAACCAAAAGGACCAGTCAGCGCATTCGAAAAAATGATCGGCAAGGCGGTCGACGAATTCGTGTGCAGGCTCGGTACAGACACAACGCACCCATTCATCGCGCACCGGCCGCGCAAATGGCATTTGGCTGTATGGGCAATCGTATTCGAGGGCAAAGGTTATCAGGTCTCGCATATCCATCGCACAGCTTGGCTAAGTGGCGTCTACTACGCGCAGGTTCCCGAAATCGTACACCAAGATGGGCAGAAGGGTTGGATCGAATTCGGTGAACCTGGTCCAGAATATCACTGGTCTGCCGCACCAAAAACTCGTCGCGTCAAACCAAAGCCTGGTCTCATGGTTTTGTTCCCCAGCTACACTTTCCATCGTACGATACCGTTCGAGTCAGATCAGACGCGCATCAGTATCGCTTTCGACGTGGTTCCGAATTCATGAAAAATTACGACTACATCATTGTCGGTGCCGGATCAGCCGGCTGCGTGCTCGCAAATCGGCTGAGCGCCGACCCAAACAATAATGTCCTTCTGCTAGAAGCCGGTCCGGAAGACCGTAATTTTTGGATCCATATCCCCCTAGGCTACGGCAAAAATGTCAACAACCCTAATGTCAACTGGTGTTTGGAGTCGGAGCCGGAGGAGTACCTCTATGGCCAGCGCTATTTCCTGCCGCGCGGCAAGGTACTGGGCGGCTCTAGTTCAATTAATGGTATGGTTTATGTTCGTGGCCAGGCCGAGGATTACGACCAGTGGGCACAGATGGGTTGCCGTGGCTGGTCTTATGACGAAGTCCTGCCTTACTTTCGAAAATCCGAAAACAACCAACGCGGCGAGAGCGACTATCATGGGGTCGGTGGGCCGTTGGACGTCACCGACGTCGCCGAAAAAACACTCATATACGACGCTATTGTCAGCGCCGGCCAAGAAATCGGTATCCCTTATAATGAGGACATAAACGGAAGAATTCAGGAAGGTATTGGCTATCACCAAGCGACAATCCGTAACGGCAAGCGATGCAGTTCGGCAATCGCTTACCTGAAACCGGCAAAAAAACGCCCCAACCTTCTGATTGAAGCGGAGGCACATGCCAAAAGCGTTATTTTTAAAGGCAAGCGCGCTGTTGGCGTCGCCTATGACTGCAAAGGAACACCGCAGGAGGCTCATGCTAAAAAGTCCGTAATCCTATCCGGTGGCGCGTTTGCTTCGCCGCAACTTCTAGAACTATCTGGTGTCGGTCAGCCGGAAAGACTTAAAGCGCTCGGCATCAAAATTACCCACGAATTGCCTGGTGTCGGCGAAAACCTTCAGGACCATTTTGTCGTGCGCATGCGCTGGCGAATTAAGAATGCCGAAACACTGAATGAGCGCGTACGCGGCCTGCGAGGCCTCCGTGAAGGTTTAAAGTACTATCTGCAACGCAAAGGCGCACTGACCCTACCAACTTTGCCGGTCGGCGCTTTTGTGCGCACTCGTCCCGAGCTGGCAACACCAGACGTACAATTCCAGATCTTTCCCGGCTCCTATAAAGCCATCGAAGACCGCAAGCTTGATAAGGAGCCAGGCGTCACCAACGGGGTCACCATGTTGAGACTTGAAGGACGAGGGCATGTCCACGCGAAGTCTGCCGATCCGAATGCTCAGCCGGGCATCTGGCACAACATGTTAGCCACGGAAAATGACCGCCACACGACAATTGCAGGCATGTGGATGGCGCGGCGCATGATGGAGACACCGGCGATGCAACAATTCATGGATTTTGAGTTGACACCCGGCGGGCAAGCGCAGGATGACGATGCATTCCTAGAATACGCTAGGCGGACTGGTGCGTCCAATTGGCATCCAGCCGGCACCTGCAAAATGGGAACCGATCCAATGGCCGTCGTCGACCCCTCACTCAAGGTACACGGGTTGGAGGGACTGCGGGTTGTCGATGCGTCAATTATGCCAAACGTGGTATGCGGCAACACCAATGCCCCCACAATTATGATCGCCGAGAAGGCGGCGGATATGATTTTGGCTAATTGAATAGTCCTTTGTAGACTAGGCCAACTCCTATCAGAACTAGGCTGGTGGTCAGAATTATTCGGAACGCCCATTCAGAGATTGTGCCGCGTAACGCGCGCCCCACAAAATAGCCAGCCATAGTGGGGACCAGTAGGACTAAGGAAGCACGCACAACGTCCCAGGTTAGCACCGCGGAAAATCCAAGGCCAAGATATAGTGGTATCATACAAAAGAGTGCGGTCAGAGCGGCCGCAGTTACATAGGTATCCTTGTCGACGCGCAGCGCGGCAAAATAGATTAGCGTCGGCGTAAAAATAACGGTCGTCCCGCCCATGACGCCCATGCAACTGCCAGCCACGGGGTTTAGCCAAACCTCGCGTTGTTTGGAGACATGAAACCTGTTACTGGCAATCGCAACGGGGCTCATCAACACTACAGCAATACCAATAAGCAAGGCCGCCGTCTGCGGTGGTAATCTGACAAGGATCTGCGACCCGGCCACCACACCAAGTGCAAAACATCCATAGTACACCCAGAAACGGCGCAGCACAGCCATTGCACGTTTGCCGTCCACCACCTGCCAAACATTGGTCGCGATGACGGGAATTAGGGTTGCCGCTGCCGCCCAAGCCGGCTCGATCACCAGCGCCATGATAGGCACGACGATACTGGGGAGCCCGCCGCCGATTAGTCCCTTTACCAAACCACCGATAAGGAAGGCACAAGCCACAACAAGCAGTATGTCGGCCGCCGGCAGCGCATCAAGCCAATAGGACGGATCGAAAATCACAAGTATATCCATGTAACCGTTCCTGCCTGACAGGACATAAGCATGCAACGACTAACAGTTTTTTACGCTCCGACTTTGTGGCAAAACGGTGACTACAGCCGGTGTGAGCCCTCGGAACCCATTCGGTTTTTACTAATACTCGAGACAAGACGAGCCGAAATTACTAAATCCCGCGCATAACTTACGGCTAAGTTGGCATTGGCTGTTCTAATCTCTGTTAACTTTTATGACCGCTAATTTGATAACCGAACGGGGATTAGGCGTTGTTTTGAGAACAAGCGTTTCTCACTAAACAATTGCCAGGAAACCTTTTTCCTACAGCAGTATAACCATTTTAAGTTTTTAATTTTACGCAAGAGGTGCAGACCTCGGGTTAAAAATCTCCTCAACAATCATTGGGAAGCATGGTGCTGCGATCGGGTTCAAACCCGCAATCGGCAAAGGCACCGCGTTTTCTGCCCACTACAAGTCGCAATTTAAAGCAGGACTTGCCGTATCCGTCCCAGGTTCTGTATCAAGCTCCCATGGTAGAAGTTAATCAACAGGCGGAACTCAGTCGCGCCGGTGCTCATGTGTCGACCCGAATGGACGCATTTCTACATTTGTGCCGCCGCTTCCCGTTAGGAGCAATCGGTGCGGTGATCTGCATCGTCTTCGTCCTGTCGGCAGCGCTCGCCGACATAATTTCACCGCACGACCCCTTGCAGACTAGCGCACCCCTGTCTCTGATGCCGCCAAATACCGAACATGTCATGGGTGCCGATTTCATGGGCCGTGACATGCTAAGTCGGATCATCCATGGCGCTCGTATCTCGCTGGCCGTTGGCGTCGTTTCCGTGCTACTTGGCGGCGGTCTAGGCGTCCTTATTGGCTTGATGTCCGGTTTCCTGATGGGCTGGTTCGACCTGATCATGCAGCGGATCATCGACATCATGCAGGCGCTACCCCTACTGGTCATGGCATTAGTGATGGCCGCCTCTTTGGGTCCATCGCTGGAAAACACAATTATCGCGATCTCAATACCATTGGTGCCGGACGTAGCTCGCGTCGTCCGGTCCAACACGCTGTCGTTGCGCGAGATGCCCTTTGTCGAGGCTGCTCGCGCCGCTGGCATGACCGAAATTCGCATCGCCATCAAACAGGTGTTGCCGAACACTTTGGCACCGTTGATCGTCATCGCAACGGCGCAACTTGGTTCAGCAATCCTGACCGAGGCTTCGCTTTCCTTCCTGGGCCTTGGCGTGCCGGAACCCTACCCGTCCTGGGGCCGCATGCTATCCGAGAACGCTGCGGAATATGTCCGTGCCGCGCCCTGGCTGGTAATTTTCCCAGGCCTAGCGATTAGCGCAGCAGTGTTTGGAACAAATCTTTTGGGCGATGCTATCCGTGATGTGCTCGATCCGCGACAGAGGCGTTGAACGCTTATTTCCAGACCTCACTGGCAACGCGCCTGAAGTTGCCACCAAGCACCTTCTCAACAACTGTCTCCGAATGATTACGCCGCCGCATCGCATCGGCTATTTCGGTGAACTGGTTGGGCGCCGCACAGCGCACCGCGATATCAGGATATTGCGCTTTCGGCCAAAACCGCTCATTGCCGGCCAGCGTCACCTCAAAACCAGGGGCCTCGTCTAGTGGATGGAAATAATCTAGTCCGATACCAACATGTTCTGCGCCAACAAGGTTAACATAATAATCGATGTGATCGACGACCGCTTCAGAAGTAGTGTCATCCGCACCTACGAAAAGATTGATACCGTTTACCCCCACGACACCACCGGTTTCTGCACAACGGACGGCCTGGTCGCCACAAATATTGCGCTCATGATCACGCAGGGCCCGTGCGTTGGAGTGGGAAAACACCACCGGGTCGCTCGAATAATCCATGGCCTCCATGGTCGTGCGATAGCCGCAGTGGGAACAGTCGACTAGCATGCCAGCTTCGTTCATCTCAGCGATCACCGCTCGACCAAATTCAGTCAACCCATTATCATCGTCATGACAGCCACCACCTGCTGCATTGTTAAGATTGTAGGCAAAAAGCATCTGACGCACGCCCAGAAAGTGATAAAAGGGGACCATGTCCACCGAACCGTCTAGCGCATTCATCCCCTCGATATCAAAGGCCACCGCCATCTCTCCCGCAGCAATGGCCTCATCGATCTCCGCGACCGACCCGACTAGCCGATAGCCATCAGTCTCTTGCAGCCAATCGCGTGCCATCGAAAGCGCCTTGACCGTATTCTGCCAAGGAAAAACGTCATAACCGACATTGACAGACAAAAATCCAACACCCGCGTCTTTCCAAACTGAAAGCGTCTCGAGGTCGGCGACCGAGTTTAACTCGAAGCCGGCATGTGCATCCCAAATCAACATGATTATGCTCTGGCGCGATGCGCCACGACGACCCAGCCTGGTCGCTCTAGCGCCTGCATATAGTTCGACATCTCAGTCAACGCCATCCGCCAGATACCTGCTGCTTCAAGCGCCTTAAATTGCCCTTGATAGTCATCTTCGACGTAGGGGATGCCATTTATGTAGAGCACCAGCAGACCACCCGGGACGACACACTCGATCAGGTTCGCCAGATGCTCTGGCCCGAGATGTCCGCCACCGAAACAACCTACTCCAATGGCTGCCCCGAACTGACGTCCGCCAAGATCAATCGGACGGGTCATGTCGCCAGCCATGAGGTCACCGTAAATTCCCTTGGCGTGCGCCTCGTCCAGCATCTTTTGTGAAATATCCAAGCCGTCTAAATACCGAAACCCACGGGCGACTAGTTCACTCCCGACCAAACCGGTTCCGCATCCAAGATCCAGTATACGCGTATCCCTATCAGGACAGTGCTTGGCTAACGCCTCCGACGCGATGCGCGGAGCGATATAGCCGTAGTCTTGCTGCAGGTTCCGTTCATAAGTCGTTGCCCAGTCATCATAAATATCCCGCGAATCCCCTGACCCTCCGCCTAACGCGGTTAATCGCGCGACGAACCCTTCAAGTTTCTTGGACACAAAACACCATCGCAATCTTCACTCTGCACCATACACGCTGCGGGCCGTCTCAGTGCTGATATAGCCATACGCAACATCCCGCTCAACCAGCTTTCGGTCCCGCTCTTTCGGATCGCCGCAGCCACCACCGCCTGCAGAAAGGTGGATGACCAGATCACCCGGTTCCAAAGGTACGTCGTTACTGCGTCCGGTCAGATCTATTCGTTCGTTATCACGCTCAATCCAAATGGCATGCGGAGCCCCTTCCTCACCGCCGTCGGCCCCGAAGGGAGCCACGAGGGTGCCTTCACCGGCGATATTGAGGAGCGCCTGTCCAGTGCCACGGTAGCGCAAGGCAAATACACCACCAACGCCGCCACGTTGCTTGCCCGCGCCGCCGCTTTCCGCTGTAACACCATATTCCTCTATCTGCAGTGGATAAGTCGCTTCAACCCGCTCAAGGCTTGCGCTTGGCGTGCCGCCGGGGTTCTGAAAGCCACCAACATTAATCCAGCCATCCTCGTTTTGGTTCGCACCGAAGCCACCCTTGTTTGAAAAATAATGGTAGATATAGCTCCCAGTTTCCGGTTCGTTTCCCGCAATAACGTAACGGAAGCGGCGCGCAGATCCGGCGACGACAGCGGCCGGTGCGGCGCCCTGCATCGCTTTTAGAACGGCCTCGATTATAACGGCGGCGGCGAAAGTAGTACTCCCGGTAACCGGTGCGGGAGAGACCGGATCAACGACGGTGCCCTTACGGGTCAAGATATTGATAGCTCGTGTGCTGCCCTCATTTTGCACTTGTTGATCGTTGCAGAGATAGAAAAACGATATGTATACACAGGCGCTGGTGTTAGCGATCGGACTGTTAAGGTAGGAGGGCAATTGATCCGGCGCGTCGCGTAAATCTATCTCGACCTCGTCTTCTTTGACCGTAATAGTCACCGGCACCGGAAAGCGTTCAGTCGCAACACCGTCGTGATCATACCAACTCGTCGCCTTGTAGACCCCCGGCTTCCAGCGGCTGATATGCGCGCGCATAGCCGCCTCGCCTGCATCAAGGATCGCGCAGCTGCACCTTTGAATTTCGCCGACACCATAGCGATCAAGCAAGGCGCCGAGACGGTCCATACCCACATTAACCGATGCGACCATCGCCATGAGATCGCCGCGCGTATCCTCCGGCTTACGTGTGTTCTCGCAGACCAGCCGCAGCATATCTTCGCGTAGGACACCTTTTTCCATCAGTTTTACCGGCGGGATGCGGATGCCTTCATGCCAGATTTCCCGCGCGCTGGGGCTATAGCCGCCGGCGGAAATACCGCCAGTGTCACTCTGATGGGCGCGGATAGCCACCCAGAAACACAGCAGTCCTTCGCGGAACACTGGTTTCGCCAAGGTGATATCCGGCAGATGGCTGCCGCCCCAATATGGATCATTCGCCATCAGCACGTCGCCAGGCGCCACGGCGCCCGTAAAATCCTCAGCCATGGCGCGCACGGCAAAGGGCATCGCACCCATATGAATCGGCGTCCGTTCCGCCTGCGCCACGACCTGTGCTTCCCCATTCAAAACCACTGCCGATAGGTCGCGTGACTGGTTGAGCAAGGGCGAAAAGCAAGTACGCACCATAGTTTCAACCACTTCCTCGGTTACTGCCAACAGCTTGTGCCGCACGACAGCCAGCGTAAGGGGATCGATGGCACTCATGCCACGCCTCCGGGATTATTGATGATAAGCGAACCATAGGGATCAACCTCAGCCGCTATGTCCGGCGGCAAGGCAACAGTCGTCGACTCGGAATCGATCAGCGCCGGGCCGGCGATACGCATGCCCGGCAATAAATCATTGAACCAGTAGGTCTCTGACTCGAGCCATTCGCCGAAATAAACCTGCCGCGTGCCGCGAAACGCTGGACCAGGATCGATGCTGCCTGTTGAACCTTGTGGCAACGCTAAATCGGGTAGCGCGCCATAGGCAACTATACGGCAAGTGTCGACGACAATCGCATCGCGCTCGTGCACATGCTGGTATAGCGCACCATAGGCCTCCTCGAAATCATCAATCAGCCAGTCGATTGAATCGCCACGATCGAGACACGGCAATCCAACTGGTACATTGTAGACTTGGCGCATGTAGCGGCAATCTGCAAAGCACTCAAACCGCATCTGGTTTTCGTGGAACCCCTCGGCCGATAGAATCGTTCGCGCCTCTTCTTTCAGGGTTGTGAACAGGTCACGCAAATCACCCGTCTTCAGATCGACCATTGGGCGTCCATAGGCGCGTTGCAAATCATGCCGCACATCAGCGGCGAGGAAGCCCAAGGCGGACAAAACCGACGCTTCGCGCGGTACGATGGCGCGCGGGAATTCTAGTTCAAGCGCCACTGCAGCCGCGTGCAGTCCACCAGCACCTCCGAAAGAGAAGATCGTAAATTCGCGCGGATCAAGTCCGCGCCGCACCGTATTAGCGCGAATGCCTTCCGCGATCCGCGCGCTGGCTAACACATTAACCGCTCGTGCGGCGTCTTCGACAGAGAGGTTCAATAGCTCAGCAATATGTGTCCTAATCGCTTGTTGTGCCAGTTCACGGTCGAGGGCTAATCGTCCGCCCAAGAAAGTTTCCGGCTCGATCAAACCAAGCACCAAGTTTGCATCGGTCAACGTTGGCAGCTCTCCACCGCGTCCGTAACAAGCGGGACCTGGCACTGCTCCGGCGCTGTGAGGTCCAAGGTCGAGGATGCCGCCAGGAACAATCCAGGCGATACTGCCGCCGCCTGCCCCCAACGCCGAAATGTCGAGAGCGGAGACGGCTATCTTGACCTCGTCCAACTGTGTCGCTTGGCGCTCTAACGGGACACCTTCCTCAATGAGACAAATGTCGGTACTAGTCCCACCCATATCGTAGGTGACGAGATGGCTTTCATCAGTGAGCCGCGCAAACAAGGCACCAGCCATAGCGCCACCAGCCGGACCGCTGGTGACCGACCCCACCGCGTGATTGACCGCATGGTTGAGTGGTAAGACGCCTCCCGTCGACTGCATAACCAGGACCGGAGCGGTCAATCCTGCCGCCCCCAATTTTTCAGCTAATCGCTTTAAATAACCGCCAAGGCCGGGGCCAACATAGGCGTTCACCGCCGCAGTGCTAATCCGTTCGTACTCCCCTTCGCGGCTCAACACCTCATGTGACAGCGAGACGAAAGGCGCCCAGCCGCTTTCTGCTACCAATTCGCGCACCCTCGTTTCGTGCGACCCGTTGCGGTGCGCATTTACGAAGAAGACCACAAGCCCTTCGACACCCGCCTCGCGCAGCGTCGCGATGGCACCGCGCACCGCCGCTTCGTCGAGCGATGTTTCCAATTCGCCGCGCGCGTTAATCCGTTCCAGTACTTCGAGGCGCTCAGGACGCCGGATCAGCGGTTGCGGGAAGGGCGCACGTATATCATATCGGTTTTGCTTGCTACCGTCGCGGAGCTCGATGATGTCGCGAAACCCCTTGGTGGTGATCAGACCCAATGGCGCGCCCTTCCGCTCGACGACCAAGTTGGTAGCAACGGTTGAGCCATGAAGAAATAGGCTCGTCGCACCAAGTAATTCGGCAACCGTGCACCCCATGGATTGGGCAAGCAGCAGCACCCCGTCCATGACGCCGTTTGATGGATCGTCCGGCGTCGATGGTGTTTTGGCGGCATTCAGGACACCATCATCGTCAATGCAGGCCAAATCCGTAAAAGTGCCGCCGATATCCACGCCGATACGCATAACTTTCCTCGATCCGAAAGTTGTCCGGTGGGACGCACCGGTTTGGCAGTCCCGCGGGACTTGGGCTAGCCTGTCAAACGACGCATTACTTGACAACTAGGAGGCAACGAAATGGCAACGATGCCGGTTTCGCAGGCGCTTTACAATCGAGCGGTCAAGGTCATGCCGGGCGGCAACACGCGAACGACCGTCTACATGAAACCACATCCGTTTTATGCGTCACACGGCAGCGGCTGCCGCCTGACCGACGCAGAAGGCGTCGAGCGAATCGACTTTACCAACAATTATAATTCCCTAATTCACGGCCACGCGTATCCAGCGATCAATGCCGCCGTTAGTGAACAAATCGGACGCGGCACCGCCTTCCCCATGGCGACCGAGTTGGAAATCCGCTTCGCTGAACTTCTCTGCAAACGTATTGCAACGTTCGAACAGATCCGATTTTGCAATTCAGGATCGGAAGCGGTGATGAATGCGATCAAAGCAGCAAGGGCATACACAGACAAGCCGAAGATTGCCAAATGCGAGGGGGCCTATCATGGCGCCTACGACTTCGCAGAAATTAGCCTCGACCCAACGCCGGAAACTTGGGGCAACGCTGATCCTAAATCCGTTGCCTACACTAAGGGTACACCGAAAAGTGTACTCAACGAAGTTGTGGTCATTCCCTTCAACAAACCAGATGAAGCCGAACGCATCCTGCGCAACCACGCAGAGGTTCTAGCCTGCGTGGTGATCGACCTAATGCCAAACCGCGCCGGCCTTATTCCAGCGACGCCTGAATTCATCGACATGCTGAAGCGCGTCCGTGAAGACACCGGCGTGCTACTGGTATTCGACGAAGTCATCACGCTCCGGATAGGTTATGGCGGCGGTCAGGAAGTGTTCGGCATATCGCCGGACCTATCCGCCGTCGGAAAAATCATCGGCGGCGGCTACCCAGTTGGCGCTGTTGGTGGTTCGGCCAAGGTGATGAGTGTCTTTGACCCGACGCAGAGCAAGCCGCTGCTTCCGCATGGTGGAACCTTCAACGCCAATCCAGTCACCATGGTTGCCGGCGAGGCGGCAATGCTGCATTACGGTCAGGACGAGATAAACCGCCTCGAAATATTAGGAGACCGGGCGCGCAACGGGATCACGGCAGCGTTCAACGACGCAGGTGTACCGGGGCAGGTAACTGGTTTGCAGTCGCTGCTGCGCATTCATGTGCACAACCGGGCGCTTAGTGACTACCGCTCCTCGCTCATGAGCCCGCAGGAGAAGACATTCTTATCATTGATCCTAAGCCACATGCGCGACGACGGTATTTTCGTAAACGAACGAGGCGTTTGTTCCCTGTCGACCCCGATGGGCGATGCAGAGATCGACGCTTTCCTAGCCTGTTTCCGTGGCGCACTCGATGCAGCAAAAGATGCACCGCAAACAGCGAAATAAAAGGAGAAGACCATGTCAAATGATTGGGTAGTCTGGCTGAACGGTAAAATCGTGCCAGAGAACGAAGCGCTGGTGCCGATCCGCGACCGAGGCTTTAAATATGGTGACGGAGCGTTTGACACCACACGGACCTTCGGTCACCGCATCTTTAAACTCGACGAGCATCTTGACCGCTTCTATCGCTCTCTTAATTATCTCCAGATTGATCCCATTGTTTCACGGAAAACCATCGCCAAAGCGACTGAAGAGGTTGCCACACACAATTTAAAAAATGTTGGACCTGACGAGGATATTTGGCTGACACAGCGTGTTACTCGTGGCATGGACCCAGCCGACAAGCTGCGATGGCCCGACTATCCAGAGCGCACCGTGATAGTCGAGTCGCGGCCCCTACCCTTTCGCGAGCGTTCCCATTACTACCGCGATGGCATCAGCCTCATGACCTCATCGGTGCGCCGACCGCCGCCTGATACGATGAGCCCACGCGCCAAAACCCATAACTATCTAAATTTGATTTTAGCCGAGCTTGACGTGAAGGCGCGAGACCCGGACGCCTGGGCAGTGCTGCTTGACACCAATGGCAACCTCGCCGAAGGAAAGGGGAACAATCTCTTTTTGGTAAAGAATGGTAAGTTGCTGACGCCAAAGGAACGCTATGTCTTGCCAGGTGTCAGCCGGCAGACTGCCATAGACCTTGCGCAAACGGCCGGGATGACAGTAGAGGAAGCCGATCTCGACACCTTTGATGCGATCAACGCAGATGAGGTATTCGTCACTTCGACCAGCTTTTGCATCTGTCCGGTGAGCAAGGTAAACGGCGCGACTGTCGGTGACGGGTCTGTCCCGGGACCGGTGACGAAACAACTGATCGATGCCTATGTCGATTTCGTCGATTGCGACTGGTACGGCCAATACCTCAAACACTCAAACTGAGGATCGCACGATGACCGAACTTACCGTATTGCTGGACGGCATTTATTTCGGCGAGGGCCCGCGCTGGCGCGATGGGCATCTCTACCTGTCCGACTTCTACGCTCAAGAGGTTTTAAAGGTTGATCCCGCAGGCAAGCGGGAAAGCATAGCGACGGTGCCGAACCAGCCTTCCGGTCTAGGCTGGCTACCGGATGGTACGATGCTGATCGTTTCCATGAAAGATCGCAAACTACTGAAGCTGACAGAGGATGGGCTCATCGAGCACGCCGACCTATCGTCAGTCGCCGGATATCACTGCAACGATATGGTTGTAAGCGACAACGGTCGCGCATATGTCGGCAATTTCGGTTACAACCATTATGAGGAACCGGTGGAGAAGACGGCCAATTTGGCGCGCGTCGATCCAGACGGTTCGGTCCATTGTGCAGCCACCGGTCTGCGCTTTCCAAATGGTAGTGTCATAACGCCGGACGGTAAAACGCTCGTGGTCGGAGAGACACGTGGTAATTGCCTAACCGCCTGGAACATCGCGACCGACGGTTCGCTTTCCAAACACCGGGTCTGGGCCGATCTTGGTGCCAACTTCCCTGACGGCATCTGTCTTGACGCGGAAGGCGCTATTTGGGTCGCCGACCCGCGTCTCAAGGAGACCATCCGAGTTCGCGAAGGCGGCACGGTCACCCACCGCATCTCAACCGGTGAACTTGGTTCCTACGCCTGCATGCTGGGTGGCGACGACCGCAAGACGCTCTATATCTGCACAGCGCCAGGTTCGGGCCCTGGCGCTGCCGAAGTACGCAGCGGCCGAGTTGAATATTGCCGTGTAGACGTGCCGGGGAGCGGCCTACCCTAAACCGTGCAGCGAAGCCCCCTT
>CAYYUG010000011.1:0-72776 GCA_964474755.1 uncultured Rhodospirillaceae bacterium | reverse complement strand
ATGTTGCTTTCGTAATACGTTGGGGAAACTCTATGAACCCGCCGTTCGTGCCGCCGTCGAACGCGTTAATGCAGGCGGTGCCTTTTTGGTGTTAGTCGACGAAAGCCACGCGGATCACAAAGTTTCTCCATGGGCGCTTGATCAGATATTTGTTTCCCGGGACGCAGAATAATATGGCGATGGGCACTTCTCACATTTTATCATTTTGATCGCCGCATTACTGGTTTGGCGCTGGGCCCCGCATTTACTAGCTCTTCTCTTGCTGGCTTTGATGGCACAATTTGCCAGCTAGCGTTTGTGAGTAAACAAATACTCATTTCAGCTGAGCTTGCTCACGTATGCCCATAGTTTTTCCTAGCAATATTTACGTTATTTCTGAAACTCTAACACTTCCTCCAGGCTCGCGACTTCAAAATGCAAGTTTCCAAACCAATCTACGACGTCCCGCCATAGCGGCATGCTCCGTGTGTTTTGTTGGTGCAAAGAGGCAGCTTTTCAACGGCGCGCTATGCGATCGAAGTGCGTATCGTCGTCTGCCTACAAAGGCGCAAAATGGCGGTTCAAAGCACGAGACAGTGCTGCACACCAGGCGTTGCGTTGTGGTCTCGCATGAACGTAAGCCAGAGACTACATATCCAGTATTCCTTTCAACGATTATTTCGCTCTTGCCTTGTGTCTTTTCGTTCAGGAATTCAGGATGTTGAACCAGTGTTAGCCAAAATCGAAACGCTCACTGCGCGAAATTGCCACGCAATTTCCGGTCACGTTGCGCCTCTAGCGCAATATTTTTCCGCCCAGGCGTGCAGCATTAGCACGTTCCATAATAGATATTGCGAGTTATGTCGGCCCGATTTGTGATCTCGCCATTTTTCTAAAACTGGCGCGGCATGCAAAAGCCCGTGCTTCTTAAATGTCGACTCAGAAAGCAAATCTTCGGCCCAATCCAGCAAGGGCCCCCGCATCCAATCCCCAATGGGTACGCCAAATCCCATTTTTGGCCGATCGATTAAAGTGCGGGGCACATATTTATAAAGCAACTGGCGCAATAACCATTTCCCTTCTCCGTTTCTTATCTTCATGGCTTCTGGCAAACGCCAAGCGAATTCCACCAATCGGTGGTCCAATATTGGCAGCCGGGCCTCTAACGACACCGCCATGCTCGCACGATCCACCTTTGTGAGGATGTCGTCTGGAAGATAGGTTAGCGTATCGAGATATTGCATGCGCCGTATAAAATCAGGAATGCGCTGTTGCAACCCGTCGTCCCAGATAATGCCTTTGGGTTCTCTACCATCAATTACGATTTCATCCGGTTGTGGCCAATGGCTGATAATTCGGCGATAAAACCCGTCTTGGTCTGTGTTAAGCACCTCCGACAGTTTGTGCATTTTATCGCCTGCCTGAGGCGGTCGTTTTGACGGTGGAACCAGCTTGAAAACATCATTCCAGAACGACGGCGGAAAAGCGCGGATTGTTGATCCCGCCGCAGCACGTAAAGAGCTGGGCACAAGGGTAAGCATGCGTTTAATTTTCTGCGCCTGAAAATATCGATTGTAACCAGTGAACAACTCATCGCCGCCATCACCGGACAAAGCAACGGTGACGTGGTCCCGTGTCATGGCGGAAACTAAATAGGTTGGAATTTGCGAAGAGTCGGCAAAAGGTTCGTCGTAGTAATCGGGCAAATTTGGAATCACCGCTCTTGCTTCTTCCGATGTCACATACATTTCGGTGTGATCTGTGCCGATATGCGCAGCGACCGCCTTGGCATGAACGGCTTCGTCGAAGCCGTCCTCGGAAAAACCAATGGAAAATGTGCGAACAGGCTGGGTGCTGTTCGCCTGCATCAAGGCGACTACGGTGGAGCTGTCGATTCCTCCCGACAGAAATGCTCCCAAGGGCACATCGGCGATCATGCGCCGGGACACCGCGTCAGCGAACAGGGCCTCTAGGGCTTCAAGCGCCGCTGGTTCGTCTCCCTTGAACGGATAGGTCTCGCCATGGCGCGCTGCGTCGTCCAGTGACCAATAAGGCTCCACACTTGGTTCGTAATCATCGATATTTAGCTTCAGTATATGTCCAGGTTGAAGCTTTTGGATTCCCTTGAAAATACTGAATGGTCCGGGAATATAGTTGTGTCGCATAAAAGCGGAGACGGCATCGCGGTTAATCTCACTGGGGCAATTGGGATGAGCGCGGAGCGCTTTAAGCTCTGATCCAAAGATCAATGTCTGATCCGGTGTAATCGTGTAATAAAGCGGCTTTATCCCAAGCCGGTCGCGCACCAGCCAAAGCTGTTTTTCCACCGTATCCCAAAGCACAAAGGCGAACATACCAACAAGTTTCTGTACTGTGTTGACGACGCCCCATTGAACGCAGCTTTCCAGTATGACCTCTGTGTCCGAATGCCCCTGAAACGCAACGCCGATGTCTTGTAATTCCGCACGCAATTCGTTCGCGTTGTAGACCTCGCCATTATAACTGATTGCCATCCGTCCTTGTCCGGAAACCATGGGCTGGCGTCCAGCCTTTGACAGATCAATGATCGACAGACGGCGATGGGATAGCGCAAGGCCTACCCTGGGATCGGTCCATATGCCGCCGCCATCCGGGCCACGATGTATCATAACATCGCCCATTTGATGGGCGATTTTCGTTAATCGGTCTGCGCTATGTTTCTGTGAGCCATAACTCTGGAGAGATAAGAATCCGGCAAAGCCGCACATAAACTAAATTTCCCACCGAAATATTGTCATTCTGCCATGTCCTATTTTCATGCTGGTATCATCAGTGGCTCGCCCATAAAAGGAATAAATTTTTTTTTAATTATCATGAATGTCGTTGGTATGGTCTCCAATTTTCCATACAGATCAAAAATTCTTTCGTATTGAAAAGTGATACCTTGGAATCCCCATTAGGTCATGATGGTCACACTCTGTGCCTTGCCGTCCCGATCAATAAAATTGCCGAGATAAATTCCCCGTAAATCCATTTACGCAATCTTATCATCGCAGGATACAAATGGTGAGAGCCTTTTCGATCATATCCGCGGGTCGGTGAGTGCATGTGGTTTCCAACGGCGATCTTTCGTCGATGGCTGAGTGTGGCCACTCAATGTTTTAGGCCTCGATCCGTTTGTCAAAAGAGCCCAACTACCTGGTCTAGTTAGCCATCTAATCACGGTCGAAAATTTCGTGTAGAAAGCCTGTGAGATCGCAGCGGAATTCGCCGGCACGTCTTCTTTCTGTTGGAAACACACCAAACTATAGTTTCGCGAGAATCGACGAGGCGGTTAGGGCAGGCATGGTTGGCCAAGAGGAAGCCTTTGCCAGCAGCGAGCCGCTGGCGGTGCTCGCAGCCTTCCTTAATAATTAGAGCTAGCGAATTCCTAGACTGGGTCCCCTTGTTCAATCAATATGTCGCAACTTTATGTGGATGGAGTGAAGCGTGAACCTAAATACAGAGATTGGTAGGACTGATCCGGTCGGTTATATGGAGCGCACGCGGCGCTATTACCGTGCGCTCGGCTACAACAACGACTATCAGTGGTCTCGATATGACGACGTGCCCTTCACAACTCTGAAAAATTCTCTGACGGAGAGCAGAGTCGTGATCGTTACCACTTCGAGCCCGCCTGGTGGGCCGAAGGATGGAAACCGCAAGCTCAAGGAGGTTTGGAGCGGGCTGACTAAGGACACGCCGGCAGATCTGCACACCGAATATCTCGCCTGGGATAAGGAAACGACCCATATGCGAGACAGGGAGAGTTATCTACCAGTGCTGGCGCTACACGCTTTGGCGACGGAAAGCCGCATAGGAGGGCTGACAGAGCGCTTTCATGGAGTCCCGACGACCTATAGCCACCGTCAGACCCTTGACCAAGACGCCGCGCATATCGTGCGGCTGTGCCAGGAGGATCAGGCTGACGCTGCCGTTTTGGTCCCCATATGACCAGTCTGCCACCAAACCGTGAGTTTGGTTGCACGTGCGATCGAAGAAGCTGGTATTCCGACTGTGATCATTGGGTCAGGTCGCGACATTGTCGAACATTGTGGGGTTCCAAGGTTGGTCTTCACCGACTTCCCACTCGGTAATCCGGCTGGTCCTCCCTACGACCGTGCAGCGCAAGCGCTTATAGCCGCTCAAGCGATCGACCTGCTTGAGTCCGCTTCTGGACCACGTACCACGGTGCATTCGCCGGTCCTCTGGCCGGGAGGCGAGGGCTGGCGGCACGTCTATAACTATATCGGCCCGGAAAATCGCAACGCGTTGCGTGCTGAGGGCGAGGCGCGGCGGGCGCGTCAGGTGCAAGACAAACGCAGTTTTATCGCCGCATCATAGGGCATCAGCATTATGCGGGCGCTCTACTTCGATTGCAGTGCTGAGCTAAAGGCGCTCTATGACACCACCCCAGGAATCTCGGATATTTTGCCATTCCTGGATATCCACATTGGCGATCCAGATCCGGTAGACTTGCCGGAGCTGTTGGTGGGGTACACCGGCGTGCTCAACGGTCACACGAAGATGTCTTCCGAGCTGCTGCAGGTGTTGCCGGACCTCAAAGTCATAGTCTTTCTAGGCACCGGGGTTGCCAGCTATGTTGACTTGGATGCCGCAGCAACGTGCGGGATTGCTGTCTGTGGGGTTGCTGGCTATGGAAATCGCACCATCGCGGAACACACCCTGGCACTGATACTTTCTGGCGTGCGACGTGTCGTGCAACTCGACCGAGAAGTGCGGAGCGGTACCTGGCGGCCCGATGGTGGGTTCGAACTGGAAGGCAAGACCCTGGGTGTGATCGGCCTAGGTGGTGTCGGCTGCACGATGGCGCAGCTTGGGGCTGCGCTTGGAATGAAGGTGATCGCATGGAACCGTAGTGGTGTGTCTGGCGAAGTCGACTGCGAGGCGGTCGAGATAGACGATCTAATGCGTCGGTCAGACGTGGTTACCTTGCATATAGACCTGGTTCCGGAAACCGAAAAGATCATCGACCGGCGTCGGCTCGAACTGCTACAGCCACATGCTGTGTTGGTCAATGCGGCCCGCGGGGCTCTGGTTGATGAGGTGGCGCTCGCTGATCTACTGGCCCAGGGCCGTATCGGTTATGCTGCACTCGACGTATTCGGTGATGAACCGCTTCCAGCGGATAACCAGTTCTGCGAACTGGATAACGTTACACTGACCCCGCACGCTGCCTGGGCCTCGCCGGAAGCTGCGGAGAGGCTTCTGCGTATGGGAATAGAGAAACTACGCGATGGGCTCGAAGAACCTAAGTAGACGACGATACCGGCAAAGAACGGGGTGGCTGCATTTGCGGAGCGGCACGGATCAAAATACACAACGCAAGCTTGCGTAGTACTTTCTACCAATGACTATCGGTGGCAGTGGTGCAAAGCATCGGCCTTCAGGGTTGAGTGAGTGTATAGCAAGGATCAGGTCGTGCTGACCGGCGAAATGATTAGGCTTTACCGTTATAACTGCAACAGGTCTGAAATTTCCGACAAAGTAGAGATGAATGAATGGCATTTGTGGGAGTAACGGTGCATCGTCGTGTCCTGAAAACGACCTTCGATAGCGGTTCAAAAATTTTTAGAGATCCTCATGTCTAACATTTTCCCAACCAACGCTAGTGTTGTTGTTATTGGCGGTGGTGTCATGGGATGCAGCACGGCTTATCACCTTGCTAAGGCGGGGTGTCGCGATGTTGTTCTGCTTGAGCGCAAGCAGCTTACTTCGGGTACGAGCTGGCACTCCGCGGCTCAGGTGCGTGCATTGCGCTCCAGCGAGAACCTGACACGGATGATCCAGTACAGCACCAAGCTATATCAGAGTCTGGAGGAAGAGACTGGGCAGTCGACCGGTTGGTTGCAAACTGGCAGCCTCAGTCTTGCGACAAACAAGGAACGTTTCATACACATCAAGCGCCAAGCCTCGCTGGCCAGGCTATTCGGCATTGAGGTGAACGTTGTCTCGCCGGAGGAGGCGGGTCGATTGTGGCCTTTGATCCGAACCGACGATTTGGTTGGTGCGGTCTGGTCCCCGGAAGACGGTCGCGTCAATCCAAGCGATCTCTGCGCCGCGCTGACTAAGGCGGCGCGAGCGAATGGTGCACATATTGTGGAGGATGCGCCGGTCACTGGCTTTACGGTTGAGAACCGACAAGTCACCGGAGTAGAAACGCCTCACGGCACCATCGCTTGCGAGGCGGTGGCGCTCTGCGCTGGACTGTGGTCACATTCGGTCGCCGCACTGGCCGGCGTTTCGGCGCCGTTGCACGCCTGCGAGCATTTTTATCTGCTAACTCAGCCGTTGGAAGAGGTCGAAGGGCATTTGCCGACACTGGGCGATCACGATGCGCATCTCTATCTGCGCGACGATGTTGGCGGCCTGCTAGTTGGTAGCTTCGAACCGAATGCGCGCGCCATCGGTCTCAACCAGCTGCCAAAGGATTTTGCCTTTGATCTATTGGCCGAGGATTGGGATCATTTTGAACCAATGCTGAAAAACGGTATACACCGCGTCCCGGCTTTGGAGCAGGCTGAGGCCCGCATGCTGTTGAATGGGCCAGAAAGCTTTACGCCAGATGGACGCTTCCTGCTTGGCGAATCCCCAGAGTTGCGCGGGTTTTTTCTCGGCTGCGGCATGAATTCGGCCGGTATGGCAAGCAGTGGTGGCGCAGGACGCTGGCTGGCCGAATGGATCATTTCGGGTGAGCCAACGCTCGATCTGTGGCCGGTCGACATTCGTCGTTTTGCGCCGTTTCACAACAATATGCGTATGTTGCGGGAACGGGCACCGGAAGTGCTTTCGATGCACTACGTCACCGAAGCGCCGCACCGTGAGTTTAAGTCTGCGCGGGACGTCCGCCACGGCCCGCTGCACGAACGCCAGAAGATGAAAGGGGCGCATTTCAGCCAGCGAATGGGGTGGGAGCGACCGAGCTTCTTTGCCACTGATGGTGTGGCCGTTAACATATCTCCGACGTTCTCTCGACCGGACTTCGAGCACTATGTTGCCGCGGAGCATGCCGTTGCACGTAATGATGTCGCCTTGTTCGATCAGAGCAGCTACGGCAAGCTCCGAGTGCGAGGCCTAGAAGCGGAGAGGCTGATGCAGCGGCTTTGCGCGAACGATATGTCGGCTGCGCCGGGCCGCGTAATCTACACCGGTATGCTAAATGAGCGCGGCGGCTACGAATCCGATTGCACTGTCTTCCGCTATGCGACGGACGACTATTTGATTGTCACCAGCACAGCGCAACCGGTCCGCGACCACGATTGGGTTACGCGAAATCTCAGGAATGAAAGGGTCACCATCGAAGACGTGACAGAGAGCACTGCGGTGCTGGCGCTTGCTGGGCCAAAGGCTCGTGATCTCATTGGTGCCGTAAGCGATGGGGTCCTATCTAACGCGGATTTCCCCTACATGTCCTGGCAAGACATCACGGTGGGGCGCTGGCCGGTCCGGGCGGCCCGGTTATCATATGTCGGTGAACTTGGTTGGGAACTCTTCATGCCTATCAGTTTCGCCGGTGCCGTATATGACATGTTGTTTGAGGTGGGCGGAGACTTTGGCTTGCGCGACGCCGGCACCACCGCCATGACTTGTCTGCGGCTCGAGAAGGGTTACCGCGCTTGGGGCCATGATTTGACACCGGAGACCACACCGTTGGAAGCGGGGTTGGGCTTTGCGGCTAAAATTGACCTCGACACGCCGTTCATCGGCCAGGAAGCCCTGCGGCGACAGAGGGAAGTGGGCCTGCGCAAAAGGCTCGTTATATTCACTGTGGTGGAGAAGGAGGCACTAGCAATCGGTGGCGAACCGATCCTATGGAATGGTGCCTTTGTCGGGCAAGTGTCTAGTGCGGCCTTCGGCCACACTGTCGACCGCACTGTTGCGATAGGATTGGTGCAGGCGGGTGAAAAGAGCGTTGATGATATGGTGTCGGCTGGTGGATTTGAGGTCGAAATTGCTAGCCGGCGGTTCGCCGCGACCGCGAGTTTCCGACCGGTATATGATCCCGGCGGCGAAAAACTGCATAGCTAGTATCACGCTGAAGGTGCAAGCGTTGTGTCGCTATCCGGTTTTTCGGGTATTTTGTAAAGCTACCAACTAGACTCGCAGGCCGGCCTGTTTCATCAACGGTAGGACATTTTTTGCGAAATAGGCTAAGTCTGGCGCAAAATCGAAAAAATTGATCTGCAAACCATCGCAACCGGCGTCTTTTAGGGCGGCAAACTGCTCGACGACCTGCTCTGGAGTGCCAAAAATTTGAACATTACCGCCGATTATTCGCTGCCGTCTTTCATGGCCGCGCCAGGATGACTGGTCGCCTTGGCGCATAGTGCCTACCAGGCTGTTGACAGCGGGCGCGTCCTCGCCGACGAGAATAGCCTTGCAAACCTGATCCACTTCACGCTCCGTATCTCGGCAGATGACGTGCGGATTAATAACGGTTCGAATTTCTCGGCCCTGTTCAGCGGCCAAAGCCTTAATCTCTGCCGTGTGTGCAGGCAGCGTTTTCAGCGCAGCACTGATTTCCGCGCCACCGGGGCTGGTGATAAAAATCAGGTCGGAATATTTCGCAGCATAGGCAAGACCCGCCTTGGAGCTGCCAGCGTTGACCAGGATCGGGCGGCCATGCACTGGTTTGGGCGAGACGTATGCGCTTTTCAGAGACCAGTAGTCCCCTTCCCAGCTAATATCTTCTTCCGATCGCCACAACGTATCCAGTATGTCTGTGAACTCTGCTGCCCGGACATAACGTTCGTCACGCGGTATTGGGTCGAGCCCGAACATTTCAATTTCGTTTGGCCGGAATCCGGTTACCAGGTTCAGGCCCCATCGGCCGCCGGTCATATGATCCATGGTGGCGCCGAGCTTAGCCAGATGCAGCGGATGCCAACCGTACAATACGTGTACTGTGGAGATCAGCATGATGTTGCGGGTGAGCGCCGCAACACCGGAGGTGACTAGCAGCGGATCGATTGAGAATTTACGGTATTTGGTGGCACCGCCGTGTCCCTCGGAACCAAGCCACTGGGCAAGACCGAAGGCAAGATCAAAGCCGGCCTCTTCCGCCTTCACGATCAGTTTCGCGTTATAGTCGAAGGACCAGTCCGTATTGCGCGCTGCAGACGAGATGGTCCAGCCACCATTTTGAATCGGCAGAAACAAGCCCAATATGAGCGGTTGGCGCTTTGCGCGCTCAAGCGCGCTCAGCCCGTCCCGAGTCGCTAGATCTGACGCGCGACTTCCCGTGATAGTCATTCGGCGGCTTGCTGTGGTGCCTCCCGGTAGATCTCGCGTCGGGGATCCCAGTCAGATGCGCCGGCCCGGCCGAAGGCTCCCCCTGGGCTCATTTCGGTGATTGGTGCTGGATGCTTCCCTTCCGCCTTCATCGCGGCCAGTATTTTTTCACATGCTCCGATAACCTGGACGAAAAGCAGGCCCGGGACGATGGCGATGCGGTAGCCCATTTCTTTTGCCTGTACGAATTCGATCTCCGGCGTTTTGCCGCCTCGTACCACGTTTAACAGGCAGGGTCCGTTAATTTCGCGTGGTGCTGCGGCGATCTCATCCATGTTCTGCGGTGCTTCCAGGAACGCCACGTCGGCGCCGGCCTGCAACGCCGCGTTACACCGCTTGACCGCCTCCTCAAAGCCGAGCGAGGCACGTGCGTCTGTGCGCGCGATGATGACGAAGTTTGGATCGCGTCTGGCGTCGGCTGCGGCGCGAATTTTGGCTAGATAGTCGTCAAGCGGGATTAGTTCTTTGTCTTCCAGATGGCCACAACGTTTTGGGAATGCCTGATCTTCCAAATGAACCCCTGCGACACCTGCCTTCTCGAACTCCTGAATCGTGCGAAAAGTATTGAGTTCGTTGCCATACCCGTTGTCGGCATCAGAAATCACAGGCTGATTTACCGCGTCCGCCATACGGCCAGCGTTGGCGACCATCTCACTCATCGTGATTAGTCCGTAATCGGGGTAGCCATGGCTGCAGGACGTGCCTGCCCCGGTCATGTAGACGGCCGAGAATTCGGCCTGGGCGACTAGTTTTGCCGTCAGCCCGTCATAGGCGCCCGGTGCTAGGACCATTCCATCACTGGTCATCAAATCGCGTAATTGCTTACCCTTCGACATCACTGTCTCCCTTTTTCGATTAGTCCGAAGTTATTACAGCGACTGGCGCGGTGCAATTGCACCCGCTCCGGGGCGCGGTTAACGTGCAGTGAAACGATAAAGGACGTCGATATGACAGAAACGTTTGATGCGATCGTAGTCGGAGCCGGTGTGATAGGGGCGTCAACCGCGTTTCATTTGGCTAAGCTTGGCAAACTGAATGTCTGTGTTGTCGATCGAGGGCCGGTTTGCAGCGGCGGTACCGCGAAGTCCTGTGCCATCATCCGCAGTCACTATTCCGTGCCGACCAACACGCAACTGACGGTAAAAAGCATTGAAATGTTCCGCCAATTCAAGGACTGGTTGGAAGATGATGAGGCGGAATCCGGCTTTACAAATTCCGGGTATATCATCGTCGCGCCTGAAGGCGATTTCGCGAACAAGCTAGCAGACAATCTAGCTATGCAGGCGGGCGTTGGTGCCGATACGTATGAAATTTCCAAGGAGGAGGCACTTGAACGGCATCCGTTGCTGTCGGTAGACGATGCTCATGTGATCGGCTACGAACCGGATTCCGGTTACGCTGATCCCTACCTGACTACGACTAGCTTTCTCAACGCCGCTCGGCGTAAGGGGATTACGGTAAAAACGGAGTGCTCCGTTACCTCCTTGATTTTGGAGGGCGGCAAAGTAAAGGGTGTGAAGACGGTCCAGGGTATTTTGTATGCAGAAACCGTAATCGTCGCAATCGGTCCCTGGTCGCGGTCCCTGACTGATGAAATAGGCCTCGACATTCCGCTAGACGTCTCTCGCCACACAGTGCTGACTATGCGGTCGGGATCGGAATACGGACGCATGCTGCCGATTGTTAAAGACTTAGCAACGGATAATAAGATGTATTTCCGGCCGGCAACCGGCGGCGTTGTCTTGGTGGGGACTGGCGATCATGGCGACCCGATCACCGATGCTGATACAATTGACGAAAATGTTGGCGATGATTTCATTTTGCATATGGGCGGTTTGGTCGCACACCGTATGCCTAGTTTCGCCAGCGCGGAGTTCACAGACAGTTGGGTTGGAGCCTACGATATCACGCCGGACTGGAACCCGGTGTTAGGATTCGTGCCGGGGATCGGCGGACTGATGGTGAATTTTGGGTTCTCCGGCCATGGCTTCAAGCTGGCACCAGCGATCGGTAAGGTGCAGGCTCAAACCGCCCTCGGTCAGGCGACCGATGTGGACATCAGAGGCTACGGGCTGGATCGGTTCGAGACGGGCCAATTACTTACTGGTGTCTACGGGATAGGTTCGATTAGCTAACTAGTGTGCTACCAATCCCGTGTCGTTAAACATTTTGCTTAGGTCACTGTAAAAATACACACCATTCAGTCGGCCCTTCCTATTGTTAGGCGACTGCTGTGTCGGTGCAGTCCCCTTTACCCTCTTTTCACGCGTTAAATAGTTGTTGCCATAGCCGAGTAACCGGTCAGATACACTAAAAAAATTCATAAGTGTTTTGTGCGTTGATGCACTCCTGCAGATTGTAAATCAGATTTATAAGTACTTCAGGGCCGTTTTGGATCAGTGGGATTTCGATGCGAATGGAAACCTTCTTTTCATAGAATATCGTAATGGGATGGAATCTCTCTATGTGCTGCCCCTTCGTTGGCTGGGCGCGTCAGCTGCGTTCAGTTGTCCTAGGCTTGCGGACAGTATCCGAACAGTGCCCTTTCAGCCCAGTTGCTGGGCCTCTATATTCACGCTATGGAAAACAAGTCTCCAACCTGGCTGCGTCCGACGATCGAATATGGCCCTCTTGGCATATTTCTGATCGCCTATTACAAGGCTGACCTGCTCATGGCGACGGCCTGGTTTATGGCCGCCACTGGGGTGGCACTAGCCATTTCTTTTATCATCGAACGTCGCGTTCCCATCGTGCTGGTGGTGACGGCTGTTATCGTTATGGTGTTTGGTGGGCTTACCTTGCTCCTGGACGATGAGCGTTTCATCAAGATGAAGCCGACGATAGTTCAAGCCTTGTTTGCAATTGTTCTGCTTGGCGGCCTCGCCCTGAAAAAGCCACTGCTTCGACCGCTGTTTAGCGCGGCGTGGACCTTAACAGACAAAGGGTGGAACCTTCTAACGTTGCGGTTTGGCCTGTTTTTTGCGGCGATGGCGATCGCAAACGAAATTATATGGCGCACGCAGAGCACTGATTTTTGGGTGAATTACAAAATTTTTGGGGCAATTGCGATTACCTTCGCTTTTATGGCCTGTCAGGCGCCCTTGATCAGCCGCTATCAAATCGATTCTGAAGAACCTGCGCCACCTGAAAGGGATTAATCCGGAGGATTGGTCCGTGCGGTGAAGACTGGTTTGTTTGCTACCTCACGATGGTGTTTTAAAGCCCAGTGGTTTGACGGGAAAGCGAGATCGTCCCATGGGATTTTGTCCCAGGAGAAGAGGGCGACTTCCAAACTTTCTTCGCCCGCCGCGATGTCGGGTGACGGTAGCGTCGCGCGATAGATGAGTTGAATCTGGCTGATGCGGGTCACGTTGTAGACGGCGAGCAGCGCATCTATTTCGATATCGGCGCAGGCTTCTTCCTTCGCTTCCCGAATAGCACCCATCTCCGCATTTTCGTTCAGCTCAAGATAACCGGCGGGGATGGTCCAAAAACCGCTTCGCGGCTCGATGGCGCGCCGGCACAGCAGGATACGATCCTGGTATGTTACGACCGCGCCAACGACGACCAATGGATTATCGTATTGAATATATGCACATTCGGGACAGATTAGCCGTGGTCGGTTGTCGCCCTCCGGAATTTCCCGGATGCGCGGACCGATTTGCGGTGGCTTGAAAGGTTTTGAGGCCGGGGGCCTTGTATCGGACATGCCGGCAATCTGGACCGTGGACGCTGCCCAGACAAGCCCTTCCGGGATTTGGTTGTTTGTCACTGGACGGTGATGCCCAGCTGAACAACTAAAATCGATAGCGGTATTGATTAATTCTGCTGCAGGGCTGCCACGCCAGGTAGTGTCCGGCCTTCAAGCCATTCCAGGAATGCGCCGCCCGCGGTCGAAACGTAGCTAAAACGTTCTGACACGCCTGCATGGACGAGTGCCGCTACCGTGTCACCGCCACCGGCCACCGTCGCCATGTTGCCAGCGTCAGTCATCTTCGCGGCGGCTTGTGCCACTGCGACGGTTGCTGCATCGAACGGTGGAACCTCGAACGCACCAAGCGGACCGTTCCAAACCAGGGTACGGCAATCGGTGAGCTGTGCTTCGATCGCAGCGATGCTCTTTGACCCGAAATCGAGGATCATCTGGTCTTGCGGTACCGCATCCAACGCCACGGTTTTGCACGGCATACCTGCTTCAAATTTTGCGGCGACGACGGCATCCTCTGGCAACATGATACTGCAGTTCTTTGTCTCGGCTTGCGCCAGGATATCGCGTGCAGTATCGGCCAGATCGTGCTCGCACAGACTTGCGCCGATCGCAACACCCTGAGCGTAAAGGAAGGTATTCGCCATGCCACCGCCTATAATTAGTCGGTCCACCTTGGCCACAAGATGGCCTAGCACATCCAGCTTACTCGATATCTTTGCGCCACCGACTATGGCGGCGAGCGGACGTTGTGGGTTGTCTAAAGCTCCACTGAGCGCTTTAAGTTCCTCATCCATGTTGCGGCCCGCGGCGGCGGGAAGTTTGTGTGCGATACCTTCGGTGGATGCATGCGCACGATGGGCCGCGGAGAAAGCATCGTTGACGTATAGGTCGCCCAGGGCAGCGAGTTGCGCCACGAAGGCTGGATCGTTTGCTTCTTCGCCAGGGTGATAGCGCAGGTTTTCTGTTAGCAGGACGTCACCATTGGACAGCGCGTCCACCGCTTGTTGCGCAATTTCGCCAATGCAGTCAGCTGCGAAATTAACCGGCCTTCCGCCCAGCGATTTGGACAGGGCCGCAGCGACGGGCCGCAAGGACATCTCCGGCACGACCTTTCCTTTCGGTCTGCCGAAATGGGAGATGACTATGACCTTGGCGCCGCCTTCCGTGAGCTGGTTGATAGTAGGGGCGAGCCGGTTGAGGCGGGTCGCGTCGGTAACCTGCCCATCGCTCATGGGCACATTGAGATCACCACGCAGGATGACGCGGCGACCGGTGAAATCAAGGTCGTCTAACGTTTGAAACATGGAAGCATTTCTACCACGCTCGAGCTGCAGTGGGACAGGTTGTCTTTATGAAAAGTAACCGGGCGATTGCTCGCTGAGTGACGAGAAAAGCGCGGAACGCGTGAAGTGGCATAGGGGACAGGAGAATATTCTGGTCGAGCCGCAACGGATTTCACGCTCTGGCATAGTGGGGTTACCTGCGCCTAAATTTGACAATGGAAGCTTTCGCGCTGCAGCCTTCTACGGAACATTCCTTACTGTCCCAGCCGGTGGGTGTGCAGGCGCTCATAATAGGGGGCACATTTGGCAGCCAGTTCTTCCAGATTAGGTGAGAGACGGACTTGCTTCGGTTTGTAGGCGACGAAACCCTTCGAATTTTTCACTGAACTGTACCAGTATTTACCCCAGACGCCGTCGGTCGTCCGCGGCCCTGGTGGCCAGGATAGCATTGCCTCGGTGAACGTCATGCCGATGGCCTCGCACAGCGCACGCAACAATTTTTCTGGATCGCTGAGTACGTCCTTAGCATCAAGCACTGGCGGCGGTGTTCCCTTTTCGTCGAGCAGTCGGTTGAATAGAGCCGCCTGTTGCGGCAGCCCGATATCTTCGAGCGTTACGGTCTCGCGCACTTGTGTGTAAGACACCAGTACTTCGCGTGGATCGCGGATTAAGAAGCAGTGGGAGAGGCCACTGAGCCATTCCTGTTCAATCTCCGGCAGCAAGTGATGTGACATATGCTTCTGGTACCAGATGGCTTGGCCTTCTGGTACAGGTCCGCAAAGCCATTTTGCCACCTTTCGCCAATCATCTGGCTGTGCTGCGATAACCTCGTCGCGTCCGGGGTGGTCCAGTCCGGTCTGTCGTAGATAGTGGCCGTAAAATGGTTCGTCGGTGACGAATGTGTCGGCCCGGTTGCCGAAGGATCGCAACATCGCGGTGGAAATGTTGCGTGGGCCGGACCACATTGCGATGCGCAGTGGCGCGGTCATGCGCAGTCCTGCTCGATCAGATTGCGATAAAGCTCGCGCAGCTGCATCGTCATGGGGCCAAGTTTTCCGGGCCCCAAGGTCCTGCCATCGACGCTGGCGACTGGGCTCAAGCCACCGAAGGTGCCTGTAACGAACGCTTCCTCTGCACAATATACTTCAGTGAGAGAGAAGTTTTTTTCAAAGACTGGGATATCGTTTTCGCGGCACAGCGCTACGATGTTGCCGCGCGTGATGCCGGGCAGACAGTAGTCACCAGTTGAGGTCCAAACTTCGCCCTGCCGCACGATGAAGAAGTGCGTCGAGTTGCAGGTTGCAACGAAGCCGTGCGGGTCGAGCATCAGCGCTTCGTCAGCACCTGCCTTATCGGCCTGGATACAGGCGGCGATGCAGTTCAGCTTGGACAGGCTGTTCCATTTTGGATCCTGGGTGTCTGGTGTGCCACGATGCACATGCACGGTGAAGAGGCTGAGGGGTTCGACCTCCCGTGCCTTCTTGTACTCCGGAATGATGACAATCGTCGTACCGCCAACATTGGCATTCGGATGCTGATAGGGGGTTTTCTTTAGGCCGCGGCTTACGATCAGGCGGATATGCACGTCGTCTGTCATATCGTTGGCGTTGCAGGTACGCATGATCTCCGCCGTAAGCGCGTCTTGCGACATGTCGATATCGATATCGACGGCTTTCAGGTTTTCGTACAGCCGGCCTAGATGCTGATCTTGGAATGCGAGCTTACCGTTATGTAGACGCATGCCTTCCCACATCCCATCGCCCAGCAGAAAACCGCTGTCGAAGACGGAAATTTTTGCCTCAGGGCGCGGCGCTAGTTCGCCGTTGACGTATATGAGAACGGTTTCGTTCCTGGGGTCTTCTTCGTAGGCGTGTGTTCCAGTGGCCATCGGTTTCTCCTGCGGACAGCGCTGGGATAGTTCCAGCGATATGGGCTTTTTGCCTGCACAGTTGCGATGGTTCAAGGGCCTGCGTTAGGTTCCCTGTCGAGCAAACAGGGAATGTATTTGTATATGGTGCCAAAATCATGACAGATCGGCACGCTCATATGAAGGCTTTGCGTGAAACTGGCTTTTGGGGCCGGGCCGCCGCCGGTTGCCTGATCTTGGCGCGCGAGACGGGCCGTATCCTGATCCCGCATCGGTCCGAACATTGCCAGCAGCCTAACACCTGGGGCACCTGGGGCGGAGCGATTGATTCGGGCGAATCACCAGAGCAAGCGGTTCTGCGCGAGCTGGCTGAGGAAGCCGGTCTTGCGGCTCCGGAAGAAATTATCCCGCTCTTTGTTTTCGAACACACCTCCGGATTCCGTTATTACAATTTTTTAGTGACAGTCGCGGCGGAATTCGAGCCAAACATCAATTGGGAGACCCAAGGCTTCGAATGGTTTGTGTTTGGCGACTGGCCGGAACCGGCGCATTTTGGACTGATAGCACTTTTGTCTGATACCGCTAGTCACACGATATTGCAAAACTACGCACAGAAAGCGCGCTGAGCAGGATTAAGCGGTTGAGATCCTGGCTTTTTCGGAGTTGCAAAGGGTGGGGCTCTGCGTTCCGCCAAGACTGCTACCTGAAATCGCATAATTCTGCTTTTGCAGTGCTACGGAACAGGCCGTGTTGAAATAGGGCAACATGATCACGCATCTCGATGGCAAACCGATCGGAAGCCTTTCTGCTAAATGTCGTTGTAGCCTCTACGGTAGGGCGTTTTGTGATCAAAATTTCGCGGCGGCATGAGTTTCTTGGATCGCTTTGTGTTCAAGCAACAGGTGGTATTCAGTTAATTCGAAGTACCCCAGTCGTCTTCGAAATCGGAAGGTAAAAACGATACCAACACATCGCACGGCGATACGGTAAGCAGATTTTTCGACGTGGATTTACGCCACCAACGCTCGATGGTGTTGCGGCGTCGGTGGCCGACAACTATCAAGTCAGCCCTAATTTCCTGTGCCGACGCGGTGATTTCGTCGACTGGGTCGCGGTAGCCTAGCCTGCCTTCGGCCTTGATACCCCGCCTGCGCAGCCGCTCGACGCCCTCATCTAGATAGCTGCGGATTTCTCGCTGTTCTTCGTTCACCAGATCCGAAGGGTTAACACCGCCCGCAATGGGCATAGTCGTAGAAGAGGTGATGACGGCTAGTAGATGGGTTTCCGCCTTGCAGAACTCAGCTATCTCGGCACCTTGACGCAAAGCGGCCCTGTACTCTGGACTGCCATCATACGCGAGTAGTATCTTCTTATACATTGGTTTTCCCCTGCCCTGCCCGTTTCAATATCCAAACCGGGATCAAGGCGCAAACAAAAACAATGCTAATGAAACTAAAGCCGTCTTGGAAGCCGTAGGTCGCTGCCTGGGCTTCTATAACACTACCCAAATAGTGCAACGCGCCGTGTTGGTGGATCGCTGCTGGCACCCCGCTCTCATTGAGCAGGTGTTCCACAGCTTCGAGGAATTCACGGCTCACTGGATTGGCCGGGGTCTGAGTTGTAGTCAATGAGTCGCTATGGAAAAGGGTGCGTTGCGAGATAAGGACGACCACCGAGTTGATGCCGATCGAGCCGCCGAGCTGGCGCATAAAGTTTAGGGCGCCGGATCCGCGATTGAGCTGATCCGTCTCCAAGGTTCGCATAGCACTGGAGACCAGCGGCGGCATGATCAATCCCATCCCGAAGCGGCCGATCACGGTGTAGATTGCGACCGTCCAGAAGGCGGTATTGGTGTCTGTGGTCGTCATCAGTGCCGTACCGAGGGCGAAAAATAACAGGCCGATCGCGATCGGATAGTGAGCAGGTATCTGGTCCGACACCCGTCCAGAGACGGGGAACAGGACTATCAGGACGATCCCAGCTGGAATCAGGACAAGGCCTGCTGCCGTAGCGGAATAACCGCCTACAGTCTGCACGAAGACGGGGATCGCGTAGCTTGATGCCATGTTGCCAAAGCCAAAGACAATCGCAACTAGCACCGCAGCAGAAAAGGCAGGATTAGTGAATAAGGTCATGTCCAGGAGAGGCGATTTCGCTTTCAGCTGCAATGCGACAAATATTGTGATGGCGCCCAGCGCCGTTATCGTTCTTGTCAGGATCAAGTCTGAAGACCAGCCGAATCGCTGCCCGTCAGCCATGGCGGACAATAGATTGATCAGAGCAATGCTTAGGACAATGATCCCGGCCCAGTCGAATGGTGGCAGGCGGCGCCACTCGATTGGGCCTGGCATTAACATTGCTCCCAATACGAAGGCGGCGGCGCAGAGCGGCAAGGGAATATAGAATATGTAGCGCCAGGAAAGGTTATCAATTGCGAGGCCGCCAATGAACGGGCCGATCCCTGGCGCTAACATGATAGCCATGCCGTACAACCCCATAGCGAGGCCGCGACGGTTTTTCGGGAATACCTGGAATAGTAGGACCATCACTAGAGGTTGGCTGACCCCGGCCGAAAAGCCTTGCAGGATGCGCCCTAGGATAATGAAATCGTAAGTCGGGCTGGTCGCCGCGATTGCCGTGCCGATAAAAAAGACCACGATAATTAGTAGAAATGTCAGGCGTTGACCGAACGCTTCTACCAACCAATTGTTGAGCAACTGACTGATTGTCATTGTGGCGATGAAGGCGGTGGCCATCCACTGTGCCAGGTCCTGCCCAATACCGTATGCGCCCATGACGCTTGGTACAGCGACGTTGACAATGGTGATCGACAGCACCATTGCAATGACACCTAGCATGCCGGTGAAGGTGACTAAATAGCGATAGCTGGGACCGAATTGTGCAAAGCGGTCTTCGATCGTCGGGCCTGACGCCACGCTGCCTTCCTGTCCTCGCTTAAATGTGGCTGCTTAGGCGGAAACGTTATAATAGGGCGGGATGCGAGCGCCCGGCACCGGGTCTCTACTTGTCGCGGATGTCAATATTAATCTCGACCATCATCCCTGGACGGAGCTTGCGCTCCTTCTGGTCAATTGCAATGCGCACAGGAAGCCGCTGCGTGATCTTGGTGAAGTTGCCGCTCGGGTTCGGGCTGGGTAGTAGTGCGAATTCCGCCGTCGTGGAGTTGCCGATGGCGATGACATGGCCTACGAAACCCTCTTCAGTACTGCCGTTGTCATGCGATTCTATACCGACCATGCTAAGGATCTTATCAATCGAGCCTTCGCCAGGATAAGCGTCGACCGATACGTCGACCTGTTGGCCAATACTGAGTTTTCGAACTTCTGTTTCCTTAACGTTCGCTTCAATCCATATACGATCCGGATTGTGAACGAGCGCCAAACGCTGACCTGGTGTGACATATTCACCCACCTCAACAAATGTCTTGTCTACCACACCTTTGACTGGTGCCCGGATATTACGGTCTGACAGGTCTAGCTTTTGCTGCTGGAGTTGTGCGCGCAGCCAGCCTTCTTCGTATTTCAGTTTGGCGACCTCGCCATCCAGAACATTCAGGCGCGCTCGATCCGCTTCCGCCTCCAGCAGCTTGGCGCGTGCCGCCTGTACTTCTGCGACCGCAGTACGAAATTCGCCAGAAAGCTGCTGCTCGCGTGCCAAGTCTGCGTCGTATTGCTTACGAGATATGATCTTTTTTTGGAATAGTGATTTGGTTCGGTTGAGCTCAGTTCCCGCTAGTTCGAGCTGTGGTTTGAGCGAGGAAACCTCAGCCTCGGCGGCGGCTAGCTCAGACTTCTGCGTCTGATAGCGACTCCGCGTCTGCTTGTCGACAAGGCCTTTCTCAGCGATAAGACGGTTGCGCTCCGCGTCGACCCCTCGCACGCGAGCTACGAGTTGTTCGGTCAGGAGTTCGGATTCCCGTGCATCAATTTGGACGATGACCTGGCCCTTGCTGATATCGTCACCCTCGCTAATATTCATTTGCGTGACCCAGCCGGCAACGCGGCTGCTAACGGTGATCAGACTGCCAGCGATGCGAGCATCGTATTCGTAGACATGGGTGAAACGACCGCGGACTTCTTGGAAGCCCCAGTAGCCGCCGATAACTAGCACGAGAAAAAGGATGATGTAGCGAACCCAACCACGATTACGTCGAGACGGCAGGGGTGCTGATTCCGTTTTTTTCTCGTCGGTTTCGTCAGTTTCCGATTTTGTGTCGTCGGACACTCGAACTTCCTCCTGCAATAACGACGCGCCGCTACCGGAAGGTCTAAGACCTTCGTGAGTACGTTACGCCTTTCGGATATCTGCCGAGGCTATTTCCCAGACCGCAAAAGCGATCCGTCGCCGAATTTCACTGACTGCGACGTTCGACCGCACAACAAAATTCAGCTGCCTCGGATGCCACAGGCGGTGGCAAAGCGCTCTTATTATTAATGCAACGAATCATACACATCTCTGCAAATGGATCAATATTGCGTCAACGTAACTTCGCGCTGCTGTCGCCTTAATGGATTCGTTGCAACGTCAATCGGGTTGCTTTTAGATACGAAGCGACACAGCGAATAGGGGAAACGACGATGTCGAGAGTAATTACCGTTGGTGGTGCGCAGATGGGACCGATCGCGCGTGCCGACAGCCGGACGGCCGTCGTCGACCGTATGCTGGCACTTTTGGATACAGCACACGCGCGTGGCTGCGATTTGGTTGTCTTTCCCGAATTGGCCCTGACGACTTTCTTCCCGCGCTGGTGGATGGAAAGCCAGAGCGAGATTGATTCTTTTTTTGAAAGCAAAATGCCAGATCGGAAGACGAAGCCCCTTTTCGATCGCGCGCGGGAGTACGGAATTGGCTTCTATCTCGGTTATGCGGAGAAGACGGTCGAAGATGGAGAGACGCACCGGTACAACACTTCGATCCTGGTTGATCGCGAGTCCAATATTGTTGGCCGCTACCGCAAGGTGCATCTGCCGGGCCATTCGGAACACGAGCCGGAACGGCCTTGGCAGCATCTCGAGAAAGGATATTTTGAGGTTGGCAATTTCGGTTTTCCGGTTTGGCGCACCATGGGGGGGGTAATGGGTATGTGCCTTTGCAATGACCGGCGTTGGCCGGAGACCTTCCGCGTAATGGGTATGCAGGGAGTTGAGATGGTGATGCTCGGATACAATACGCCGGCAGCCAACGCAGTAGGGCCAGAACCGTTCCACGTACGCATGATGCATAACCACATTACCATGCAGGCGGGCGCCTATCAGAACGGCACATGGGTCGTCGGCGTGGCCAAGGCCGGGCTGGAGGAGGGGTGCGACCTGATGGGCGGCAGTATCATTGTCGCGCCGTCGGGTGAAATCGTGGCGCAGGCGCATACGCTTGGCGATGAATTGATCGTTGCCGATTGCGATCTTGACGATTGCACATTCAACAAAACGACTATCTTTAACTTTGAAGCACACCGGCGGCCGGAGCACTACAAGATCATTACCGAACAGGTAGGCGCTGTTCCGCCGCCGGAGGAGTGAGGCCATGACCGAATCCATAGTTGTCATTAACCCGAACTCGACGGCTGCTTGTACCGAGGCGATCAATACCGCGATGCAACCTTTACGACTTGAGGGTGGACCGACGATCGAGTGCGTCACCATGAATGAAGGGCCGCCGGGGATCGAAAGCCAGCATGATTCCGACAGTATTATTCTGCCGCTCTGCGACTACATTAATGCAAGGGACAACGATGCCGGTGCGTTCGTGATCGCTTGTTTCAGCGACCCTGGCCTGCACACTGCGCGTGAGCGGACGGAACACCCCGTACTGGGTATCGCCGAATCCGCATATCTGACCGCGATGACGCAGGGTGAGAGGTTCGGTGTCATCTCGATCCTGGAACCGTCGGTTAAGAGACACGGCCGCTACGTGCGGCAGATGGGGATTGAGGCCCGCAGCGCGGGCGACCGTGCAATCGGTTTGGGCGTTGTTGAATTGGCGCAGGAGGAAAAGTTGCTCGATCGTATGATTGAGACGGGCCGCGCGTTGCGCGACGAAGATGGTGCCGATGTGCTGATCCTTGGCTGCGCCGGCATGGCGCGCTGCCGCGACCAGGTCTCCGACGCGGTCAACCTACCCGTAGTTGAACCTAGTCAGGCTGCAGTCGCAATGGCGATGGGGCGGCTGTGCCGTGGGTAACACTTTAGTCACATATTAGGTCGTCCGATCAGGGACGGTAATTGGCTGCTCGTGCTGTCGGGCCATGAGACCGGTTATTATTAGGCTTGGACTGGGCCGCGGCACTATCGCCGCGAATCGGAATCGGGACAGCTGTAATTTTTGGAATCAATGCTGTCAGCTGATTTTCGCTGCGCGTTGCAAGGACTCGATCATGGAAATCCGTTGCAGGTAGGCACGATTTTTTTCTGGGTCTCTCATGATGTTACGCAGACGGTTCCGGAATTGGGCTTGATCGTTTTCATCAGCAGATTCCATGTCCTTCTTGTTTTGAATGGTCTGGACTTGCACCGCTTCCATGGTGACCGTCCGCCGTTGCAAATCGTAAAGGTCGAGTTGTGCTGCATCTGACAGTCCCATCCAGACGTGGGCCAGACGGTCTGTCAGATTGAACGCATCGTGTATTCCTCCATTCATGCCCATACCGCCGAGCGGATTGTTTATATGCGCTGCATCGCCGGCCAGGAACACTCGGCCCTTGCGAAACGTTTTGGCTACACGCTGGTGAACCCGATATAGCGTACGATGTACGACCTCTGAGGAGCCGGCTCCAGCGGCCACCCAATCCAGACAGCGGCAGCCATAATCCGGATTCAGCGCAGCATCATCCGTCATGTCTGTGGCGATCGGCAGCATGACCCGCCACAGGCCCGGTATCCGCAGCAGGAAGTGCCATTGCTGCGGATCGGCTACATAGCTGACGGGGTCTAGATTAGGGATTTCGTTGGTGAATTCGAAGGGGGTGCTGAGCACCAGAAAGCGGTCTGGCCAGGTGAAGCCTTCGAACGTGACATTGATCGCGTGTCGCACATGACTGCTTGCACCGTCCGCTCCGATAAGCCAACGGCCCGTCCTTTCTCCCTTTGTCAGTACGACGGTGACGCTGTCCGCGTCCTGGTGGCAATCCTCGACGCCATTAGCGAAGACGATCTCGAAGTCCGATTCAAGTGTTAGCTTGTTGAGGAGAATTTGTGTCAAACGCCACTGTTCGCATTGCAGCCGAAACGGATGCTTAGTCAGGTCGTCGATGTCGCCAAAATCAAAGCGCGCGATCAGGCCGTCGCGCTTGCTGCGATATTGCAGGTGGGGTGCGCGAAGCCCCTGTGCTTGCAGCGGTGCCGCAGCGCCGATTTCTTCCAGCATGTCGAGGGTCGATGGGTGGAACGTAGAAGCGCGCGACTCCGTGGCTAGGCCGGGGCCGGACTCGAACACAGTCACAGGGACACCGTGGTGGATCAGGCGCGCTGCCGCTGAAAGCCCAACGGGACCGGCACCGGCAATAAAGACGCGTTCTTCCGTCATAACGATTCGCTAGTCGCCACTAACCTACTCGGCTGCGCGCATAGTCGCAGACTACCTCGATTAGCTTGGTCATTACCGCCTGCTGCTCTTCGAAATGGCCCTCGCGCTTTTTCATGTTGCGCTCGTCCCAATAGAGCCGGCGGTTGATCTCGATTTGTAGACTATGGCGCTTCTGCGGGGGATCACTATAGGCACGTACGAGTTCCACCCCCTTTTGTCCGTCATTGATGCCGACATGGAACCCGAAGCCGGCTAAGGTCTCGCGGACGAGCTCGGTGAACTCGGAACCGGCAGTGGTGCCGTCACGATTGCCAAGCACGTAGTCGTTCTCGTTCGGCTCGCCAGCCTTCTCAAAACCGGTGGCCCATTTCGACGGCATCGAATGGCAGTTGATGTGCCAGGCTGCGCCGAAAGTTGCATGTGTGGTATCGAGATGATTGCGCAGGGTGTCGTGATAGGGCCGCCAATAATTTTCGATGCGATATTGTACTTCTTCGATCGACAGTTTGCCTTCGTATATCAGTTTGCGGTCGCGTCCCGATCGACTGCGGATTAGACCCATACCGGACCGTGTTTTATGGCTGATCTCGATCGGGTGTGGCCACTCGCCGTCCAGCATGTCCGGATCGATATCGGCCGCGGACCGGTTCGGATCAATATACATACGGCTGAACTCCGCGGCGATCAGCGGCGCGCCGTAATCTGGGGCTGCGGCGAACAATTCTTCGACGCACGGGTCTTCGCCTCGGCGCAGCATCCAGAGGGGCACGATGTAATCAAAATCGTCAGGGTAGTGACTGCCGCTGTGTGGCGAGTCGAAGACGACGGGGGCGGGTTTGCCGCGCGACGGAATAACGGTGATATGAGGGTGCATTTTTAAAACAGGATTTGGGCGCCAAAGTTTCGTTTTGGATCAAGTTCGCGCTGAATGAGACCGAGCGGCTTGGCGCTGTCCGGCTTTTTGCAGGGCTGGAACAGGCCGCTGCCGTGCTCAGCATGCAGTGTGCCATCCTCGACCACGATCCGGCCGCGGCTCACCACTTGCACCGGCCAGCCCGTCAGCTGCATGCCCTCATAGGGCGTGTAGCCTGTATTGTCATGTAGCATGTCCGCCGTGACGGTGACCTTGAGGTCCGGATCCCAGATCGTTATGTCCGCATCAGTCCCGACCGCGATTGTGCCCTTGCGCGGGTAGAGACCATAGATCTTGGCGTGTGCCGTAGACGTGATGTCGACGAAGCGGTGGATGTCTATGCGCCCCTTGCCGACACCTTCCGAGAACAGCATAGGCAGGCGTAGTTCAATGCCCGGCACGCCATTGGCGATCTCTTTGAAGGATGGGTTTGGCCCGGCCTTCAGCTTGCCTGTCTCGTCGAACCGATAGGGCGCGTGATCGGAGGAAACGACTTGGAAAACGCCCGTCTGGATGCCGCGCCAAATCGCTTCCTGCCCCTCCTTGTCTCGCGGCGGCGGGCTACAGCAGAACATCGCGCCCTCCATACCTTCGCGGTCGAGATCGTCCAGCGTGAGGAAGAGATATTGTGGGCAGGTCTCACCATAGACCTTTAGCCCCTTTGCCTGGGCCATGCGGATCTCCTCCATCGCCTCTTCGGCGGAGACGTGGACGATCAGCAATGGCGTGTCGAGTAGTCGGCCCAGCGCGATCGCGCGGTGCGTCGCCTCCCCCTCGGCGACCTGCGCATGGCTAATACCGTGATAGACAGGTGCCCGGTTACCGCCATCGATCAGGCGTTGCGCCAACCAGCGGATCATGTCCCAGTTCTCCGCATGGATCATGGTCAGCGCGCCCTCGCGCCTGGCTGTAGAAAGTACTTCCAGCATTTGGTAGTCGTCGAGCTTGGTGCCCTCATAGGTCATGTAGACCTTGAAGGAAGTGTAGCCGTCACGGATCAGCGCCGGCAGTTCCTGGCCGAGCACCTGTTCGGTTGGGTCGGTGATGATCAGATGGACCGCATAGTCGATCACCGCCTTGGCATCGCCGCGCGCTCGATAATCCTCGACCACGGCGCGCGCCGACTGACCGCGATGCTGGGCCGCGAAAGGGATAATCGTCGTCGTTCCGCCAAACGCGGCGGCTACGGTGCCGCTGTAAAAATCGTCTGCGCACATGACGCCCATGCCAGACATCTGTTCGATATGGCAGTGGCTGTCTATCCCGCCGGGCAGTACCAGCTTACTCGCGGCGTCGATTTCGCGGGTCCCCGCATCCAACCTTTGTCCCAGCGCCGCGACCTTGCCGTCGCGTACGCCTACATCGCAGGCTATGCGGTCCGTTGCCGTGACGACCTCACCGTCTCGAATGACCAGATCATAAGCCGCCATCAATTGCCTCCCAAAATTCAACAACGCGCAGTAACTTTGACAACGTCCCGCTTGTTGCACAAGGGTTTCGCGCTCTTGAAACAACGATATTTATCGTTAAAAGAGGGGCGGTTCTGATTGGAGCTCTCATGAACGACACCCTTCCGGCGCCGCCTGCTGATTCCTATCACCGCTTCCTCGACTACAAGGTGGTCGAACGGAGCAAGGGGTTCGTGCGCCTGGAAATGACTGGCTTCAACCATCACCGCAACCGCGGCGACTACATTCATGGCGGTGTGCTGATGTCGCTAATGGATATCGCTGGAATCATGGCGGGCGGGCGGGCGAGCGGTGAGACGCGAAAGGCCGTGACCGTCACGCTGAACTGCAATTTTCTTGCGACCGCGATGGGCGAAAGCGTTTACGCCGAAGGACGCATCATTCGCAAGGGACGGTCGATGTTTTTCTCCGACATCCGCGTTGTCGATGCGGAGACTGGCAAGATCTATTCATCCGGCCAGGGTACCTACAAATACCTTTGACGGCGCAGGTTAACCGCGGGTACCGCCAATCAATGCCACATTCCCGTGCAGATGCAACACTTGCGGCGTTAGTCCAGCGGCTGGGAACCAGGCCAGATAGTCGGCCAGGCATGCGGGGCGGTTGTCCGTGCCAAGGTCTTCTTCATAGGCCGTGAAATTGTCCGCTGTGCGCATGCCTTGCCCATGCACGCGCTCGATGCGGGACCAGATGCTCTGTTGCAGCGGAAACAGCGACGGTTCGGTCAGGCGCAGCCGGTCGTACAATAAGAAACAGCCGCCTGGGGCCAGTCGCGCCGCTGCCGCGCCGATAACCACCTGTTTCGTCATATCCGGCAGGTCGTGGAAGGTCAGGGCGGTAAATATCGCGCCGTAGGATCGGTCCGGAATCGGGATGTCAGCAATCGCTTCCAGGTCACCTTTGATGCCAGTGAAACGGTCAGCCGGCAAGTCGATTTCCGCCTGCTGCAGTGCGTCCACCTTCCGGTCGACGCCAACAATGTCGAGGTCGGGGCGTTTTTCCAAAATCAAATGCGCCACGTAACCGACGCCACAACCGAATTCCAGAACGGCCTGGCCTTCCGGCACGTTGTCTGCAATAAGCGTTGCCAAAATATCGAGTTGTTCGCTGCGAGTGGGGTGTCTTTGAACGGGGTCTTCCACGGGTGTCTCCCAGTTGTTCTTCGCGCCGGGAAATGATGCCGGCGAAAGGCGTCAAGTTACCAAATGCTTAAATGCTTTGAATTTGCTGCCTACTGCAATCAAAGGACGCTGCAGCATAAATCAAAACGAAAATTTTGACATTTTGTTATAGTATTAACGTTAGTTAAGTATCACGCCTTTGCGTGGTGAAGAGGTTATAGATAGAAAGCTCTACGATGAAAGGTAGGTAATGTCCGACCTGGGGGGTAACGCACTATTCGCGTCGGCGTGGGATCAATTGCCGGATGGACGGAAGGTGCAGGTCAAAGCTCTCGAATCTCTGCTGACCAAGAGCGGTATCTTGCTGGACGATGACCGAGCGGCAATCCGTCTGCCGTTCGGTGGTCCAGCGTTGAACACTACCGATTGAGTTATACGCTGAAAACGTGCTCATCCATCGCCACTTTCTTTGATCGTGAGGCGCCGGGCTGGGATGCGGCGCACGGCCCACGATCAAACCGCGCCGCCGATTTTGCCGTCCGCGCCTCCTATCTGCGCAAGCTCTGTGCAGTGTTGGGCCGGCCGCGGGTTATCGATCTTGGCTGCGGGACGGGCTGGCAATTGATCGATCTTGCAGACTGCATTGATGGCGGGGTCGGACTCGATATTGCACCGGGGATGGTGGGCCAGGCGCGAGCGAATGCGGCCAGTGTCGGCGCTGACATTAGCATCGCCTTTCATGTCGGCGATAGCGCGACGGCGAAAACCGAGAATTTGGGCCGCTTTCAACTCGCGATGTGCGTCGGGTCTTTTGAACACATGCCGGACCAGGGTGCAGCCCTCGTCGCTGCCGCACGCTTGCTAGACGGGGAGGGCCGCTTCGTCGTGATTATGCCGCACCCTTGCAATCCGGACATTCTGCGGTCTCGCTGGTTTGGTCCCCGGTTTGAGGTGCCTTTGAACCATCTGACGCCCCGCGGCCTGACACAATTGGCGCGAGCGGTTGGGTTGCGTCTTGTGGCTTGTGAAGGGATGCCATATGGCGGCTTCGGCAGGTTGCTTCACCGATGGCCCTTTATGGCGGGCGCTTACGCGGCGTGCTTCGCCCTCGCTTGACAAGCGCCGAGAGCGAATGGCTTCATTATCTTGTTGGTAGGTTCTACCCACTAGAACAGCGGTCCAGGGAGGGGCGGATGGGCGACATTGATTTTGAAAAGGCTTTGGAGGCAGCCCGCGCTGCAGGTTTAGACCGGATGGCGGATCGCTATCCGGACGATGTGGCTCGCGCGTTCGCATTCGCCCAATCGTTGCGCACACGTATCACGATAGATGTCGAACCGGCAGACGAACCGGCGCATGTTTATCGGGCTGCGGGAGGTGAATTATGACAGACTTTGCTTTTCTGACCATTGCCGACGCGGCGAAACTACTCAGCGGCAAGAATATTTCTCCTGTCGAATATACCCAGGCGTTGCTCGACCGGATTGCAGCACATGACAGTGCCTTTAATTCCTTCCTGCATGTATCCGCCGACCAAGCACTCGACGGTGCACGTGCTGCTGAAGATGAGATCATGGCCGGCAAATGGCGCGGTCCGCTGCACGGTGTACCCTACGCCTTGAAGGATATCGTCGATGCGGTGGGTATTCCGACGACATGCCATTCTAAAGTTATGCAGCGCAACAGCCTGCCGGAGATGGATGCCGATGTGACTGATCGCTTCAAAAAGGCTGGCGCGGTGTTGCTGGGCAAGACGGCGACGCATGAGTTTGCGATCGGTGGCCCATCCTTTGACCTTCCCTGGCCGCCGGCGCGCAACCCTTGGAACGCTGCGCATTTCACCGGTGGCTCGTCGAGCGGATCGGGAGCCGCATTGGCCGCTGGTTTTGTGCCGGCAGCGATTGGTACGGATACGGGTGGCTCGGTGCGTAACCCGGCGTCCATGTGTGGTCTGGTTGGCATGAAGGCGACGTATGGTCGGGTCAGTCGTCGCGGGGTCTTTCCTCTGTCCTTTACTTTGGATCATGTTGGTCCGATGACCCGCACCGTTGAGGATAATGCGATTTTGCTGAACGTCATCGCCGGGCATGATCCGCAGGACCCGGGCAGTGCGCCCATCGGCAAGCCGGACTTCACCTCACGTCTTGGCCAAGGCATCAAGGGAATGAGGATAGGTGTTATCCGGCATTTCTTCGAGACCGACATGGCCGCGGATCCGGAGATGGCTAAAGGTATCGAGGATGCGCGCGACGTGCTGCGTGGAATGGGCGCGGAAATACGCGATATCACCTTGGCGCCGCTCGACCACTATGCGGCTACTAACCGTGTGATCCTGCTGTCGGAGGCTTATGCAATCCACGAAAAATGGTTCCAAGAACGGCCTGAGGACTACGGTGAGCTCGCCCGCCAGAGGATTATGGGTGGCGCCTTCATCCGCGCCGCGGACTATGTCAATGGGACCCGGGTCAAGGCACAGCTGGTGCAGGCTTACAAAGAGGCGATGGAAGACTTCGACGTCGCAATCACTGCGTCCAGCATGGATCCCGCCTGCGAGATCGAAGACGCGGAGGCGACCGAGAGGACGTACGGTCGGCAGGCACGCGCGCCATTCAACGTCCTAGGTGCTCCAGCGCTGGCGGTTCCGACTGGGTTCTCCAGCAGCGGTCTGCCACTATCGATGCAGATTGTCGGCAAGCCCTTCGATGAGGCGGTAATTTATCAGGTCGCACACGCCTACGAGCAGGCGACTGACTGGACAGAGCGCCGCCCACCGATAGCAGCCTGACCGTCCGGTGGACGGACCCTGCTTTAAGTCGCGTGATGATGAGGTCAAGCAGGACTGGGACGCGCTCGACCGACATCTGCGGGACCATGGTCACGCTTTGACAGGCCCCGAGCCGCCGAAGCAATTTGCCTCCGGCTTCGGCAATATTAATTATCTGCTGCAAATGGATGGCGAGTTGCGGGTGTTACGGCGCCCGCCGGCCGGCCCGGTGCCGCCCGGTGCGAATGATATGGGCCGCGAGAGTAAAATCTTAAGTAGCCTTTGGCGTGAATTTCCATTGGCCCCAAAATGTCTACTGTTCTGCGACGATGTGGATGTATTGGGGGCGCCCTTCTTCATTATGGAGTACCGGCCGGGTTTGGTAATCGGTGGCGAGATGCCCGCTGAGGTGGCAGCGCGCGGAACTCCGGGTGTTAAAGTTGGCAAGACTTTGGTTACCTTGCTGCATGATTTGCATCGGATAGATCCTGCATCCGTTGGGCTTGACGACCTTGGACGGCCGGAAGGCTTCCGAGAACGCACTGTGGCGGGCTGGTTCAAGCGCGCACGTTTAGCCTGGGACGGTGAGCCGCCGGCCGTGCTCAACGCGATCGAGGCCTGGCTCGCCGTTGACCGCAAACTGCCGGAGCCGGAGACTACTTTCCTGCACAACGATTTTAAGCTCGACAATGTGGTGCTCGATCCTGAGTGTCTCGATCCGGTTGCTGTTCTCGACTGGGATATGGGGACCCGCGGTGACCCGCTGGTCGATCTTGGTGCGATGCTGGGCTATTGGACCGAAGCCGGTGATCCGGAAGCGATGCAGCAGCTAAAACAGATGCCGACGGGCAGCTTCGGTTTCCCTACACGGGAGGAGGTGGCGCAGGACTACGCCCAACGCACCGGCCGCGACCTCTCCGGTTTTAAATGGTACCGCGTGCTAACTACCTTCCGCGTCGCGGTGATCTTCCAGCAGCTGCACAGGCGTTACCGTGAAGGTGGCGCCGGCGATCCCCGTTTTATGGAATTCGGCACCTTGGCCGAGGGCCTGCTCGAGTTCAGCAACGAGGTCGCACAGGACCGTGTTTTCTAAAATTAAATTTTACTTGATGAAGCCACCATCATTCTTGGTGATTGCCACGATGCTGGAGTGCGGTTCCGTGCCGCCGTCGCTGGGAAAATGACTGCTACCCCTCTCCCCAGGCTGTTGGCCGCGACTTGCTCGAAACTGAGCCGGCTTGTTGCTAACACACCGCCTGGACCTGTGGTGCCGGTGACAAATGCGGAAGCACTGAAGGCCAGTCTGCCCTCTATGCAATCTCGGCGCGAATTTAGCTGGTCGGCAAACGTTTGAAAGTCTGTGGATTCGAATTTTCTTGGCTTTTTTTCTCTTCTCGGGAAATCGTGGTTGGCTGGGGTGAAGAAGTCGTCCCAGGGTAGTGTTCTCGTATTTCGATTATATGGTGGTCTCTTGCAAATTTTGTAACGATTTGCGCTACCATGTGTCGTCGCAAACAAAGGGATCCGTATGTCAGGGCTGTTTCAACAATCCATATCGTTGCTTGCGGTTGCGCTTCGCAATGGCAAGACCACTAGCGTGGCGCTCGCGGAGGAGATGATCGAAAATCACGGCCGGTGGGGCGTTTCGCTCGATGCCTATAAATGCCGTCAGGACGACCAGTTCCTGGCTGAGGCGCGAGCGGCCGACGCGGCCTTCGCCGCGGGCCTTGATTTCGGTCCACTGCAAGGCATTCCCGTTTCGGTTAAGGATCTTTATGGCGTTTCCGGTTACCAGACCTTCGCCGGTAGCCCGGCGCCTCTGCCTGAGAAATGGAATCGGGAAGGGCCGGTGGTCGGTGCGCTGCGCGCGGCGCTGGCGCCGGTCGCAGGTAAGACCCATACGGTCGAGTTTGCCTTTGGCGGCATCGGTTCCAACGCGCATTGGGGCACGCCACGCAATCCCTGGGATCCAACCACGCACCGGGTGCCTGGCGGCTCCAGTGCCGGTGCCGGGATCAGTCTCTGCGAAGGTTCCGCACTACTGGCGCTCGGCAGTGATACGGCGGGTTCTGTGCGTGTGCCAGCGAGCTTTACCGGCAATGTCGGGGTCAAGACGAGCTTCGGGCGCTGGTCTCTCGATGGGATCGTCCCACTCAGCCCCAGCTTGGATACGGCGGGTGTGCTGGCCCGCACGGTCCCCGACGCGGTGCTTGCATTCGCGGCGATTGATCCGCTTACCGATACCCCGGGTGAGGTGTTGCTGGCTGGTCTCTCGGAACTTATTCCCTCGGATGTACATATCGGTGTCTGCGATCATTTCTTCGAGGGTTGCGATCCGGGCGTTGCGGAGGGTGTGCATACGGCTCTTGACGAGTTAGTCGCCGCCGGTGCCCAGATGACCAAGTTCGATCTGCCGGAAGCCGCGGCAGCGGACGAGATTTTCATGCGGGGCGGTCTGGCCGCGCCAGAATTTGCGGCTTTCATCAATGGCGAGATAGCGCAGTCCAAGGCAACCCTGGATCCGAATGTTGCGTCCCGGTTCGAGAGCATGGAAGCAATCACCGCGGTGGACTATCTGCTGCGCCGTGATCGGCTGGTTGAACTGGCCGCATCCGCGGATGACCGGTTGGCGGAGGTGGATGTCGTCGTCGGGCCGACGGTGACGATCACCCCGCCAACCGTAGATGCGGTTTCCGACGGTGACGGCTACCGCATGAACAACATGGCGGCGCTGCGCAACACGCGCACTGGCAACCTGCTTGCCCTATCCGCGGTGACCATCCCGGTTGCGTTAGACAAGGCGGGAATGCCGGTTGGTTTGCAAATCATGGCGCCACTGGACCAAGACGAGCGCGCCCTCGCCGTTGCGCTTGCCTTCGAAAAGTTACTGGGTGACCGGATGCAGCGGATCGGTGAGCCACCCATGTGCCAAGGTTAGTCATGGTTGAAACTGCGGACGTGGTTATCGTCGGGGGTGGTCTACATGGTTGCTCGGCTGCGTTGCATTTAGCGCGGCGCGGTGTCGCTTCCATGGTCATCGAAAAGGATCATGTCGGGCGACACGCCTCTGGTGTCAATGCGGGCGGCGTGCGGCGTCTTGGCCGCGATCTCGCCGAGGTTCCGCTGTCGGCCGCCTCGATCGAGCTTTGGCACGGTATTGAGGATCTGGTTGACGATGGTTGCGGGTTCCATCCCACAGGCCAGGTCAAGGTCGCGGAAACCGAAGAGGAACTAGCAGCTCTTTCAACTCGCGTGCAGCATCTGAACGAGCGAGGCTATGAACACGAGGTCTTCATTGATAGGGAGACATTGTTCGAGCTGCTGCCCACGGTCACCCCGCATTGTATTGGCGGGATACATGTTGCGGGCGATGGTTATGCGGATCCTGCGCGCACCACTGCTGCATTCCGACGCAAAGGCGAATCCTTGGGTGTCCGGTTTTTCGAAGGTTTTTCCACCACGGGTTTCGAACAGACCGGCGGGATTTGGCGTGTTTCGACGTCGGGCGGCCAGTTTGAAGCGCCCGTGTTGGTTAATTGCAGCGGCGGCTGGGGCGATCGGGTTGCGGCGGCGCTGGGCGAGGCCGTACCGCTTAGGATCGAAGCGTTGATGATGATGGTGACAGCCCCCATGCCACGTTTCGTCGAACCGGTTGTTGGCTCGCAGGGCCGCCAAATTTCGTTCAAACAGTCTGAGAACGGGACCGTCATTATTGGCGGTGGGCATCGCGGTACGGCCTATCCGGATGAAAACCGCACGGTGATCGATTTCGATGGCCTCGCGATTAGCGCTAAAACGACCCGTCACCTGTTCCCGATCATGAAAGACGCCTCGATCGTCCGCTGCTGGGCCGGGATGGAAGGATTTACACCGGATGGCATCCCGTTCATCGGGCCGAGCAAGACCACTGAAAATGCATATCACGCCTTCGGCTATTGTGGCCACGGCTTCCAATTGGGCCCGATCGTCGGCAGCGTAATTGCAGATCTCGTGACCCAGGGCAATTCCAACCTGCCCATTGAACCGTTTCGGATCGATCGTTTCGACAAACTAGGGGAGACGGCGCAATGACAATAATACGCGGCCCAGAGAGCTATCCCGGCCGGACGCGGACGGTGGAACATAACGGCTTGATCCATGTCGTGGTGTCTGCGCCGGACAAGACGGACACAATGGCCGGACAAACCCAACAATGCCTCGATTGGATCGATAAATTCCTTTTTGAAGCGGGAACCGACAAATCGAAACTGGTTACCGCTACCGTCTATCTCGCCGATATGGCGCACAAGTCGGCGATGAACGATGTTTGGGTCGCTTGGGCTGACCGCAACAATCCTTGTGCGCGGGTCTGCGTTGGCGTGACCTTCGAGCCACGCGATCCGCCGGAAGAATTGCTCGTGGAGATGGCTGTTAGTGCAGCAATTAATTAATATATAAGTAATCGATTCTAAATTAATTACTGGCTTAATGCTGCGCTGGTTTTTCTTTTCTGGGAAGATCCTATTGCTTGCTGACGCTGAGTTGCCTGCAGACGGATGAATGGCTGTTGGCTAGTTAGGTGCAGGGCAACAAGGAATGCTTGAAAAGTAGGTCTGAAAGAACTGGCTTGTGAGATTACGCTTCGAGACCCATCAGGTCGCGGGCGTAGTCTTTCGCGTTGAACGGCTGCAAATCTTCCGCTCCTTCGCCGACGCCTATCGCGTGCACCGGCAGGCCGAATCGTTCTGCCAACGCTACGATAACACCACCTTTCGCTGAACCGTCGAGCTTTGTGACGACCAGCCCGCTCACGGCAACCATGTCTCGGAAAATTTTCACCTGACTGTGTGCGTTCTGGCCGACGCTCGCATCGAGTACTAGGACGCAATCATGCGGTGCGCCTTCATCCAGTTTCTTTAGTACGCGGCTGACCTTCTCCAGTCCGGCCATGAGATCGGTCTTGTTTTGCAGTCGCCCGGCCGTGTCTATCAACAAAAGGTCCGCGCCCTGTTCGCGCGCAGCCTGCAATGCGTCGTAGGCTAGGCCCGCCGCATCGCCGCCTTGCTTGCCAGAAATAACGGGACAACCGGTACGGTCTCCCCAGATCTTTAACTGCTCAACGGCCGCCGCTCGGAAGGTGTCGCCGGCTCCTAGCGTGACGCTGAGTCCTTGTTCGCGATAATGTTGCGCCAGCTTGCCAATGGTCGTGGTCTTGCCGCTACCGTTGACGCCGACAACCAGTACAACATGTGGTTTGTGGGACGCGTCGATAGCTAGGGGCGTGGCAATCGGTTCTAGGATCTTGTCGATTTCGTCAGCCAACGCGGTCCGAACCTCTTCTTCGCTGACTTCCTTATTGAAGCGAGTGGCGGCGAGGCTGGCGGTGAGCTTTGCTGCGGTTGCCGGGCCTAGGTCGGCTGTGATCAGGACTTCTTCAAGCTCCTCCAACGCATCGTCATCGAGCTTGCGCTTCGTCAAGATCCCGGCGATGCCATCGGTTAGTTTGGTGGTTGATTTTGACAAGCCAGATTTTAGCCTGTTGAGCCAATTTGGCTTGTTCATGTGGTCAGTTCCCCCCTTAACGCGTCGCCTTCACGACCCACGATACGCAGTGTTGCAAGGCTGCCGTCGTGCAGTGCGACATCCGACTGGACGGGGGCGAAGTGTTCGGTGCGACCAGTGCTATTCTGCTCAATCAGCACCGTAGCGGTTGCGCCCACTAGACTATCCAGAAATTGCGTCGCAGCCGCTTCTCCGGCCTGGCGCAGCCGCGCTGCACGTTTGCGGCGGATGTCACCAGGAACTTGTGGCATAAGCGCCGCCGGTGTCCCGGGTCGCGTCGAGTACGGAAAGACGTGCAGCCAGGTCAAGCCACATTCGTCTATCAGGTCGAGCGACCGCTGGAACATGGCTTCCGTTTCAGTCGGGAAACCAGCTATCAGATCGGCACCGAACACTACGTCGGGACGCCGTGCCCGAATCGTATTGCATATCGCTATCGCGTCGTCGCGGCCGTGCCGTCGCTTCATACGCTTCAGGGTCATGTCGTCCCCGGCCTGCAGCGACAGATGGAAGTGCGGCATCAGACGCGGCTCGGTCTCGATCAATCGCATCAGATCGTCGTCGATCTCAACGCAGTCAATCGACGACAGGCGTAAGCGCGGCAGCTCCGGCACCTGGGCCAGCAGTCGGCGCATCATTTGACCCAACGAGGGCCGTCCCGGCAGGTCCGCGCCGTAGGATGTGATGTCAACGCCGGTCAGTACGATCTCGGAGTAGCCATTCTCGGCCAGGGTGCGGACCTGGTTAGTAATCTCGCCGATAGGCGCCGATCGGCTGTTGCCCCGACCATAGGGGATAATGCAGAAGGTACAGCGGTGGTCGCAGCCCTGCTGTACCTGGACGAAGGCGCGGGCGCGGCCCTCAAACCCCTCTACCAGATGGCCGGCTGTTTCTTGCACTGTCATGATGTCGCCGACAAGGATTTGCGTCTCGGAATGGTAGGCGGCTTCTGTTAGTTTTTCGGTATTCCCGATTACTCGGTCGACTTCGGGCATACTGGCAAACGTGTTGGCATTCACCTGGGCGGCACAGCCAGTTACGATAATCTTCGAGCCGGGCCGCTGTCGACGCGCCTTGCGAATCGCTTGGCGCGCCTGGCGCTCGGCTTCCTTCGTGACGGCACAGGTGTTGAAGATGATCGTATCGTCCAGTCCGGCTGCACGGTCTCGAATAACCTCGGACTCGAAGGCGTTGAGCCGGCAACCGAAGGTGACGATGTCTGGTGGGCCGCTCATGCCGCGCCCGTCGCGATCTCCAAAGTCCCGGTGAAGGCGACCACGACGGGACCGCTCATTACTACGTGATTGTCTGTACGCCAGTCGATGAACAGTGAGCCGCCATCGAGCACCACTTCAACCTGGCGTGCGGTGAGACCGCGGCTCGCTGCGGCGACGGCGACTGCGCAGGCGCCCGAACCGCAGGCTTGTGTCGTGCCGGCACCGCGTTCCCAGACCCGCATGCGGATGCGGCCGTGGTCCAGAATACTGATGAATTCGACATTGGTACGCTCTGGGAACAGCGGATTGTGTTCGACCTCCGGCCCCTGCGTCGCCGGATCGACCGTATCAGCATCTTCGACGAAGAAGACACAATGGGGGTTGCCGATGCCGACAGCGACCGGGTCTGCGTAAGGACCCGCTGTAACGTCGAGATGTAAGGTGTCCATGGCGCGGGACAGCGGGATGTCCTGCCAGTTCAACTGGGCCGGGCCCATATCGACGGCAATCAGACCCCGTTCATCGACATGGCCTGGCAGCAGTCCGGCGACGGTTTCGACGGCTAATGCATCGGTGTCTTCTTCCCGCATCAGGCGTGAGATGACGCAGCGTGTTGCGTTGCCGCAGGCCTGCGCCTCGCTGCCGTCCGAATTGTAGAATCTTAGAAAGCCCGCCGCCCTGCCGTTGCGCGGAGGTTCGATCATGACGAGCTGATCGCAGCCGACACCGCGCCGGCGGTCAGCGACCAGACGGATTTGGTCACCATCCAGCGCATAGGGCTCGACCCGCGCGTCGATGACCACGCAGTCATTGCCGATGCCATGCATTTTTGTGAACGGTATCATTGCGTTCCATCCGCTTTCGCGGCCGTTATATGGCCATCCCGGCGCGGCTGTCCAATGGTTTGGATAGGCAATTCCTATAGCCGGAGCAGCGTTTCCGCATTGCCGTGTAATATCTTGGCCTTGTCCGCATCGTTCAGCATCAACCCTTCCATCCATTTAGGTCCTGGCTCTTGCGGCACGAAAGGATAGTCGACGGCGAACAGGATGCGGTCGGTACCCATCTCCTGGATACAGCACAGCAGCGCCGGATCAGAGAAGAAGCCGCTGGTCGTCACGTGGAAATGCTTCGTGAACATCTCGCGGAACGGCACGCCGGCCGCGCCGCGGCGGTTCAAGGCGAGATCGATGCGCCAGAGTAGGAAGGGCAGGGTCTCACCCAGATGGCCCATAATGATTTTGGTGCCGGGATATTTTTCTAGCACGCCGGACAGGATGATGCGGATGCCTGCCGTAGCGGTCTCCATGGTGAATCCCCAGCCGGCGGTTAGGAAACCCGGATGGTCCTTGGCATAGGGCTTGAAATAGGCATCCATCACGGCTGGGTGCGGGATCGCCGGGTGGATGTAGAGCGGTACGTCCAGCGCTTCGGCGCGCTCGAAGATGGGCCAGAAACGTTTATCGTCAATGAACAGCCGCTCCGCGCCCGTCAGCCCATGGATTAGAGCGCCTTTGAAGCCGAGCTTATTTACACAGCGTTCCAGTTCGTTCGCGGCTGCGGCGGGGTCCGGGGTCGGCAGCATGGCGAACCCGGCGAACCGGTTGGGATGGGAACTGCAGATATCGCGGAGCCGGTCGTTAGCCGTCTTTGAGACGCGGACCGCGGTCTCCGGGTCAAGGCGCTGCGGTCCCGGTGGGGCGTGCGACAGGACCTGCATGTCGATGCCCGCCGCATCCATCGATTTGAGACGCGCCTCGCCGACATCGTCGAGCTGCTCATGCATCATGCGGGCGGCGTTGCCGTCGATGCCCTCGAACAGGGATGTCACCTCCGGGTCGGAATAATGTTCTTCGATAGCGATGACGCGCTGTCCGTCGAGTATGGTCATGTCATTGTCCGTTCTGGCATTCGATGAATCTCACGATAGACTACTGGTCGAACCTTCCCTTTCGCTACAATATCGTGAGGTCATGAAGTTTCCCGCCTTCGACTACGAATCACCGACCAGCCTGTCCGAGGCGGTTGCGCTGCTGGCCGACCATGGCGACGAAGCAATGCTCCTCGCCGGTGGGCAGAGCCTGATGCCGATACTCGCGTTCCGGATGGCGGCGCCGGCGCTGCTGGTCGATCTGAAAAATGTGCCAGCGCTTGACCGGATCGACATCGGTGCGGACGGCATTACGCTTGGCGCCCGTGTGCGCTGGCGCGATATAGAGCGCCATACTGGACTGTCCGCGGCGCACCCGCTGCTGTCCGCGGCGACGCGGCACATTGCGCACTACCATATTCGTAACCGGGGAACGGCTGGCGGCAGCCTCGCGCTGGCCGATCCCGCTGCTGAATTGCCAGGGGTGGCGGTGACCTGCGATGCGCGGTTGACGCTCTTTGGACCTGGTGGTGAACGCCACGTTGCGGCGGCGGAATTTTTTCTTGGACCGATGACGACGGATTTGGCCGCAGATGAAATTTTGACGGCGATCACATTTCCCGCTTGGCCCGGCGGGCGGCGTTGGGCGTTTCGGGAGTTTGCGCGGCGCAAGGGTGATTTCGCACTGGCCGGGATCGCGCTGCATTACGATCTCGATGCGCAGGGCCGGGCTCGGGATGCCCATATCGGTGTGATTGGCGCGTGCGACCGGCCGCATCGTCTGCATGCTGCGGAGGCGGCGATTGACGGGACGGACGTCGATGAGGTGGCCATCGCAACAGCGGCTGAAGCTGCGTCCAGTGAGGTTTCACCGATGGAAGACCATCATGCCCCGGCCGACTACCGTCGCGCGCTGGTCGCAATCCTGATTGAACGCGCCTTGCAGGACGCCGCGTCATGAAGGTCGCCTTCGAGGTCAATGGCAAAGCGCTCGAGGTCGATGTGGAACCGCGCCTTAGTCTGGCCGACTGTCTGCGCGACGTGCTGGGCCTTACCGGGACCCATCTCGGTTGCGAGCACGGCGTCTGCGGCGCCTGCACGGTAATCGTCGATGGCGAGGCGGTACGGTCTTGTCTGACCCTGGCGGTGCAGGTTGCCGGCGAAAATATTGTGACCGTCGAAGGTCTGAGCCGGGATGACGATTTGACTCCGCTGCAGGCAGCCTTCCGTAAGCATCATGCGTTGCAATGTGGCTTCTGCACACCAGGCATGGTGACCACGGCGCATGCGCTGCTGAGCGAGGAGCCGAACGCCGATGCAGATCGGGTGCGCGAGGTCTTGTCCGGGAACATTTGCCGCTGTACCGGCTACGTTCCCATCGTCGAGGCCGTGCTGGAAGCGCGCGCGGCCTATCGCACGGCGGAGGGCGAGTCGTGAGCGCGCCGAATCGCCTAATCGGCAGTGCGCTGGAGCGGGTCGAAGATCTGCGCTTGCTGCGCGGGCGCGGGCAGTTTGTCGCTGACATCAACCGGCCGAACCAGTTGCACGCAGTGATCCTGCGCAGCCCGGTCGCGCATGGGCTATTGCGTGGTATCGAAACGGACGCCGCTCTTAAACTAGATGGTGTACACGTGGTGCTGACGGCACATGATCTAGGTGAAACCGTACCGCGGTTGCCGATCCGGCTGCAGCCACTGCCGGAATTGGAGCAGTTCTGCCAACCGATGCTGGCGGACGAGAAAGTCCGCTATGTCGGCGAACCGATGGCTGTCGTGATCGCCGAGAGTCCTGCCATCGCTGAGGATGCTCTCGACCTGATCAAAATCGAAATCGATTCCCTGCCCGCCATCACCAGCCGCGACCAGGCGGAGGCGGTTGAGACGCTGCTTTTTCCCGAACACGGTTCCAATGTCTCCATGCGCTGGAATGCGGTGAAGGGCGATGCCGACGTGGCGTTCGAAACAGCCGACTACACGCGTCGCGAAACCTTTACGGTGCAACGCCACGCCGCGCTCTTTATGGAGCCGCGCGGCTTTGTTGCCGAATGGGACACGGGTGCGGAAAGGCTCACCGTCTGGGGCGCGGCCAAGGTTGCCTTCGCTAACCGTAAGATCCTCGCTGCTACGATGGGCCTCGATCTCGACCAGATCGACCTGATCGAAGGTGATGTCGGCGGCAGCTTCGGCTCGCGTGGCGAATTTTATCCCGAGGATTTCCTGATCCCCTTCGCCACGCGTTATCTCGGCCGGCCGATCAAATGGGTCGAGGATCGTTGTGAGCATATGATGGCGGCGAACCATGCGCGGCAAATCGAGTGCGATGTGGCGATCGCGGCGACACGGGACGGCAAGATTATCGCCTTGCGCGGCACCAACTGGACGGATAATGGCGCCTATATCCGCACTAACGGCTCGATCGCGCCGCGCAACGCCGCGCAGTTCATGTCTGGCGCCTACGATATTGAGCATATTCGACTGACCAGCTATTCGCTGACGACGAACAAGACGCCTACCGGCACCTATCGCGGGCCGGGCAGGTTCGAGCCGGATTTTGTGCGTGAACGGCTGATCGATCTCATGGCCAAGGATCTCGGCCTCGATCCGCTCGCGGTGCGGCGGCGCAACCTCGTGCCTGCTGACAAGATGCCCTATCCGCTGGCCACCATGACGCCGTTTGAAAGCGTGACGTCGCTGGACAGCGGCGATAATCACGCGCTGCTTGACCGTTGTCTGGACGAATTTGGTTGGGACGAGAAGGTTAAACTGCAAGGGCAATGCATCGACGGGTGCTATCATGGCGTGTCGGTTGGCTGCTTCATCGAGGGCGGTGCGGCGGGGCCGAGCGAGGATGCGCGTATCGTCTTGGAGACCGGCGGAACCTTCGCAGTCTATCTCGGCTCGGCTGGGGTTGGTCAAGGTATCGAAACCATCATGGGTCAGATCGCTGGCGACGCGCTCGGCGTTCCGTTTGAACGGGTGCGCGTGCATTACGGATCGACGGCGTGCGTTGCCGAAGGGTACGGCTCGTTTCATTCGCGTTCGACGGTCATGGGTGGCTCCGCGATCATGCTGGCGGCGAAGGCGTTGCAGGACAAGCTCCGGCCGATGGCCGCTATGGCACTCGGCTGCCCCGAAGATGCGGTTCGGTTTGAGGCCGAGGGCGTCCGCGATGCTGCTGGACATTCAGTTGCCTATACCGGTCTGACTGACGAACCAGTTGCGGTCGAGGCGCGGTTCGAGAACAAGAAATACACATACTCCTACGGCAGCCTGGCTGCGCATGTGGCGGTTGACCCAAAGACGGGCCAGGTAGACGTGCTCGATATCGCTTCGACCAAGGATGTCGGCCGAAAGATCAATCCGGCGACCCTGAACGGCCAGTCAGTTGGTTCGATCGTGCAGGGGCTTGGCGGGGCGCTGCTGGAGGAGTTCGTCTACGACGCGCAAGGGCAGCTGCTGACCGGCACATTGGCCGACTATTTGCTGCCGACCGCGACGGACTTCCCGAACATTCGCTCGACTGTGCTTGAGCTCGCGCCCTCGCCGCACAACCCGCTCGGCGCCAAAGGGGCGGGCGAGGGCGAGATAATCCCGGTCGGCGGCGTGATCGCCAACGCCGTCGCCCAGGCGCTCACCAGTTTTGGCGTGGAACCGATGGCCCTGCCGTTGTCGCCGCCGAATGTCTGGCGGATGCTGCAGGTGGCGGCGGAAAAATGAATGATGGACGACGCAACGGGATGGGCCCAACATGCCGATGATCCTCGCCGCCAACGGCAACGCTCAGGGCAGTCATGTGGGGGAGTGGCGACATCCTGATGCGTGGGATAATCCGGCCGCCAATATCGGTAATGCGATGCGGCTGGCGCAGATCGCCGAGGCCGGCAAGATGGACCTGCTCTTTCTCGCCGACGGTAACGGTGTCCGTAACATGGACAAGCCAGACCTGTTTGCCGCCACCTCGCCGTCGGACCGGCCGGGGGTGTTTGAGCCTGTGACTTTGCTGTCCGCCTTGGCGATGGTGACGCAGCATATCGGCCTCGTCGCCACCACCACCACGACCTATGATGCACCCTTTCACGTTGCTCGGCGCTTCGCCTCGCTCGATCATATTAGCGGCGGCCGTGCAGGCTGGAACTTGGTGACGACCTCCAACGCCAATGACGCGCTGAACTTCAGCCATACCGAACATGTCGCGCGCGATACGCGCTACGAACGCGCGAACGAATTTGCTGACATCGTGAAGGGTCTCTGGGATTCCTGGGCCGACGACGCCTTTCCGCAGGACAAAGCGAGCGGGCGGTTCCTCGACCCGTCAAAGGTCCAGGCGCTCCGCCATAAGGGAAAGCACTTCGAGGTTAGAGGCCCGCTCAACGCGCCGCGCCCGCCGCAAGGCCATCCGGTAGTGTTCTCCGCCGGCCAGTCCGAGGCCGGCCGCGAGCTGTCCGCCCGCCACGCTGACTGCATCTTCGCCATCGAGGGGAGTTTGGAGGCCGGCCAGGCACTTTACACTGACTTCAAGGACCGCCTCGCGAAATACGGCCGCGAACCGGAGGATCTTAAAATTCTCTCTGGCGTCACGATCATCGTCGGCGAAACAGCGCAGCAGGCGGCGGATATCGCTGGAGAACTGGATGATCTTGTGCCGCTGGCGGTCGGCGTCGACTATTTGTCCAAAATGACCGGGCTGAATATGAAGGCATTTCCGGTCGACGGCCCGATGCCCAATTGGCCCGAGGGACATCACGGCCCGACTGGTATAGCAGGCGCAATCGTACAGGTCGCTCAGGAGGAAGGCCTGACTGTGCAGCAGACCTATATGCGGATCCTGCCGCAGATGGCCGGCAACATGTTCACCGGCGACCCCGTCCAAGTCGCCGACGTCATGGAGGCCTGGTATAGCGGCAAGGCCTGCGACGGTTTCATGATTGCCGCCCCCGTGGTGCCCACCGGCATGGAACGCTTCACCCACCTCGTAGTGCCCGAGCTGCAGCGCCGTGGCCTGTTCCGCTCGGAATACGAAGGCCGTACACTGCGCGAAAATATCGGACTGAAACGGCCGGTTCGGCGGATCGTGGAGTAAATGGCGCACCAAGCCGCACAGTCTTCGTTCCCTCCACCTACAATCTCCGGCTATCTTGAACCGCATAAGCTGCCAAGGAGAACCGTCATGAGTGCCGCCCGCCATCCCCGCGCGCCTGAACTGGTCGGCGTGCCGCTGCCGGAGATCATGGACCGTTATGTTGGGCGTTTCCGCGAGAAGACGCCGGACTGGGCTGCTTTCGAGGACGCCAAGATCGAGGGCTACAAGCGCGCGCAGCACCGCTTTATTGGCGCCGGCGGGTCTGGTAAGCATGAAGATCCGAACGCGATCCCTGCCGACAACTTCACCCTGTCGATCATGTATGTGGAGCCGGGGCAGGGTAATGCGGCGCACACGCATGAGGTCGAGGAATGCTTCTTCGTGCTGCAGGGCATCCTCGATGTGTTCATCGAAGACGAGGCGGGCGAGCAGCTCTGGACGCGGCTTGGGCCGTGGGAATGCATCGCGTGCCCGGCTGGCGTCATCCACGGCTTCGAGAACAAGAGCTTAGAGCCGGTTTATTTTCAGGTCATGCTGGGGCGCGGCAAGCCGGAGGCAATGGGCTACGCCGATGACAAACTGTTTGACCGGCGCGACGCTCATTTAAGGGAGGGTTGAAGTTATGGGCGCATTCTTCATGTGCAATCGTCGCATTTCCGCGCCATCCTCACCTTCCCCACTAAAGGGGGAAAGGGATAGATTGTTTGCCTAAGAGCTAATTTCCGTCTCCCCCCTTTAGGGGGTGGACAGCGGCCGCAGCCGGTTCTTCCCGAAACAACTTAGGGGGCCTTTGAATGAAAGCCGACAATACCCTGTTCGAACGCAACCCGCTGCCAAGGCAGTTCTGCAATATTGGCCGCCTGTGGGAGGCCTTGGAAGCGAGAGGGCTCGACGGGATTGTCGCGACAACGCCGTTGAACGTCTTCTACATCTCGGGTTTCAACGGCATCGCGCATAATTCTGATGAGCCGCGGCCTTGCGCGGTGATCCTATCGCGTCACGCGCCTGACCATCCGATAATGGTGGTCGCCGATTATTATCTGTCGAGCCTGATGGTGCAGCCAAGCTGGATTGAGGATATACGGCCGTTCCGTGCGGTAATGATGGGCCTCGATATCGCGCCGCAGGCAAGCGACATCGACCGTTTTATCCCGCGGCACGGTGGCGATGCAGATTGGATTGTGCGGGCACGGGAGCATTACCGCTTCGACATGGACAGCGTCGTTCGCGGCGCCCTGACCGATCTGGGTCTGGCGACTGGCGCGGTAGGCTTCGACGATATGGGCTATGGGTTGCGTCTCGGCGATGTAGAGGTTGGCGATGGCTACGATCCGATGATGGCGGCCCGCATGGTCAAGACACCTGAAGAACTGAAGCTGATTGAACGGGCGACCGCGCTGAACCAAAAGGCAATCGAGCGGACCGTTGCGTTCTGGGACAAGGGTGCGAGTTGGCGCGAGATCAATTGCGCCTATCACCAGGCTGCGGTCGAATTGGGCGGCTTTATCCGCGATCCTGGAGGCATGGTCTGGGGTCATCCGCGTGGCAGTGACCCGGCAATCACTCTGCAGACTGGATTGGAGGATTTCGAGGTTGAGGCCGGAACCCACATCTTATTTGACTGCCACGGCACACTCGATCTCTATTGCTGGGACGGCGGCAAGAGCTGGTGCGTCGGTGACACGCCGACAGTGGCGGCGAAAAAAACGGCAAAGGCCGTTGAAGCGGTCGCTGAGACAGTGGGCGCGGCGATGCGGCCAGGCAATACGGTCAGCCAGATCCAGGCGATGGGACGTGAGACCTTCCGCAAGTGCGGCGTACCTGATGCCGACTCCGCGTTAATCTTCTTTCACGGCCTCGGCCTGTCGCATATGGACCTGGAACTTAGGACGGCGGACGGTGCACCGAACGGCGACTGGCTCATGCAGGAGAACATGGTCGTACCTTTGCACCTGCTTTATCCCGGTGGCGAAAGCGAACGGGTTTGGCTCGAGGATGTCATCGTGGTCGAAGGAGATGGTGGCCGGCCACTCTTCGATTGGGGCTTCGAGCCTTTCATGGAACTATGACCGACGCCTTCCAGACCTTCGTCACGTCGCGGGACGGGGTCAAACTCAATACCTTTGTGTATCTGCCGAAGGCCGGAGCGGGGCCTTTTCCGGTCATCCTGCAGCGCACGCCCTACGGCATCACGAAGCCGCAGGGCGAGGCGATCCACGACCCGGCGTGTGGCTGGTTGCCGGACCCCGTGGCACCGATGCGCGGCTCGATCCTGCGCGGCTGGCAGGCGATCATCGGCCGAGGCTATGTCGCCGTCTATCAGGACACGCGCGGCCGCTACGGCTCGGAGGGTATAGATCGGGTCTATGCGGACGATGCGGCGGACGGGCTCGACACTTTGGACTGGATCGCAGCGCAAGCCTGGTGCGACGGCAATATAGGCATGTCTGGCTCTTCGGCCGGGGCGACGACGACCTTCGCCGGGGCAAGCACGCGTCATCCAGCTCTAAAGGCCTATTTCGCGCAGGTCGGGGCGGCCAGCATCTATGACGATGTCGTTTGCGAGGGCGGCTCAATCGAGATGGAACGTCTATGGCTCTGGGTGTCAAAGAACATCCCCGGATTGTCGCTGTCACATCGGGTAGCGGTGATGCAACAGGCCGGTATCGACCCTATTACTTTGGATAAGGCAGCTGAGAGTGCCGCGGCGCGCTACGACCGGCTTGAGGCGGCGCGCCACGACGATCTGCCTTATGTGAAATCACCAGACTGGATGCGCTTGCCTTTGACCGGCTACCCTGATTTCTCGATCTGGCAGCCCTTCCTGGACGAGATCGTCTCCCATCCAGCACCGGACGATTTCCGCGCTGCGCATGACTTCAGCCGGTCGATAGAAGCGCCGGGCTTCCTAGCGACAACATGGTACGACATCTTCCAGACCAGTATGATCCGCGCCTTCAAAGAGATCCAAGCGCAAAACGGCAATCAGCGGCTCTGGATCGGGCCAAACAATCACTACTTCATCTACGACGCTAATTTCTGGCCGACCGACCCCTATTTCGAATGGTTCGACCATTGGCTGAAGGGCGTGGAAAACGGCGTGATGGACGGGGCACCTGTCCGCTACGCGCCGCAGGCCTGGACCGATGATCCTGCCTGCTACGTTGCAAAGGATTGGCATTCCGCTGATCAGTGGCCTCCGCAGAATGCAAACTCTTTACGGCTCTATCTTCACGGCGGCGGTACACTCGATGCTGATGGCCCGGGCGGCGATGCACGTTCATATGTGTACGATCCTCACAACCCAGTTCCGACGCTGGGCGGCCGAAATATGCTGATCGATGCCGGCCCACGCGACCAGCGACCGGTGCAGGCTCTGCCGCATTACGGGCTAACCTATCGTGGCGCGCCGCTATCCGAAGACCTAACTATCGCAGGCCCAGTGCGTCTTACGTTGCAGGCGAGCTCAGATTGTCCGGACACGGATTTCGTCGCTAAGCTGATTGAAGTTCACCCTGATGGCCGGACGATGCTGCTGATGGATGGGGTCGTCCGTGCGTTGTACCGCAATGGCAAACAGGAGCCACTCTTGCCGGGAGAGACCACCGCCTTTGAAATTGACCTTGCGCATATCCACCATACCGTTTGCGCGGGTCACAGCTTGCAGATTGATATCACCAGCAGCAATTTTCCGCGGCGCGCACGCAACACAAACAGCGGCAATCCAGTTTTGGCAAACGACACCGATGCGGATATCCGCATTGCGACCAACACCGTGCATCACGACGCGGATACACCGTCCTTTGTTACGCTGTCGGTTCTTTGAAATCGAAGTGACATTGCCTGCTTTGGAAAAGTATTTGAACAGACGATAGCAGAGGATTGCACCAAGCGCTTGAACCGCGATAAACACGGCTTCGATGGGCCTGTCCCGTTTGATCAACTGTTCTGTCGTGTGGTGACCTCTCTGCTGGACGTAGTTCGGGGAGCCGGGCGATGCGTTTGAGAGGTTCAAAGCCTTAGAAATCTAGGGTCACGCAAATTCCTATGACGATCAGGAGGTGCTAGCTGTATACGCCGAGACGCAGAGTATACCCGTTTGATTTTTGTCCGACCTGGATTTCGTGGTCATTCGGCGCTGCTGCATTCTGAACACTCAGATCGAGCCGGAAGACGATTTTTTTTAAGACATCCCGTAAATCGGGGTGTTCGTGACCGACGGAGACGGCGTCGTCGTCGCGAAGTTATTACATGACCCTTATAAGAAACGCGACAGCGCAGAAGTCATCATCGACGCCGCGTTGGGCCGGTTCAAATTGCAGAAGACGCGCCGCCTGTATCGGTGGCTATTGACGATGGAGGAATGGTCAGCGCCGCCATTGATGGCGGTTCTGGAAGCCTGCCACAGCGAATCGTCTGCCATGTGGTGGTGCCGAATTGCCCGAGGGGCTGCATATCTATGGGGAACCCGTCCTGGACGGCATGGTCCCGACCACTATACCGGTGAGCGGGCCGCCCGGACTGGTGTCGGAAACGTGGATCCTGCTGCCAACCGAGCCGCGCAAGTGCGATACACGGCAAGCCGCTATCTTACAGGCGGATGTCGTTCGGAATTTGTCAGTTCAGACCGCGGCCAACGCCTGGTCCAGGTCAGCGATGATGTCGTCAATATGCTCGATGCCGATCGACAGGCGGACATAGCCGTCGGAGACACCGGTCGCCAGCTGTTCCTCGGGCGTAAGCTGCGAATGTGTCGTCGACGCCGGGTGGATTGCTAGGCTGCGCGCGTCGCCTATATTTGCAACGTGATAGAACATCTTCAACGCTTCGATGAATTTTTGTCCGGCTTCCTTGCCGCCGCCTAGTTCGAAACCGACGAGACCACCATAACCTCCATTCATATAGGCGTCGGCGCGCCGTTTTTCCTCGCCGGACTGGTTGCTTGGATGGATCACTTTGGTGACATTACCCTGTCCGCCGAGATATTCCGCAACCGCGGATGCGTTCCGGCAGTGTTCGCGCATGCGTAACGGCAGGGTTTCCAGCCCCTGTATGAACTGGAAGGCGTTTTGCGGGCTGATGGCGGAGCCAAGGTCGCGCAACAGAATGACCCGGGCTCGGATGATGTAAGCGATCGGGCCGAGTGGTTTAACCGCCTCTGTCCAAATCGCGCCATGATAGCTTTCGTCTGGCTGATTTAAGGCAGGTTGCCGTTCCGGGATAGCCTCCCAATCAAAATTGCCGCTATCGACGATCATGCCTCCGATTGAAGTCCCGTGGCCTCCTATATACTTTGTCAGTGAATAGACGTTGATCGCAGCGCCGTGGTCGAAGGGGCGGCACAAGATCGGGGCCGCAGTGTTATCCATGATCAGCGGGATACCCAGCGGGCGACCGATATCGGCGACCTCTTGGATAGGGAAGACGTGTAGTTTTGGGTTCGGCAAGGTCTCCGCGTAATAAGCGCGGGTGCGATCGTCCGTCGCACGACGGAAATTCTCTGGATCCGACGGGTCGACGAAACGCACCTCGACACCCTGCTGTCGCAAAGTGTTGGCGAATAGGTTCCATGTCCCGCCATAGAGATCCGTCGAGCTGACCACATTGTCGCCGGCCCAGGCCAAATTTTGTAACGCGAATGCTGAAGCCGCCTGTCCGGATGAGACCGCTAAAGCTGCAACGCCTCCGTCGAGAGCGGCAATCCGTTGCTCGAGCGCATCCTGCGTCGGGTTCATGATGCGCGTGTAGATATTGCCAAGTTCCTGCAGTGCGAATAGGCGCGAGGCATGACCGGTATCTTGGAACTGGTATGACGTCGTCTGGTAGATGGGCACGGCCACCGAGCCAGTCGACTCATCGGATCGATATCCAGTGTGCAATACGATAGTCTCTGGGTTCTTGCTGGTCGTCATGTCGAGCCCCTCTTTGCCCCTGTTTTTAAAACAGCTTCATTAATGTTGGTACGAAACTAGGGGTGATGTAAACACCGTTTGTGCGGAGGCGGTTGCTTGACTTGCGCTGAATGCCGGCGTAAAAGCCCGTTCTCATTCGGGAAACGTTGGTTTCCAGTCCCGAGGGGCTACGCCAGTCCGCGAGTTTCGCGCACTGGCGCATTTGGCGTTTTAGTGACAGCTTTAAGTGATAGGGGCACGCATGTTCGAGTCATTGTCTGGCCGCTTGGCAGACGTCTTCGAGAAGCTTAAACGCCGCGGTGCGTTGAGTGAATCCGACGTGTCGGAAGCGATGCGTGACGTCCAGGTCGCCTTGCTTGAAGCGGACGTCGCCCTACCGGTGGTGCGTGAGTTCATTAAGAAAGTGCGAGACGAGGCGGTTGGCCAAGAAGTGCTGCGCTCGGTCACACCGGGTCAGATGGTCGTAAAAGTCGTGCACGATCAACTGGTCGAAATGCTGGGTGCGGAGACGGAAGGGCTGGAACTGTTAGCACCGGCGCCGGTCGGTATCATGCTGGTGGGGCTTCAGGGCTCCGGTAAGACGACGACGACGGCAAAGATTGCTGCGCGATTGCAGGAGCGGGACAAAAAGAAGGTGCTGATGGCATCGCTTGACACCCAAAGGCCTGCGGCGCAGGAGCAGCTCAAGGTTCTGGGTGAGCAGGCGAGTGTTGCTACTCTGCCGGTTGTCGCCGGCCAGCGGCCGGTCGATATCGCAAAGCGTGCGAAGGATGCGGCGCGGCTCGGTGGCTACGACGTGGTTATGCTTGATACCGCCGGTCGGTTGCAGATCGATGAAGCACTGATGGCGGAAGCCGCGGCGGTCCGAGACGCAGTCGATCCCTATGAAATTCTGTTGGTCGCTGATGCGATGACCGGGCAGGACGCGGTTAATGTGGCAGAAGGGTTTAAGGCGCGCCTGCCGCTGACTGGTATCGTTCTGACCCGGGTGGATGGCGACGCGCGCGGCGGCGCGGCCCTATCGATGCGCGCGGTCACCGGCTGTCCGATCAAGGTCATAGGTGTCGGTGAAAAACTGGATGCGCTGGAAGATTTCCATCCGGAACGGATTGCTGGACGCATCCTCGGTATGGGCGATGTGGTCAGCTTGGTCGAAAAGGCGCAGGGAACGATCGAGGAGGAAGAGGCAGAAGCGCTTGCGAAGAAAATTCAAAAGGGTGAATTCGATCTAGATGACATGGCCAAGCAACTCAGTCAGATGCGCAAGATGGGTGGTCTGTCCGGAATGATGGAATTGCTGCCTGGTGTTGCTAAGGCGAAGAAGCAGATGGCGGAGGCCGAGATCGATGAAACGGCGCTGTTGCGGCAGGAAGCTATTATCTCTTCGATGACGCCCAAGGAGCGGCAGCGGCCGAAGTTGATCCATGCCTCGCGTAAGAAACGCATTGCAAAGGGATCGGGAACCGTGATCCAGGATGTGAATAAGCTGCTGAAGCAGTATAAGACGATGCGCAAAATGATGAAACGTATGAGTAAAATGGGGGAGAAGGGTCTGATGCGTCATGGGATGCAGGGACTGATGCCTCGCATGTAAGAGCAACTAATATTTCAAATGACACGCATACTTAAGGAGAACAAACCATATGGCGCTGAAAATTAGACTGGCCCGCGGCGGTGCAAAAAAGCGCCCATACTACCGCATTGTTGTCGCCGATTCGCGTATGCCGCGCGACGGCCGATATATCGAAAGGGTAGGGGTCTACAATCCGATGCTGGCAAAGGATGATCCGAACAGAGTGCAACTGGTTGAGGACCGCATCCGGCACTGGATGTCGGTCGGCGCGAAGCCGTCCGACCGTGTTGCGCGTTTCTTGGGCCGCGCGGAGATAATGCCGATGCCGGCGATCCCGAAGCAGACCAGTCAGCATCTGCCGAAGGCGAAAGCACAAGAACGCCTGCGCGAGGCTGAAGAAGCTGCTGCTGCAGCATCCGAAGCGCCAGCCGAAGAAGCGGCTCCGGCTGAAGAAGAGAAGCCGGCTTAAGTATGTCGGCCCGCTCGGCAATCATGATGGATTCTCGAATTTGCGTTGGCGTTATAGTGGGTGCACATGGCGTGCGCGGCCTTGTGCGCGTCAAGAGCTTTACCGAGAAACCCGCTGATATCGCCGCCTATGGACCCCTTGGCGATGCTGATGGCGCATGTCAATACGTGCTCGACGTGACCGGTTCGGCCAAAGGCGTTTTGCTTGCCAGGATAGATGGGATTGCCGATCGTAATGCAGCGGAAGCGATGAAAGGTAGAGAACTTTTCATAAACCGTGACGCCTTGCCGCAGGCAGATGAGGAAGAGTTCTATCACGCTGATTTGATTGGATTGCCAGCTGTTTTGTCCGACGGTTCGGCTTTCGGGACCGTCCGGGCACTACATGAGTTCGGGGCCGGTGACATGATCGAAATCTCTCTCGAAGGCGGCGGTGTGTCAGTCCTGCCTTTCACCTCCGCGGTGGTGCTGGAGATTGATCTCGAAAGCGGTCGTATCACTGTCGAGCCGCCGACTGAAACCGAGGCGGGGGATAGCGCGTGACCTGGACTGCCCATATCCTGACGATCTTCCCGGGCATGTTCCCAGGGCCTCTCGGTCATTCCCTTGCTGGACGCGCGATGGCGGAGAAAATTTGGGACCTTAAGGCGGTGGATATACGTGACTTTGCTGTCGACGTACACAGAACGGTTGACGATTCACCCTTCGGTGGTGGGCCGGGTATGGTGATGCGGGCCGATGTGCTCGATGCTGCGTTGGAGTCAGTCGCAGACGCGCCGGGACCGGTGATTTACCTGACGCCGCGTGGTAGCGCTTTTGACCAGGAACGCGCAGCAGCGTTGGCTTCGGGGCCGGGTGTAACACTGTTGTGCGGCCGTTTCGAAGGGATCGATGAACGGGTTATCGAAGAAAGGGGCTTTGAGGAGGTTAGCGTTGGGGATTTTGTGCTGTCCGGCGGCGAACCCGCAGCCATGAGCGTCATCGACACCTGCGTCCGTCTGCTGCCGGGTGTCGTCGGTGACAAGGAATCGCTTGTCGAGGAGAGCTTCGCCCGAGGACTTTTGGAGTATCCCCAATATACGCGACCGGCTAACTGGCGAGGCCACAACACGCCGGACGTTCTGCTATCCGGCCATCATAAGAACATTCGTGCCTGGCGATTGGCTCAGGCTGAACGCATTACCCGCGAACGGCGTCCCGATCTCTGGGAACGGTACGTCGCGCGGACCAAGCAAGTGAGGACGATTACATGAATATTATCGAACAGCTCGAAAAAGAGCAGGTGGCGAAGCTTGCCGAAGCGCGACCAATTCCCGAATTTCAGGCAGGTGACACGCTGCGCGTCCATGTCAAGGTCATTGAGGGCTCGCGCGAGCGAATCCAGGTCTTCGAGGGCGTTTGCATTGCACGTAAAAATAACGGGGTGAACAGTGCGTTTACGGTTCGTAAGATTAGCTACGGCGAGGGTGTGGAGCGTGTTTTCCCGTTATACAGCCCGCGGATAGAGCAGATCGAGGTTGTGCGCCGCGGGTCAGTGCGTCGCGCGAAGCTTTATTACCTTCGTGAACGACGTGGTAAGTCCGCACGGATCGCCGAACGAACGACGGCCCGGCGCACGGAAACTGCGGCATCGGTGGAAACGATGCCGGCTGAACCTTTGGACAGTGGCAAGAGTTGATCACCTTGAGAGTGCGTTTCATCGAATTGTGAAATATTCTGCTTTGCAAAGATGGGAGTGGAAACGCTTAAATCGTTGTGGTCACCAAATTCGCGGAGGGTCTCCGCCCTGCGATAGCAGGCGTTAAAGTATGAGACGACTTCAGATATAATCGCAACGGCGTTCACTCATAAGCGAAATTCAGCCAGGACGAGGGAGCCTAATGTCCAAGCCGCGCACACTTCTCGAAAAGATTTGGGACAATCATGTGGTGAATACGCAGGAAGATGGGACCTGCCTGCTGTATATCGATCGTCACATAATCCACGAGGTAACCAGCCCGCAGCCCTTCGAGGGCCTGACCCTAGCCGGCCGCAAGTTGCGCCGCCCGGACCTGACCCTCGGGGTGATTGACCACAACATCGCTACCGACCGAACGGAGGCAATCCCGGAGGATTCACAGCTGCAGATCGACACCTTGCGGCGTAACTGTTCTGATTTCGGTGTCACTCTTTTCGAGATTGACGATCCGCGCAACGGTATCGTCCATATCATTGGCCCGGAACAGGGCTTTACCCTGCCGGGCGTGACATTGGTGTGCGGCGATAGTCACACTGCGACGCACGGCGCCCTCGGCGCGCTCGCCTTTGGTATAGGCACTTCGGAGGTTGAGCATGTTATGGCGAGCCAAACGCTGTTGCAGGCGCCGGTCAAGAGCATGCGGATCACTGTGGATGGCGATCTGCCGTTTGGCTGCACCGCTAAGGATCTGATCTTGGCACTAATTGGCAAAATAGGCACTGCAGCTGGCACCGGTCACGTGATTGAGTACACCGGGCCTGCGATTACATCCCTATCGATGGAAGGTCGTATGACGGTCTCCAACATGACGATCGAAGCTGGCGCGCGTGCTGGATTGATTGCACCAGATGATAAAACCTTTGAATATCTCAAAGGTCGGCCCTATGCCCCGAAGGGAGCAGATTGGGACGCTGCCGTCGCTCACTGGAAGAACTTGCCGTCTGACGAAGGCGCGACTTACGATAAAGAAGCGACCTTGGATGTTAGCGAGATTGTGCCGCAGGTTACCTGGGGTACCAGCCCTGAGGACGTGGTGCCGATAACCGGTGTGGTACCCGATCCGAAGGACGCACCAAATTCGGACAAGGCAGCGGCGGTCAAACGTGCTTGTGAGTATATGGGTCTGAAACCGGGCACTAAAATGACCGATGTCGAGATCGACACGATCTTCGTTGGCGCCTGCACTAACGGTCGAATCGAAGACATTCGGGCAATTGCCGAGGTCGCCGAGGGCCGCAAGGTCAAGGAAGGCATCCGCACCCTGATCGTGCCAGGATCCGGTTTGGTCAAGCAACAGGCCGAGCAGGAAGGCCTGGCTCAGATCCTGATCGATGCCGGATTCGATTGGCGCGAGCCAGGTTGCTCCATGTGCCTGGCGATGAATGTCGATCAGTTGCAGCCGGGCGAACGTTGTGCTGCGACTTCAAACCGCAATTTTGAGGGTCGGCAAGGGCGCGGCGGTCGGACCCATCTGGTTAGTCCGGCGATGGCAGCAGCGGCCGCGGTTACCGGCAAGCTGACCGATGTACGTGAATTATTGAACGGATAAGGGGGAGGTAGATAGAGCGATGGATAAATTTAACACGCTGACCGGCGTCGCGGCGCCGATGGACATGATTAACATCGATACCGATAAGATCATCCCCAAATTGCACCTCCGGACCATTAAACGCACCGGTCTTGGCAAGGTGCTGTTCGAAGAGATGCGTTTCGAGCCGGACGGCAGAGAGAAGCCCGACTTTATTCTGAACAAGGACCCCTATCGGGATGCTAAAATTATTGTGGCGGGCGATAATTTCGGATGCGGGTCCTCGCGTGAGCACGCGCCATGGGCGCTGCTGGATTTTGGCATCCGGTGCGTCATCTCGACTAGCTTCGCCGACATTTTCTACAACAACTGCTTCAAGAACGGTATCCTGCCGATCCGCATTTCCAAGGAGCATCTTGACGCCCTAATGGCCGACGCCAGCGACACGGAAAATCCGGAGCTGACGATTGATCTGGTCAACATGGAGATCAAGCGCCCGAACGGTGTGACTGTGTCGTTCGAGCTGGATGCCTTCCGCCGCGAATGCCTGCTGGATGGGCTCGACGATATCGGTCTTACTATGCAGAAGGGCGATAAGATTGATAGTTTCGAGGCGCAACAGAACCAAGCGCAGCCTTGGCTTAATAGTTCGCCACCGGCATGACCATGGCGGCACCGCGTACGCTGTTCGACAAGATATGGGATGCCCATCTTGTTGACACCACTGAGGACGGCCTCAGCATCCTCTATACTGATCGACTGCTTATAATGGAGATGCAGCCACAGGCCTTCGAGGGGTTACGGATGGCTGGGCTCAAGGTGCGTTGCCCGAACAAGGTTCTGGGTGTGATGGATCATGTCATCCCGACGCATCCCCGCGATCAGGCGATTGAGGATCCTGTAGCGCGCAAAATTGTCGAACAAGCCTATAAAGATTACGAAGAGTTCGGCGTGGAGCTGTTCGATTTGATGGACAAGCGCCAGGGCATTGTTCATGTCATCGGGCCGGAGCAAGGGTTCACTCTTCCGGGCGTGACCCTATTCTGTGGTGATAGTCACACCGCGACCCATGGCGCGTTTGGGGCCTTCGCTATGGGGGTAGGCACCTCAGAAATCGAGCATATCCTGGCAACGCAAACGCTGCGCACTCCAAAACCGCAGAATATGCGGGTGACAGTCGATGGCGACTTGTCCGCTGGGTGCACCGGCAAAGACATAATTCTTGCGATTATTGGTGCGATTGGCACGGCGGGGGGCACGGGGCATGTTATTGAGTTCGCCGGATCAGCGATCCGCGGACTGTCGATGGAAGGGCGGATGACAGTGTCGAACATGACTATAGAAGCCGGTGCACGTGCTGGTCTGATTGCACCGGACGAGACGACGTTCGCCTATTGCGAAGGTCGACCGCGGGCGCCGAAAGGCGCGGATTGGGACCGAGCCGTTGCATATTGGAAGACACTGCCGACCGACGAAGGTGCCTTCTTTGATAAGGAAATAACTCTCGTGGCGGATTCGATAGCACCGCAGGTGACCTGGGGCACCAATCCAGAAGAAGTCGCACCGATCGATGGAGTAGTGCCGGATCCGGCAGATGCCCTCAATGACGATCGGCGACGGATGATCCAGCGCTCGCTTGATTATATGGGGTTAGCACCGGGTACGGCGATGACGGAAGTGACTATAGACCGCGCTTTCATTGGGTCCTGCACTAACAGCAGGATCGAGGACCTGGAAGCTGCTGCTGCGATTGCGCGCGGCCGAAAAGTTGCGGACGGTGTGGAGGCGATGGTGGTCCCGGGGTCGGGCCTGGTCAAGGAACAAGCTGAAGCGCGTGGACTCGATAAGATTTTCAAGGAGGCTGGATTTGATTGGCGCGAGCCGGGCTGCTCCATGTGCGTCGCCATGAATGGTGATTACATCCAACCAGGGCAGCGCTGTGCGTCGACCTCCAATCGAAATTTTGAGGGCAGGCAAGGCCGCGAGGGACGAACTCATCTGGCCAGCCCGGCGATGGTCGCCGCAGCGGCGGTGACGGGGCGTCTGACCGATGTGCGTGATCTCGAAAAACGTTCAATAGAATAGTTAGGGATATTTAAGGGAATCCTAATGGCAGCGAACAAATCACTTCTTATCTTGCCGGGCGATGGCATTGGACCGGAGGTTATGGTTCAGGTGCGGCGGGTCGTCGACTGGTTTGACCAGCGCCGAGAGGTCACATTCGAGGTTAAGGAAGGGCTCGTCGGTGGTGCCTCCTATGACGCGCACGGGACCCCGGTCACCGAAGAAACAATGGCGGATGCGATGGCCGCGGATGCGGTACTGTTCGGTTCGGTGGGGGGTCCGCAATATGATGATGCGCCGCGCGATTTGCGGCCGGAAATGGGACTGCTACGCCTACGTAAAGATCTCGACCTGTTCGCCAATCTGCGCCCTGCGCTGACATTTAACGCGCTGCTAGACGCCTCGTCTCTCAAGCCAGAGGTGATTGAGGGTCTCGATCTTATGATCGTGCGTGAATCGACGGGTGGTATCTATTTTGGCACACCGCGCGGCATTGAGACACTTAAGGATGGACAGCGCCGTGGTTTTGACACGCAGACGTATACCGAATCGGAAATTCGCCGAGTTGCCGCGGTGGCCTTCGGTCTTGCTCGACAACGCCGGGGCAAGGTGACCTCGGTTGAGAAGGCCAACGTAATGGAAAGCGGCGTATTGTGGCGTCAGGTAGTGACCGAGTTGCACAAGGAATCTTATTCCGATCTGGAGCTAAGCCATATGTATGCAGATAACTGCGCTATGCAGCTGGTCCGCGATCCGCTCCAGTTCGACGTCATTGTCTCCGATAATCTGTTTGGTGATATTTTATCGGATTGTGCCGCTATGCTAACTGGATCGCTTGGCATGCTGCCCTCGGCAACACTCGGGGCGCCGGACGATAGCGGCCGCCGCCGTGCGCTATACGAACCGGTGCATGGCAGTGCGCCGGACATTGCCGGCAAGGATATGGCCAACCCACTTGCCTGCCTGCTTAGCTTTGCCATGTTATTGCGGTATTCCTTCGACTTGGAAGAGGATGCCAGTCTGGTGGATAACGCTGTGCAGGCCGTGCTCAAGTCCGGTGTCCGCACCTCGGATATCATGGCACCGGGCGCAGTTCGAGTATCGACAACTGTAATGGGCGACTCTATCTTGCGGGAGTTGGACAGTCAGGTAGCTTAGGATGTCACGGAATGCTTTGAACTGTTATCGCTGCCCTTTTTAACTTAGGCGCCGCTTGCGGCCTCATCTTGGGCTATCGATGTGGGACATGATTTTGTGCAGAAATCCAACAAATACATCGTCGCGGCTACGAAGAAAAATTCAAAGTTGTCGCGGACGCCTGACGGACCCTTTAATTGCCTATTAATGTCAATTTATGAATGGGCTTCGGCAGCATTTGCGGCTAGCGTAAATGATGGCAGTGGCAGCGGATGGGGCTATATAGCGAAGACTGTGGAGCCCCCTAAACTGGCTGTGATGATTAAAAATACTGTGAAGCAGACAACGATTGCGGCAAAAAATGGCGCCCACGTAGGCCGCGAAAACGACCAAAATGAAAAAGGGCCGCCAACAAGTATTACCCAAATATCAACACGCATCCAGGTGAGGGGAAAACTCATCGCTTGAAGCTATTGTGCCCTCTAGGCGCAGCAAAATTAGACAAACAGGAACAAAACGATGGGCTACAAGATCGCGGTAGTGGGTGCTACCGGCAATGTCGGGCGCGAGATATTGACTACATTGTCGGAGCGGGCTTTTCCAATCGATAAGATTACGGCGTTGGCGTCGGATAATTCCGACGGGCGTGTGGTTTCGTTCGGCGAGGATAAAGAGCTCGGCGTACAGAGCCTGTCGTCATTCGACTTCGCTGGGACCGATATAGTCCTTTCGTCAGCAGGCGGTAAGATCTCTGCCGAATTTGCGCCGCGAGCCACCAAGGCGGGCGCTATCGTTATTGACAATACGTCGCAATTTCGCATGGACCCGGATGTGCCGCTAGTCGTGCCTGAAGTAAATTCCCATGCCATTTCTGAATATGGGCGGCGCAACATCATCGCCAATCCTAATTGCTCTACAATCCAGATGGTTGTCGCTTTAAAACCTCTGCACGACTTGGCCGGACTGAAACGGGTCGTTGTTAGCACCTACCAATCCGTTTCTGGGGCTGGCCGGGCCGGCATGGACGAACTATTCAACCAGACCCGCGCTGTATTCGTGAACGACCCGCTGGACCGGCAGGAGTTCACGAAACAAATTGCTTTCAACGCCATCCCTCATATCGATGTTTTCATGGATGACGGCTCGACCAAGGAAGAATGGAAGATGGTTGCAGAGACAAAAAAAATACTTGATCCAAAGATCAAGATATCTGCGACATGCGTGCGAGTGCCGGTGTTTATAGGTCATGCCGAGTCAGTCAATATGACCTTCGATAGGCCAGTCAACGTCGAGGAAGCGCGTGCGGCGCTATCCGCTGCGCCAGGTGTCGTGGTCGTCGATCATCGCGCTGATGAAGGGTATGTTAGCCCGGTTGAGTGCGTGGGAGAGGACGCGGTCTATGTCAGCCGTATTCGCGAGGATATTAGCGAGGAGAACGCGCTGAATATTTGGGTCGTTTCAGATAACCTGCGAAAAGGCGCGGCCTTGAATGCGGTACAAATTGCCGAAGAATTGGTCGCTGGCTATCTCGGCAAAGTGGCTTAGGTTGATACCAACCAACCACGGTCTGCTCTAGTATCGCTGGTGTGAGCCACTAGCCGCACATTTCGTGCCAGTGACAAATTAGTCGCGAGACTTCCTTCTGCGAGGCGCTGGAAACGCGGGGCACCGAAGCGGCTAAAACCACCCGATTTTCTTGACCGGCAGCGGTGCAAGCTCATCAAGGGCTGGCAAGGCGGCGATCAGGTCCAGGTCGGCGGTGCGCGCTTTGGCAGTTCTGGAAAGAATTTTATGGATGCCATTTACTGCGAGCCCGAGCGCCTTTCGCAAATTGTTGCTTTTTAGGTAATGACATACGAATAGAGAGGTAAACGCATCGCCGGCGCCATAGGTAGGGGCCGCTATGGCAGATGCCAAACACGCCCAGCATCCGTTGGCGTCCGCCGCAACAGCGCCCACTTGGTCACCCTCTATGATTCCCGTTATGATCACTGTTTTAGGGCCCTTGGCCAACAATAAACTGGCTGCTTTTGCTGCTTCGCTTACCGTCGTCACCGAAATACCCGACAGGTGTTCTGCTTCGAAGGCGTTCGGCAAGATTATATTCGAATTGGGTAGTGCCTTGTTACGGAAGAATTGTGGGATATCCTCGGTGACATAGAATTGGCCGTGATCGCCCATTACGGGGTCGCAGCACCATAGTGCGGCTGGATTGGCATCCCGTATCCTCTGCACTGCAGCTATGATAATGGGAGCTATGTTCGCGCTTCCCAGGTAACCGGTAAGGATAGCATCGCATTGGGCCAGCAAGTTCTGATTGCAGAGCCCCCTGATAAGCATTTCAATTTCGGGTGCGGGTCGGATACCACCTGTATGTGCTCCGTGAGCAGGGTGGTTGGAAAACGTCACCGTGTCGACCGGCCAGACTGTGCAGCCAAGGCGTTGCAAAATTGGCACAGCTGCAGCATTGCCAACATAGCCGCTCGTGACGCGGGATTGGATGGAAAGTATTTTCATGGGGCAGCATCTTGCGTCAGAGTTAGCTCATGGTTCAACCGCAGAAACAGGTCGTCAGACACGTCTGCGTGACAAACGTCTCCAATGCTCGACGCTGGGTATTGTCATTGGGAAAGAAGAGCACTGGGAACCATTTCCCTTCGCATTCTTGGCGGTAGGGTGGCATTCAGTGCGGTTTGACGAACCGAAGAAAATACCGTTCTCCCTAATCTGTGTGTCGTCAGAAAACTTATGTCCCGCAGGCGGCATCCGAGCACAATATTTGCATCGATTCCCGTCAGAGTTGAACGAATATGGTTGGAAATCAATGTCCGTTTCCAAAACTGTCGCCGTCGACCGCCGCCAACAGGTCTGAGATCAGCTGAAAATGACTTAAGGTGAATGGCGACATGTTGAATTCGACGTAAACGAGTGCCACTACCGATGGTGGAAACCATAGAAGGGCGTGTCTACAAAAATAGCGCGCGGCGCGCATTATTTCTTGTGTATAAATCGGCTACTGACATACAAACCACTTCGCCATTGTCCTGCGGTATTTTTTATGATGGCGATTTATTATTAGTTCACAATATTTTGTCGACACCGTCTTGGGATAAGCGTCAACAACTGGACGGCAAAGCTTTAAGCGTTGTGGTACTTGTCGCTATGTGGATTTTCAACATTATCTATTAGGAGACGGCAGGGCTTTTTACTGCAACCTGCGACGAAAGCTATGATATTATTTATAGAGCCAAAGTGGTTCAGGTATTTGGAATCGTAATTGAAGAGGTGGTTATGAGTAACGGTGACAGACCGCTATCGCCGCATTTGCAGATATACGCGTGGCAATGGACCATGGCGCTCTCGATTCTACACCGCGCATCTGGTGTGGGCTTGTCCGTGGGAACGTTACTCATGGTGTGGTGGCTGCTCGGGCTGGCAGGCGGTGTGGCATCGTTTGATTTAGTGCAGGGGTTCGTTTCCCACTGGTTAGGCAAGATATGTCTGCTCGGGTGGACTTGGGCACTGTTCTATCATCTTTGCAACGGTATCCGGCATCTTGGCTGGGATGTTGGAGTGGGTTTCGAACTCGATACCGCGCGGAATACCGGTTACATCGTTTTTGCGGCATCTATCGTGTTAACTGGGCTTGCATGGCTCGTTGGCCAAGCGATGGGAGGTGTGTCATGAGCCTTAGGTCCCCACTCGGCCGGGTTCGCGGTCTCGGCTCCGCTAAGAGCGGGACGGAACATTTTTGGGCGCAACGGGTTACAGCGGTTGCGCTGATCCCGCTGACCCTCTGGTTTGTCTATTCGATCCTCGCGCTGGGCAGTGGTGACCACGCGGCGGCGTCCGCTTGGATGCGGTCGCCGGTAAATGCGGTATTGCTGCTGCTCCTGGTTTTCGCGACGTTTCATCACATGCAGCTTGGTTTGCAGGTCGTAATTGAAGATTACATTCATGCCGAAGGTCTCAAAATTTCTTCGCTCGTGATCGTGAAAGGGGCGAGCCTGTTGCTCGGTGTCGCCTCAGTATTTGCAATTTTAAAAGTATCGTTTGGAGGTTAAGGCATCATGGGCGAGGCATATCCAATTATTGATCATACCTATGACGTCGTTGTCGTAGGCGCTGGTGGTGCCGGGTTGCGGGCCACGTTCGGTCTGGCTGAACAGGGTCTCAAAACGGCCTGCCTTACCAAGGTTTTCCCGACGCGCAGTCATACTGTAGCGGCGCAAGGTGGTGTGTCCGCAGCGCTTGGCAATATGGGCCAGGACGATTGGCGCTGGCATATGTTCGACACGGTCAAGGGTTCAGATTGGCTTGGCGACCAGGACGCGATTGAGTATATGTGCCGTGAGGCGGTACCGGCGATCGTCGAACTGGAACATTACGGTGTTCCGTTCAGCCGAACGCCGGATGGCAAGATCTATCAGCGTGCCTTTGGTGGTATGACTACGGAATATGGCGAAGGGCCGCAGGCGCAACGCACCTGCGCTGCCGCTGACCGGACTGGTCACGCTATGCTGCACACGCTGTACCAGCAGTCACTAAAGCACGAGGCCGAGTTTTTTATCGAGTATTTCGCGCTTGATCTGATTATGGAAGACGGGGAATGCCGTGGTGTCATGGCCTGGAACCTGGATGATGGTTCGATCCATCGCTTCCGTGCCAAGCAAACGATCCTGGCGACCGGTGGCGGCGGACGTATCTACTTTTCCGCCACCTCAGCGCATACCTGCACGGGTGATGGTGCTGGCATGGTGCTGCGCGCTGGATTACCGATGCAGGATATGGAATTTGTACAATTCCATCCGACCGGCATCTACGGTTCTGGTTGTCTGATTACGGAAGGTTCGCGCGGCGAGGGCGGCTACTTGACCAATAGCGAAGGCGAGCGGTTCATGGAACGCTACGCCCCGTCGGCGAAGGATTTGGCCAGCCGTGACGTGGTTAGCCGGTCCATGACGATGGAAATCCGTGAAGGAAGAGGTGTCGGCGACAACAAAGACCACATCTTTTTACATCTCGAACATCTTGACGCGGCACTGATTGCAGAGCGCCTTCCAGGCATTGCTGAAACGGCACAGATTTTTGCTGGCGTCGACGTGATGACGGAACCGATACCGGTAATCCCGACTTGCCACTACAATATGGGTGGCGTGCCAACCAACTATCGCGGTCAGGCTATGACTCTAAAAGATGGCAATCCGGACACAGCAGTATCGGGATTAATGGCTGTCGGCGAAGCGGCCTGCGTCTCGGTGCATGGTGCCAATCGCCTTGGCTCCAACTCGTTGCTTGACCTGGTTGTGTTCGGTCGCGCCGCGGCGAATACCTGCGCCGATGTCATCGACCCGAATGAGTCGCATAGGCCGCTGCCTGCCGACGCGGGGCAATACGCACTTGACCGTTTTGATAAGCTGCGTCATTCCAGCGGCGATACGCCAACTGCGGAACTACGGCTACGTATGCAGGAAGTTATGCAAAACAACTGCGCTGTATTCCGGACGCAGGAAGTGATGAATGAGGGTGTGGCCATGATGAAGGAGGTGACGGACGGTATCGCCAGCATCAAGGTTAGCGATCGGTCAATGATCTGGAACTCGGATCTTGTAGAAACGTTGGAATTCGAGAATCTCGTTGAACAGGCGGCCGTCACCATGAGTTCTGCGGCGAACCGCCAAGAATCGCGCGGTGCGCATGCCAGAGATGACATCCCGGATCGTGACGACGAGAATTGGATGAAGCACACGATTGCGTGGATTGATGAAGATTACAACGTCAAGATCGACTATCGCCCTGTCCATATGGAAACGTTGACCAACGAAATTCAACCGGTGCCGCCGAAAGCACGCGTCTACTAGAGAGCGCTGCACGTCATATAACCAGTTGATAAAAAAGAAGGGGTAATCATGGCTGAATTCACTCTCCCCAAAAATTCGAAGGTTGGCACGGGTAAAAGCTGGCCTACTCCCGCCAATGCAACTAACACCAAGACGTTTAAGATCTATCGTTGGAATCCAGACGATGGGGAAAATCCGCAGGTTGATACCTATGTCATTGACCTAGACGATTGCGGACCGATGGTTCTGGACGCGCTGATTAAGATCAAGAACGAAGTCGACCAGACGCTGACCTTCCGGCGCTCCTGCCGCGAGGGTATCTGCGGTTCCTGCGCCATGAATATCGATGGTACCAACACCTTAGCTTGCACAAAATATATTGAAGATGCCAAGGGTGACTTGAAGATCTATCCGCTACCGCATATGTCGGTGGTCAAGGATCTGGTGCCCGACCTTAATAACTCCTACGCGCAGCTCGCCTCTATCGAGCCGTGGCTGAAGAGCGAGACGCCGCCGCCACCGGATCGTGAGCGGTTGCAATCGCCAGAAGAGCGCCGGAAGCTCGATGGGCTTTACGAATGCATTCTTTGCTTCTCCTGCGCCACGAGCTGTCCGAGCTACTGGTGGAACTCGGACCGCTATTTGGGGCCGGCAATTCTGCTACAAGCCTATCGCTGGATCATCGACAGCCGCGACGAACATACCGGTGAGCGGCTTGATGCCCTGGAAGATCCCTTCCGGCTGTATCGGTGCCACACTATTATGAACTGCTCGAAGACCTGCCCTAAAGGCCTAAACCCGGCGCAGGCGATCGCGGAGATTAAGAAACTGCTTGTCGAACGCCAATACTAGAGCGGTCCCTTTTCCTTAGCCTGTGAAAGGAACCTGCTATTTATTTGCCCAATGATTTTGCCGTTGACGATCGTGAAATTCTGGATGGGTTCATCCGTGACAATAGTTTCGGCCTATTGATCAGTCAGGTAGATGGCCAACCGTTCGCGACGCACCTGCCGTTCCTACTCGAGGGGGATACGTTAGTCGCCCATATGGCTCGCGCCAACCCGCAATGGCAGGGATTTTCGGAAGATTGCGAGGTGCTATGCACGTTTCAGGGGCCGCACGCTTATGTCTCGCCCTCATGGTACACAGCCAAAAATGCGGTTCCGACTTGGAATTACGCCGCGGTCCATGTCTATGGTACACCGGAGATCATTGACGATCCGCAGGCAGCGTATATCGATCAGGAAAAGCTGGTTGAATTTAACGAGGCTGGATGTGACAAGCCATGGCGGCTGGGTGATCGCGACCGTGAATTCGTTGACGGTATGATCTGTGCCATCGTCAACTTCCGCATCCCGATCACGCGTATCGAAGGTAAGTTCAAGCTTAGCCAGAACCGGCCTGTCGAAGATCGTAAAAGGGTCGCTGTGCGACTCGAAGCGAGCACAGACCATGCAACCGCAGCTTGCGGTTTGTTGATGGCCGCGTGGCGCTAACCGTCTCGGCCGTTTTCTAACCACTCCACGTCGGGTTCGGATAGCATCTCTCGGATGCGTGTATCATAGATAGCGAGATCGTTCGGGCCTAGGTCGGCTTGCCATTGCCCATTAGCACCCTTATTGAAGAACTGGGCTTCATCCTTCCAGCGATTTTCGCCGGCGCCTGGGACGAACTGGTCGGCCTTCCGCTTCATGTTCTCGAAGCTGGCGGTTGCGGACAGCGCTTCCAGTGAGCCTTTAGCCACATCGATATCCAGAAATGCTGCACAACGTTGCATCTCGCCCTGCAGATCGCGCTGCATGTCGCTGTAGTGCATCAGATGTATGTTGGGCAAATGCGCGAAAGACCGGTAGGTCTTGAAGTGGTGGACTAGGTTGGCGAGCGAAAAATTGTCTTCCTCAGCTTCCTGGTGGGGCCGTTCCGCCCAAAGCCGGAAACCGGCACTGATGTCCTTCGTCGCGCGATGCGAGTTCCGGCCGTTATTCTGGTTGGTGGCGTGATTACGCATAGAAAAATGCGCGTCGCGGGGATCCCTATAGACCGCCAGATATTGGCACTGTGGGTGGAAAGGAATGCCGTCCAGCGGGGTATGCGTCTTGATGAAGCGGCGATGCGTCTGTGCGTCGAGCATTGCAACGATATTCTCGATCGGGTGATGCACGGCATCGAACCAGGGTGAGATGACGCCAGGCCTTACTGTCAGGTCCGGTGTGCCGAAGATGAGCAGGGCACAGACCGTCTGCGTCCAGGTTGTTCCGCATTTTGGTGGCGTGCAGATAAAGATATCGCCATCGCGCGGGTGGTAGTGATCCCAGCGTTCGGCGGCGATCATGGGTGAGTCGTAGTGGATTGTGCGTTGTGGAAAATCGGCGTTCATGCGGTAAGACTTTGAAAGAGACTACGAGGTGGTTGCTTATTCGAGCCAACCGCCGATGGCCTGTGGTGTCAAGCCGGTGCCGCTGAACTCCCACGTTTCTGTTTTCTACACGTTCATTTGCGAGAAGCTGTCATTCGCCTTTTTTAAAAGGACGCTGTACAGATCGTAATCGCACGAGGCCAGATGAGCTACACCGGGGGCGACCTGTTCAAGCGTGAAAGTGCCCGGCTTCACTGATCTGCGGACTTTGGGTGTAGCCGCGACGGGGGATATTGCATCCGCTCGGGTATCATCGTCTTTACCCTTGATAGCGTGTGTCATCATCAGCCCAATTTGTATCATCTTGCGTCCACACGCTTGTTTTGGTTCATTGATCATCTAAATTGAACGAACGGCGGCGCGCAACGGCGAAGGAGATCCACATGCAGCTGACCACGGAACATTTGGAACAGTTTGATCGCGAAGGCTACCTGTTTTTGCCGGACATGTTCACAGCGGCCGAAGCGGCTTTATTGAACCGCGAAGCGCAAAGGGTGTTTTCGATGGACCGCGAAGAAGTCGTGCGCGAAAAGGATGGAAAGACAGCGCGCACCGCGTTCGCAGCGCAGAACTACAATGAAGGATTCCGCCGACTGGGCCGGCATCCGCGTTTGTTGGAACCGGTTCAGCAAATACTTGATGGTGATGTGTACATGCATCAGTTCAAGGTCAATGCGAAAGCGGCTTTCAACGGTGATGTCTGGCAATGGCATCAGGATTACGGCGTCTGGTCACGAGACGATTTGATGCCGGAACCGCGCGCGATGAACATCGCGTTGTTCCTGGAGGATGTGACGGAGTTCAACGGCGCTCTCATGTTCATCCCTCGTAGTCATAAGGGTGGGGTTATCGAGGCAGGTCAGGATGTGCAGACAACCAGCTATCCGTTGTGGACGATAGACGACGAAACCATTTCGTGTCTGGTAGACGAGGGGGGGATCGTTTCACCTAAGGGTAAGGCGGGCTCGGTGATTTTGTTCCACAGTAATTTGGTGCACGGCAGCCCCTCGAATATGTCGCCGTTCGACCGCACGATCGTCTATCTGAGCCTTTGCCACGTTGATAATCATATTCGGCAGTTCAAGAGGGCCAAGTGGATTGCCCATCGTGATTTTGCACCGTTAGAAAGCTTACCAGACGACTGCTTATTAACGATGGAAAGCGTTGCGGCAGAATAGGTGAGAATTTTTGCATTGGTGAACCAAATCTTTATGGGTTCGAACTAGTGATCAAGGCCACAGCCGCTTTCCTTGGGTGCAAAAAACGCTTTGTTATTCGGAATCGAGTTGGCGCATTTGTTCGCTTTTGCTCGGGTGTGAACGCAACGTCATTTGACCGCTTGAAACACCTTGATACTTACGTAAAGTAAAATTGTCATGGTTATGGCGTCCTTTCGACTGGCGTCGAAGAGCGCCGGTGGCGCGGCCATATGCAGGCTGATGTCGTCCTAATTTCCTTTCCTCACGGGATGACCAAATGGTTGGCCATCGACTATCCGGTGCATTAGCATATTTCCTTTCGCACGGTTTTAGCCCCGCTTCCTTGCCTGTTCTTCGTAGCTAGGTCTGGTGGGTTCACTACTTTGTATACGTGCCGCCCGATGGTTCATCTTCGCAGGGCACGGCCTGCCAGTATTGCTTGATCCATGCCTTCCGGTATGCCGAGGCGACGGTGATCGTCCCCCTGGGCTATCTGTCGATGGTGTTCGCATTGCAGGGTTACCTGGTTTGGGACGAGCCCTCCGCCCCAGGCGTGGTTAGTGGCACCGCCTTGGTCGTTGCGAGTGGTTTTCTTATTCTGTATGGGAAACGGCACCTGTCCTAAATCTGCACCAGCCGCCTGGCGAGGGTGCGCATTCTTTAGTGTCTCAGCCCATATTGCGAACGACGTGCTTTCCGATAATGTTGCGCTGGATCTGATTAGTGCCTTCGACGATTTGCAATACCTTCGCGTCGCGGAAGTAGCGTTCGACCGGGTTTTCCTGCGAGATCCCGGCCGAGCCGAACAGTTGTACCGCGTCTGTCGCGACCTTCATAGCGACGTCGGTGGCGAAGCATTTCGCCATCGACGCAAAGGGTGCTAACGCGTATCCAGTCTCGCCCGCATCGACCATCGCGGCCGCCTTGTATACGAGCTGCCGTGCCGCTTCGGTCTGGGTTGCCATGTCGGCGAGCATCCACCGCACGCCTTGGAAGTCAGCGACGGATTGTCCAAATGCCTCGCGCTCGCGAACATAACGCACCGCATGGTCTATTGCCCCTTGGGCTAGCCCGACGCCGCGGGCGCCGATCGATGGGCGCGCCTTGTTGAAAGCTTCCATGACTAGTTTGAAGCCCTCCTTCTCGCTGCCAAGCCGGTTTTCTTCCGGGATGAAGACATTGTCGAAATGTAGCGCTGATGAGGGGATGCCTCGCGAACCCAACTTGTTTTCATTGCGGCCTATTTCAAAGCCCTTCATGCCCTTCTCGACGAGGAACAGACATACGCCGCCATGCCGCTGGTCCGGATCGATTTTGGCAGCGACGACGATGAAGTCGGCGATAGCCGAGTTAGTGCAGTAGATCTTAGAACCATTTAACACATAGCCGCCCTGGGTTCGGTCGACGCGGGTTTTGATGCCTGCAACATCCGAACCAGCGCCAGGTTCCGTCACCGAGATCGCGGCGCGCAATTCACCTGAACCAAGACCCGGGAGGAAGCGCTCCTTTTGTTCCTCTGTGCCTCCATAGAGCACCGCGCAGAATGGCGTCCATTGCACGATCAGAAGATAGGCCGTGTTGTAGCAAACCCGGCCCAGTTCCTCGATCGCTAGGCAAGCGGACAACATGCTGTTTGCTCCACCATAAGATTCCGGAAAGGGGAGTGCGAACATGCCCAGCTCGCGCAGCGCATCAAACATGTCCTGTGGGTATTCCGCCTTCGCGTCTATCTCTGCCGCGCGTGGCGCTACCCTGTCGCCCGCGAAGGACCGCAGCGTGTTTTGCAGCAGGAGCTGTTCTTCGTTCAGAGCGTACTGGCTATTCACAGCTTTAGCCCTTCCAGCCGACGGCGCCCTTCGCCAGTAGCGTCTCGACCTCGTCCTCGCCGAAACCCCAGCTGTGCAAGCCTTCCTTAGTGTTCTCTCCGATCAGCGGTGGCTGGCTCTGCACTTGTGATGGTGTACGGCTGAATTTCGGTGCCGGACCCGGCTGCATCACGCCACCGACCTCAACATAGCTGTTGCGGTCTTTGTTGTGCGGGTGGCTCTGCGCCTCGACATAGTCGAGTACTGGCGCGAAGCAAATATCTGTACCTTCCATTATCTCGCACCATTCGTCACGCGTCTTCTCGGCGAAAAGCGCTTCGAACTTCTTGACCATGTCCGGCCAGCTGCCACGGTCCATCTGCGGCGGCAGGACGGCCGGATCGAGCTTCAGCTTGTCCAACAGAATGGCGTAGAACTTCGCCTCGATCGACGCGATAGAAACGAACTTATCGTCTTTCGTCTTGTAGCAGCGATAGAAATGGGAGCCGCCGTCGGTGACGTTGGAAGCCCGTTCGTTGACCCAATTGTCCGACGCGGCGAGGCCCCACATGCCCATGCCGAGGAAGGCGGATCCTTCGGTCATCGCCGTATCGACGACTTGGCCTTCGCCGGTTGTGCGCGCATTGATTATGCCAGCTAGGATGCCAACAGCCAGGAACATAGCCCCACCGCCCATATCGGCGACCACGTTCAATGGTGGTATCGGTGTTTCTTTAGGACCGATCGCATTTAGAACGCCGGTCACCGCCAGGTAGTTGAGATCGTGTCCGGCGGCTTGCGACAGCGCACCGTCTTGGCCCCAACCGGTCATTCTGCCATAAATCAGTTTCTTGTTTCGTTTGAAGCAATCTTCGGGACCAAGGCCTAATCTTTCGGTAACACCGGGCCGGAAGGGGTCGATAATGGCTTCCGCCTGTTCGACCAGCCGCAATACGGTTTCGATACCGTCCGGGCTTTTCAGGTCGACGGAGACGGAGGCGCGGCCGCGGCGGGTCACGTCCGTCGCATTCGGACGACCAATGCCCAGCCCCGGATCGGTGTTTCGGTCTATCCGGATGATGTCGGCGCCCATGTCGGACAGCAGGGCGCAGCACAACGGCGCCGGGCCGATTCCACTCAACTCGACGATCTTGACACCGATAAGCGGACCACTGGATTGTTTCGAATCGCTCATGAAGAAGCTCCCTCTCTCTGTTTATGGTGTCGCGCCTTCAGCGTTGGGCGTAAAGGTAGACGCCGTTGTCTCGTGTCTCACGCACTATCGAGCCATGCCGGCACAGGTAATTCAAGTGGGCCACCGTCTCTCCCATGGCGATGCCGGCGATTTGTGGGTCTAGTCCCTGTGGGAAGACCGCATCGGATAGTTCCTTAGCCGTCATCGGTCGGACGCAAGTGTCCAGAATTTGGTTCAGCCGGTTGTCATCGTGGCGACGCAACGCATCGAGGCGTGCGTGCAGGCCACTGAAGGGCATATTGTGCGAGGGCAAAATTCGACACCGTCAGGTATAACCCGGAACTTTCCGCTAATCCAGCCGGCCATACCGACATGGTTGGGATGGTAGTGGGTGCATAGGACTCTCAAGATAGGCCGGTTGCCCAGCTTTTCGGATAGAATTTTTCCCAGAGTGCGATCGTGATGTTGTTGTGGATGCCTGTGTCGATGAGGGTCCAGCCCTCGCCATCCTATAAAAGCCAAAGATTGATGTGGTTGAGGCGGAAGGGCAGCGGCATGCGCAGCCAATGCCCGCCGGGTGCAATCTCGATGGTCTCTCCCGGCAGAGGTGCGGAGAGTTCGAAAATTTTCGACAGCGTTGGGCATCTATCGGGCGGGCATTGATCCAGCATAGTCGACGAAGAATTTTGAGGCGCCATACCCCGCTTCGATCGGGATATGCATGATGCGTCCGCCCACTACTTTCTCTGCTTTTGGCATGACGGTGACGACTTCCGTGGTTGCGGCGAGTGCCAGTGCGTCTGCGACCGTGGCCGACTGATCCAACATGGACAAATTCATTCGGGTCGGAAACATGACAGAACGATGACCAGCCTCCGCGTCGGCGATTGCGGTTTTCGGAGTGATCCAGACCGAACCCACCGACTCTGTGCCATCATGCTGCGCGTCCACCCGTTGCGGTGCTGGGGCGAGGAAAAAATGCGTATCAAAGCGCTTCGGGACCCGTTCTGGCGTGATCCAGTGCGCGAATGGCACCAGCACATCGCAGGCGAGTTCCAAATTCTCCGCATTGATCATCTCGGTCATGGTGATGTCGCCTTCATATATCGGGATACGGTATTTCCTTACAAGCGCTGCTTGCCGGCTAGGTCCGATCAGGTCGGGCGTACCTCGCTCGCGTGCCAGCAAAACACTCGCCTCTTCAAATGTTTCGCGGATTGCGGCGACGCGCAGCGCCATGAGCCGTGTCGGCAGGGTGACTTTCATGCCGTGGCGCTCTCCTAACTTCGGATCGGCGTCTTCCGGATCGACCTTGCCACCCGGAAAGACCAGCGCCCCGCTGGCGAAATCCGCCTTGCTGTGCCGCACGACCATAAAAACCTCGATCCCGTCATCGGAATCGCGGATCAGAAGGACGGTGGACGCGTCTAACGGAGTGACGGGGATAAGGGGCTGGTCAGCTTCGGTCATGCGGAGGTTCCTGCAATTGGGCGTGGGGGCCGAATTCCAATTCATGTACAAGGCATCGTCGTGACGGAACGGTATCGAGAAAAGGATCTCGGAAAATTCGTTTGCTCCCTAATTATTAGGGTCCTAACATAAAAAGCAACTATCCATATACCGTCACAGGGTTAATCGCAGCGGTCCGGTAGGGTAATGTTGGTTCGAAGGATTGTTTTCGGAGTACAGAATGAAGCTGCCTTTCGAAGGAGTTACCATGGTCGAGATGGGTACCAGCGTTGCTGGACCTTTCGCCGGCAAGGTGCTGGCAGAACTCGGCGCGCGGGTCGTTAAGGTCGAGAACCCGGAGGGCGGTGATCCGGCGCGGCATTGGTACCCCAAACTGCCCGAAGGCAACTCGGCTAGTTTCCAGTCTTGCAATATGGGTAAGCTGTCGGTGACCGTTGATATGCGGGACGAGGCGGAGCTTGCGCAGCTGCGCACCTTCATTGCTGAGCAAGCAGATGTGATTCTGCAGAATTTGCGGCCGGGAGCGGTGGAACGCTTCGGGCTCGATGCTTGCAGGTTGCGCAAGCATAATCCGCGGCTGATCTATTGCAATGTGGGTGCCTTCGGTGCCGACGGGCCGCTAAGTCAACTGCCCGGTTACGATCCGTTGATGCAGGCCTTCAGCGGCCTAATTCATCTTACCGGTGAAGCAAGCCGGCCGCCCTCGCGTGTAGGCATCTCGCTCGTCGATATCGGAACTGGTATGTG
>CAYYUG010000010.1:4963-77600 GCA_964474755.1 uncultured Rhodospirillaceae bacterium | reverse complement strand
AATTAATCTATTGGGATTTTCCGGCACATATATTTTTTATTTTGTACTGTATTTTGTTGGGATTGATATTGCTTATGTGGTTGATTTTCCCACCAAAAAGACCTGCCCGAAAACGTGTCGGTAAGAAATTCAAAGGGTGTTGAGTAGGAAACCTCTACGATCCGAGTACACGATAGACACTCGCTTGTCCTATTCTCATCTCCCGCGCAATCGCAATAGCACCTACCTTGACGGTTAAGCTCAATTATTCTGCATCGTGGAGACATCAGAACGCTGCAACCTGCCCGTCACTGCGGGGATCGGAAGCGCCTTCCATTAAACCATCCGGATGGCGAACCAGTGCGCCGGCATGGCCCATCACTTCGTCAAACGGTCCGATCACTCCTACATCATGGCCCACCGAGCGTAGCGCCTCGATCACTGCCGGGTCGATCCGGTTTTCGATTCTGATGTTTGTCGCCTCCGCACCCCAAGTCCGGCCGAGCAGCCATCTCGGCGCGCTCACTGCCTGTTGTAGGTTCTGGCCATGCAGCACGTGACGGGCGAAAAGCATGGCCTGGGTCTGCGGCTGGCCCTCGCCGCCCATCGTACCATAGATCATTACCCGCCCATCAGTTAGATGCGCCAACGCCGGCTGAATCGTATGAAACGGGCGACGATGGGGCATAAGCAAGTTATGATGCTCAGGGTCGAGACTAAAACTGACACCACGGTTTTGCCAGGTGATCCCTGTCTCATCGAGTACAACACCAGAGCCAAACTCCCAATAGATGCTCTGAATGAAGCTGACCGCACGACCCTGCCCGTCGATCGCACCGAGCCATACCGTATCGCCGGGTGCGGAGGCTTCGGGCCACGGCAACGCTCGGATTGGATCAATATCCGCAGCCATTGCTTCGAGGGTAGCGTCGTCCAGGAAGGATGCCGGATCGACATTCATATAAATCGGGTCGCTAACGTGCCGGTCACGGACCAGAAATGCGAGCTTGGTTGCCTCTAGCAGTCCATGTACGAATTCGAAACCTTCCGCCTTCGCAACACCGAGCTGCGCGTATATGCCGAGTAGCATCAGCGAGGCGAGCCCCTGTGTCGGCGGCGGCATGTTGTAGACTTGGTGTCCCCTAATAGAAACACTCAGCGGTTTGACCCGTAGCGCACGGTGACGTTCCAAATCGGAAAGTTCGAGTGGTGAGCCAACTTTCATCAGATCAGCAGAAATTGCCTTTGCCAAATCACCACGATAGAAATTTTCAAAGCCGTTTCGAACCAAATGACGCAGCGTTTCCGCCAAACGCGGTTGCCGGAAACGATCACCCTCCTGCGGAATAGTACCAGCATCGAGGTAGGTTTCGGTATACCCCGGCACGCCGCTCAATTCTGTCAGTTTACCGGCGGTATTAACGGCTTGCGTACGAGTGACGGCTATCCCATCATCAGCCAGGAAAGTAGCCTCTTCAAGCAGTCGGTCGATCGGTATCGTACCGCCCCAGTCAGACCTACTTATAGTCAGGGCCTCCTGCCAGCCCGAGACAGCGCCAGCCACCGTCAACGCTGCCAGCGGTCCCCGTTCCGGTATCTTGTCATGTGCCTTAAATAATGCGCAATCAGCTTTGCCCGCTGCGCCGCCGCATGCATCAATCCCAACGACATCTTGTCCGGGTGTATGGATCAGCCAAAAATTATCGCCCCCCAGGCCATTCATATGCGGATAGGTAATTGCGATCGCACTCGCAGCTGCAACCATCGCTTCGATGGCATTGCCGCCCTCTTCCAGGATCCGCGCTCCAGCGCGGGCTGCCAGATGATGCGGTGCTACCACCATGCCCCGCCGAGACCTCACCGTTTGCAGCATGGTCACTCACTCGCGCGAAGGCAGGCCAATGCGTAGGCCGCAGCGTCCGCATTCGAAGGTAAAACGGCAATGCCCACGGACCGCAGCGCGGATTCTTGTACACTGCGAATTTGCGGATCACTATCCGTACCCGTTACCGAGGCTATGACAAGCGTTTCATTCCGGGCCTGCGCGCGGAGTTGCGCTGCGAGGTGACCAGCCGGATCGTAGTGCGCACCATAGCCAATAACGATATCCAGCAGCACCGCGCCCACTGCCGGATCCCGCAACCCCGCCGCCAAGGGCGTGTCGCGCACGCCGGGATCGATCATCGGGTGCGGCCGGCCCTTCGTATATTCATCGCTGCCGAGGTCGAGGAAACGGTGTCCAGTCGAAGCAATCGGACCTGCATTCGGCACCGGCGCGTTGGACACGACGGCTTCGCCCCCTCCCCAGAAGATGATCTGCGCCTCGGCGCATAAGGTTCCACCAGAAAATAGGCCGAGAACCGTTCGGTCACCAATCGAAGAAATTTCTGTTGTGACGAACTGGTCCTCCAAACCTCCCAAAGCTTGCATCGCAGCGCCCTTCAAGGTCGTGGCCGCGACAGCATTGCTGGGCAGAGCCGGCACATCACTGCCAATAAAGCAGACCGTAAAGGATTTTGGACTTTTAGCGATGTGCGCGGCTACCCGTTCTGCAACATCCGCCGCCGGAGGCTTGGAAATCAGCACGATATGGGCGGTTGCCGGATCCGCATCCAATTGATCTATCGCCATCAGTGTAGTGATTCCACCAACCTCGGCCGAAAGGTCGCGACCACCGACGCCGATAGCCTGCGATATACCGCCACCGTTTTGCGCTATTAGACAGCTCACCTCCTGGATGCCAGTGCCGGAGGCACCAATAATACCAATGTCGCCGCGAGGCACGGAGTTGGCAAAGGCGAGAGGCACGCCGCCAAGGATTGCCGTGCCACAGTCCGGTCCCATGACGAGCAACCCCGCGTCGCGGGCCTCTTCCTTAAGGGCACGTTCCGACTCAACCGGGATATTGTCACTAAAAATCATTGCGTGAAGACCCTGCCGAAGCGCTTTGCGCGCTTCTGCAACCGCAAAGTCACCTGGCACAGAAATGAGCGCTATGTTTGCCTCGGGCGCCATCTTAGCGGCCTGCCTCAAGGTTTTTGGCCGCCAAACGGCAGCGTCGCTGGATAATTTCGGACGGTCGATTTGGTTTGCAGCTTCCACGAGCGCTGCCACCGCCGCAGATCGATCCACTGCCCGCACCGCAATAACGAGATCGTTGGGCTCTGCCCCTTCTCCGTCGTCGCTCAATATTCCGGCATCTCGCATTAAATCACGGTTTGCAGGCGACCCCATCATCAACGCAGCTTCCTCTATGCCCTGCATTTCCGCGACCGTACGCGCAACCCGCATGAGCGCAACCGAGTCGAGATAGAAGCCACGTCGGACTTCGTTAAGCGTTACCGAAGTCATGAAAACCCTTCACCAGTAATAGACGATGCACTCTAACCGATCGCCGCCGCTTTGACAGCGCGGCCTGAAAGGGTTTCAGTGATTATTCGAAGCTATACAGCAAAAGTAGGTGGACGATGGGCACGCATGACGATTGGCTAGCACAGACGGTGGAGGAAACCCTGGAACCGGATCTGCCGATTTGCGACCCGCACCATCATCTGTGGGAGTTCAAGACCGAGCACACCCAACCGCGCTACCTGCTGGACGAAATCCTTGAAGACCTTGATGCGGGTCACAACATCGTCTCCACCGTATTCATCGAATGCGGCGCTATGTTCAAGACCAACGGGCCGGAGGCAATGAAGGCGATCGGAGAGACCGAGTTCGTGCGCGGTATCGCCGCGATGAGCGCATCCGGCCTATATGGCGACGCGCGGGTGGCGCAGGGAATAATCGGTACCTGTGACCTAAAGATCGGCGACGCTGCCGCCGATGTGTTGGACAAACAGATCGACGCCGGCGGTGGACGGTTCAAAGGCATTCGGCTTGGTATGGCATGGGACAATAACAAGGAAGTCGCGAACCATCGCACTAACCCGCCCGGCGATATGGTTCTGCGGAATGATTTTCGCGCCGGCTTCAAGCATCTGGCGCCCCGCAACCTCAGCTATGAGGCCTGGTGCTATCATCCACAAATCCCCGACGTCACCAATCTAGCCCGCGCTTTCCCGGACACGGTTATCATCTTAGATCATTTCGGCAGCCCGATCGGTATCGGTCCCTATAAGGGAAAGGGAGACGAGGTCTTTGCGACGTGGCAGAGTTCGATTGAAGAACTTGCGCAATGCGAAAATGTCCGCGCCAAGCTGGGTGGCATCAACATGGAAGTGAACGGCTTCGCATGGCACGAAAAAGCAAAACCACCAACCAGTGAGGAACTCTGCGAGGCGACCCGGCCGTATTATGAATACACTATCGAAAAGTTCGGCGTTGACCGCTGCATGTTTGAATCGAACTTTCCGGTCGATAAACTGAGCTGCAGTTATAACGTGCTCTACAATTCTTTTAAGCGACTGACCGTGAACTACTCCACGGATGAAAAAGCAAAGCTCTATCACGACGTCGCAGTGACAACTTATAAGCTCGACGACTGATGCTCCTGAACGAAGAACAGGCACTGATCCGCGATACCGCGGCACGTTTCTCTCGCGAGCATCTCTTGCCGCACGCCGCGGACTGGGACCGCGACAGTCATTTTTCGCGGGACACCATGGCTGAGATGGGCAGGCTTGGTTTCCTTGGCATGCTGGTGCCGGCCGACAAGGGCGGCGTTGGTGCCGACCACCTCGCCTACGCCGCAATGCTGGAGGAGATTGCTGCGGGCTGCGGCGGCCTATCTACCGCAGTCAGCGGGCACAATTCCGTCGGCTGCCTGCCGATTATCCAATACGGCAACAGAGATCAGCAAGACCGATATCTTCCAGCCCTTGCCAGCGGTAAAATTCTGAGTTGCTTTTGCCTGACAGAGCCGCATGCGGGCTCCGATGCCTCAACCTTGAAAACCACGGCAGAGCGGCGGAACGGACATTACATTTTGAACGGCACCAAACAGTTCGTAACTACCGGGAAAAATGCAGACATCGCTCTGGTATTCGCGCGCACTGGGCCAGACACGGGTAAGCACGGTATCAGCGCCTTCATTGTGCCTACCGACAATCCCGGCTATATCGTTGCCCGGGTTGAGAAAAAGTTGGGTCAGCGGGCTTCCGACACCTGTCAAATCGTGCTGGAAAATGTCGAGGTTCCGGAAGAGAACCGGCTTGCCGAAGAGGGCGAAGGTTACCGCATCGCGCTAGCAAACCTGGAGAGCGGACGTATCGGTATCGCTTCGCAGGCGGTCGGTATGGCGCGTTCTGCCTTCGAAATCGCGCTCACCTACGCGCAAGAGCGGGAGAGCATGGGCAAACCGATCTTCGAGCATCAGGCGGTAGGTTTTCGCCTCGCCGACATGGCGACGGAGATTGAGGCGGCACGACAACTGGTCTGGCACGCCGCCGCTCTGCGCGATGCTGGTCAACCCTGTCTCATCGAGGCGTCGATGGCAAAGGTTGCAACTTCCGAGATGGCAGAGAAAGTCTGTTCCGACGCGATCCAGACGCTCGGCGGTTACGGCTATCTAGAAGACTACCCATTGGAGCGTATCTACCGCGACGTACGGGTCTGCAAAATCTACGAAGGCACCAATGACATTCAACGTCTGGTGATCAGTCGCGCGCTGTCGCGATAGCCGCTAATTAAACGTCTGCCCGGAAATGGCAGGGTGATAGATAGGCTGAATGACGTTGCCTGCGGGGTCCTTGACGTGGAAGCTGCGCGCGCCATCAGCGTGATCGTGCGGCTGGTCCATAACCTCAACACCTTCCGCCTTAAAGTAGCCATACCAGCCATCTAACTCATCCTTAGAGCGAACGATGAAGCCATAATGATCGAAGCAGCTTTTACCGTCTGTTGGATTCTTAGCGCGGGCGAGTGACAGATTATCGTTACCGCATGTCAAATAAACGAGGTTTTCGTTGGCGCGGTTCAAGATCTCCATACCCATCACCTCAGTGTAGAATTTTTCACATTCCTCGAGGTTTGGTACGACAAAGGCGACATGGCGAATGCCATTAAAAGGGGCTGGTCGTGCGGACATAAATCAGTCTCCGATTGATTGCGCTTTATTTACTGTAGCCAATCATCGCTCCACGTTGAACCCCAACCGCTTACCTGCCAAGATCAGCAAATGGTATAAGGAGACCAAGCGATGGCTGACAGCTACGACCCACGCAATTTTCAGGCACTAACCTTTCACGACAAGGTACCCGCTTTCCAGAACGGCTCCGACACACCGCGTGCCTATCTGGAACGCTGTCTTGAGACCATCGCCAAACGCGAGCCGGAGGTAAAAGCATATGTGGTGCTGAACGAGGACGGCGCTCGTGAAGCCGCGGACGCCAGCAACCAACGCTACAAGGACGGTAAGACGCTTTCGGCGATCGACGGGCTACCGATCAGCATCAAGGATTTACTGGAAACTAAGGATATGCCGACGCAGATGGGCTGCGAAGCTTATGCTGGCAACTTCCCAAAAAATGACAACGCCGCAGTCTGGGCTCTGCGCGAAGCGGGTGCCGTAGTGCTGGGCAAGACGGTTACTGCGGAACTTGGCGGTTCGCACCCGGGGCCAACCACTAACCCTTTCGACACTACCCGCACGCCAGGCGGCTCCTCCTCGGGCTCGGCCGCGGCAGTGGCGGCGCGGATGGTGCCAACTGCCATCGGTACGCAGGTCGGCGGCTCAATCATCCGACCTGCTGCCTATTGCGGCAATGTTGCGTTAAAACCGACACAAGGTGGCATCAACCGAGGTGAACGGCAGGCGACAAGCATGAGCACTCACGGCACGCATGCCGGTTGCATTGAGGATATGTGGCAGGTGGCGATCGAAATTGCCAAACGCGCCGGCGGCGATAGGGGAGCACTCGGCTTGTTTGGGCCAGCATCAGCGCCAGTCGCCTCAAAACCAGACACGCTGATCGTTCTGGAGACCGCCGGCTGGTCGATGCTTGACGACCAGAGCAAGGGCGCCTTCGAAGGGCTGTTGGGAAACCTAGAGGGCGCCGGCGTAACCTTGCTGCGCAGGAACGATCATCCACTTGTCCAGAAGCTAGAACAAACGATATTCGATGCACCCGCTATTACCGGTAACATAACGCCCTGGGAGAACCGCTGGGCGCAGCGAAATTTAGTCAACCAGAAAGGAGAGTTTGTCAGCGAGCGCGCCAAGGCTGGCCTAGCCAAGGCGGAGGCGATGTCACCGGACGACTACCGCACGGCGTTGCTGGCCCGCGAAGCCGCGCAGCGAGCCCATGCGGCGATCGGCAACATGGCGGACGCGGCCATCACGCTAAGTTGTCCTGGCCCAGCGCCGCTTTGGCCAGGTGACATACAAGGACAACCACTGGCGCCACGACCAACCGGTGATGCGATTTTCAACACACCGAGTTCGATGCTGTTCGCACCCTGCGTGACCATGCCGATGATGAGTGTAGGCGGCATGCCAGTTGGCGCCCAGGTGATGGGCCAGCCACACCAGGATGCTCGGATGACTGCCATCGCGCGTTGGATAATCGGCGAGATCGATCCGGTTGTAGTTGGTTAGTCCTCTCCCGCCGGTGTGCCCATGATCCGCTGGAAGCGCTCTTTGAAAGCAGGCCAAGCCTCGGGGTTGGCCAGTCGAGGCGGACGCCGACCGGACAGGATCAGCCGCCACTGATTGGCCGCCTCGGTCATCGCCTTCAACGCACTTTCCGGCGTAATTGCGGCAATGTGCGGTGAGGCAAATACATTATCAAATTTAAGCAGCGGATGATCGAGTGGCGGCGGTTCGTCAATCCATACGTCAAGTCCCGCTCCCGCTAACTGACCGTCTGAAAGCGCATCGGCCAGCGCCACCTCGTCATGGATACCCCCGCGGCCGATGGTGACGAAATAGGCAGTAGGCTTCATGCGCTCGAATTCACCCGCACCAAAAAGACCGCGAGTTTCATCATTAAGGCCGCACGCAACGAGCAGGAAGTCGCTGTTCTCCAGCGCGGTTTCTAATGACACGAGCTTAGCGCCTCGCTGCGCCGCTTGTTCCACCGTCAAACGTGGATGAACTGCCAGTATCGTCATGCCAAAGGCAAGCCGGCAGATTTCAGCCACTCGAGTACCTATCTGACCCAGCCCCACAATTCCCAGCGTCTTGCCGTAGATATCATTATTTATGTAATCGCGACGCACCCAATCCCGGTCGCGGCGCAGCGCCTGATTTACTTGGGCAATCTTCTTGGTCAACGACAGCATCATGCCAACTGCATGCTCCGCAACAGCTTCGGCGTTCATTCCTGCCTGACTAACCGCTAGCACACCCGCCGCTGTGCAATCGTCTACATGAATCGTATCGTAACCGGCACCTCCGGTCGAGATCGCCAACAGACTTGGACAACGCTCGATCAGGGCAGCATGACCACGATAATCGTCCGGCACATCGCGCCAATTACCACGAATCTGATAGCCATGCGCTCGCTGTAGCACCGCGTCGATTTCCGTATCCGGCATATCATGTGTCAATTTCGTCAATCCGATGTCACCATCCTGGGTCAGGGTTTTCTCGAATGCCTGCGGATTGGTTAGGAAATTGAAGTAGAAAACCTGCTTCCTCATCATGTGTTCTCGCTTTCTTCGCCGTGGTCCATACAGGATAGTAATTGACCAAAGTCGGTTCGGACATCGCACCACCCGCCCTTAATACGGCACACCGCAGAGGAGTAGGGATAGGCTTTCGAAAAATTCTGTTGCACGTGACGGACAGTGAGCAATCTAATCTCCAAAAAAATAACCGTCGCGCATTGCGCTGGACATGCAGGAAATTTCACAAGGTTGGTCGTTCACTCAGTCACGTCTATGCCGCCTTCATCCTCCGATGTCGTCCGTGGACGCTTGGAAGCGCAGCTAAAAGCCCATCCAAGAAAGCTTTTAGGCAGTTATTGAACGAACCGGCTGGACCAATAGAAGCTACTGGATCGAGCACGAGGGCCTTTTGGCGGGAATTACGGGTTAGCAGCTAAGGGAATAAATCTTTAGCAGAATGATGAAGGATGTGCTCCAAGAAATAAAAATCCGGCGCTACTTTCACATTAGACTGCGTCGGATCAATCAATCCCTTGTTCCTTCTTCCAGTCAACGACGCGGCCAAGCGTTGGGTCGTCAGGCCGCTGCCGGTAATATGGCACCAGTGGGCGCATCTTCTCAAACAGCCGCCACAGTTCCTGCATTGGCTCATCATGATCATCAACGCGTAGATTGATGATTGCGTAGCTTTCATTTTCATGGACTAAGATAGCCGCCGCACGCTGACCATCCGGCTGGCCGCCGGCGTCGGTACCAGCGCTGATCGAATGCATCAGACGGGTCTCGATATCTTCTGCCTCATGCTCGCGCATAGCGTTAGCCATCGCTGCGACCACCCCTTCATCGACCACAGCGTTACCCATTACGACCCAGCCATTCCCAGTCTCGTGCCCTGCCCAGGGATTGTTGCTTGAGCCTGTGCGTACAGCGGTGCGGCCGAACCGATCAACAATGCCAAGCTGTCGATATTCTATATAAGGGTCGCTAGCCTCGAGTTCCGCCATTACCCGAGATGCAGGATAGCCCAGTTCCAGCAGCTTGATGGCAAGAGGTCCGAGCCGCGGATCGGTTGAAGCCTGCGTCCCTACGGCACCAACATTTGCCATCACTGAGGGAACCCGCCCACCAGTACCGATCTCACCTGTCGTCACCCCCACTCCAAGCCGCCCAGTGCGGGGGCAACGGCCGATGGCAGTAAAGGTGTGTTGGTCTGGTCCGCGTTTAAGTTTAATGCCTTTGAGGAGTTCAGAAGCTTTATTGTTCATGACCATGCTCCGGCTACGCCGGCACTTTGATAGCAGGGGCACCCGGAAGTTGTCCGGTCATCTGCGCACGCAATTGCACAAGTGCGAGAACCGTATCAACCGTCGGCGTTTCGACGCCGGCCAAACGCGCCAGCTCCGCCGCCGCGCCAACGATAGGAGAAATTTCCATCTGACGCCCGCGCTCCAGATCCTGCAGCATTGAGGTCTTGTGGAACGCTGCACCCTCTCGCGTACCCTCGATGCGAGCATCAATCGATGCGTTCGGGTTAGCGCCTAAAGCGGTGCCGATCGAGATTACTTCTGCCATCAAGCGGCGCAGCAGCGCCTCCATATCAGCATCTTCCACCATCGCTCCCGCATGGGCGAGGGTTAGCGCACTGGTTGGATTATAGGCCATATTGCCCATCAGTTTGACCCATATGTCCTTGCGGATTTCCGGGCGGATTTGACAGGTGATCCCAGACGCATCAACGACTTCCTGGAAGCGCTTGCAGCGTTCTGACTCCGCACCGTCTGGCTCGCCAATTTGGTACCGGAACGACGTGCCGGCGGATTTTACTACGCCTGGCTCGACCACCTCGCTAGCAACATAGGTGATGCAGCCAATTGCGCGTTCTGGCCCGATACCATTCCATTGCTTGTCGTCGGGATCGACTGCCTTAACGCGGTAGTTCTCCCAAGGGCCCCGCAATTTGTAGAAATACCACCAAGGGATCCCATTCATTGCCGTCGCCACAACCGTATCGGGTCCAAGCAGCGGCTGAAGCGCATCAACCACACCCGGCGCCTGATAAGATTTCAAAGACATCACCACATAATCCTGCGGTCCTAATGTTGCAGGGTCGTCGGTGACGTGCGGATGGGTGATGAATTCCCCATCTTTGGTGATCTGCTTCAGACCGTTCGTTCGCATCGCCTCCAGATGTGCACCGCGTGCGATAAGGCTGACATCGCAGCCGTGCCGCTTCAAATGCGCCCCCAAATGCCCGCCGATTGCGCCGGCGCCATAAACCGTCACTTTCATGCTAACGAATTCTCCCTAGTCGCGGACAGAGGATCCTATCCGCTCTTCAATTTTTAGAATTATGACCTGCGCCACCTTTGGCGCCAAACCAACTCAGACTGTCTCAACAGTATCCTTAGTCGCCTTGGCTGTCGCTCCGGCGATCTTACGCAATTGGTTCATCTCCTGCTGAATGATCCGCTGCAACATGCGACCATCGCTTGAATGCAGCACGAAGCGGGCACCCAACTTAATCACCTTGGTAGATGTTTCGATCGTCTGTTGATGAACCATCACCGGAATCTTACGCTCCGCGCAGCGTTTGATGATGTCCTCGACGACACGTAAATATTTTCGGTTCGAATAGTCGTCGGGAATACCGAGTGAGGTCGACATGTCGTTCGGGCCAATAAAGATGCCGTCGATCCCGCCGACATCCAAAATTGCGTCGAGATTGCTGTAGGCCGGTTCCGACTCAATACCAATGATGACAAAATTTTCTTTGCGACGGTTCTGCAGATACTTTTTAGTATCCGGGCTCGGTAGCTTGTTCTCCTCGACCGCACGGCGCAAATACTCGCCTTTGAGCGGATGCCATTTCGCCGTTGCCACAACTGCCTGGACCTCTTCGACCGTTTCACAATAGGGCACGAGAACACCCGCTGTCCCCGCATCAAGCGCCATCGCCACCCATTCTGTCTTCGGGATTGGTACCCGGACAACCGGCGTGATGTCAGCTCGGCGCAACATGCCACAGAGGTTTTGGATCTCTGTTCGGTCGCGCGACCCGTGCTCAGAATCTATGATTGCGTAATCCAGCGTACTACCGGAGAGCACCTGCTCGAAGCGCGTCGAGGCCATCTGCGACAGCATGCAGCCGAAGACGTGCCCGCCAGATTTGAGAGTACGTTTTAGTTTCGTCGCGTTCATAGAAATTCTCCCTTTGGTCTATCTTCAGGTGATAGCCTTCCGGCCGCGCCCATGCAAAAGCAAATACGGATCACATTATGGCCGAAATCGAATATTTCTATTCCGCCCATTCCGGCTACGCCTATATCGGCTCCGCTAAATTTATGGAAATTGCCCGAACCGGCGGTCATTCGATCGTGCACCGTCCAATGGATTTACGGGCAGTCGTCGCCGTGACCGGACCAGGCCCAACGAATGGGCTTACACCACAACGCCGGTTGTATTTCTCCGGTCGCGAAATTGTGCGCTGGGCCGAAGCTCGGGGTATCGGTATTCTGCCGCGCCATCCGACGCATCACGATAACGGCATCGCTCTCTCAAATGGGATGCTGATTGCCGGCTTGGAGCAAGGTCTTGATATCGGGCCTCTGGCACATCGCATGCTTGAGGCACACTGGCGGGATGATGCAGATCTGGACAATAGGAACACGCTATCGGCGATAAGTTCAGAAGTTGGCCTTGACCCTAAACCGTTACTCGATACAGCACTCGCATCAAAAACACAGGCAATTTATGAAGCCAATACGAAGGAGGCTATCGAACGATCCATCTTCGGTTCACCGACTTATTTCGTAGGTGGCGACATGTTCTACGGACAAGATCACCTGGAACTGGTCCAAAGGGCACTGATCAAACCCTTCTCAGGAACCTGGCCTCCCAGCTAAATTAGGCCACTCACGCCACTCTCGCATCACGATAAAGTGTGCGTTGATCCACTAGATCGAAACCTATTCGATCGATATCGGCGAGATACAGCGGTATCAACTCATTAAAGCCCTCGCGGCAGGCGGCATAAACCAGTATTTGGTAAAAAACGTCGCGCTGGGCATGACTACCTCCGAATAGATGCATATCGTGACGCACGGGCGCCAGCAACTCGACAACCCGTGCGTAGTCACCACGGAAATGCGCCAAGACCGCTTCGCACACCGCGATCCCAGCAACACGGTAGGACGTCACTAGGTTGCCATCACCAGTCACTGCAAAGGCGCGCATGCTTTCCAGCAATTTTTCCGCCTGGTCAAACTGCCCGCTGCCCGCCAGCACCATCATGTCATGTGCGTTGCTAAAGGCATTGGCGTGGTTGTGAACTCGATCGGCACAGATATCAGCCATGATGTTCCAACGGTCAGCGATATCAACACCGCGCAAGACCAACCGCATGAGCAACGAGGCGACGTTCTGCAGGTCAATTGTGGCGTCGGGAGCTGCTTTGACCAAAGGAGATTTTGGATTACGAATCCGCGTAGTTAACAAATCGAGGATATGTTCATGCTCTCCGCGTTCTAACAAGAATAGGCACAGATGCCACCATAGATGGTGGCCTATCTGATTGGCATCCTCCCAGTTAACACTTAGCCTTTCCAGCCAACCCACGCCCTCCTCGATTTTTCCTTGCATCAACAGAACATGGGCGATCGCATGCGTGCCCCAGCAGTCGTGTGGATCTATTTCCACCGCGTCGCGTCCGCACCGGTCAGCTGCGTCGTAATCACCAGTTTCCTCGAACGAGAAGGCCCGCACCGACTGGAAACAGCCGTAATCAACCATATTGTCACGCCACGCTGGCGCGGCGCGTTCGGAAATTTCACGCATCCACGCTGATCGCCCATTCCAGAACAACTCGAACTGCACAAGCCGATGCGCCAATAAGTCTGTCGGATGACGGGCGAGCATTGCTTCCATGATGGTTGACGCTTCTACGCCTCGTCCGTTCACTGCGGCGTCGAGACTATCGAAGTAGGCGCGTGCGCGATCGTCTGCAGGGTCAATCAGCAGCGCGGAAGCTTGCAAGAGATCATCGATTGCCGGCTTGAAGGCAGCACTTCGCGCAGTTTGAAGCATCCAGCCTTTCGCTAGACGAGCTAGTGCGAAATCTGGATCAGTTTCAACTGCCGAATCCAGATGCGCAAACGTATCGGTGCGCCAACAGACGAAGCTGTGCATTCCCGCGTTAAACGCCGCTGCCGCATCTGCGCTTTTCGTGAAAAGCGCATGACCGCGGCTATCAGTGTATCCCGGCATTTTAAATCCTCCCCGCTACCAAAATCTTGGCTGCGTTATAGAATGATTACAGCCCAACAGAATAGAATGTTAGACCCATTCCGAGACAGCGACTGAAAGAGTATCTTGAGGCTGAGAAACTATGAGTAGAGGGAATGCATGTCGTCGATCCAGGTAAACCGGCTGTCCGACACGAATTTTTTTGCCGAAATCGTCGGTGCCGATCTGAAGCGTGATGAAGATGCGCAATTCTCAACCATTAAGGCGGCGCACCTCAAACATGGGGTCATTGTGATCCGCGACCAGGAGATGACACCAGGCGATCAAATCCAATTTTCGCGCCGCTTTGGACCGTTGGCGATCCATGTGCTGAAGGATCAATTACTAGAAGGATATCCAGAAATTCTGCTGGTCTCAAACAAAACCAAAGATGGCCAGTATGTGGGGCTGCCGGACGCCGGTCGGTTCTGGCACACCGATCAGTCCTACGAAAAGCAACCAGCGCTTGGTTCATTGCTCTATGCGATAGAGATCCCGGCAGACGGCAGCGGTGATACCTGGTTCTGTGACATGACATCAGCCTACGAGGCGTTAACCCCCGAGATGAAAGCGCTTATCCACACAATGCGCGGCATGCATATATACAACCACAGCCACGACAATTTCAGCCTCAGCAACAAACAACAAGCTCGTCTGCCCGGATACGACCATCCGCTAGTACGAACCCACCCGGAAACCGGCCGCAAGGCGCTTTATCTAGGCGGCAAACTGCTAAAATACGTCGTCGGAATGGACAAAGTGGAAAGCAGCAAACTGCTCGGTGAGCTGTACAGCCATTGCGAGGATGACCAATTCATTTACAAGCACAAATGGCGTGAGGGAGATGTTGTGTTCTGGGACAACCGTTGCACCATGCACTGCGCCCAACACTATGACGACAAGCGCTTCACGCGACACATGCATCGTACGACCGTACAGGGTGATCGGCCGATCTAATTTTAGCGCCCAATTAGGGTGTCAGATACACCGGCAGCGGGATGTTCGGCCCAGGCGGAGGTCCCGACGAGCTTGATATATTTTAACTTCGTTGTTACCAGACAGGCTCAAACCTATAGGAAAGCGTAGCTCTCATCTTCAACCACACGACGGCAGACAACATTCCACACATCTTCCAGGTCATTCGTTCCAGCCGTTTGGCACGAACCGGTCCGTCTAACGATGTACTTGGATTTAGGAGAATACCGGGCAGCTTGAGCGGTTTGGGACACATCGGCTCAGCGCACTGCCCATACGGCACACACCTCTGATAACCGCCATTACCGCGGGCACACATGCCATGAACTTTGAAACTAAAATCGCTATTATACTCCGCGATGATCTCGCCACCTGGCAAAAGCTGAACGTCACAGCCTTTCTAACCAGCGGCATTGTCGGAGCGACTGAAAATTTACTGGGCGAACCTTACGAGGATGCCGCTGGCAATCACTATAACGCGCTATCCATCCAGCCGGTGATCGTACTCTCTGCCACCCCGAAGAGCATCCAGAAGATCTATAAACGCGCCATAGGACGCGGCGTGCGCCTCTCGCTCTATATCGAAGACATGTTTGCAACCGGATACGACGCGGCAAATCGCGCCACCGTCAAGGCCTATCAGCCAGACGACATGCCCGTCGCCGGCCTAGCGCTAAGGGACGACAAAAAAATTGTCGACAAGGTGACCAAAGGCGCAAAACTACACAACTGAAAAAGCTGAACGCACGCTTCTGACCTAGATACCCGCCAATAGATCCGGGCTAGCCTCGAATTCGCCGCGTTCCACCTTCTTAACAGCGGCGATCAGCGCCTCGTTGGCCGGTGTGGCAATCCCAACTTCCTTGCCCTTCTGCACGACCAGACCATTCATGAAGTCGATCTCAGTGCGACGGCCCTTCATCATGTCCTGCCCCATTGACGGGCGCGCATTTGGATTTCCTTTACCGGCAGTGGTGATGTAGTTGTCCTCGACGATTTTACGTGCTTCACCATCGCCTTCAGCCGCCGCAACATATACATCAGCCTCTAGGCCACCCAGCTTCTCGAGGCCAAAGCCGGACGCGCGACCGACGCGGATGCATTCCGAGATCAGTTTCATCTTCACGCCGCGCAAATGCGGGTCGGCAGCGATAGCAGCACCGCCCAGACCCGTGCTCGCTGACACACCGTTGCTGCTACCGTTGAGGCAAAGCTTGCTCCAGCGTTCTCCCCAAAGGTTAGTCGTCACCATGGAACTATCAGTATAGCCGCATAGTCGGGCAACCTCGCGTGTTCGTTCGGTCTCCACGCTATGAACCTCGCCTGCCCGGAACACGGTATGCGAATTGCCATGAACAGGCACATTTCGGTTTACGTGAGCTGGACCACGCAGCTCGACCGAGATCTTCGCCGCAATGCAGCCGACGACCTTGCCCCAACCGACAATGCCGGCGATAAACTCCTCGTTCATGCAGTTCTGTAGCGAGACGACAAAGCCATCCGGTGCCAGATAAGGTTTGATCAAATAGGTCGCCATTTCCGTCTCGTATGACTTCATGCAGACGAAAGCGATATCGATTGGCCGATCCTTGGATAGCGCCTGAACATCAGAAAAATGTATAGCGTTGACTGGGACAGTGAACTCTTCTGCCTCCGTCACACCGGTCAGATGCAGCCCGTCGACACGCATCTTCTCAACATGTTCCGGCCAGCCATCAATGAAGACAACGTCTTCACCATTCTTGACCATGAAAGCGCCAACCTGCGCGCCGACCGCGCCAGCCCCAACGATTGCGATTTTCAAGCCCATTTCTTTCTCCAATCCGTATCCCGGCTCACCGGCTAAAGGTTCGCAACGTTGCTCGCATCCGGGATTAATTCGCCGCGCTCGCAGCGTTTCACTAGATCCACCATTGCCGCATTCATCGGCGTCGGAATACCGACCTCGACACCCTTATCACAGACGAAACCATTCATCGCGTCGATTTCGGTCTTGCGACCCTTGATCATGTCCTGCCCCATGGACGGCCGGGCGCTATCGCTGCGGGTGCCGATTTCTGCGAACAGCAATTCCTCGATCTCCTGGAGCGCCTTCTTATCGCCTTCCGCAGCAGCATACCATTGATCAGCCGTGGTGCCTTTCTTGGTCTGCACGACGAAGCCAAGCGCACGCCCGACCCTCAAGGTTTCCGCAGTGAGCCTAATATTGACCGAGCGGGCGCCATCGTCGCGCACCATGCCATTGCCACCAAGACCAGTGCAGGCAGATAGGCCGTTATGGCTTGAATTTATCACCAGCTTGGTCCAACGCTCGCCCCAAATGTCGGTTGTCACCTTGGAACTGTCAGTATGACCAACCAGTTCGGCAATTTCTTCGACCCGCTCTGTGACCCGGCCGTGCAGTTCACCAGCGCGGAACACCGTGTAGCTGTCGCCCCGGATAGGCACGTGGCGGCGCACCAACGCCGGGCCTTCAAGGCCACAGCTGATCGAGCTAGCGATACACCCGATAACCCGATGTGCGCCAACAACATCGGCGATCGCCTCCTCGTTTATCGCATTCTGCAACGATACTACAAAACCGTCGGGTGCTAGATAGTCACGAATCAAGGCTGCAGCGAACTGGGTTTCATAAGACTTCACCGAAATGAATGCGATATCAATCGGACCACCCTTCGGCAGGTTGGAGACCTCGCAAATATTGATTGCATTGACCGGCACCTCGTGGCTCTCGGCGTCTGTGGTGCCACGCAGGCTCAGGCCGTCCGCATTCATCTTTTCAACGTGATCGGGCCAGGCGTCAACCAGGGTAACTTGAGCGCCGTTACGCACCATGTGGCCGGCAACGTAACCACCGACGGCTCCACTGCCGACCATTGCAATTCTCTTGCTCAAAGGACTTCCTCCCTTAACTGTCTTTCCCTGATTGATTTCAGCTTAGACCCTGACACAGGACAGCGCCAATCAGTCGCGGAACAAGGCCCGACCTGCACTAATTGCCTTAGACCCGTCCGCGGCAATCACTTCATAGACCGCGCCTTTCACAGTAGCGGCATGACGAACGATGATGTCGTTGCCGGGAATTACCATGCCGGTGAAGCGTCCACTGAAACGGGCAAGCCGCGCAGGATCGCTGCCAAGTTGTTTAGACACTATCTCCCGCACTGCTAATGCCCAGGTCGCCGTGCCGTGCAGGATAATATCCGGCAATCCTGCCGCCAGTGCTACTTTGCGTTCAGTGTGGATCGGGTTCCAGATATCCGCGCATTCGGTATAAACGTGTGGCATCTCGCGTGCTATAGGGATCGCCATCTCAGTCCAATCGCCAGACAGCGCGTCGTCGGGCCAGTCTGGCACCGCCTCGATAACCTGATCATCGCCATTGACGTCAACGCCGCGGCTGATCCCGGTAGTATAGGTCGTGGCAACTTTCTCGCCCGCAACCGTGGTCAGATCAATCCTAGTGACAGTCAGTGCCCCGGGGGTCACCCTCCTTATGGCAACCAATTCACCGCTAACACAGATACGCTCGCCGGGCCTAATTAGCCGGTGGAACTGCGTGTCCTGCGCCGCGTGCACTCCGCACCGCATTTCTTCAGGGGATGCACCAAAGGCGGTGGTAGTCCGGATATCGCGTGACGCCGGCCATTCCAGCGAGGCGACATAGGCCGGCGGCGCTACTATCCCACCAGTGCGCGCATCATCGAAATAGATATCCGCTGTCTCGCCCATCCCTGCCGCGTAGGCGAGGCATTTACGGACGTCGACATCGACATTGTAGGTCTCGATGAGATTTCCAACGGCGCCAGCGTTGATCGGCATGGCAGGGCTCCCAGTGAAAAATTTACCCTAGCTTAGCCTCCACCGAAGTCCGGTCAATCTGCGGCTATCCGGCTCAGAGAGTCCTGCAACCTAGAAATCTCCTGTCTTAATCCAGTGATTTCTAGCCGCAGCTCGGCCATATCCGTCTCCATTTGCTGCTCGATTTCGTCCGCTTCTTGGCGATGCTGTGTCTGCATCGCATCGACAATGACCCCGATAAAAAGGTTGATGACAGCGAAACTCGTGATCAGGATGAAGGGGATAAAGAATGCCCAGGCCCAAGGGTGCTCCAGCATCACCGGTCGTACGATACCCATCGACCAGCTTTCCAGGGTCATGATCTGAAACAGTGAATACATCGATGCCCCAACGCTGCCGAACCATTCCTCGAAATCGGCGCCAAAGAAATTGGTCGCCAAGACGGAGGCGACATAGAATATCAGAGCGATTAGGCCGACGATTGAGACCATACCTGGAATTGCCGTAATCAGCGCCTGGATAACGTTGCGCATCGCCGGGACCACCGACATCAGCCTCAAAACGCGCAAAACTCGAAGGGCCCGCAGTACCGCCAGCGGACCCGACGCCGGAATGAGCGCGATGCCGACTACCAAAAAGTCGAAGATGTTCCAACCGTCCTTGAAAAATCCAACACCGCGAGCAAACAGCTTCGCGGCGATTTCGGTGACAAATATTGTGAGTACTAAAGCATCGAACGCGTGGAATAGATGTGCCCACCCCTCAATGAGATCGGCCGAGGTTTCCATGCCGAGCGTTATCGCGTTTACGACGATAAGGGTAACGATAAATTGTTGAACCTTGGGGTGATCGACGGCCACGCCGACACGTTCTCTGAATGACATGAAAATTACCCATACCGACCGGAGTTTCCAACCGCACCGCAAATAAAGTGCAAAGCCCCGCGGGTCAATATGCCTGGTTTGTAAAATCGCTTAAAAACCCAGTGTTTCTGCGCATTTTTTGGCTTGCGCTAGCGATGTACAGCCGCATGCGCAATAATGCACACCACTGATACGAAACATACCGGAGTGACAGATGGCCGAGATCGCCACGACGGAATTAGAAGAATTCAGCTACAAACGCATCGCCGTGAAGCCGATTGCCGGTGCGCTGGGCGCCGAAATCGAGGGCGTCGATATTGCCGACGGCGTAGATCAAGAGACACAGGACGAGATCTACCGCGCCTGGCTGGAGCACAACGTCGTCTTCTTCCGCAATCAGAGCATCACACCTCCGCAGCAGATCAAATTCGCAAAACGGTTCGGCGAGATACATGTGCACTTGTTTAACAAGGCGATGGACGAACATCCCGAGATCACGGAGGTCCTAAAGACGCCAGTGATGAAATCAAATGCCGGAGGACGATGGCACTCCGACCAGATGTATACGCCGAAGCCAGCCAAGGCGACGATGCTTTACAGCCATGAGATGCCGGAAGGGCGCGGCGATACCATGTTCTCCAACATGTATCTCGCATACGAGACTCTGTCGGAGGGGATGAAGGCGTCGCTACAAGGTCTGCGAGCAATCCACAACGGCGACAGCAAGAACCACCCGTCAGGAAAAACTCGTGCCGAGCGCGTGCAGGACGGCACGATACACATGGCCCAGATTGATCCTGGCAGCGCACAGACGATTTCCTCGCATCCGGTGGTGCGCATCCATCCAGAAACTGGACGCAAACTACTCTATATAGGCGGCCATACGGAGCGGTTCGAAGGATGGACAGAAGCGGAAAGCCAACCGCTGCTCGACTTCCTAAAAGCAAATGCGACACGCCCAGAATTCACCTGCCGCTTCCGCTGGTCGGTGAACGCTATGGCGATGTGGGATAACCGCTGCTGTCAGCATTTCGCAATTAATGATTATGACGGCTACCAACGCCGCATGCATAAAATCATGATAAAAGGCGACGCGCCCTTCTAAGCGGCCCGCAACGAAGAGAAAAACAGGATATGAAATTCGGTATCTTTTACGAGCACCAGCTGCCGCGCCCATGGCAAGAGCATTCGGAATACGAACTGCTACAAAATTCCCTGACGCAGATCGAACTAGCCGACAAGTTGGGCTACGACTACGCCTGGGAGGTCGAGCACCATTTTTTAGAGGAGTACAGCCATTCCTCAGCGCCGGAAGTCTTTCTCGGAGCGGCCAGCCAGCGAACAAAAAGCATCCGGCTCGGCCATGGTGTGATCCAACTACCGACCAACCAGCCGCATCGCGTGGCAGAGCGGGTCGCGACCCTCGATCTGCTGTCTAAAGGCCGCGTCGAGTTCGGCATGGGCGAAGGCGCAGGTCCAGCTGAATTGCATCCGTTCGGCACCCAGGTACGCAGCAAGCGCGACCGTTGGGAGGAAGCTGTCAAAGCAATTATCCCTATGTTCACTAAGGAGAGTTGGGAGTTCCACGGCGAATACCACGATTTCCCCGCGCGCAACGTGATTCCAAAACCGTACCAAAAACCGCACCCGCCGCTATGGGTCGCTTGCTCAAACATCAAAACCATCGGCCAGGCCGGCGAATGGGGAATGGGGGCACTCGGCTTCACCTTCGTTTCTCCAGACGCAGCAACCGCCTGGGTAAATAAGTACTACAACAATCTGCTACACAGACCGAACCGGCTAACCGAGCACCCGATCAACCCAAACATCGCCATGGTGTCTGGCTTTATGTGTGCTGAGACGGACGAAGAGGCCTATGAAAAGGCGTCCGGCTGGACCTTCTTTATCTTCGCGCTGTCCTATTACGGTCGGAAGGGTGTAGACGCGCCAGGTAAAGGCAATCTTTGGGAAGAATTTCAGGACTGGCGGCATAGTGACAAGGCGCAGGACGCCTTCAAGGGCGCCCTGATCGGCTCTCCCGCTACGATCCGCGAGAAACTGCACCAGTTCCAGGAAGCACATGTCGATCAGGTAATACTGCTGAACCAGGCAGGAAAAACCAGCCACGAGGATATCTGCGGCAGCCTGAAGATGTTCGCCGAGGAGGTAATGCCAGAATTTCACGCGCTGGAGGGAGAGCACGCAACGTGGAAAGACAATGTGCTCAGCGGACGGCTTACACTCGAGGACCTAGAAACCAAGGTCTACGACATTTTTAGCCATCAGAATGCCGACATCGTCCGGCTGACCCCGGAAGAACTTAAAGCGCGAATGGCGGCGAAGGATGCGGCGCAGATGGCGGCATCAGACTAGGTTTAAATATCCCCAGAGCTAACATGCCGGATAAGGTCTACAGTTCCAGAGTTAAGGCTGCGCCAAGGTTTGCCTTCAGAAAGATGGCACCACGGACATAGTCGTTGGATAAACCTAAAATTTTAGGCGTGCTATTACTCTATGCCCCTCCGAGCACCACATGCAGCAAGGCCTGGCGTTTTTCCACTGTCACCGCATGCTTTGCCCGTTCGAGTGCCTTAGGCAGCTCATCAGGGACCTCGACCCGTTCCCCATAACCGCCGGCGGCTTCGCACGCTTTATCGAAAGCGACCATCGGCTCTAGGCTGGTCAATGGCATGTTGTTCGACCGCACCGCGCGTCCGTCCGGGTACATATCGCGGACAGCGCGGCGAACCGCACCCCATGCCGAATTATCAAGGATGATATATAAAACCGGCAGGTCATATGCGCGGGCACAATAGTGCGCTGCCGCTGGGTTACCGAAATAGTAGGAACCGTCACCAATTGCTGCAATGACCAGCTTGTCCGGCGCGGCCAATTTGGCGCCGACCGCCGCGCCTAACCCCCAACCCAAGCCGCTTACCGGGCTCGCCGCGAAGAAACTCCCCGGGTTCGAAAGCGATACATGCGGCAAAGCCACACCCATCTCGTTTATCAGGATTGCATTGTCATCCATCAGGTCGCCGACGCAGCGCGACAGCCAGGCGGGGTGGATTGGCGTTGCCGTCTCCATCCCCTCTTCTATCTGCTGCCAACGGGCGCGGACTATCTGGCGGGCCTCGTCGATACGAGCGCGGCGCGCAGCAATTCCTGTCTTATGGACGGCATAGCTCCTCTCCATCGCCGCCGAGAGTGCCGGCAGCGAGATCGATGAAGGTGCCGCAATCGCGATGTCACAGGGATAGCCGCGCATCGGGTAACCGCTGTAGAGCGGGTCGGTGCCCATATGGATCACTTTCGCGTTCGCCGGTGAACCGTCCTTGGCCGGGATCCAGGGCACGTCGCTGTCGAGCACAAGCACCACGTCAGCAGCTTTGATATGCGGACCGACCGCATAGTCCAGTAGCATAGGATGATCGCTAGGCAGGTTTAGATAGCGAGGAAAGGCGGGGATCACCGGAAGCGCAAACCGCTCCGTCAGCGTCGCCAGATATTTCATGGCTTCTGGCTCTCGACCTGTATCTGCGGTGATGATAAGCGGGTTTTCCGCCGCCAGCAGAACCTCAGCCACTTCTGTGATCGCCGCCGGATCGGGATGGGTCGGCGATGGCGCGACGCGAAGGGCCGCGTTTGCAGGCGTCGGTGCGGGCGCGGCCAACACCTCACGCGGCAGCGATAGGTAGGCCGGCCCCTTCGGCATACTCTGCGCTAAGTTGAGCGCTCGATCGATCACCTTGTCGACCTCGTCCGGCGCCCGCAGCTCGTAGTCCCACTTAACCATCTCGCGTACCATCGCACCCTGGTCGTACATCTCCTGCGCCCAGTGCACATAAACTGTGCGAGCACCTTCCGCTGCTGTTCGGTCCTCAGTGATCGGCGTTCGGCCAGCCATAAAGATCATTGGGATTTCCAGACGGCTGGCGTTTATCACTGCACACAGTGCGTTCGCCGTGCCTACGCTTACATGCACCATAACAGCCTGCGGTTCACCGGTGACCATCGTGTAGCCATGCGCCATCGCTACGGCCACGGCCTCGTGCGGCACCAGCACGGGCTCGACCATCGACCCACTCTCATCGCTGGCCATCGATTCTACAATCGAGGCGAAGTCGGTCCCAGCGTTGGCAAACAGATAGCGTACGCCGGCCTGGCGCAAACGGATCAGGATCGCGTCCGCCGCGGTGCGATCGCTCGACGTCGAACCGGTATCGATTTCCATATTCATGCCACCCTCACCTGCAATGAGTATCGGCATTAGTGTATACCCGCATGCTCGCAAAACGCGATGATGTTCAACACGCCCCTTTTTTTATTCTCATCGACAACACGCTTATCCAAATCAAGCTGTGCAAACTAAAATCCGAGGAAATAATGCCGCGCCAAGTCCACAAGCTAGCCAGCGAGACCGGCCTGTGTCTGGACTTTGATTTGTAGAGCGATAGGCATCGACGGGATCTACTATCGCAGTGCACCTAACGCCACAGAGGCGACGGTACTCGACGGCAAGAAAATGGCAGTACCACAAACGCGTCGGGAGACGTCACCGCCTCGTTTTTAATACCATCGAGGTCGAAAATGAATATGCCGTAATAGGTGGGTGTTGAAGCCTTTCGAAAGCACAGTGCACCAGCATCCCTTCCAACCGCTTGCAGCGCCGGCTCTGACCACGCTTAAGTTTGGCGTGCAAAGGCAGACATGTCTGTCTGAGTTCCTAAGCACCGACACCATGTCCAGTCGCGCATTGAACCATAACTCCGGTTAGCGCCCACTAAACCTAAAGTCGAGCGTCTTTCGACCATGCAAGCGAAGCCAGTCTCACACAGCATCGCATCACAAAATTTGATACTTTACTTAAGGTGTCAGACCGGGATGGAGACAGGGTCGATCAAGACGCGGTCTCCGCCTCAGCTAGCCGTTCGACCGGACGCTCTGCGATTGGCCAGTGTAGTGCCGCGGAGATCAAGCCGATGGCAACGCTTAGCCACCACACGACGTCGTAGCTGCCCATCAAATCGTAAAAATGGCCCGCCAACCAAGCGCCGAGGAAGCTGCCAAGTTGATGTCCGAAAAACACTAAACCGAAGAGCATCGATAGGTAGCTAGTGCCAAACATAGTAGCAACCAGCGCACTGGTCAGCGGCACAGTACCGATCCACAGGAAGCCCATCAGCGCGCCGAAGGCAATCACTGTAGCCTCGGAAACTGGCAACAGCAGGAAACCAGCGAAAATCACTGCCCGACCAAGATACATGAAGCTGAGCACAAATTTCTTTGGAAACTTGTCGCCCAGCACCCCGCTGCCATAGCTACCAATGATGTTGCAGATGCCAAGCACAGTAAGCGAAGCAGTCGCAAGCCAGGGCGCGAAGCCCTGATCGGCGAGATAGGCCGGGAAATGCACAGTGATGAAGGCAAGATGGAAGCCGCAGGCGAAGAAACCGGTATTAAGTAACCAAAAACTCGGGCTGCGTAACGCCTCGCTCAGCGCCTGGGCAATCGTCTGCCGAGCGAGACCTTCCTCGCGCGACGGCTTGCCTGACAGGCCCCAAGCAATCGGCACGATCAGCAGTGTTGTCATCGACAGGGCGAACAGGCTTATGGTCCAGCTGTACCCCTCTAGGAAAGCGAACGTGTAGGGTAGCGCCGCAAATTGGCCGATCGACCCGCCCATGGCCACCGCCCCCAGCGCTGTGCCTCGTTTTTCTTCTGGTGCGGCGCGGCCGACCGCGCCCAGCACGACGGAAAAGCCCGCCCCGCTCAAACCGCAGCCGATCAGGATACCACCGAAGATCAGCTGCTCCCCATCGCCGCTTAAGGTAAAAGCCGCCAGTCCAGCTGCGTAGCAGAGACCGCCCGCGGCCGCGACCCGCCCGGCTCCAAACCGGTCGGCGATCGCACCAGCAAAGGGCGCCGTCAAACCCCAGAACAGATTGGCCAATCCCAGGCTCAGGGCGAATGTTTCTCTCCCTATCCCGGTATCCAGAGAAATAGGTGTCAGGAATAGCCCAAGCGCCTGCCGGAAACCGAGCGTAAGCCCGACGCAGGCCCCGGCGCTGAGGATTATGATCCATAGCGGACGGCGCATCGGGAAGGCCCCGTTACCCGACCTTCTGGGAATTCATCACAGAAATCATCAGCGATGTCATACGCTCTCTCGTTTCCTCGCATAAAATATATGTGCGGTCTGGTTCCATTTTAATCCTATGGAAGTCGTCAAAACTTAAATTTTCTGGATCGGCAACCGAATGCAGCGTTTCCATATCCTGGCCGAACCCATGATGCGGAAATGACATGGGATACAGCTGCAACAACGCAATTTTTGCCCATCAAAATTTCGTTCGCATCCAAATCTTCAACCATAATCGTCTTCCCACTTACATACGCCGGACCGTAGCGTGTGAATAAACAGCCTGTCGAATCAGGAATGTGTTATCTGCTACCATCTCTACACCCAAAAACGACCGAAGCTAAATCCATGGACGACACGGCCCAATTCATCGAAGACCGCACCGAAGACGGTGTCTTTCGCATCGACCGACGCCTTTACACCGATCCAGCGGTGTTCTCCGCTGAGATGGAACGCGTGTTCGGCAAGACCTGGGTATATCTCTGTCACGAAAGTCAGGTGATCAAACATGGCGATTATTACGCAACAAATATTGGCCAGCAGCCAGTCTTCGTCATCCGTCAGGAAGATGACGGCATTGGCGCTTTCATCAATGCCTGTGCCCATCGTGGCGCAATACTCACGCCTCGGCGGCGGGGCACGATGCAGACAATTGCATGTCGCTTCCATGGATGGTGCTACGACACCAAGGGCAAATGCACCCATGTGAAAGACGAAGCGAAGGGCTGGCCGGGTGGCACCCCGGAAAGCGCACGCAAGGGACTGACACCGGTGCCGCGCGTGCAAAGTTACAAGGGGTTCGTCTTCGGGTGCCTCGATGCCAGCGTCGAGCCGCTGGAAAGCCATCTAGGCGAGACCCTGCCATTCATCGATCATCTGGCCGACCAGTCGCCGAAAGGGATGGAAGTGGTGCGTGGCGGCCAGACCTACTTAGTGCGCGGCAACTGGAAGCTAAACGCGGAGAACGGTGTCGATGGATACCATGTCAGCACGGTGCATCAAGTTTTCGTCCGCGCCATGCAGCAGCGCGAAAAAATGGGCGACAATGCGGACATGCGACGAACCGAGTCAGGCAGGTTGCGTGGCACCCAACCCGCCGGTTGCTATGATTTCGGCAACGGCCACAACATGATCTGGTCTCAGCGTGAGACGCCGGAGGTCATGCCGCTTTACGAAGCCAAGGAACAGCTGCTGCAGGATTTCCCTCAGGAAAAGGTCGACTGGATGCTCCGGCGCGGCCGAAATCTCTACCTCTTCCCTAACGTCCACCTGATGGACCAGCCCTCGACACAAATCCGCGTGACACGACCGATTGCGCCGGACCGCACCGAAGTGCGCGTATACTGCATCGCCCCGAAAGGGGAGAGCCGCAAGGCGCGCGCTGCACGCCTGCGCAAATTCGAGGATTTTTATACAGTAACCGGTATGGCAACACCGGACGATCTGGCGGCGTTGGAGGACTGTCAGCTCGGCGCTGCAGGCACCCTATCGCGCTGGAGCGGGCTCGATCGTGGGCTTGGGATAGCCTTCAAGGGACCGGACGATGCGGCAAGCTGTATCGGCGCCGATCCGGTGACCAGCGGCACAACCTACGATCAAGAGACACTGTATTATGGCTTTTTCCGCAAATGGCGAGACTTGATGGGCGGCGTAGTGTCGTGAGTTCGGCGAGCGGCAGCTACAACGCGGTCCGTGACCTGCTCTATCTGGAAGCGGACTTGCTGGACCGGCGGGAATGGTCGGGCTGGGCCGACCTCTACACCCAGGACTGCATCTACTGGGTACCGTCATGGGCGACTGAGGACGAGTTAACCAACGACCCAGAGCTGGAAGTCAACATGATCTATCTTACCGGCAAGCCGGCGTTGGAGGCACGGCTCTACCGACTGACCTCTGGCCAAGCATACGCCACCACGCCGTTGGCCCGGACAAGCCATCTAGTCAATACAGTGCGCATTGTCGAAGACAATGGCGATACGATCGAAGCATCAGCGAAGTGGTTGACTTTGTGTAATGATCCACGCTGGGGAAAACAAATTCGCGGTGGTTGGTATGACTACACCTTGTACCGCGTCGGCGACGATCTCAAAATCAAACAAAAGAAAATAGTGTTGCTGGAAAACGTCATCGACGGTGCCATCGACATCCACCAAATTTAGCGAGCGCCCAATGCCAGAAATTCCAAACACGATCGATGGGGACCGCAGACTGGATCTAACCAAACATGACATGCCGGAAACGGGAAATGGCTAATTCAGTCTTAAAATCGCGACGCCTTAACCACTAAAAACAGACCTGATCCACGGTCACGCATTACCGCTATTGGAAGGTCTGCCCAGCTACGATCTGATCCTGAAAGGCGATGAAATGAAGCCCATCCTCGTGCCGAATTGATGGACTTCAGGTCAGGCTAGCTCCTTGCATTGCAATATCCCCGACTTGATAGGGTATGACAGTGGTTGAGGTTCGGTGATGTCTGACCTTTAACCAATTAAACTCAATTCGATCAGCTTATCCGCCTTTGCTAAGCCATCGAGGCCCCGACACGCTTCAATCAAATCTTCGAACTGCGCTTTTGGAATTGGCAGACCAGGTATCAGTTCGCGGACCCGGCGTACCTCTTCGTCGAAGTCCCAGATGAACTCGCGACCCGTCGCAACCTTTGTGAAGCTTCGGCCATCCTTCAGATGTATCGTCACCGTCGGACCGAAAAGAGTGTGAGCGTGGACCGGCACGATCTCTACCCTCTTCATCAGGTCGATCACTTCCGGCGGATCTGCCTCGCCAACCTTGCGGGCAACGTTTTTCAGCAGCGGAAAGCCGCGTTTCACCACACCATAAGCTGCGTAATAGTGCGGGCTGTCGATCTTTGGAATGGTGCCACGCGACGGAAAAGCGGGGCTGGGATATTGCGTTTCCAGAAAATTAACGTGACTGACGACCCGATCCACATCCGCGTATTGGATATCATGCTCCGCACACAAGGCTGCAGTCACGTCAACATGTGCGATGTTGTAGCCCGGTGTCGAATAGATGCGATACAGCGTCTCCAGGAACATCCAGTCCTGGCCGAGCCCTTGTGTCAGCTTATCCAGGTTGGTTGCATTGTCACCGGTGAAGCTGTAGCGCAGTTTGCCGAGATTGTTGCCAGTATAAGAATGGTAAAAGCCACCCTCTCCCTCCAGCACCGTCTCTCCGCCGGGCGTTCCGTGCCTTGCCATGGCAACGGCCAGCAGTGCATTGCGGACGGCACCACCCTCGCGCAGAGACTTTCCACCACTGCGCGCACCTTCGACATTACCGCTTGCCAGATTGACGCATTGTGCGATCGTACCATGCACCTGTTCTGCGTCGAGGCCAGTGATCTTAGCTGCCGACATCGCAGCACCGAAGATGCCGAAAACAGGACCTGGATGGAACCCGCGTGACATGACGGTGGGGATAAAGTCTGCCGCCATACGTTCCATAATCTCATAGCCGGCAACAAGCCCAGTGATGTATTCGCGACCCGATGCACCTTCGAGCTCCGCCGAGACTAGGGTCGAGGGAATGATCGCGCAGCCCGGATGGGTTAGCATGCGGAAAGTATCCCACTTACCGCCAGCAAACATCATCTCAGAATTGACCAGCGCCGCGCCCGCCTTGGTCAACTTCGCTCCATCGACGATCACAGTGGCCGCCCCGCCACCTCCTTCTTCTTCCTGCATCATGCGAAGCGCCTGTTCAGCATCCGGAAAGCCCCGTCCAACTAATGCAGAAGAAAAAGCGTGCAGAGTGAGCCCCTTGGCGCGATCCACGACGGCCATTGGCAAATCTTCATATTTGAGTCCGACGACCCATTCGGCGAACTGACGACTGAGTGACGTCATGCTACTTACCCCTTAATTCCTGTGTGTTAAGCGTTGACGTCGATGCGGCGGGGACGCCGGTCAGCCTCCATTCCGGTCCTTGCTTGACCAGCTTGTGCATCAGCCAGTCCTGCGGCTCCGCGTGGTCGGTCGGATCAGTGCCGATCCAAGCCGGCGCGTTGTCATGCTGGATCGCCAGCAGAGAAGAGGTCTCGCCCTGCATGGACAAGCCCTCGCCGGCGCCATACAAACCATCATTGGTCCAGATGCGAACGAATTCGCTGCGTTGGCAAGTGGTACCTTCCTCCAATTGAACCTGAAACGTTTCAGTTCGTTCGATTTTCACATCACCGCCCCAAAACCATGACTAGCCAAGATGGTATCGATTGCCACCGCAAGCGCAAACACGCATGATCCGCTGTGTAAGGTCTTGCGTAAAATAAAAAAAATTAGCTGAAGATACGCCATGTCCACCGCCCCCGTTCTGTTCTGGTTCCGGCATGACCTTCGCTTAAGCGACAATCGTGCCCTCTCTGCTGCATGTGAGTCTGGTCAGCCCGTTCTACCGGTCTATGTGCTTGACGATAAAACACCAGGCGTGTGGAGGATGGGTGAGGCGAGCCGTTGGTGGCTGCATAACAGCCTCGCAGCCTTGGCGCGCGATTTAGCGCAACTCGGATGTCCATTGATCCTGCGCCGCGGCCCAGCACTAAGTGTCTTGAAAACCTTAATGGCGGAGACTGGAGCCTCTGCGCTTTACTTCACTAGAGCTTACGAACCTTGGGCCCATGCTACAGAAAACGAGCTTGCCGATACTGGCTTCGTGATTAAACGCTTTTCCGGCGATTTGTTGTTCGAACCGGAAGCGCTGCGGACAAAATCTGATACCCCTTTCCGCGTCTTCACACCGTTCTGGAAAGCCTGTCTGAGTGCGCCAATGCCGAAAATTCCGCTGCTCCGGCCCAAAACAATCCCAGTTCCTGCATATGTTCCGGCGGGAGACTCGCTTGAGCATTTACGATTGCTGCCGACAGCACCCGACTGGGCCGGCGGGTTGCGAGAAACCTGGCAACCAGGTGAGGCAGGAGCCCGTGCAAGGATGGTCGATTTCCTAGAAGGCCCGTTAAAGGATTATTCAGAGTTGCGCAATCGGCCGGATTTTGCCGGGACCTCCCGACTATCGCCGCATCTACATTTTGGTGAAATCAGTCCACACCAATGCTGGCACGCTACACTAGCCAAGATCGAAGCTGCGCCGGAGACTGCAGGTGGGGGCCACGCGTTTCAACGCGAGCTTGCGTGGCGGGAGTTCTCCAAACACCTACTGTTCCATTGGCCAACCTTGCCGGAAGCGCCCTTTCAAGCCAAATTCGCGAACATGCGCTGGCCCGACGATCCCGATGGACTGCGCGCCTGGCAGAGCGGTCAGACAGGGATTCCAATTGTCGATGCGGGTATGCGCGAATTGTGGCAGACCGGTTGGATGCATAATCGGGTGCGCATGATCGTGGCGTCCCTGCTGGTCAAGAACCTGCTAATTGACTGGCGGGCGGGCGAGGCGTGGTTTTGGGATAAGTTGGTAGACGCCGACTTGGCCAACAACTCGGCTGGCTGGCAATGGGTCGCCGGGTCGGGAGCCGATGCAGCACCTTATTTCCGGATCTTTAACCCGGTTCTGCAGGGTCGAAAGTTTGACCCGGAGGGAACCTATGTGAGGCGCTACGTGCCAGAGCTCGCCGCAATGCCGGCGAAGCACATCCACGAACCATGGGGAACGCCAGCGACCACCTTAATAGAAGCGGGCGTCGTTTTGGACAAAACCTACCCGCGACCCATCGTCGATTTACGCGTAAGCCGACAACGGGCCCTGTCAGCCTACTCTGCGATGCGGGAGGCAGCTAACAGCTAGCAAATTATTCGCAACCCAGAGCCTAACCTTCCAGTTCAGCCCAGTCCCGCGGGCGTCTTGCTTCACTCAGCAAAACGGGCACTGCACTTCAAAAATTCGCGTCGCAACAAAAAATTACGGCGATCTTGGCAATTTTGCGGCACCATGCAAAAAGGTCCACGTCTATGGCTTAACCTAGTTGGCCTAACCTGTCATTGAACGGCGCGTCTGCGCTTTCTCGGTAAATCGAAACTGGCAAGGTAGCCTATTTGTAATTGACCTATATGGTTGCCGAAACAGCATACGGGAGGCGCTATGCGGATACTGACCAAACAACAACGGATCGCAATTCTATTAGGTCTGTTCGTAGTTACTTTGGTCGGCGCCAACTTAGTGCCGTCTGTTCCGCAGAACCCAGAATACCACCGTTTCGCCGATATGCGATCGCTTTGCGGTATCCCCAATTTCGGCGACGTGCTTTCGAGCGCAGCATTTATGGTGGTGGGTCTGCTAGGCCTGGCAACTTTACTGGGTAGGCGGAGGAGAGACATCTTTGCAGAAGGGACAGATGCCGCACCGTATATTGTCTTTTTCGCTGCTGTAACGCTAATAGGAATAGGATCAGCTTATTACCACTTGATGCCGGATACTCCACGACTGTTCTGGGACCGACTGCCCATGACTACCGCCTTCATGTCCCTTTTCGCAGCTATCCTCGCCGACCGGATCGACCGTCGCACCGGCAACCGCTGGCTCTTGCCACTCCTCATCCTCCTCGGCGCCGCGAGCGTTATCTACTGGAATTGGAGCGAAAGTGTGGGCGCTGGCGATTTACGTTTTTATGTTTTGGTTAAATTCTTTCCGATAATCACCTTGCCGCTCATCTTATGGCTATTCCCAAGCGGCTACTATATGCCTTCCGCTCCACTGCTCATTGTCTTCCTTACATACGGTGTGGCCATAGTGCTCGACCGGTCCGACCTTGCAGTCTTCAACGCACTCGGCGGCGCAGTCAGCGGCCATACTTTTAAACATCTCGTCGCCGCCATGGCGGCCTATTTGGTGCTACATATGGTGGCCCGGACGCCAAGGCGGATGGCTGTCTAACAGTATGTGCGTTATGGAATTAACGTCATTTAGTCTACCATCAAAAGTGTTAGGCTAGACGAAAACGGGAAGGAAACCGCGTGACCTACAACCGCATCAAAGTAAAACCACTCTCCGGCGGGTGTGGCGCAGAGATTTTTGGGGTTGATCTGTCGGAGGATCTCGGCAATGAAACCTTTGCGGAAGTGCAACGCGCCTTTCATGAGAACCTCGTTATCTTCTTCCGGGACCAAGATTTAACCGAGGATCAACACAAGAAATTCGGCGGACGCTTCGGCAGCCTGAACGTGCATCCGCGCTATGTTCCACTTGAGGGCCATCCGGAAATTTTCCCGATCCGTAAGGACCCCGAGCACACCAAGATTGTCGGCGGCAGTTGGCATCAGGATCTAACCCATCTGGAGAAGCCACCGCTAGGCTCAATTCTCTATGCGCTAGACGTACCGTCAGTCGGCGGAGATACACTATTTGCCAACCAATACCTCGCCTACGAAGCCCTGTCCGAAGGCATGCGCAAAATGCTGGATAAGCTAGTCGCAGTTCACGACAACCGCGTCCAGGCACCCAACGCAACACCAGAACGCAATGCTAAGATGACCAGTAAACTGCGCGACGACCCGGACGAGGAAGACGAACCTGAAATGGAACATCCAGTGGTACGTACCCATCCGGAAACCGGCCGTAAGGCGCTGTTCGTATGCCGGCCACGCACCCACCGCTTCAAAGGCATGGCAGAAACGGAGAGCAAGCCGTTGCTCGAATTTTTGTTCGACCACAGCCATCGACCGGAATTCACCTGCCGTTTCCGATGGGAGAAGGGTTCAATAGCCTTCTGGGATAATCGTTGCGTCATGCACAAGGCACTGAACGACTATCCCGGACAAAAACGCTATATGAACCGCGTGACGGTGAACGGGACGCGTCCGGTTTAACTTCTGCCGCCAAGGGATATACAGCTTCGCCAAACCCCGCGCGGTAATCTAGTCGCGCTGGCAGATTGCCTGGACGCCAAACTTGATACGACCCTTTGCATCGTCGATGGCCTGCATTCGCCGGCAGTGCCCGTGTAGGCCGTCACGTCACCGAGTAGTTTGAAGCAGCGTACCTAGCTATTGAAGCCCTCCGGTAACCCACTTTCGCCTATCCAACAGGCCAGCATGCTGGCGATCCGATCGAACCGTTCCAGACCATAATCACATGCCTCCAGGGCGGCCAACGATGCACAGAATCGCCTGTTCAGATTGTTGGCGAAGCAGGGCAACGCTGGGTGATAAAGCGGTTTCTTCGTCGATCTTTACTCCATCTAAATTGCGGACAACCGGGTAAACTTTCGATCTCTTGACCGTTGCGGCTGTCTCCCACGATACCATACCATGCTTTCATGGCCGGCATGGTTACAGGGATAAGCTCAAGATAGAGCGATGAAAGCAGCAAAATTCGACTACAAAAAAACTAGCGATTTGGCTGAGGCAGTGACAGCGCTGACATCAATAGAAGGCGACAGCAAAGTTTTGGCAGGTAGTCAGTCACTCGGCCCCATGATGAATTTACGCTTGGCGCGGCCGGATCGACTTATTGATATTCGCGACCTTGAACCTTTGAAAGCGGTAACACAGGCGACCGATCATTTGTTTGTCGGGGCGCTGGTGACCCACGCAAACATTGAAGACGGGATACTACCCGATGTAACCCGAGGAATGATGGTACATGTCGCCGCGGGCATCGCTTATCGCGCTGTGCGCAACCGAGGCACTATTGGCGGCAGCCTTGTCCATGCCGATCCAGCAGGGGACTGGCCAGCGGCCTTGAGGGCATTGGGAGCGCATATAGTCATCGACGGCCCTGCAGGCAGTCGGGAGATCGGGATCAACGCATTTCAACAGAGTGCCTTTACGGTCGCTCTCGAAGAAGACGAAATTGTGCGTGGGGTACGGTTACCGATTCTTTCTGATGCGGCGCGATGGGGTTATTACAAAATTTGCCGCAAACCAGGTGAATTCGCGGAGTCGATCGGAGCCTATGTATACGATCCTACAACCAGGGTCGCCCGGCTCGTACTCGCCGGAACCGAGGCCGCACCGTTGCTACTGGAATCTGCTGCCGCCACAATCGCACAAACCGATGGCACCCGTTTTGATACCGAGGCAGCGAGCAAGGCACTAACCGAAACCGGCGAAGCGTTCGACCCTTTTAAGCTACGGATGCACGCGATTGCGTTGCAGCGCGCAGTTGCACAGGCCTACAGCACATGATGAACGTTTCACTAACAATCAATGGTGAAACGGTCACTGCACCCGTTGAGCCGAGAACTACACTTGCCGATTTTCTGCGCGAACAGCATCGGCTTACCGGTATTCATCTCGGTTGCGAGCATGGAGTATGCGGCGCCTGCACGATCTTGGTGGACGAAGAACCGGTGCGATCCTGCATACTCTTCGCGATTAGCTGCGACGGAGCAGATATTCGGACAATTGAGGGCAGCAATTCGGATCCAGTAATCGCGGCACTGCAAGACGCGTTCACGGAACATCACGGTCTACAATGCGGTTATTGCACGCCCGCGATGCTATTCACCGCACGCGATATCGTAAACCGGCTACCGAACGCTGATGAGGATCGGGTGCGCCTCGAACTCGCAGGAAACATTTGCCGCTGCACCGGATATGCCGGCATTGTCCGCGCTATTATGTCGGTGCTGGAAGTACAGCGGGCAACAATCGAAAAAAGAGGAAACTAAATTTGAGCGAGCGACACTATCGGGCGGGGATGGCACCATGAAATCACCAAAACTGACCTATACGCGCGCCGAAAGCGTGGAACAGGCTTTGGAACTCCTTTCGGAACACAGGGATGAAGCAAACATCCTCGCAGGAGGTCAGAGTTTGATGCCTACACTAAACATGCGGCTGTCAAAGCCCGATCTATTGATCGATATCAATCGGCTTGATGCGCTCGAAGGAATTTCTGTCGAAGACGACATGGTTCGTATCGGAGCGCTGACACGGCACACGTCGGTCCTACAATCGCCGATCGTCGCCAAGCACCTGCCCCTGATCGCAGAGGCAATGCCGCATGTGGCCCATGTTGCCGTGCGCAATCGCGGTACATTCGGCGGCAGCATTGCGCTCGCCGATCCCGCGGCTGAGCTGCCGGCCTGCGCGTTGGCGCTTAATGCGACGATCGTGGTCGAAAGCGTGCGCGGGCAACGACACGTCAAGGCAGGAGATTTTTTCAAGGGTTTATTCGAGACTGAGCGGGAGCCAGACGAGATGCTGACTGAAATCCAAATCCCTTGTCAGAGCTCTCAAACCTTTCACGCCTTCATGGAACTAAGCCGTCGACAAGGAGACTTTGCCATCGCCGGTGTCGCCTGCTCGGCTGAAATCGATGAAGAAACCGTCACGGATGCGCGTTTGGTCTATTTTGCCAGCGAAGATCGGCCGACACTCGCATCGAATGCCGCCGCCGCGATCGCGGGGAAACCCTGGTCAGCGGACAGCCGGTCGTCTGCGATTGCGGCCCTATCCAAAGACCTGGACCCGATGGACAATCTGCAAGGCAGTGCTGAATTTAAGCTGCATCTACAGCGCGTGCTAACTGGCCGCGTGCTGGATTGCGCAATCGAGCGGGCGAGGGCGGCATGAGCGACGAGACTAAGACTATCACTCTCACGGTGAATGGCGACAAGGTGACCAAGCTAGTCGATGCACGTCAACATCTGGTCGATTTTCTTCGCGGCGAACTTGCCCTAACCGGTTCCCATCTGGGCTGTGAGCATGGGATCTGCGGCGCCTGTTCTGTGCGCCTCGATGGCGATGTGGTGAGAGGCTGCCTGATCCTCGCCATACAGGCGGACGGCACCAACATCGAGACCGTCGAAGGGCTGACGGCAAGCGGCGAAATCGCCGATCTGCAAGAAAATTTTGTTGAACGTGACGCTCTACAATGCGGCTTCTGCACACCCGGAATGCTGATCACCGCAGCGGAATTGCTACGCGAGGCTACACCAAAAACACGCGCAGAAATTCGCGAATTCCTGTCCGGCAACTACTGCCGTTGTACCGGATATCACGCAATCGTCGATGCCGTCGAAACCACCTTGAAACAGCGGCTGGAGAAGGCGTCATGAACGACAGCGTTTCCAACAGCGTGTTCGAGGGGCCAAACAGCCATATCGGCCGCTCACTTTCCCGGACGAGCGCGCGGCGGACCGTGGCTGGTCGCGGCCGCTATACGGACGACATAAGTCTGCCACGTACCGTCCATGCGGCATTTGTGCGCAGCCCGCACGCGCATGCCAGAATTCTCAAGATCGATGCCGCGGAAGCCGAAACGATGCCAGGTGTCGTGCTGATTATGACTGGCGCGGAGTTGGCCGAGCGAAGCACCGGTCCCTGGATCGGTACGCTGTCTTGTTTCGAAGGCATGAAATCTGCCCCTCAATTTGCGATGGCGGTGGACCGAGCCTGCTGGCAAGGGGAGCCGGTTGTCATGGTCGTAGCTGAGAGCCGAGCGCTGGCGGAAGATGCCTGCGAACAAGTTGCCATCGAGTGGGAGGTGATCCCGCCAACGACAGAAGCCGAAACGGCCCTCGACGCGAACACACCGGTCCTGCATCCCGATCTCGGCGACAATCTCGCCTTCACTAAAACAATCGATCGCGGCGCTGTCGACGATGCCTTTGCTTCGGCCGATATCGTGCTCAAGGAAGATTTCTCTTTTGGCCGCCACACGGCGGTTAGCCTCGAACCGCGGGCACTACTCGCCGACTATGATCCCGGCACGCAGCGGTTGACTATTCATACCAGCAGCCAGGTTCCGCATATGATCCAGGCCGTCTTCGCTCGAACACTCGGAGTGCCAGAACACAATGTCCGCATCATAGCGCCCGATGTCGGTGGATCCTTTGGCTTGAAAATTCATACTTTCGGCGACGAAGTCGCCGCAACCGCAGCATCTATTCAACTGGGGCGGCCAGTGAAGTTCATCGCCGACCGATTAGAATCCTTCGTCTCCGATATCCACGCGCGCGAGCACCAGATCTCCGCCCGCATCGCGGTCAGCAAGGAAGGTGACATCCAAGCAGTGGAAATCGACGATTTAGCGGGTGTGGGCGCCTATTCCGCCTATCCACGGACCAGCGTGTTCGAAGCCAATCAAGTTCTTAATATTACCGCCGGACCGTACAAGTTCCAGAACTATCGCGCCAAGACCACCGTGGTCTATCTCAATAAGGTGCCCACCTCGCAATACCGGGCTGTCGGCCATCCAATCGGCATCTCCGTCGGTGAGCACATGGTCGACCGTGCGGCCGAAACCTTGGGCATGGACCCCGTGGTTTTTCGTCGCCGCAACGTGATGCCGGATGGTGGTTATCCGAATGTTGCGCCATCAGGCGTTCCGGTCAACGATCTTTCGCACGAAGCATGCCTAGATAAGCTGGTTGGTCTGATGGATTACGAGGGACTAAAGCGAGAGCAAGAAGCTCTGCGCGAACAGGGAGTGCATCGCGGCATCGGCATAGCCGGCTTCATCAAGGGTACCGCGCCCGGCCCACAGGGCTATTACGGCTCAGGCGGTGCCCCAATCGCCTCGCAGGACGCCTGCACGATCAAGCTAGAACCCTCCGGCGGTGTGATTTGCACCGTCGGCGTCACCGACCAAGGCCAGGGCGTAGATACAGTCATGGGACAGATCGCAGCCACCGCGCTCGGCGTACCCCTTGAGAGCATCCGCGTCATAGAAGGTGACACGGATGCCGTGCCCTATGGCGGCGGCACCTACGCATCTCGCGCCACGGCGATCGGCGGCGAAGCGGTCTATCAGGCGAGCCGCGATTTGCGGCGGGAAATCCTCAGCATGGCCGGTATCCTGCTGCAGTCCGATGCTCAGACCCTCGACATAGTCGCCGGCAACGTCGTCACCGCGGGTAGCGATGAAGTGCGCATCTCCCTGTCGGAAATCGGCCGTATTGGGCATTTCCAGCTAGGCGAGCTGCCAAACGACTATCAGCCCACTTTATCAACGACCCGCCGCTTTCGGCTTACCGGACTGCCCTACATCTTCACCAACGGTATTCACGGTGCTTATGTGGAAGTCGATGTCGACACCGGATTTATCCGTCTCCTGAAACATTGGGTGGTCGAAGATTGCGGCCGCATCATCAACCCTAACCTCGCCGACGAGCAGGTGCGCGGTGGATGCGTGCAGGGTCTCGGCGGCGCGCTCTACGAACATTGTCTATACGACGATAACGGGCAGCTACTGAACGGCTCGATGGCTGATTACCTCACACCAATGGCATCGGAAATGCCGGATATCGAAGTCGCCCATATCGAAACGCCAACAAGTGAGTCAGAGCTTGGCGCCAAGGGAGCCGGCGAATCCGGAACGGGAGCCGCACCAGGCGTTGTCATGTGCGCAGTCAATAATGCACTCCGCCCCTTTGATGCAGTGGTCACGGCACAGCCGATGACACCGGAAACCGTGCTGCATGCGCTGGGCAAGGTTTAGGAGATCCAAAATGGCGGATAGTTCAGGACGCAACTGGGACCAGGATCTCCGACACTGGATGGAGGCAGTGGAGGCGGAAGGGGCGCTGAAGACAATCACGGGTGCCGAGACGACCGAAGAGATTGGTGGGATCCTCGATCTCTATCAGCGGCAAATGGGTAATCCAGCAATCCTGTTCGACGAAGTGCCGGGCTTCCCGACAGGCCATCGCGTGCTCGCCAACGTCCTGACATCCGTCGCGCGGATTAATATCGCGCTTGGACTACCGGCCGATGGTTCGGAGCTCGACTTAGTGCTGTGGTGGCGAGACTATATGAAAAACGCGCCAAAATGCGCGCCGGAGGTCGTGACCACAGGCGCGTTGCATGAAAACGTGATCGAGGGCGATGCCATTGACATCACTTCGATCCCGACGCCGACCTGGCACGAACATGATGGCGGCCCGTTCATCGGCACCGGATGCATGGTGGTGATGAAAGACCCGGACACGGGTTGGGTGAATTACGGTGCCTACAGGGTGCAAACCCACGGGCCGAAGACTGCCTCTGTAATGATGTCGCCAGGCCGGCATGGCCGCCTGATTATGGACAAGTATCATAGCAGAGGTGAGCCATGCCCGGTCGCCGTCGTAGCCGGCATGCATCCTACCCTGCTGATGATCGCCGGTCTGGAAATCCCACAAGGGGTTAGCGAATACGACGCGGTCGGCGGTATCTTCGGAGAACCTGTGCGAACCCTGGAAATGCCGCGCACCGGCATCCCCGTCCCGGCCAATGCGGAGATCGCCTTCGAAGGATTCATCATGAAGGACGATCTCATCGAAGAGGGGCCACTCGGCGAATGGACGGGATACTATGCCGGGGGTAAACGGCGGCAACCTGCCATCCGGATCGAGACTTTCATGCATCGCGACGATCCCGTCCTGCTGGGGGTGATCCCCGCCGTACCGCCAAACGACAACACATATTATTTGGGCAGCTATCGTAGCGGTGCCGTGTGGAACCAGCTGGAAGCGGCGGGTATTCCTGATATTCAAGGCGTATGCGCACACGAGGCAGGCGGCAGCCGGTTGTGGCTGACTGTTTCGATCAAACAACGCTATGGAGGCCATTCCAAGCAGGCTGGTCTGATCGCTTCGCAATGCTACGCCGGCGGCTACACCAACCGCTGGGTTGTCGTCGTCGATGACGATATCGATCCAACCAACACTAACGACGTTCTGTGGGCGATGTGCACTCGCTTCGATCCGCGTATAGATTTGGAAAGGCTCGATGGCTGCTGGAGCACCTCGCTCGATCCGATGTGCTATGACAGCGATACGGACAAACGCAATTCGCGCGTCGTCATTGATGCCTGCCGGCCGTGGGACCGCATGGATGATTTTCCCACCGTCGCTCGCTCCAGCCGGGAACTTGATGACCGCATCCGGGAAAAATGGGCACACGTGCTGCCCGGTGGCGTGTAAGCAGCCAGGTGACTAACTCCAAGGATACGGCATTAGGCGTCGGCGCACGGTTGCCGCGCAAGGAGGACCAACGTTTTCTGCGCGGCAAGGGCCTGTACGTCGCCGATGTGACGATCCCGGGAACATTGGATGTCGCTTTCCTCCGCAGCGCTCATGCGCATGGTCGCTTGCTGGGGATCGAAATCCCCGAAGGAAAGGAAGACCGGGTCTACACGGCCGCAAGATTGACCCGCATCAACCCAGTTCGCGTGGAGCCTTCCGTACCGGGTTTCAAGCCGGCCGATCATCATGCGCTCGCCACAGAAAAAGTTCGCTACGCAGGGGAATGCATCGCGGCCTGCCTTGGTTCCAACAGGGCCGAAGCAGAGGACCTGACCGACGCGCTCATTGCCGATATAGAAGAAATGCCGGCCCTGTCCGACCCTTTGGTAGCGCGTGACGACCCACCCGCCCTGGTACATGACGAATGGGGCGACAATGTCTTCGTTCAGGCGGACATCGCCGGTGGCGATATCGACAGCGTCCGCAACGCGCCAGTGGTGGTCACGCGGGACTATCGGATGAACCGGCAGTCTACTTCGCCACTGGAACCTCGCGCGGTTCTGGCGCACTGGGACGAGCGGGCCAGTGAATTGCTGGTCTATCTGTCAACGCAGATCCCGCATCTGATGCGCACCGGACTGTCGCAAATGCTGAACCTTCCGACCCATCAACTGCGTATCATTGCCCCCGATGTGGGCGGCGGGTTTGGCGGAAAGGCCCGGCTCATGCCGGAGGAGATCGTCGTCTGTGCTATCGCGCTAGAAACCGGTAAGCCAATCCGATGGCTCGAGGATCGGCGCGAACATCTGATGGCTGCACCACAGGCGCGCGAACATGTCTACCGGGTAACCGCCTACGCCAACCACGATGGGTTGATTCAGGGCATCGATGCGGAACTGACCGTCAACGCAGGCGCCTACGCGCTTTGGCACTCGGGTCCTTTTATGGAAACCGGAATGGCGGCGCGCAATCTGACGGGACCGTATCGGATAGAGCACATGCGATGCCGGACCTGGACTGTTGCGACCAACAAGCCGCCCCTGGGCGTATATCGCGGTGTTGCACGGCCCGGAGCCTGCTTCGCCATCGAGCGCACCATCGACGAGGTCGCCCGTGCGGTCGGCCGTGATCCGTTGGATGTTCGCATAGCCAACATGGTGCCTGCCGACAAGATGCCCTACGAAGCGGTTGGAGGCATGCGATTCGACAATGGCGATTACCCGGAAAGCGTGCGCCGCGCGGCGAGCCTGGTTGACTATGAGGGCATCCGCGCCCGGCAGGGCCTCGCGGAGGACGGCCGGTTCTGGGGGGTGGGTCTCTCCAGTTACACCGAACAGACAGCACATGGCGCGGCGGAATGGACACGGCGTGGCTCACCTATCATTCCTGGTTACGAAAGCGCCACGGCTCGGATCAATCCGGACGGCACACTCGTTCTGCTGGTCGGCATTCATTCTCACGGCCAAGGGTTAGAAACAACCCTGTCTCAGGTCGCACATGAGGAATTGAGCATCCACCCTGACAATATCATGGTGAAGTTCGGCGATACCGGAATGTCTCCGTTTGGTTTTGGGACTTTCGCCTCACGCTCCATGGTGATGAGCGGTGGCGCTGTCTCTAACGCCTGTATCATCTTGCGAGAGAAGCTGGCTGTCATCGCCGCCCATCATCTGCAGTGCACAGTCGAACTGGTGCGGTTCGCCCATGGGGAAGCGCGGGGCGGCACCGGATCGATCCCCATCGCGGAGCTTGCCCGTATTGCCCATTTGCGTCAGGAAGCACTACCAGACGGCATCGACCCTGCACTGGACGCGACGGCGACCTACGAACCAAATGAGTCGACGGGGGTCTTTTCCTACGCCACCCACGCCGCCGTGATCGCGGTCGATCCCCAAACCGGCGCAGCAGAACTGATGGACTACGCGGTGGTTGAGGATTGCGGTAACGTGGTCAATCCGATGATCGTCGACGGTCAGATTGTTGGTGGCGTCGCGCAGGGCATAGGCACCGCTCTCTATGAGGAAAGCGTCTTCGACGAGAACGGCCAGCCTCTGGCTACAACATTCGCCGATTATTTACTGCCAGGTGCGACTGAGGTTCCCGACATCAAGATCGGCCACATAGTGACGCCCGCCAAATTCACCCGATACGGTCTCAAGGGCATGGGTGAAGGCGGTACCATCGCCCCGCCGGCTGCGATTGGCAACGCGCTGCGCGATGCCTTCGCCGTGACCGGCGCAGAATTCAACGAAACACCGTACACGCCGCGCCGCATCCTTGAAGCAATGGACAGAGCGGCAAAGGCCTGACCTGGCGCGGAGAAAATCGTTTTAGGGGTTGGCTTTATAATTGCCTTGCGAGCTTCGCTACGCCACACGGACCTCGGCAACTGAAATATCATGAGAAATACTGGCATGCCCAATAGAGCTAGTACCCTCAATACCAATGTTAGGAATATAAAGGTACTTCTGGCAAAAAAGTATGAAATGCATTGTTATTTGTTATTGCCCCGATAGGCAGAGATTTTTCTGGAAATTAGCCAGGTTTTAACAATACCTCCGGGACAACACCGGCTCTTTGTTCAGATAAGTTTAAGGAGCCCAATCGTGGCGATCGCTCATCCGAGGGCCTCCGAGGCCCATGTTCCCCCTCAATGTCACGCCTTCGTATTCAGAGCGAAATAGACCTCGTGATTGAAGCTCAGGCACCACTAATTTACAGAAGTCAGTCAAGGTGCCAGGAACTATCGCGGGTAACAGATTAAAGCCGTCTGCGGCACCATTTAGAAACCAGTTCTCCATGTGATCCGCGACCTCTTCAACTGTGCCTATGACAAGACAGTGGTTGCGAGCGGCCTTTGCTTGCACCGCTACTTGTCCCAGTGTGTAGTTGTTCTCGCGTCCAATTCGCACGAATGTGCCTGGTCCACTCTTACGAAGGTCATTGCCTTCTAACGCTGGCATTGGTGCTTCCGGATCAAAGTCGGAAAGGTCGACCCCTCCTAGGAGACGGCTGAGTCCTTCAATCGCATCCTTCACATCAACCATGTCATGAAGTGCATCAAACTTATCTTCCGCTTCCTCGCGCGTAGGAGCGACAAACACCGAGAGCCCGGGCATAACACGGATAGAGTCCGCCGGTCGTCCCCGCGCGCATACAGCAGTCTTTACCCGATGGTAAAAATCACGCGCAGAATCAAAATCTGCCTGGGCTGTGAAAAGAACATCCGCGATTCTTGACGCCATCTCAATTGTCTCATCTGATCCGCCAGCCTGAATTACTACAGGCCACCCTTGGGGCGAACGCGATACATTAAGTGGACCACGCACGGAGAAATATTTGCCCCGGTGGTTGAGAGTATGAATTTTGGAAGCGTCAAAAAAACGTCCGCTTTCTTTGTTGTAGACCAAGGCATCTTCTTCAAAACTATCCCACAGTCCCATCACCACATTTGCAAATTCATTAGCTCGCTCGTAGCGGTCCGCATGGGCCGCGTGGCGTTCAAGACTAAAATTCTGGGCCTCTTCCTTCTGACCTCCAGTCACACAGTTCCAACCTGCGCGGCCCCCTGATAGATGGTCGAGTGAGGCAAACATCCGCGCGACGGTATACGGCTCGGAGTAGCTGGTAGCGCACGTACCCGCAAGGCCGATGTTTTGAGTGTGCGCAGTGAGAGCAGAAAGCAAAGTCATCGGTTCGAAGCGATTTACTTTAGAGCTATTCTCGATAGCAGATAGTTCTTCACCTCCCACGATGGCAATCTGATCGGCGATAAAAAGCATATCGAGTTTCGCACGCTCCGCTATTCCCGCCATCTCTACCCATCGTTTGATGTTGGTGCTGCCATCCACCCAAGCTTCTGGGTGCCGCCATCCTAAATGGTGATAGTTCCCGCACGATGTGAGAAATACCGCGAGGTTCATGCTCCGGACGGTGCTGTCGGACATGTAAAATAACTCCGTGAATTTCGAAAGTTGATTTGCTGCGCTCGTCTTGGTCATCGCCAAATTCCGCGCAGGTTGTTTCTATTGGTCGGAACCCACCATCCGCATCTCAACTAAAATTATAACAAACGACATTGTTTATGAAATTACCCACAAACATTAGACAAACCATAAGCAAACAATCATTAATGGGTAAGTCGCAAACTCCGCGCTAAACCATCTCATGGAATAACTTTAAAAGATTACCAGTTACAATTTTTTTCGGCAGTTATGCCTGCCAAACGTCCAGACAAGGCATTCCAAACCATTTGTTAAATAGATAAAAGTATTGGTCCGATGGTAATGCGCCTATGTGTTTGAAAACACTCTCTAGAAGCCGTTATAGGCTGATATGAGATAATTACTGGTGAGCCCGGCAGGACTCGAACCTGCTACCTCGAGATTAGGAATCTCGCGCTCTATCCGGATGAGCTACGGGCCCTTATGAAATGAACCAATATCAGAATTATCGTTAATTTAAAACTGCTTACATCAATAATGCACCAATCATTCACACATCGTTAATTCGAGACAATATTTTCTATAAAACATTGTTTTTATTCATAAAAAAAACTTAATAATGATAAATACTTCAGAATTAACTGCTCTATGCAGCTGAGTTACGGACGCGTACGGACACCTCATAGAAAAGCAATAAGCCCCTGCGAATGGCGACTTCGCCTTCAGGGGCTGGATTTTCCTGAGCCAATCGATTAGAAGGCGGCCAACGCGGAGCGGCCGCCCTCCCCTTACTCACTCGTGCAAGGAACCCTTCGTGGAAATCCGCAATATCGCCATCATCGCCCATGTCGACCATGGCAAAACCACGCTCGTCGACGCTCTGCTGCAACAGAGCGGGCATTTCCGAGAAAACCAACAAGTCGTTGAACGGATCATGGATTCGAACGACCAGGAGCGCGAGCGCGGTATCACCATCCTGTCGAAATGCGCCTCCATCACCTGGGGCGAAACCCGCATCAACATTGTCGATACACCAGGCCATGCTGATTTCGGGGGTGAGGTGGAGCGTATTCTGGGCATGGTCGATGGTGTACTGCTGCTTGTCGATGCCTCGGAAGGGCCAATGCCCCAAACCAAATTTGTCACTACAAAGGCGTTGAAGCTCGGCCTCAAGCCGATTGTCGTCGTCAACAAGGTGGACAAGCTAGACGCGCGGCCAGACGAGGTGCATGACGAGGTGTTTGATCTGTTCGTAGCTCTGGAAGCCAGTGACGAACAGCTCGATTTTCCAATTCTGTTCGCCTCAGCCAAGGAAGGGCGCGCGGCAGCAGAGTCGGAGCAGCTAACCGACAATATGGCTATCCTGTTCGAGACAGTAATCAACCACGTGCCAGAACCGAGTGTGACCGGCCAAGGCCCGTTCCGCATGCTTGCGACCACCCTTGAAAGTGACCCCTTCCTTGGACGTGTACTGACCGGCCGCATAGAGGCGGGCACGGTCACTCAGAATATGACGGCGCAGGCGCTTGACCGAGACGGCAACAAAGTAGACCAGACGCGGATCACCAAGGTACTGCGCTTCGATGGTGTCGCCCGCTCCCCGGTCGAAGAGGCCCATGCCGGCGACATAATTGCGCTAGCCGGTTTCGGCACAGCGACTGTATCCAATACGCTATGCGATCTTGAGGTCGGCGACAGCCTACCTGCCGAGCCAGTTGACCCTCCGACCTTGGCGATGATCTTCTCGATCAACGACTCTCCGCTCGCTGGTCAGTCTGGAAAGAAGGTCACGTCCAGGCTAATCCGCTCGCGGCTACTTGCCGAAGCAGAAGGAAATGTCGCGATTCAGGTGACTGAGACAGAGGATGCTGACGCCTTTGAGGTCGCAGGCCGCGGTGAGTTGCAGCTCGGCGTACTTATCGAGACAATGCGTCGAGAAGGCTTCGAGCTGTCGATTAGCCGACCGCGCGTACTGACACGCAAGGACACCAAAAGTGGTGCTACGCTCGAGCCTTATGAGGATGTGGTAATCGACGTAGATGAAGGTTTTTCCGGCACTGTCATGGAATCCATCGCCGCACGGCGCGGCAGGATTGAAGAGATGCGCCCATCCGGCGGTGGCAAACTGCGGCTCAGCATTGTGGCACCCTCGCGCGGATTAATCGGTTATCACGGCGACTTCCTGACAGAGACCCGCGGCACCGGCGTCATCAATCGTTTGTATCGGGAATACGGTCCCTATGCTGGGCTCATCGAAGGGCGACGCAACGGGGTGCTAGTCTCGATCAGCAATGGCAAGAGTGTGGCCTACGGATTGATGGGTTTTGAGGCACGAGCAACCCTATTCATAGGCTCTGGCGTGCCGGTCTATGGCGGCATGATCATCGGCGAGAACAGTCGCGGTAACGATCTCGAAGTAAACCCGTTGAAGGCTAAACAACTCACTAACATTCGCGCCGCCGGTAAAGATGATGCGGTCACGCTATCGCCGCCACGCAAGCTCTCGCTGGAGCAGGCGATAGCCTATATTGAGGATGATGAGTTAGTCGAGGTCACACCGGATAGTATTCGCTTACGCAAACGCCACCTGGATCCACACGAACGCAAGAAGGCTTCTCGGCTGAAGGAAAGCGCTTAGGCCATAACGAATTCCCGCACCTGAAAGAACGCTGTCTGACATTACATCTTTCAGTGAAAAAATTTACCCCTATCTCGGGTGGCGGGACCACGTGTCAAGAATTGCGCGGAGCGCGGCGACAAAAGCAAGCGGTTGGTCGAGCATTAAGTGATGATGCGCGTTGGGGATCTCGACGATAGGCGCCTCTTGGCCCATTAACTGAGACATATAGGCAACGGTCTGCGGAGAAACTATGGCACTTTTCTCGCCATAGATGAGAGCAACACGGCCTTTCAAGGCCCCAAGTTCAGCGCGATAGGGCTCACCGAACCGGCGCGAACCCATTACCCTGAAATCAAACTTCCAGGACCAACCGCCTTCGACTTCGCGGATAGAGGTGCGGGCGATGTAATTTGTGATGAAGTCGTTCTCGCAGGGCTGCGCTGGCATCAGCCGAAAGCGGGATAGCGCCGTCGTCTGGTCGGGATAAATCGGCGGCCCCATACGGGTCGAATTCGCCGGTTCCGGCAACGGCGTTTCGGCTGGATCCTGAACTGGGGAGTCCACTATCACAGTACCGCCGAGACGGTGACCAGACTTTGCACCAAATTTCATTGCCATAAGCCCACCGAAACTATGGCCCACGACTAGTGGCTTCGGGCTGTTCGGATCCGATCCCTCAACAAACAGCCCGGCGTCGCAAAGTACCGCATCAATTTCGGCAGCCCATGATTCAGACGAATAAAGATTGCGGGCTCCACTTTCGCCCATGCCCGAGAGGTCAATGGCACAGACGCGATGACTGTCGGCAAAGAACGGCGCAATGAACCGCCACCAGTTCGCGTGCGCTCCGCCTCCATGGATAAGCAACAAGCCGGGGGTCTTCGGCACACATGCCCCCTCCGCTGCTGAGCGGAACCAGGCGAGATAATGAATCCGACATCCCAAAACCTCAACAAATTGAGATTGGACGGGATGAGTAATCGCGGTTCGGAACCAGTCTGGTGCGTCAGGATCTATCCCGGCGAAGGGGTCATTCATTGCTGAAATGGTTTTGTAATTGGAACTGCAAGATAGTAGCAGCAGGGCCTACCAATATGTGTCACTTGGGTCCCCACTTCAATCCTGGCCACGTGATTAGCCGGTGCGCAACTGCTAAAAAAGGTAATCGGATTAACCTCGGCCAGCATTGGCCGTTCGAACGGACCGGATCGTGGTATCACGGCACGCTATAAGCAACATAGGCTTCATGCTCTTGCTGAGCAGCATGGCGTTCGCGGTTTTTCTTGCCGTCACGGCGGTGGCAATGATGGGGCCGCTGTTGGTAGATATGGCAGCCACATTCGATACCTCGGTCCCGGTGGCAGGACAGCTTGTGACCACTGCCGCCGCGGCCTGGGCAACCACAGCACTGATCGCGGGGGCCTTCTCCGACACCTATGGCCGAAAGCCAGTCCTGCTTCTCGGAACCAGCTGCCTGGCGGCTGGTACTCTTGGCATTGCGATGGCGCCCGGATTTGCCTTAGCCGCGGGGTTCAGCGTTCTAGTAGGGATTGGCGGTGGCATGGTGCCCCCTACCTGCATCGCGCTGGTCGGCGACGTCTTCCCCGTTCCACGCAGACCCATGTCGATTGCCATTATCACCATGCAGCCGGGAACAAGCAGCGTCATAGGCCTGCCTTTGGCAGCCGTGCTCGCCGAATTCGCAGGTTGGCGCGTCTCCTTTCTAGTCTTGGGCGTAACACTACTCTGCACCTCGCTAACCTTATTCGTGCTGTTACCCTATTACCGGCGCAAAGCGGCCCGGCTTGCGCTGGCGCAACGATTGCGCCAGGTCGCCGCGCTCCCTGTCACATGGTACATGGCAGGGACTAATTTTCTGGCGCGTGTCACCTGGGGCGTAATCGTTACCTTCTTTCCGGCTTTCCTGATCGTGACCTATAGCTTGAAGACTGTAGATGTTGCTCTGCCAGTGGCCGCAGTCGCCCTCTGGGCGATGGCGGCACCGCTACTGGGCGGCAAAATCGGGGGCAGCACCCGACGGCTTTCCATAACCGCCGGATTGTTACTGGCGGCGATTGTTCCAGGACTAGGCGTGTTTTTCCTCGAAAGCGGGCCCTGGTTCTCAGTATCAGTGGCAGGACTATTCATGCTGCTGATCGTGCCGGTCACGACCGTTCTCATGATCTTGCTCGCAGAGGCCGGCGGTGCCTCTCGAGGGGCCCTTGCTGGTGTCATTTCCTGCAGCAATTGGGGTGGCACCGCCGCGGGCGCGGCCATTGGCGGCGTTCTGGTCGCGCAATTTAGCTACGACACCCTTTCGTGGCTGCTGGCCGGCACCGTCCTGATGAGTGGTCTTCTGATGACTTTCACCATTAATAATGCAGCCGTAGAGCGTATCCGCGTCCATTTTTCCAATAATCCGGATAGCGACAGGGCCTTAGGACGGTAAATTTTGACGGATACGCGGATATCAAATCCTCAAATACCAATGTAGGTCATGACCAGAATTTAGATTTAGTGTCCATCGGACTAGGATTCTTCGTGCCTCGGCGTCTACACTGAGTATTTGTTGGAGGGAATCCACGCTATTTGAAGCAATAGCATGTTTTGATGTCGTCGGTTAACTTCCTACGTAGAACTCTTAGATGAAAAAAGATGGGAGATGAATTAAATGAGCAAGATCACAGGTGCAACCCTGATAGCAAGAAGTCTGAAACAGCAAGGCATCGACCATCTGTTTGGCGTCGTCGGCTTTCCTGTAGGCCCGATTGCCGCTGCGGCACAGGAAGAAGGCATCAACTATGTAGGCATGCGCAACGAGCAAGCCGCATCCTACGCTGCACAAGCCTACGGCTATATGACTGGCCGCCCGGGTGCTTGCATCGTTGTGACAGGGCCGGGTGTAGTGCATGGTCTGGCAGGCTTGGCGAACGCCCAACAAAACTGCTGGCCAATGATTCTGATCGGCGGCGCCTCGGAAACCTATCGAGGGGGCATGGGCGCCTTTCAGGAGGAACGCCAAGTCCACATCGCCACCCCGTTTTGTAAGTTTGCGCACGGCATCGAAAGTGTTAAACGCATTCCCTACTACGTTGAGATGGCGACGCGGCACGCAACTTTTGGCCGCCCAGGCGCCTGCTATCTTGATATGCCAGACGATATTATCGGGGGAGAATGCGACCTCGATGAAATCGTGCAGGTTGAGCGCGTACCGGAGCCACCGCGTACGATCGCTCCTACGGAAAATATTGAGGCAGCGCTGGACCTCCTTGAAGGAGCCGAGCGGCCGCTTGCCCTCGTTGGCAAGGGCATGGCCTGGGCCCAGGCGGAAGATGAGGTGCGCGACTTTATCGATCGCACGCAGATCCCGTTCGTACGCTCCCCAATGGGCAAAGGTGTCGTCCCTGATGAGCATCCGCTCGCGGCCTCCGCAGCCCGAACACTTGCTCTGCAGCAGGCGGATGTCATTTTCCTGATGGGCGCTCGGTTCAATTGGATTTTCCACTTTGGTCTGCCACCGCGTTTCGCACCTGACGCCAAAGTCATTCAACTCGACATCGCACCCGAGGAGATTGGTCACAACAAGCCGTCGGAAGTGGCGCTTGTCGGTGATGGCAAGTCAATCATGGGGCAGTTGAACCAGGCCCTCGAAGGGCGGCAGTGGTTTTACCCGAAGGACACACCGTGGCGTACGGCACTGGACGAAAAAATTTCGTCGAATGTGACGACGCTCCAAGCACAGCTGAACGACGATGCTGCGCCAGCGAATTACTTTCGCGCATTGCGTGATGTCGCCGCCTGGATGCCGGAGAACGCTATTCTGAGCGCCGAGGGCGCCGGCACAATGGATATCGGGCTCACGATGCTGCCGGTATCCAACGCACGATCCTGCCTGAACGCAGGCACCTACGGCACGATGGGCGTTGGTCTAGGTCACGCTGTTGCCGCGTGCGTCGTGCATCCGGACAGGCCAATCATTCACCTCTCAGGCGATTCGGCCATTGGTTTCTCTGGCATGGAGATGGAAACGCTAGCCCGTTACAATCTGCCGGCTAAGATCGTGGTGCTCAACAATGGCGGTATTGGCCCGGGCATGCCGGAAATTCCCGAGAACCCAATGATTAACATGAAGCCAAACGCACTTATCTACGGCGCGCGCTACGACAAAGTCATGGAGGACTTCGGCGGCAAAGGCATTTTCGTTGAAGACCCGAAGGATATCCCGGCAGCGCTGGAGCAGGCGATGGCGTTTGACGGTCCTGCGTTGGTAAACATTGTGATCTCACAAGGTGCATCCCGGAAGCCACAACAATTTGCGTGGCATTCGTAATACGTTACCTCTGGACAGACTGCCTATATGTGAGGTGGATCTGTTATAGAGGGTAGAACAGAAGTTGATCAGCTGGTTTTTTAGGGATTAACCAGCATAAGACATGGTCTACGGCGCGTGAGAAAAAATTCGTTCTCACGCGCCGGTTCTTTCCCTAACCCTGCCAACTGTGCCAACCTTGTTGCTGAACCCCGCACATCTCACGCCACTAGCCAGTAAGGGAAGCCCGACATGCCGGATACTACCGCTGCACTCGTTGCAGATATTGCCGACTTCAAGTTTCTGGAAAATATAAAGGTCGTCGACTTTACCCAGTTCGAGGCCGGCACCACTTGCACCGAGGCGCTGGCCTGGATGGGTGCCGACGTGGTTAAGGTTGAGAACCCGAAGCTCGGCGACCCCGGTCGTAGGTTGCGTCCTGGCCAACCAGATGATGACCCCTATTACTTTCATGTCTTCAACGCTAACAAGAAATCTATCGCAGTTAATCTGAAGTCAGAGAAGGGCCTCGCCCTGGTTAAGGATATGATCAGCAGAGCTGACGTGATGGTGGAGAACTTCGCACCAGGCGCCATCGAACGACTCGGTCTGTCCTATGAGGTAGTAAAGGAAATCAATCCCGGCATCATCTACGCTCAGATCAAGGGCTTCGGCGAAGGCAGCCCATACGAGAAGAACCTCGCTTTCGACATGATCGCCCAGGCTTCTGGTGGCACCTTCAGCGTCACCGGCGAGGCGGACGGCCCACCAACCCGGCCTGGCATTTCCATAGGGGATACGGGAACAGGCATGGTGATGGCTTTCACCATTGTGAGTGCTCTCAACAAACGCAAGGAAACCGGCGAGGGACATCATCTGCAGGTCGCCATGCAGGATGCAATTCTGCACTATATGCGTACAAATTTTGCAACTACCGGCCGGACTGGCAAACCTGCGGGGCGGGCCGGTAGTAAGATAGCCGACACCCAGTCAGCACCGAAGGGGTTGTTCCCCTGCGCTCCTGGTGGGTCGAATGACTATGTCTACATCTCGACCAGCGCAGCGAACCAAGAGCATTGGAACCGATTGTTAAAGGTGGTTGGGCGCGAGGACCTGATTGGCGATGAACGTTATATGACGCCGCAGGACCGCGTGGCGAACGAGTTAGAGGTAGACGAGATCGTCAGCACCTGGACCCGCACCCAGTCCAAGTTCGAGGCCATGCAAAAAATTGGTGAGGAGGGCATTCCAGTAGGGCCTGTGCTGGATACGATGGAACTCAACAATGACGTCACTTTCGAGCAGCGTGGCATCATGCAGACAATGGTTCATTCGGAGCACAAACCGTTCAAAATGCCAACCTGGCCAGTACGTGTGGATGGCCGACCGACCCGCATCAAAGCTTCACCCATGCTTGGCCAACACACCGATGAGGTTTTGCAAGACTGGTTAAAACTTGACGGTACGGCGGCAGAGGACTTGAAGAAGGATGGGGCCGTGAAGTGACAGACTGAGGCAGGGTCTCCGCAAATTGGAGGTTCCGATAAAACAGTCCGTAGCCTGATTTTGGGCGTGGATTCGAGGTAGTGTATCGACAAGGATACCAGCTGGCGGAACCCGTTACACAAACTGATGATCGAGGACTGATCCTTCCCGCTTTATCGTATCTCCCTATGCGTTATGATCTATTGACCGGCACATCCGGAGTTTCGCAAGCATGGAAAATTTGACAATAAACGGTTCGAGGTTGTGGAACAGCCTCATGGAGATGGCACAGATTGGCGCGACTAAAAAGGGGGGGGTCAACCGGCTCGCGCTAACCGATCTGGACCGCGACAGCCGCGACCTATTCACGCGCTGGTGCGAAGCGGAGGGCTGCACTGTCACCTACGATGCCATCGGCAACATATTCGCGCGTCGGCCAGGCCGGAATAAGTCCCTACCACCTGTGATGACGGGCAGCCATCTCGATAGCCAGCCGACAGGCGGCAAGTTTGACGGCGCCTATGGGGTGCTGGCCGGCCTAGAGGTGGTTCGGGCCCTTAACGACGCCGATGTGGAGACCGATGCGCCGGTCGAAGTGGTGGTGTGGACAAACGAGGAAGGAAGCCGCTTCGCGCCCTCAATGGTCGGTTCGGGCGCTTATGCCGGTGTTTTCGATCTCGAGGAATCTCTGGCGATCACTGACCGCGAAGGCAACACGCTAGGCGGCGAGCTGCAGCGCATCGGCTACAGTGGCGAAGGCTGCGGCAATCGGCCGGCAACCGCGTATTTCGAGGCACATATCGAACAGGGCCCAATCCTGGAGGACCAGAAGAAGACCATTGGCGTCGTGAGCGGTGTCCAAGGACAGCGATGGTATGAGATCACACTCACTGGCCAGGAAAGTCATGCGGGTCCGACCCCAATGTCAGTAAGGCGTGACGCACTAGTCGGTGCGGCATCAATCGTGACGGCCGTCAACAAGATCGGCCATGATTTCCAGCCAGGCGCATGTTCCACGGTTGGTATGATCGAATCGACCCCAAACAGCCGCAACGTGATCCCAGGTGAGGTATTCCTGACAGTCGATTTTCGGCATCCGGACGACGAGCGGCTGGCCACGATGAACGAGGCGCTGCGGGCGGTCACGGAGGAGGCCGCAACGGCAAACACACTAAAACTCGACTTCAACCAGATCTGGTCCTGTCCCGCAACTGTCTTCGACGCGGAATGCGTAGACGCGGTGCGTAAAGGCGCAGAGATTGGGGGTTACGCCCATATGGACATCGTCAGCGGCGCCGGACACGACGCAGTTTACATGGCCAAGGTCGCGCCTACCGGTATGATTTTTGTACCCTGCGAGGACGGCATCAGCCACAACGAGATCGAGAACGCGGCACCTGAAGACATCACGGCCGGATGTCAAGTGCTGTTGCACGCAATTCTGGACCGAGCCGGCGCGCATTAAGGCAAGCGCCTATGCCTAAACGGGCCCTGCTGCTCGGATTGAATATCGTGATTTCTGCAGCCCTACTAACATGGTTGTGGATGCATTTCGACCTCTCGTCTGCTTTCAACTACATGACAGATATGGATTGGCGTCTCGCCGCTGCTGCGTTCGCTGTGTTGCTGATGCACGGAGTATTAAGCGCCTGGCGGTGGCGGACAATCATTGTGCTTCTCGACGGCACCCTGAATTGGCCGAAAGCGCTGCAGCTATTCTTCATCTCTATGTTCTTCAACCAGACCCTATCAACCACCATCGTCGGCGATGCGGCGCGCGTCTGGCTGCTGCACAGAGAGGGGGCGACTACCGGCGCGGCGACCAGTGGGATCGTACTAGAGCGTGTGGCAGCGATAATGGCATTGCTCCCGCTTATTACACTGGGATTCGCTTTGCTGCCTGGCCCCTTGCATCCTGGACTTTGGTTCGTGGCTTTCCTCGCAATGTGCTGCAGCAGCGCTCTGCCGCTCGCCGCGCCATTAGCCAAATCATCAACTGCTTGGATTACCGCACTTGGTTGTTTCGCTGCAGCCGGACGCCGTGTCCTATTTTCGCGCGGTGGTATCTGGATACTGGGTCAATCGCTACTAATCCATCTCGGTGCTGGCTTTGCAACCTATCTGTTAGCACAGTCGGTCGGTCTCGCGCCCGACTTCGGCCTCCTACTCGCACTAACGCCGCCAGTGCTGCTGCTGACCAGCTTGCCTATCAGTTTTGGGGGTTGGGGCCCGCGTGAAGCCGGTTTGATCTGGCTGTTCGGGCTATTCGGAATAGCGGCCGCACCCGCTCTCGCCGTCTCTGTCGCACTAGGCGTGCTGGTCATGATAGCAGGCCTACCGGGTGGCGCGTTGTGGTTCAGCCGCTTAGCTCGTAGGTCACCCACAGGGTGAGCGAGAACAGCAGTGCCGCACCCACCTGATGTAACACGGCTAGCGGAAGCGGTACTACAAGCAGAATTGTAGCGATGCCTAATGTGACTTGTGCAACAACGATGACTGCCATGATATTAGCAGCGAACCGCGCGCGCGCCGTGACGGCAGAACGGCAAACGGACAACCATAACCAGAGGACCATAAGGACGCTCACATAGGCGAGTAGACGGTGATCGAACTGAACGGTTGCCACATTCTCGACCCCGTTCAACCACCAGGGGGACAATTCGAGGACCCCGGCCGGTACGATATCACCATCCATCAGCGGCCAGCTGTTGTAGGTCATGCCCGCATTCAATCCCGCGACCAAACCACCGGCTAAAATGGTGAGCGACACGGTGGCAAGCGCCCCCCAAGCCAAGCGCCGCGGCGCAGCGAGCACCGACGTGCGCGGCACAATCAGGCGCAGTGCTAACCAAAGCAAATACCCCAAAATACCAAACGCCATGCCAAGATGGACAGTCAGGCGGTACTGGCTTACATCGGTGCGGTCGACGAAGCCGCTCTTCACCATCCACCAGCCGATCAGGCCCTGCAGTCCCCCGAGCAGGAACAGCGCGACGAGGTGTGGCGTATAGCCGCCCGGAATCCGTTTCGTTAGCAAGAAAAACAGGAACGGCATGACGAAGGCGATTCCGATCAGCCGGCCCCAAAGACGGTGAATGAACTCCCACCAGAAAATCGTCTTGAACTCAGCGAGGCTCATGCCGGCATTGGTAAGCTTGTATTCCGAAGTCTGGCGATAGAGGTCAAAAACACGCTGCCATTCCGCCGAATTGGTCGGCGGCCAGGTGCCGATCAGGGGTCGCCACTCGACCATAGAGAGACCGGATTCAGTCAAGCGGGTGATGGCACCAATAATCATCATCGCGACGACCATACTGGCGCAGATGAATAACCACACCGCGATAGGCTTGGCGACCGGAACCGTCATAAATAGATCCGTGTGTTCATATTTTTATGATAAAGGAAATCAAGTACATACAGCCACGTGCCAAATCGCCGCGCGAGCCTGTTTAGAGTTTTCTATTTACACAAGAAAAATGCTGAAGGTTACTGTGACACTTTGATTGTGTATCACTCGCCTATAAATTTTTTTAAATTGTTACACAGGACCATTATCCACACCGTCGGTGCGAATTTAGGCGCGATATATGGCACGTTGCGGACTAGGCGCCCACGCGTCTCCGAAGGAAACGGACACAGACACCTGGCTCGGGGGGATTTCGCCGTGCACAATCAGCCGGTGAGCGATCCTACCAATGCCGTCAGTCGGTTACACCATCAGGTGTAGCCGAGCGAGCGAAACTTCGCCATTGCCTGGTTAAGCTGGCTCATGCGACGCGTGTCCCCATAGGGGCTGTCCGGATGGTGGATCGAGGCCAACATTCGAAACCGGGACTTAACCAGATCGGAGCCAAGTTTAGCGTTCACCGGGAAACCCAACACGTAGTGAGCATCGCCACGCGTACGTACGCCGTGCGGTAGCAACTTAAAAGACAGTGCGCCGACAATTGAGCGCAACCGATCGATTTCCTTCAGCGCTACGTCAAGCTCGACCACACTGTTCTCCTTTCCGTACAACTCAACCTTTACGCTGCGCTCGCCCTCGGCCATAGCAAGTGCCAGGTTGAGGGCCCGCCGCAGGGTTACCACGTCCTGTCCTGCGGGCAGTCGGACCTGCAGGCGCGGCTTACGCCGCCACGGCTTGCCCGCCCCCCGGCCTGATTTGAGGACGACGGTCTCCCGGTCGTTAGCGGCCGGCTCGCCTGGATCCGCGGTCGCCGCGATAGCCTCTGCTGGCACAACGAGCATGACCGAACGGGCCAAATCGCCAACATTTACATCGCGCACATTAGCTAGCGCCTGTACGCGGTCGCGAAAACCACTGGAACAGGGGATTGTGTAGGATTTTTTTACGGCAGGCATAAGTCAGACTGAATGGAGTATACGCCGCAGCCTCGCCGAGTCGTGCTCTTGCGTCAACTGCAATCGCAGTCAGAAGCCATTTCTGTGCGTTAGATTAGCCGCGTAGCACACCGCCTGTCTGTTTCTCAACATTGGCAACGATCTTCGCCGCCACTGCGTCGATCTCCTGGTCGGTCATCGTCGCCTGAACTGGCTGCAAGGTAACGGACAGAGCTACGGACTTCATGCCCTTGCCAATCGCATCACCAGTAAAAACATCGAACACACGGATATCGCTAACCAGCTTCTTATCGGCCACGCGGATTGCGCCGATCAGCTTCGCCACTGGCACCTCCCGATCGACGACGAAGGCAAAGTCGCGGTTGACCGGCTGAAAGGGGTAGACCTTGAGCAGCGGGCGCGACTTGCTTGCCTTCTCCTTAGGCTGCGGGACCGCCCCGAGGAACACTTCGAAAGCGGAGATCGGCCCACGTACATCGAAGGCTTCGAGAATTTTCGGATGGATCTCACCGAACCAAGCAAGCACGTTCTTGCCGAGGCGCAGCGCGCCAGAGCGCCCGGGATGATACCAGTTCGGCGTATCCGGCGTCGCCTGCAACTTATCGACCGGACCTCCGCACGCCCCCAACACCGCCATCGCGTCCGCCTTAACATCGAACACGTCAACGACACGGGGCCGCTCAGACCAATGACGTGAGCCGCTCAAGCCAGCGCGGACGCCAGATGCGACGGTCTCCTGTCCACCAATTGTATCGGACTTCCAGACAGCGCCAACTTCGAAAAGGGCGCTATCCCCGATCCCGCGGTCGGCATTGCGGCCCACAGCCGCTATCAAGTTCGGCAATATCGAAGGGCGCATGACATCGAGATCGGCACTGATCGGATTGGCCAAGCGCAGCGTTTCGTCGCTCCAACCGAAGAGATGTGCCTGCGTTTCACGAATGAAGGACCAGGTTACTGCTTCCAGCATACCGCGGCCAGCCAACACCTTCTTGGCGAACGCGACGCGTCGCTGCTGCAGGGTCACCGCTGGACGCGATAGAGCGGTCACCCGCTCCAACGGAACAGCAGGGATATTGTCGAACCCGTTCACCCGCAATACCTCTTCAACTAGGCAAGCTTCGCCTTCCACGTCGAAGCGCCAACTGGGGACTTGGGCTAAGATCTGGCCGCCTTCGGTCTTCGTCTCAAAACCAAGTGCATCGAGAATGCGCTGCGATTCATCGACCGGCACGTCCAGTCCACCAAGGGCAGCGACCCGTTTCGGATCCATAGAAATCGGTGCCATCGGTGCTGGCATCTCACCCGCAATGGACAGATGGCTTGCCTCGCCGCCGCAGATCTCAAGGATTAGCTTGGTCGCCACATCCGCACCCCACAGGGCAGAGCCTGGATCGACGCCGCGCTCGAACCTGTAGCGCGCGTCGGATTCAATAGAGAGCTTGCGACCCGTCGCTGCCGTGCCAACCGTATCGAACAGTGCAACCTCAAGGAAAACATCTGTTGTATCCTCGTTACAACCAGACAGCGCTCCGCCCATGATGCCGCCAATACCCTGCGGGCCCTTCCCATCGCCGATGACAACCATACCGCCTTCCAGCGTGTAGGTCCGGCCGTCGAGAGCTTCGATCTTCTCGCCGGTATTGGCGAACCGCATGGTGAGCGTATCGCCATCCAGTTTAGCGATGTCAAAGACGTGCAACGGCCGGCAGAGATCCATGGTGACGTAATTGGTGATATCCACCAGCGCGGAGATCGGCCGCAAGCCGATGGCACGCAGCCGGTCCTGCATCCATTGCGGGCTGGGGCCGTTCTTCACACCGCGAAAGGTGCGGCCGACCACCATCGGGCAAGCATTGCCATTCTCGCCGAGGTCGCGCGCCCACTGCACCGGACTGTCAAATGTGCCTTCTACCATCTCGTATGGCCAGGGCTTAAACGTTCCAATGCCAGTCGCCGATAGGTCGCGCGCAATGCCACGCACCCCGGCGCAGTCGCCCCGATCCGGCGTCAGTGCTATCTCGATGACAGGATCGTCGAGCCCGGCATAAGAGACATAGGACAGCCCAACCGGAGCGTCGACTGGTAATTCGATGATGCCTTCGTGATCGTCCGTCAGGTCCAACTCGCGTTCCGAGCACAGCATGCCATTCGATTCGACGCCACGAATTTTGGCTGACTTGAGATTGACACCGGTGCCGGGAATATACGTGCCGGAAGGCGCGAATACACCTTTCATACCCTCTCTCGCATTCGGCGCCCCACAGACGACCTGGGTCGTCTCACTGCCAGTGTCGACGACACAGACACGTAAACGATCGGCGTCCGGATGCTGCTCACAAGACATCACCTCGCCCACTACGAAGGGCTGGAGGGCTGCAGCCGCGTCATGCAGTTCTTCCAGCTCAAGGCCGAGCGCAGTCAACTGATCAGTAATCGTGTTGATCGGTGCGTCGATTTCGAGATGATCCTTCAGCCAGCCGAGGGTAAACTTCATGGCGTCAGCCCCCGCAACAACGTCGGCACCTCAAGCGGCACAAATCCGTAATGGCGAAGCCAACGAATGTCGGCGTCGAAAAAGGTACGGAGGTCGGGGATACCGTATTTCAGCATCGCGATGCGCTCGATCCCCATACCAAAGGCAAAGCCTTGGTATTTATCAGGATCTACATTGCAAGCCGCCAGCACCTTGGGATGCACCATGCCGCAGCCAAGAATTTCCAGCCAGTCGTCGCCAGCGCCGATCTTTAATTCGCCACCGGCACGGCTGCAGCCAATATCAACTTCCGCTGAGGGTTCGGTGAAGGGAAAATAGCTTGGCCGGAAACGGACTGGTACATCGTCGACCTCAAAATATGCGCGACAAAACTCGATCAGACATCCCTTAAGGTGGCCCATATGGGAGGACTCATCGACAATCAGCCCCTCAACCTGGTGGAACATCGGCGTGTGCGTCATATCCGAGTCGCAACGATAGGTGCGGCCCGGCACGATGATCCGAAGCGGTGGCTCGGTGGACTGCATAGCACGGATTTGAACTGGCGAGGTGTGCGTTCGCAGCAGCATCCGCTCTCCACCTTCCTTTTCCGGCAGATAGAAGGTGTCATGCATCTGCCGCGCCGGATGTTCCGGTGGTATGTTTAAAGCCGTAAAATTATGGAAATCGTCCTCGATATCCGGTCCCTCAGCGACTGTGAACCCCATGTCGCCAAAGATCGCGATGATCTCGTCAAAAGTCTGGCTGATCGGGTGAAGGCGGCCTTCCACCTCAGGGCGCACCGGCAAGGAGATGTCGACCCGGTCAGCGACCAGAGCCGCATCAAGTGCCGAATCGGCAAGTCTCGTATGGCGCGACCCAATCGCGTCAGTAATCGCAGCCTTGACTGCGTTCAGCGCCTGTCCCGCGGCACGGCGCTCGTCGGGATCGAGCCCGCCGAGCCCCTTCATCAATTTTGTTAACTGCCCATTACGGCCGAGAACTGCCACACGGAGCTCTTCCAGCGTCTCAAGACTTTCCGCACTGCTCGCCTTGGACAGAAGTTCTTCACGCAGTTCGTCGAGATTTTCCATCGCCCGAACCCTCGATAGAAGCCGTTACTCGGTGAGCGCCGCCTGAGCCTGCTCGACCAGCGATTGAAAGGCCTGCGGCTCGCTTATGGCAAGTTCCGACAGCACTTTCCGGTCGAGATCTATCCCGGCCTTCTTAATCCCGTTGATAAAAACCGCATACGTCATGCCGTGCTGGCGTGACGCCGCGTTGATACGCTGAATCCACAATCGGCGGAAATCCCGCTTGCGCGTGCGCCGGTCGCGATAGGCGTATTGCAAATTTTTCTCGACCCGCTGGATGGCGGCGCGGAAAGTATTTTTGGAACGACCGCGTGATCCTTTGGCAGCCTTGATGACTTTGCGATGACGGGCGTGCGTCGTCACGCCCCGTTTGACCCGTGACATGGTTCGGCTCCGTTGTTCTAACGATAGGGTAGATAATGCTTCTTGACGACCTTGGCATCGGGGGTGGCCATAATTTGCGTTCCCCGGTTGGTTCGCTTCATCTTCTGCGACCGGCGGCGCAGCATGTGCGACAGCCCAGCACTATTGAAGCGTACCTTGCCTTTGGCGGTCAAACGGAACCGTTTTTTGGCACTGGATTTAGTCTTCATTTTGGGCATTTCGATTTCCTCGTCAGAATTTCATGCGCACCAGCGCATATCGTTTGGCGAACGGCAGGGCATACCCAGGGCCACAGCCGCCCTTCTTAGCGCGCGCCTTATAACGCTGGGAACCCCACGATGCAAGGCCGCACACAGCGTTTGGAAAGAGATAAAGCTTTGTAGAAATTTTTTAAAGAGACTCGAATTCATGCCCACTGACCATATTTTATTTGTTAATAAACAAGAATTGACAGCACAAATCCGCGCTTATTTGGAGATCGACGCATTCTCAAGCCCCGCATGAGCGTTTCACTGGTCCTGGGATCATTGTTATCAGCCATCCTTTTCACCAATCCAGTGCAGAGCGAACCAACCGAGAAAGGGCTGGAGATCGCTATATTTGCTGGCGGCTGTTTCTGGTGCGTGGAATTTGACTTTGACAAGGTGCCCGGAGTTGTAAAAACGATTTCAGGATTCTCCGGTGGAGATTTACCGAACCCAACCTACAAGCAAGTAGTCACCTCCAATACTGGTCACCGTGAGGTAGTTCAGGTCACCTACGATCCGAAAAAGGTCACCTACGCGCATCTGGTTAGCGTTCTATTCCATAGCGTCGATCCAACGGATGGCGGCGGCCAATTCTGCGACCGCGGCCACAGTTACACCACGGCGATCTATGTGACAACGCCGGAGCAGAAGCGCATCGCCGAAGAAGTCAAAAAGAAGCTACAGGAATCCAAGGTGCTGAAGGCGCCCATCGTCACACCGATCAAGCATGCTGGCCCTTTCTTTCCGGCCGAAGAGTATCACCAGGACTTCTATAGAAAGAGCCCAGTCCGCTATAAATTCTACCGTTTCAATTGCGGTCGTAATGCTCGGTTGCAGGCGCTATGGGGCAAAGATGCGCTCAAAGGTACCCCTAAGCACTGAGATACACTCGACTTGCAATTCTCCAACTGCATTGCCAAAAACTTCATCACGCCAAATTGAGACCCAGCGCCACCAGTCCAACCGCCATACCCTTCAATGACACCGCGATTGTGACCCGTTCCTCATTTGGCCACTATTTACCTCCGAAAAGCAGCTACTTGTCGGATTTCATTGTGTTCTTCTTCGTAATGTCGAGACTGACTGCCCCCTGGAGGCCCTGTTACGTGCAGGTCCGCCAAATCCGGTTGAACTGCTCGCTCTCATTGATCTTGGCGGCAATACCCTATTACGTCGTCGACTTTCGGTATGGCCTGTGCTGGAGCAGGCGGGCCATCGCGCTGATAGCCAGTCTTGCGACGCGAAAACCGGCGGATAAACGGCCTCTACCCACAGTATGCCTGCCACCACTTGACGCTGCGCATCAGTCAACGCCAGAGTGCCTCTCTCAAAGAGGAGATATGTAATGAACTTGCAGCTAACGGGCAAGACAGCACTAATCACCGGTGGATCGAAGGGCATTGGGCGCGCGATCGCAGAGCGTTTGGCGGAAGAAGGGTGCAGCCTTCATCTTGCGTCGCGCACCGAGACCGATCTGACTCGAGCTCGCAATGAATTGAACGAAAAATATGGTGTGCAGGTCATAATCCATGCAGCGGACCTGTCAAACGGTGACCGAATGCGGCAGCTCGCCGCGGATACCGCCGGCATCGACATTCTGATCAACAATGCCGGCGCCATCCCCGCTGGCGGGGTCGAAGCAATCGACGAAGCGACCTGGCGAGAAGCCTGGGATCTGAAAGTTTTTGGCTACATTAATCTAGTGCGCGAAGTCTATCCCACGATGGTCACGCGGGGTGACGGAGTTATCGTCAATGTTATCGGCACAGCCGGCGAGGCGCCGGTACCTAATTATGTTGCTGGTTCGATGGGCAATGCCAGCATCATGGCGTTAACACGTGCGCTCGGCGGTGCCAGCCTAGACAAGGGCGTACGCGTCGTTGCGGTCAATCCGGGCCTGATCGAAACAGAGCGGATGGTCACAATCTACGAGGTCCTGGCGGAGGAGAAATTTGGCGACAAGGCGCGCTGGCCAGAATTGCTGGCAAAGCTGCCGCAAGGGCGTGCGGGCAAGCCGGAGGAAGTTGCCGATCTAGTCACCTATCTTGCCAGCCCGCGAGCGTCATGGGTAAGCGGCCAGGTCGTGACCGTCGATGGCGGAATGACCCAACGCAATTCCTTATAATTATAATTATGGGATAACCGATGTCTCGCATTGCCGTTAAATTTGACGAACGCGAACAGGGCCATTTAGCCACGGTCACGATCGAAAATATGGCGAAGGCGAACAACCTGTCCAGCAGCCTGGTTGCCGAGTTGGAAACTACATTTCGCAATCTCGCCCTAGACGAATATTTGCGGGTAGCCGTGTTAACCGGCGAAGGCACGCGCTCCTTCATTGCAGGAGCCAATTTGCAAGAGCTGCGCAATTTCGACGAGAAAAGTGGCCGCGCCTACATCACAGCTTTACAGAACGCCCATCAAGCGATCCGCGAACTGCCGGTCCCGGTTATAGCCCGCGTCAATGGTGCCTGCATGGGGGCGGGACTGGAAACCGCCGCATCCTGCGACATCCGCATCGCCAGCGACAATGCGCGTTTCGCCATGCCAGAGGTGCTGTTCGATCTCCCCTCCGTTATCGAGTCAGCGCTGTTTCCACGCCTGATCGGATGGGGTCGGACCTGCTGGCTAATCTATCGCGGAGATGCAATAGATGCAGAAACAGCGCTCAGTTGGGGCCTTGTAGAACAGGTCGTACCCACCGCCAATTTGGACGAAGCGATTGCCGAAACTGTCAACATGATCATGGCGAATGGCCCGGTTGGCATCCGTCTGCAGAAAAAGCTGATGCGAGACTGGGAACGGCTGTCCCTCGACGACGGCGTGCATGCCGGAATCGAATCCCTATCTACCGCCTTTCGCTGCGGATCGCCGGCGCCGCGCATGGCAAAGTTTCTAGATGGCGACGATTGATTGCGCGAGAAGACACTCCGAACAGCGGCCCCGGGCCAGTCGTCCTCCGAGCTACGATCAACTGCCCTGCACCTTCAGCAAACGTGCCGCCCTTACGGTAACATTTGAGAGCGAACCGAACGAGATCAGGATGGCGCCACAGATATTAATTAGGAACAGTGCACGTATTCGTCGCGTTGAGCATTGTCGCGGCGGCGAAAAGCCCCTTCGGTACCTACCGCGCATCGACACCCTTTAAAGAAAGCCCAACTGGCTGCAGCCATGTTAACTTCAAGGGTCAGCATGAACTGATATACGCAATGCCTAAAATTGGCTTTCTTTTGGCAGCAAACGATGCCGCCAAGCTGGTATCAGACGATTACTTTGTCGCTGGATTTCTGAACCAAAGCTAAATTGGACAGTTACGGCTATCAATCCCAGCGATCGAGCGCATTGAGGCATCACGCATAACTATTTAACCGACGCGATGCGGCACGTCAGCGTTTCTGATGCAAATCAGAAGACAACTTGGCTGGCGCCTATTTGGGTGTCAGGATCATAATCATCTGCCGGCCTTCCATCTGCGGGAACTGTTCAACCTTCGCCGGCTCTTCGAGATCGACGCGCACTCTTTCAAGAACCTTGCGGCCGAGTTCTTGGTGCGCCATTTCTCGGCCACGAAACCGCAAAGTAACTTTGACTTTATCACCCTCATCGAGAAACTTCAGCATCGACCGCATCTTCACATCATAGTCGTGATTATCGATATTCGGGCGCATCTTAATTTCTTTAACGTCGATAGTCCTCTGCTTCTTGCGCGTTTCGTTGGCCTTTTTCTGCGCAACGTATTTAAACTTCCCATAATCCAGAATCTTGCAAACTGGCGGATCGGCATTCGGAGACACCTCCACCAAATCAAGCCCGGCTTCGTCAGCGCGATTCAAGCCTTCGGTAAGTGGGACGACCCCAATCATTTCACCTTCTTCGTCGACAAGCCGAATCTTTGCAGATTCGATGTCCCGGTTGACGCGCGGACCATGCTTGACCGGCGCGGCGTTGTATGGTGGACGAGCTATAGATTCCTCCTGTTTCCGTTAATGCATATATAAGGTGATGACGCGTATCGCTGAACGCGTCTTAACACCCACCAAAACACACCGCCGTCATGCCGGCGGCGCTGCTTCTTGCGCTAGTCTATTGAGCGCATCCTCAAGTGCAAGAATTTCTTGCTTTTTACCACCAAGGCGGCGCAAGGCTACCGCGCGTTCCTCCGCCTCCCGCTTGCCTACCACAACTATGACAGGGGCTTTAGCAAGGGAATGCTCACGTATTTTGTAGTTGATCTTCTCGTTGCGAACATCCGTCTCAACGCGCAGACCCGTTTCGCGACACGCAGCTGCGACTTCCATCGCGTAATCGTCTGCATCTGACGTGATCGTCGCGACCACAATTTGCACCGGCGATAGCCATAAGGGTAGACGACCGGAAAACTGCTCGATCAATACGCCGATAAAACGCTCAAAGGAACCCAAGATTGCTCGGTGGAGCATTACAGGTCGGTGTTTTTCACCATCCTCACCAATATAGTTCGCATCCAGCCTCTCCGGCAGGACGAAATCTACCTGTAACGTGCCGCACTGCCATTCCCGGCCGATCGTATCAGTCAGCACGAATTCGAGCTTCGGTCCGTAAAACGCACCCTCACCTGGGTTGAGCGTATAGGGCAATCCAGCTGCCTCCGTTGCTTCAACCAACGCTTTCTCCGCACGATCCCACACGTCATCATCACCCGCACGGACCTCCGGCCGATCCGAAAACTTTACCGCAACATCTTCGAACCCAAAATCCCGATAGATTGAGAGTAACAGCTCGCAAAACCGCTCCGTTTCCGAAACAATCTGGTCGTCTGTACAGAAAATGTGAGCGTCATCCTGAGTAAAGGCACGAACCCGCATCAAACCGTGCAGTGCGCCCGAGGGTTCGTTACGGTGACACGAGCCAAATTCCGCCATTCGGATCGGCAGATCACGGTAGCTGGTAATCCCTTGCCGGAAAATCTGCACATGGCACGGGCAATTCATCGGCTTCAGAGCCAGCACCCGGTCATGCTCATCATCAACGGTGAACATATGTTCTCGGAACTTTTCCCAATGGCCCGAGCGTTCCCATAGGTTTCGGTCCACTAATTGCGGTGTTTTCACCTCGTCATAGCCGGCTTTTTCAAGGCGCCGGCGCATATAAGTCTCGCAAGCACGATACAGCGTCCAACCCTTCGGGTGCCAGAACACGCTACCTATCGCCGCTTCCTGGATATGGAAGAGATCCATCTCGCGGCCAAGCCGCCGATGGTCGCGTTTTTCCGCCTCCTCCAACCGATGCAGATAGGCACGCAATTCCTTATCCGTGCGCCAACAGGTGCCATACATGCGCTGCAGTTGCGGGTTCTTTGGGTCGCCACGCCAATAGGCGCCGGCCAGTTTCATCAGCTTGAAGGATTTGCCCAGGTGTCCAGTAGATGGCAGATGCGGCCCGGTACAGAGATCTATCCAGTCACCCTGCCTATACATGGAAATTTCCTCACCATCAGGCAAGATCGCAACATGCGCCGCCTTGAAGGTCTCGCCGATCTTCTCAAAGAACTCGACGGCGTCCTCGCGATTCCAAATTTCGCGGGTGATGTTCTCATCGCGATCGACAATCTCCACCATACGTGCCTCAATGGCCTCGAAATTTTCCGGGGTAAAGGGTTCCTCGCGATAAAAATCGTAATAAAAGCCATCTTCGATGGCCGGGCCGAAAGTAATTTGCGTGCCCGGGTACAGTTCCTGTACCGCTTCTGCCAGCACATGCGCGCAGTCATGGCGCAGTAGATGCAAGCCTTCCTCAGAATCACGGGTAACGATCTCGATCGCCGCATCACTTTTAATGAGATGCGCCAAATCGCGCTCTATACCATCGACCTTTACCATGACCGCCGCCTTAGCGAGGCCAGGTCCAATCGACGCCGCGACGTCCGCGCCGCAGACCGCTCCGTCATATTCCCGAATGCTGCCGTCGGGGAGAGTTATCGAAACCATGTTTCAGTCCGTTCGTTCTGACGCGCTGCGCGGCGCATCGGTTTACCGCAAGCGCATGGCCGCTTCAACCTCGTCCGTTGTAAGCATGTCGAGCGTATTGCGGCGCAAAATTTCAACCCGCGGGCCCCGCTGCGCGCAAAGCGCCGGGTCGGACTCGTGCGAATAGAGCACCAAAGATGGGCAAGCCGCAGCGGCGATAAGATGCATGGGGCCACTATCATTTCCCACCGCGCCGGAAGCTCCCCGCGCCAGTTGTACAAGGTCCGTAATTGAGGTTTGTCCCGTCAAATCTATCGCAAGCGGGCAATTTTGGGCAATTTCCGCATTGCGCGCTATCTCGTCGGCCGCCCCGATTAGGACTGGTACGTAATTTTTTACCGACAGCCTCGCTGCCAATTCTACATAACCATTGATAGGCCACCGCTTGCCTGGCCGACCGGCCGAGCCGCCCGGGACGAATAATATGAAGGTCTCAGGCAAACCGAATGCATCCGTATCATTACAGATCCAATCAAAGGTGGGTAATGGCACACCGTCGATACCGGCTATCGCAAGCTGCTCGCGCTGCCGATCTATGGTGTGCATGACCTCACGCTGCGGATTGGCATGCGGCAACGAGCAACCGGCGGCTATCCCACTCCAATCCGGCTTGGGGCGGCGCAAAAGGCGAAAATAGAAGGCGGAACGGTCAGAGGTCTGAAGGTCGTAGACCCTATCAAAGCCACCCCCGTCGAGCCTTTGCTTGAGCGTTAACCAGGTGCGAACTTGCCACCAGCGAGGCCGTTGATCGATCCAAATTTTGTCGAAGTAGCCGCTCGATCTCGCAAATTCGATATAGGGTGAGGTTGTAAGCAAGGTAATATGTGCCGCACTATGCGCGCGGCGGATGGCCGCGCATGGACCCATCGCCTGGACGAAATCGCCGAGTGCGCTCAACTTGATTACCAAAATGTTCTGGAGGTTAGCCATCACGCCCCAGTTTCGGCCCCGACCTGCGCGGCGTCGAGCAGTTCCCGGTAGACGCCCAACGTGGCAGCGCACATATTCTGTTTTGTGAACTGCTCCTGTGCACGCGTAATCGCCCGTCGCGCCCAAGTTTCGCGCGCCTGGACATCGAGCACCAGGGCCTCGCGCAAAGCATCCGCCAGGGCCTCCGAATCATTCGGCGGCACAAGCCACCCGGTTTCGTTCGGCAATACCAGTTCTTTACTAGCACCATGATTAGCTGCGATTAGCAGCCGGCCCATCGCTTGTGCCTCAACTATAACTCGGCCGAACGCTTCGGGATCAGTCGAAGCCGAGACGACGACGTCCGCTAACATCAAAGCCGCTGGCATATCGTTACAGTCGCCGACCAGGTGCACAACACTTTCCAAATTGTGTTTGGCGATGAGGCCTGCAAGCTCGCGACTATATCCAGTTCTGCCCTGGTCGCTACCAACGAGAAGGCAACGAATATCTCTGCGCTCAAGCTTTGCAATCGCTTCAATCAGAACAGGTTGCCCCTTCCATCGCGTCAGTCGACCCGGCAACATAACGGTAGGCACGCCATCTTCGAGCCGCCAGTCCATCGACAACTTGACGATCCGCTCTGCACTGACATTTGCCGGGTCAAATTTATCGATATCGATACCGCGATGGATCACGCGAATTCGGTCAGGGTCAACTTTATAAGTATCCAGCGCGTGCCGCGCGATGAAGCTGCTAATTGCTATAATGCGATCACCATCGGCCATAACAGAGTTGTATAGCCACTTGAGCGGCAGCCCAAGATTGTATGGCGCGTGAAACGTCGTCACGAACCGGATTCCAGCGCGTCGCGCCGCACGCCGCGCACTCCACGCAGGAGCGCGGCTTCGCGCGTGCACGATGTCAACGCCTTTCTCACGGATAAGCGCGGACAGGCGCTTCGCGTTGCCCCGCATGACCATTGGGTTCTTGGAATGCACCGGAAGCTCGATATGTTCGGCACCAACCCGCAAAATTTCACGTACCATGCGCCCCCCCGAGGACACGACCAGCGACCGCCAGCCAGCTTCCGTCAGGGCCGCTGCCACATCTACCGTACCGCGCTCGACCCCCCCGGTTTCCAGCGCGGGAACCACTTGCATGACCACCGGCCGTTCGCTGGTCTTCGCAAAGGCGTCGATGTTAGACTGATCCGACATTCGACGGTTAATTCCTTAAAATAAAACCGAAATACAGACAACAAGACGTGCAGAAGCCCTCAATATTAACACGCACAAACGGCGCGACAATCGCCTACCACCACATTCCTGGCAAGAAACCAGGCGTGCTGTTTTGTGGCGGTTTCCATTCCGACATGACGGGTATCAAGGCAACCACACTGGAGACCCATAGTCGTAAGAATGGCCAGCAGTACACGCGATTTGACTATCAGGGGCACGGCGTATCCTCCGGCCACTTCAAGGATGGCACAATCGGGCAGTGGCGCGATGACATGCTGGCTGTCTTTGAAGAAGTCACTGAAGGACCACAGATCGTGGTGGGATCTTCGATGGGCGGGTGGATGGCGCTCCTACTTACATTGCTGAGACCCGACCGCATCGCCGGACTGGTCTTAATAGCTCCGGCACCAGACTTCACAACGGACCTGATGTGGAAAAGCTTGCCGGAAGAAGCCCGTCACAAAATCGAACAGGACGGCATGTGGCTGCGCCCTTCTATTTACGATGACGGCCCCTACCCTATTACCCGAGATCTCATTGAGGAATCCCATAAGCACCTGGTGCTCAACGATCCAGTTCCTTTTGACGGGCCGGTGCGAATTTTACTGGGGCTCCAGGACGAAGCCATACCTCTTGAACATATCTTGCGCACAGCGAAAGCAATCACGTCCGAAAATATCGAGATCACCTTAATCAAGAACGGCGATCACCGACTATCGACACCAACGGGTCTCGACAAGCTCTGCGCTGCGATCGACGAAATCAGCAGCGCAGCCTAAATACCTAAATCCTCGTGCAGATGCGTTTTGACGCCAGAGATTGCGTGTGTGTGACCCCGACATCCGTATCGATATACACCATACGCTTCCGGCTAAGGCAGGCGCTGTACCAGACCGTAAGTGCGCAACTTGGAATCCGGGGGGTCGAAAGCGCGATTGGCGTCTTCGCAAACACCACTGGCCATCTTTGCCCTAGCGCCATCGCTTCGTCGCCCAGTACCATGCAGGGTCTTGGCTTCGTCCAATTATCTGCCAAGCCAGCCGGCAATAGTACCGACACCGCAGCCGCGTCATCTGTTTTTTCTCGACGCAGTTTTATGCATGTCGGGAGGAAGCCAGTCAGTCATGTCGCAAGCTATCCGGCCACTGCGGCATCCCTTGCCGAAGAGCCTAAAGCATGGATATCGCACCGTTCGAGCAACCAAACAGAGCAATAGAGTCGAGCCACATAAAAGGCCATCACAATCCACAGTAAGCATTGTATGGTCACAACAGCGCAGGATGATTGGCCGGTCCCGAATTCCGCAGGTGCTAACGTAACCACGCTTCATACACCTCTCCGCCAGGAGCACCGCCTACCCTTCGTCCCGCAGAACTTCGAGCCAGGCTATTCCTCTTAATTTGATTGAACCGCCCCGGTCGAGTATCTCGCTACAGCCCATGCATCATCAGGCTGCTTTCGAATGAACCCTCGGCCGGAGGCTTGTACAAATATCTCGGATGTTCAGTACTGTCGCCGCTTTGTAAGGTCACGGTGTGTTTCTACAGCAGTGACGGCGGTTTCCACCCATGCAAGCCGTTCGCTCCCTGATAGGAAAACAACGCCAAAATAGCGGTCAACATAGGCATTCAATTCATCCCAACATTACCCGAAGCGCATCGCGATAGTTTGGCCACCTCAACTCGACACCCAGCGTCTCTTTAATCCGTTTGTTAGAAACCCGCTTGTTGTCACGATAAAAGCTTCTTGCCATCTCGCTGAGTTCGGCGTCTTCGAAGGCGATCTCAGGTGGCGGCGCTACACCCAGCAGATTACACGCGAAGGTGATCACGTCCTCCGGCGGCGCCGCCTCGTCGTCGCAGACATTGTAGGTGGCACCTGAATTCGGCCGCGCGATGGAAGCGCGCAAAACCTTTGCGATATCGTCGACATGGATGCGGCTGAATACCTGTCCCGGTTTAACAATACGCCGCGCCCGGCCTTGCCGCACCGTATCCAACGCACTGCGACCGGGCCCGTAAATTCCAGCGAGACGAAAGCTCTGCACCGCTGCCTTTGTGTCCAGCACAAACCAGGCCGCCTCCGCCACCACGCGACGCCGGCCGCGTTCTCCTGATGGCGACAATTCGGCACTTTCGTCAACCCAACCACCCTCGCGATCACCATAGACACCGGTCGTTGATAAGTAGCCGATCCATTCAAGGGATTCTATTTTTTCGATATCGACTCCGTGACGGGCCAAGACAGGGTCTCCAGACGCACCGGGCGGCACCGAAGAAAGGAGATGCGTCGTTCCGGCGAGAGCCTTAACTGGATCGTCCAACGGGGCGGATCCATCGAACCTATGTATTTCGTACCCGCAAGCTTTCAGATCCGTCTTGTCAGCGCGGCAGGTGCCGGCAATACGCCAACCTTCGGCCGCTAACCCTCTTGCCAGGACCTGCGCCGAATAGCCTAGACCGAAGCAAAACATTCGACGGGGACGTCCTTCACTCATTCACTCACCATTGCAGTAATGTCCTGTATAACTTGCGGTATCATGGCTCGCCTTTGGCAGTGGTCAAGTGTTTCCCAAGCGTTGCTATCCGGCATCGTCGTGACTAGTGCGACACTGCTGCTGCTCGCTGCGCCGCCACAAATAGAGGGGGGGGGCGACGACCGGACCTATAAAGTATGCATAAACTAACTTAGCCCACAAAGACCTGGATGCCGCACTCGAGGCTACGCTTCCCTGGCAAGATATGACCGGCCGCAGCGCGGCTCGCCATTGCAGAGCTGCCGCCTTATTCAATCTCGGTAGCTACCAGCAGGCAGCAAAACCTTTCAACACGGTGACCGACACCATGGGCGACGCACCGGCAAGAGCACGGGCGGCAATGGCTACCCAAGCCGGCGCCGCCCGGTTCCCGGCAGAGCGGTTTGAGAAGGCCTACGCAACTCAGACCCCAGCACTCAATCTCGCGCCCCATGATCCCGAAATCCTAATCAATTGCGCCACGACCTCAGGCACTGCCCTAAACTACTTGGAAGCAATCAACGATCTTAATCGAGTCATTGCAGCCGACCCAGATTGGACCGATGTACTGATCTTGCGCGCCAGCGCC
>CAYYUG010000010.1:0-4863 GCA_964474755.1 uncultured Rhodospirillaceae bacterium | reverse complement strand
AGTCATTGCAGCCGACCCAGATTGGACCGATGTACTGATCTTGCGCGCCAGCGCCTACCGTTTCGTCAACGCTCTGCCTTTAGCGTAACAAGACGTCACAGCAGCCTACCGGTTCGCGCCGGAGTACCCCGAAGGATAGCTCGGATACCGTATGTTAAAGCGTCTGACCGACGCCTGCGACAGCGCCAGTTAAGCCTGGCTGGACCTGATCAGGTTGAATGAACAAACACCAGCGGCCGGCGCGGCGCAGCGCAATCTTTAATAATTGGCCGTTACGCTAAACTCAAAATAACAAGTTAGAAATCCAAGTCAGCGTAATGTCTAGGCGGCGGCGCACCTGGAATATGATCTCCCAGCAGCGAGCGGAAGCTAGGTCTCGACTTAATTCGCGCATACCATTCCCGCGCCGCGCCATGATCGTCCCAGGGCACATCACCTAAATAGTCAACACAGGACAGATGTGCCGCTGCAGAAATATCGGCCAACGACAATTCATCGCCCGCAATCCAGCGGCGATGTTCCGTCAGGTAGCCGATATAGTCGAGGTGGGAATGAATATTTTTATTACCGGCTCGAATTGCTGCTGAGTCCGGCTCACCTAATCCTAGGAATCGCTTCATGATCTTCTCATTGACGAGATTTGCGGTAACCTCGCATTGGAACTTCATATCAAACCACGCCACCAACCGTCGTGTCTCTGCCCTCGTTTCCGGCGAGCGGCCGATCAGCGGTGGGTCTGGATGCATTTCGTCGAGATATTCGACGATTGCTGTCGATTCGGCCAGGACCGTGCCATCATCCTCGACCATGACCGGCACTTCTCCCGTGGGGTTGAGCGCAAGAAAATCCTCGCGCCGTTCCCAGACCTTCTCGACCTTCAAGGAAACATCGATACCCTTCTCGCTGAGTACGATACGAACTTTGCGGCTGAACGGCGACAGCCATAAATGATACAACAGTGGCATGGCGCCCATATTAGGCGCTGCGCCAGAAATGGAAAGGCCGGGCATTACTCGCCGCACCAGCAGAAACAGCTATTGGGTATATTAAGGTGTTACAACATTTCTATGCTTACGACTTGCCAAAAGGCGAAGCGCTCTAGCCGTCATTTATTCAGGATAACGGTCCCCAAGTTGAACTGCCTTTCTGCCCCTTGCGTTTCGATCAAATCGTATAGTATCGATAGTAATTAAATTTACCGACGCCAGACGATTTCTGCGTATAAACAGTTAACATCTGTGTGGGGTAGGCGTGGCGCTCTACCATATCTTGATTTTAGCAGTCGTGCAGGGAATCACAGAATTCCTGCCGATCAGCTCGTCGGGGCACCTGATACTTACGTCGCAGATCCTCGGCTGGCCCGATCAAGGTTTGATCATTGATATCGCTACACATATCGGCACACTGTTCGCCGTTCTTCTCTATTTTTGGCGCGACATCCTGTTAATGCTTTCCGGGCTCTCTCGCCAAATCACCGGTCGAAGCGGCCCCGGCACCCGATTGGCCCTATATGTCATCGTGGCCACTATCCCGGTCTTTCTGGCAGGTTATTTTGGTAAAGATTTCATCGGACTAAACTTGCGTAGTGCGGAGGTCATCGCTTGGGCAACTCTCGTATTTGGGCTAATGCTTTGGGTTGCTGACAAGTTTGGCATGACCCTTCGCACCGTTGAGCATTTGCGATGGAGCGGTGTCCTGTTCATAGGCTGTGCGCAGGTCTTGGCCCTAATTCCGGGCACCAGCCGATCCGGAATTACAATTACGGCTGCCCGTATATTGGGTCTGGAACGGCTAGAAGCGGCGCGCTTCTCGATGCTTTTGTCTATCCCGGCAATCCTCGGTGCAGGCGTGTTAAGCAGTTGCGATCTATACCAAGCTCGCGACGTTGTCCTGGGATGGGATGCCCTAATCGCCGCGGTTCTCTCATTCCTGACTGCTATAATCGCAATCTCAGCACTAATGCAATGGTTGCGCAGATCAAGCTTTACACCTTTTGTCATGTACCGGATCGCACTAGGCACTATCCTGCTATACTGGGTCTATTCCTAATTTAAATGGTCGACTGTCTGCAGAACCATTGGCGCCAATTCCTCGGCGCTACGACCAGCCCAGTCGCGGTTGGAAACCTGCTCAATCGACCGTTTTTGCGCTGCTTCGAGCGCTTCGGACACCGACTGGAGATCTATATTCAACGCTTTGCCATCGGCCACGACCTTCTCGCCATCGACATAAACATCACGAACAGCCCGGTCAGCCGCGACGAAAATCAGGCTACGGAGCGGCTCTCGCAAGGGCATCATCGACGGGTCCTTCAAATCAACCAATACGAAATCGGCCTTACAGCCTCGAGCTAGCCGACCGATATCTTTGCGTCCCAGCGCCGTTGCGCCGCCGACAGTCGCAGCCTCGAATACATCCCGTGTGTCCAAATCATCTACGGATTCCATAGCGATACGCGCGAAGTTCCCAACACTGCGCATCTCTTCCAGAAAATTGTGTGGATAAGTGTCTGTACCGATCCCAACATTAATCCCAGCCCGCCTGTAGTCACCAAAGCTGTGCAGACTAATTCCACGTCGCATGAATACTGTCGGGCAATGGGCAACAGTCGTCTCCGAATCACGCAAAATACCCATATCATTTCGCGTCGTCCAATGCAGCCACGGGTGATGGTCAAGGAAAATCGCGTGTCCAAGGATGGCGTGCGGACCAAGCCCTCCAACCTCCTGAAGCCACTTGATCGGTGTCAGGCCATGCCGGCGGATCATTTCGTGGAACTCATTGACGCTCTGCGCGGCATGAATCTGGAAAGGCAGTTGCCGTTCCTGTGCGTATTCAGACGCATCACGAATCAGACCGGCAGTGCATGTGTCAACTTGCGCTGGGCAGACCATGCCGCTGAGCCGGCCGGAAGGATGCTGTCGCGCCAGTTCGATAATCCGCCGCGCCTCCGCGAAAGCCTCGCGGCCAGCTACCTCGTCCCAGTCGTAGTCGATTCGCTTGCCGTCGGCTACAAACCACCGTGCATCGCGGAAAATTGGCGCGGCAACCGCACGCATACCGCTGTTGGCAAGCGCATCGAGCCATCCGTCGAACGGTATGGATAAATCAGCTACCGTCGTCACACCGCTCATCAGTAGTTCCGCCATCGCCACCTGGATACCTGCTATCGCACCGTCCAGATCGTTCGCAAAAACCGGGAGAAACTCGTAAAGCGAGCTATGCCAAAAATTTGGGCTGCGTGTTTCGTCCGTCAGTCCTTTGCGCAGCGGCTCACTCGTTGGATGGGTGTGAATATTGATCAGGCCGGGGATCACCAGACGGTTATGGCCGTCGATTACCTCCGCCACATCGCCTTCGTAGCGACCGCCTATATGACAAATCGTTCCATCTTCGAACGCAACATCGGCATCGCGTAAGTAAACATGTTCCGCGTTCGTCTCGTCCCAGGCCACGACCCATGGCGCATTACGAACGACCGAAACGGACATTTATACCGTCTGCGAGTCGTGGAATCGGCCACCACGCCGGAACCGGTCGAGATAGGTTTGCACAATAAGCTCTGCCGCCGTCGGCATTATCCCAAGGGTTAACAACGTCGGCGCAGTGCCAGAAAGTACATTGTCAGTTTGCAGCAATGTGACCTGATCACGCGTCAACAGCGGTTTCGGCAACAATTCCAAAAACAGCGTTTCGATATAAGCGACCCAGAACGGGATTGGCAAAAGCAGACATCTTCGGTCGGTCGCACTCAGCACCAGTTCCATCAGCTGCTTGAAGCTATACACTGTTGGGCCACCAAGCTCGTATGTTTGACCAGCAGCGGCATCGTTATCCAGGCAGGCCACAATCGCGTCCGCCACATCACCGACATAAACGGGCTGGAACTTCGTGCCGCCATCGCCAAAGAAATCTATGGTCCGATTTTTGAGAGTTGGAAACGGGCAGCCAAAGACCGGCAGGAATGGCAGCAGTCGGGCGAGCGCCGCAAATTGGTTGAAGAAGTTGTCATCCGGTCCAAATATCACGCTCGGCCGCACAATAGTGGCATCGCCGAAGGCGTCACGCACCGCGACCTCTCCTGCAGCCTTAGACCGAGCGTATTGCGACCGTGAAGTGCTCGACGCACCGAGTGCGGACATCTGAACGAAGTGCTCAACACCGGCAGTCCGGGAGAGCCGAGCAATCCGTTCGGCCCCATCCTGGTGAATTGCATCGAAACGTTGCCGACCACGACTGAACAATATTCCCACCAGGTTGATGGCCGCGTCCGAACCTTCGACCGCTGCCGTGACGGCCGCTTCGTCCAGGATATTCGCACACACCGGCGTGACTTGCCCAACATCGCCCATGGGCTTTACGAAGCTGGCAGCCGCCACATCGCGTACCGCAACCCGTACGACAAAACCCCGGGCTGCCAGCCGGGAGACTACATGCCGCCCGACAAAGCCGGAACCGCCAAACACCGTGACCTGTTTCATTGTCTTCTGCCTTAAGATTTCCACTATCCCAAACGTGCCGTCGGGGCATTTTACCGCTGCCAGCCGTCGACTGCATCGTCTAATTTTTGGTAAAGATAAGATCAGTTGATCCGGACATTCTCAACAACCGGCCGTGAACTGGTTGACAACGTATGCGCCCCAGCCTATCACGCGATATCAATCTGGAACGGTGCCCAGGTGGCGGAATTGGTAGACGCGCAGGTTTCAGGTACCTGTGGCCGCGAGGTCGTGGAAGTTCGAGTCTTCTCCTGGGCACCAATATTATATATAAATCAATTACTTAAACAAAGGTTAGTCACTTTTTAAGTGTACGGGTTTGCGCTCGAATTTGACTACCCTTTTTACGCAGGATTCTGGCAGG
>CAYYUG010000009.1:67090-79751 GCA_964474755.1 uncultured Rhodospirillaceae bacterium | reverse complement strand
ATCCAGTCGATGTGCCAGGGTACGCAGGCGGTAGGTGCCGCGATGGCGTCAAGGCCATGCGCCGTGATTGCGGCATCAATTCCCTCCGTCGCCGCAAATCGCGTCGTTTTAGCTCTTGCTGCGCGGTATTCGTGCGCCTCCAACGATCCTGTCGTTTGCGCTTCCTCCAAAATATCCTGCGCAAAATAGGGCATCGTCGTGTCCGCGTTGGCGGTGTTGAAGGCGATGACGTCTTCGAGGCTCTGCATTGGTGCGGTAGGCCCGCGGCGGGCGAAATAGGCATTGAGGCCGGCTTTAAATTCGTAGGTCATGGCGCGCCGTTCGCTTGGTCGGATAGCCTCCCGCGTTGGTAGGGCGACGCCCGCGACGACCTCGGCACCCTGCGCCCGAATAGTCGTCAGGCAATCAGCGAAAATCGTATCTATCCCATCATGGAAACCACAATAATCGCTCGCAACACCAATTCGCGCGCCTTTAAGCCCACTCTTGTCCAGAAATGTCATATAATCTGGGATCAACCGTGAGCCGGTCGTCGCTGTGTCCTCCGGGTCTGTTGCCGCTAGCACTGTAAGAAGGGCTGCCGCATCGGCCACGCTGCGCGCCATTGGCCCCGCTGTGTCCTGTCTGTGAGAGATCGGTATAATGCCGCTGCGGCTAACAAGGCCGACGGTCGGTTTGATTCCGACGATTCCATTCATCGCAGCGGGAACCAGTATGGAGCCGTCTGTCTCTGTCCCAACTGCGAACGGTGTAAAACCGCAGGCTACCGCAACGCCTGAACCGGAACTTGAGCCGCCTGGCGTTCGGTCCAGCGCGTAGGGATTTCGCGTCTGGCCGCCACGGCTGCTCCAGCCGCTGGAAGACTTGGTGGCACGGAAGTTCGCCCATTCGCTCAAATTGGTTTTGCCAATAATGACGAGCCCGGCCTTGCGTAACCGGTCGACTATAAAGGCGTCTTTAGGCGCTGGCGCCCCGACCAGCGCTAGGGATCCTCCTGTTGTCGCCATACAGTCGCCTGTATCGATGTTATCCTTGATCATGACCGGAAGGCCGTGCATCGGACCGCGGGTCGCTCCCAACCGTCGTTCGGCGTCCCGTTCATCGGCGATCGCAAGTGCCTCCGGATTACGTTCAATGACGGCGTTCACGCGATCGTCAAAATTGTTGATCTGGCGGAAGCAAGCTTCCGTTAACCCTCGAGCAGTAGTCGTGCCGGAATTCAGCAGTGCACATAATTCTGCCACGCTAATCCGATCCAGTTGTCCTTCCCAATTATCCATGGTTTGTCCGATGGCTAAGGAACTCTGCTATGTTGCAGCTCCTATCATAAAATCGATTGTAGGTTCGATTGACAGGCTGGGATTTTATCAGAAAATAGACCAATTGGTTCTATTCGATAGAAATTTGTCGATTGCGCGGGCGATTGAAGCTTCGTGTCAGCAAAATTAGTGGGAGAGACTGGATGAGTCAGTTCGCGGTGCAGGCGCCCGAAATCCTAGATATTAGCATGGTTTTGGACGCGCTGATGGGCCGAGCACGGGCGGCGATGGCAACATTCGCCGACGCTGATCAGGCGCGCATTGATGAGGCGGTCACGGCACTGGCCTGGGCAATCTACAAGCCGGAAAATGCTGAGCGTCTCGCCGGTCTGGCGGTTGAGGACACGGGGCTGGGTAATGTGCCCGACAAAGTGATCAAGAACACGCGCAAGACCTTTGGCACCCTGCGTGACCTGATGCGGGTTAAAACCGTGGGTGTGATAGAAGAAATTCCCGAAAAGGGGCTGGTCAAATATGCAAAGCCAGTTGGTGTGGTTGGCGCGGTGACGCCGTCTACAAACCCGGCCGCAACGCCGGTCAATAAGGCGATGATGGCGCTTAAAGGTGGAAACGCAATCATCATCGCGCCTTCCCCTTCAGGATGGAATACTACCAATTTGACAGTCGAATTGATGCGTGAGGAGCTGGAGAAGACCGGTGCACCGGTTGATCTAATTCAAATCCTACCCAACCCTGTCACAAAGGAGTTGACGGGAGCGCTGATGAAGGTAGTTGATCTGATAGTTGTCACCGGTAGCCAAAACAACGTCCGCTCGGCCTATTCTAGTGGAACGCCAGCAATCGGCGTCGGAGCGGGCAACGTGCCGGTAATTATTGATGACAGTGCTGATCTTGCAGATGCGGCAGAGAAAATTTGCGCCTCGAAAATCTTTGACAACGCAACGTCTTGCTCATCCGAGAATTCGGTGACGATCATCGATGCGGTTTATGATGATGCGATAAAAGCCCTCGAGGCAGCCGGCGGGTATCTCTGCCCACCTGCTGAAGTCGCTAAGGTTAAGGATACATTGTGGAAGAATGGCAAACTAAACCGGCATATCATCGCTAAGGATCCGGACATCTTCGCTGAGGCCTGCGGTCTGTCGGAAGCGGCCAAGTCGGCTAAGTTTTTTATGGTAGAAGATAAGGGTACCGGACCAGACCGGCCTTTCTCGGGCGAAAAATTGTCACTGGCGTTAACCATCTATCGGGCTGCTGATTTCAAGGCTGCAAAGAAACAGGTCCAGGATGTGATGGACTATCAGGGTGCAGGACATTCAGTTGGCATCCATACTGCGGACGGGGCTCATTACCGAGAGTTGGCGGAAGACCTGAAGGTCGTTCGTGTGCTGGTCAATCAGGCTCACACCTTCGGTAATGGTGGATCCTTCACCAACGGACTAGAATTTACGCTGTCGATGGGTTGTGGAACTTGGGCTGGCAACTCAATTTCGGAGAATCTCAACTGGCGCCACTTCATCAATATTACCCACTTAGTGACCGAAATTCCGGAAGACAAGCCGAGCGAGGAAGCGCTATTCGGTGCCCATTGGGCAAAATACGGGAAGTAGTGCGATGAATTTCGAGGAACACGCGGCGAAGCCCTTACTCGCCGCGGCTGGTATCGCCGTGCCTGAAAGTATGCTGGCGGTGACCCCGGCAGATGCTGCCGCGGCTGCGGAAAAAATCGGACCATGTGTTGTCAAAGCGCAAGTGCCTACCGGAAAGCGAGGCAAAGCGGGCGGCATCAAGCTGGCTGGCAGCCCGGCTGAAGCTGAGGCGGCGGCGAAACAGATTATTGGGATGGACATCGCCGGCAACACTGTCGAAAAGCTGCTGGTTGAAGCGCAGGCCGATATCGCTTCGGAGTACTATGCTTGTGTGCTGACTGATGCAGCCTCGAAGGGTCCGCTGATGCTGTTCTCGACAGAGGGTGGCATGGATATCGAAGAGGTCGCCGACGCCGATCCGGATAAGATTGTCCGGCTACCGATCGACATCCGCCGTGGTTTGGACCGAGCGGCGACGGAAACGGCTCTCGACGGAATCGGTTTAAGCGAGAACAAAAGCCAAGTCGCTGACGTGCTGGAGAAGCTCTACGATGTTTACGTAGCCAACGATGCGGATCTAGTAGAGATCAATCCACTGATTGCTACTGTCGCAGGCGATATCGTAGCGCTTGACTGCAAATTTTCGCTTGAGGATTCCGGCGCTAATCGTCGGCCGGAACTTGTAGAGAAGGGGACACCAGAAAAGCTAACTACATTGGAGACCCGTGGCCGTGAGCTCGGGTTACGCTTTATTGAACTCGACGGCGATGTCGGTGTGCTGGCAAACGGTGCGGGCCTGACCATGACGACCATGGATGTGGTGCGCCATTATGGTGGCGAACCGGCCAATTTTTTAGAGATCGGCGGTGAGGCCTATACTTTGGGGAAACCAGCGCTTGAACTGGTTCTGTCGAACCCGAATGTCAAATGCCTTCTGGTCAACTTCTGTGGTGCTTTCGCGCGCACCGATGTCATGACGGAAGGTATCGTCAACGCCTGGGAAGAGCTCAAGCCAAACCTGCCCGTGTTTTTTACGATTCATGGCACCAATGAGGACGAAGCCATTGCTCTGGTTCGTGACCGTTTGAAGATGGAACCCTTCGATCTGATGGACGATGCAGTGAAGGCGGCAGTGGCGGCTGCCAAGGAGACCTCGGCATGATCGTCGAAAAACACGAACGTGTTCTGGTGCAAGGCATTACCGGCAAGCAGGGCAGCTTCTGGACCGAACGCATGCAGGCATACGGCACTAATATCATGGGTGGCGTCAATCCGCGCAGGGCGGGTGAGACTGCTTGTGGTGTGCCGGTTTTCGCCTCCGCAGTTGAAGCAGCGCAGAATGGCGGTTTTGATGTGAGTGCCATGTTTATCCCGCCGATGCTGGCCAAAGATGCAGCTCTTGACGCGATAGAAGCGGGCGCGAAAGGCATCGTCTGTCTGACAGAACACATCCCAGTGCAGGATGTGATGTATTTTCTCGCCGCCGCGCGCGAGGCAGGCACCTGGGTTATCGGTCCGAACACGACCGGCGTGGTGACCGCCGGCCAGTGTTTTGTTGGCTTTATGCCGGTATTCGAGGAAAGAGTTTTTCAGCCGGGCGATATCGGCATCGTTTCACGTAGTGGCAGTCTTGGTACCCTGGTTTGCATGAAGATGGTTGAAGCAGGTTTTGGTACATCGACCTTTATCGGGATCGGCGGCGATCCAATTATCGGTTCGACAACCTTGGACGCGCTCATCACGCTCGATGCCGATGACCGCACCAAGGGCATTGTACTGATCGGCGAGATAGGTGGTGAGATGGAGGAAGAAGCGGCGGAATACGCCAAGGGCATGGACAAGCCTATCGTCGCCTTCATCGCTGGAGCAGCCTCGCCGCCGGGTAAGCGCATGGGCCACGCCGGCGCCATCGTCATGGGTAGTCGCGGGACATACCAGTCCAAACGTAAGGCTCTGGAAGCAGCCGGTGTTGTCGTTTTAGATACGCCATCCTTGGTCGGCGAGGCGATGCGTGAGGCGATGGGATAGGGCTTTGGACGAACGATACGCGTGGTTAAACTCTATCCGCTATGTCCAATGCACGTCCCCTTATTGAAACTGGGTTCCTTTATCTTCGGCACGGCCAATCCGAGTCGAATGTCCGTGGCCTTATCGGTGGCACGAAAGATTATGCGCTGACCGACCAAGGTCGTAATGAGGCTCGCACCGCAGGTGAACGGCTTCGCGGATATAAAATTTCAGAGATCTATGCCAGCCCTTTGCAGCGGGCTTACGACACGGCCTGCATTGTCGCCGAGGTACTTGGTGGTGTTTCCGTCGAGGTGCATGACGATCTGTGTGAGCGCAAGCTTGGCGTTTGGGAAGGGCAGCCGATTTCCGAATTCGTGCGGGGGGTTACGCCGGTGGGAGGCGAGCCGATTGAATTTTTTCGCAGCCGTATCATCAATAGTCTGAATGCGATCGCAGCACCGCCGACGGTGCTGTTAGTGGCGCATGCCGGTGTTTATCGGGTGTTGCGTGAACATTTGGTCGGCGTGGATGTGCCGGAGCGGGCGCGTAATGCGGAACCGATTGCCTTTGGACCGGGAGATGTAGTTGACAAGTGGAGCGTTTCGTATGTTTGAAGGAAGGAGAAGTTAATGCCGGAAGCACGGTTTCATGTCGGTAATGCCGCTGGATTTGCGACTGATCGGGTAGATGCGGGCGCGCCTGTGGTCCGGGCACTAATCGAATCCGGCGCGCCGGCAGCCCTGTTTTACGAGACCCTTGCCGAACGCACGCTTGCATATGCGCAGCGCAACAAACTGCGCGATCCCGATAAGGGGTATACGCCGGATCTAGAACGCTTTTTGGCTCCGGTGCTGGCAGATTGTGTTGAGCATAAGATCCCGATCCTCGGCAATTTCGGGGCGGCCAACCCGGCCGGTGCGGCGCGGGCGATCCATCGCCTCGCGAAGGAACTCGGCATCAGTGACATCACGGTGGCGGTTGTTGAGGGCGACGATGTGCGCGAAGGGCTTCGCTCGATGCAGGTGCAAGCATGGGAGGAGGAACCGCTACTCGATGTTGGCCGACATGATATCGTTGCCGCCAATGCCTATCTCGGTGCACGGCCGATCGCCAATGCCTTGGCACTGGGCGCCGATGTAGTGGTGACAGGACGAGTGACGGATTCGGCATTGGCACTGGCGCCGCTACTGCATCATTTTGATTGGGACGACAAGGACTGGGATCGGGTTGCAGCGGGTGTGCTGACTGGGCATTTGCTGGAGTGCGGAGCGCAAGCGTCTGGCGGTTATTTTGCAGATCCGGGCTATAAGGACGTGCCGGATATGGCCGATATTGGCTATCCGATTGCCGAAGTGAACCGCGATGGCGATATCGTACTGACCAAGCCTATAGGTACAGGCGGTCGGGTCGACACGCGTACAGTCAAAGAACAAATCCTGTACGAAATACACGATCCGGCGAATTATCTGACGCCGGACGTGACACTTGATTTGATGCAAGTCACGGTTTCAGACGTGGGTCCGGATCGGGTACATGTCGCCGGCGCTAAGGGACGGCCAGCCCCAGAAACTCTGAAGGTGACTATCAGCTATGAAGGTGGTTGGCTCGGTGAGGGCGAGATCTCCTATGCAGGACCGGGAGCGGCGTCTCGGGCACAGCTAGCGGCTCAAACGGCCAAGCAGCGGGTCGAACGCGAATTTCCCGGTATTGCGTTGCGCACCGACGTAATTGGACTGGTTAGCGTGCTCGATGGCGACGGCGGTGCTCTCTCGAAACATCATAGGGAAACCGACTGGCAGGACGTGCGTGTCCGCCTCGCGGTGAATGCAGAGGATGAAAAGACGGCAGCGCGGGCAGCCCGCGAGGTGGAGACGCTGTATTGCGCCGGGCCGGCCGGTGGCGCAGGTGTTCGGTTGAATGTCACGCCACGGATCAAGACCGCATCTTGCCTTATCCCGTGCGAGGCGATCCAGCCACGGGTCCGCCTGGTGGGGCCAGATGATGTCTGATCCATTGGTCGAGGTGCCATTGCGGGAGATTGCGCATGGACGCACGGGCGATAAGGGCGACCGATCTAACGTCAGCGTAATCCCCTATGCGGAAGACGGATATGCGCCTATCGCCGAACAGGTGACATCGGAGCGTATGCGCGAGGCCTTTGTTCATCGTGGCGCTGGCAAGGTAGTGCGCTACGATTTGCCTGTTCTCGGTGCGTTTAATTTCGTGCTCGACGATGTGCTGCAGGGTGGTGTTAATGGCAGCCTGAACCTGGACGGGCACGGCAAGAGCCTATCCTTTCTAGCCTTGTCGGTTTTAGTAAAGGTGCCGCAGTCTGTCGTTGATAATGCCCGGGCCGCGCGCCTTGGGGATGGGACGTAAATGGTGCAAAGACAAAAGTTTGGTGTTTGATGGCTTTATCGCCTCGATGGGTGCATTAGTCGATGTTACTGCAGGTTCCATTCATGGCGGTCATATTTTAGTTTTGCCGTCGCTGGAACTCTGGTCCCGATACGGACCTGGGACGGGTATGTGCTTTTGCGGGCCGTAGCGCTGCCAACCTGCTCGGAATATCCGAATACGGCTCCTTGCCGCCAATCAGCCGGCGAACCTATTTATTGTACCTTTTGAAACGGTGGCTGAGGTAGTTGTTCGCCATCCGCTGAGTAAGTTAGCGGCCTATGATGATCAGTTCATCGCCTGCGACGGCGTCTATGAAGGGAGTGCCTGACCGCCTATCTTTGGCCAGACGGTAAAGGAGCTTTCCATGCGGATTGGGGTAAGTCTTAATATTCACGGGTCGCAGACGGCGAGTGGAGCGGCCTATACGGAGGCCATGTGCACGGCGGAAAAGGTAGGCTTCGACGGAATCTGGTTCTTCGATGCGCTCAGCCGCGGAACATTCCGCGTCGATCCGATTAGCGGTATGTCTGCCGCTGCTGCGGTCACTGAGAAAATTGAGCTTGGCACATGCATCCTGCAGGTGCCGTTGCGCGGTACAGTGGAATTGGCACACCGCATTCTGGGCATACATTATCTGTCTGACGGCCGTTTAAGGCTTGGTGTTGGGACCGGGTCTACGGAAGGTGACTTCAAGGCGACGGGGAATGATTTTGGTGCCCGTTTTCGCACGCTTGCAGAAGCCTTGCCAGTTATGCGGTCCCTGTGGCGGGGTGAGGCTGTTGGCGACGCTAACCTTACGCCGCTAGATAATGCCGACGGCGGGCCGCCAATCTTCATCGGTAGCTGGGCTGGCAGCCGCTGGATCCCGATTGCAGCAAACGACTATGACGGCTGGATTTCATCTTGTCACTTCACCAATATTGCAACCCTGAAAGAAGGCTATAAACGGTTCAAGGGTGAAGGTGGTGGGCGCACGGTTGCATCTAACATTCCGGTTAGTTTTTCTGGTGATGGCAGAACGCTTACTGATGATGACAATCTTGACCTCCGTTGCGGTGTAGAGGAAGCCAAAGCTCGGCTGAACATTCTGGCTGAGATCGGTTTCGATGATGCCATCGTTACCGTCAATGATTTTTCTGAGGAACATATGGCGGCGGTGCGGGCGCTGCATGCCTAACCTGCACCGTACGCCCGATCTCTCTATTCGATACCAGGTCAATGATTTCACCGACCCCTGGAAAGAACCACCCATCCTATTATTGCAACATGGCAATGGGCGATCGGGTTGTTTCTGGTATCGCTGGGTGCCATTGCTGGCTAGGCATTTTAAGATTGTCAGACCGGACATGAGAGGACTCGGCGGCTCGGCCAGACCAATAGATCTGGAGAGTAGCCTGACGATGGACAACCTTGTTGGCGATCTGGTCGCGCTACTCGATCATCTCAACGCGAGCGCAGTGCATTATTGCGGCGAGTCGATGGGTGGCATCCTTGGGCTCGCCCTATCGGCACGGCATCCAGATCGGGTCCGGACCTTAACTTTAGTGGGTACCCCCGTCTTCATCGAACGGCATATGAAGGATCGCTACGCGATGGGCCATGGATCGCGCATCAAGGCGATGGAGCAAATGGGAATTCGGGACTGGGTAGCTGCGACAACGCGCAAAACCCGTTTGCCCGCCGACGAGGAACCAGCGCTTTTCGATTGGTATGTAGATGAATTCGCTAAAGGTGACCCGGACGTCCAGGTAGCCATGTCAAAGCTAGTCAACACTGCTGATGCCTCGTCCTTTCTGCCCGCGGTACGAGCGCCAGTTTTGGGGCTTTATCCCACATCTGGTCAGATTACCAGTGATCGTCAGGAAGACTTGCTGCGCGAAGGATTGGCTAATTTTACCATGTTGCATCTGCCGACTGCCTATCACATGGTGCAACTTCTCTATCCCGAAGAATGTACGGAAGCGTTGCTGCGGTTCTGCGCGCAACATGACCCCGATCTGCGATGAGTGCACCACCCCAGCACCTGCGGGCTGTGCTTTGGATGTTTGGCGCGCTAATCGCGCTGTCACTGATGGGGCTCGCGGTAAGAGAGCTATCGGACATATACAATACCGTACAAATACTGTTCGTCCGCAATGTTGTCGGGTTTGCAGTCATTCTCGTCATTATGTTGCGGCTTGGTACCGGTATCGTTCGAACACAGCGAATTGTTATGCACGGGCTACGCAATCTGTGCCATATCTCCGCTGTGGGATGCTGGTTCTTCGGCATAGCGGTGTTGCCTCTGGCGGAAGTCTTCGTCCTCGAATCCACCCTGCCGATCTGGGTTGTGATTATGGCGGTTCCGTTCCTGCGTGAACGTTTCACTTCTTATCGTCTGGTGGCCATCGCGCTTGGTTTCATTGGTATTCTGGTCATTCTGCGACCTGGTGTCGCAATCATCGATCCGGCGGCCTTAATTGTCCTTTTTGGGGCTGCCCTGTTCGGCGTAGCGAATGTGTTTACCAAGGCATTAACGCGTACCGAAGGACCTATGACAATCCTATTCTGGCTGTTCCTGCTACAGCTGCTGATCGCTAGTGCGGCCGTTAGCCCATTTGGCGTCTTTTTGCCGCATGGCCATTATTGGCTGTGGGTTGTCGCGATTGGGTTTACTGGCCTGGCCGCCCAATACTGCACTGCCCGCAGCCTAAGCCTGGCCGACGCAGGACTGGTGACACCACTCCATTATCTCCGTGTTCCGCTGATCGCCTGGCTCGGCTGGCTAATTTATGACGAGACTGTTGATATCTGGCTGTGGGTCGGTGCTATGATTATCTTTGCCGGTACGATGGTAAATGTCCGCGGCGAAAAAAAATAGTTTTAGAATTTTAATAGAAACCGGACAATTTTGCGCGTCCGCTCGCTGAACAATGATGGGGTGTAGTAGCTGCCGGCGACACGCTTGCCGATTTCGCCCAGCGTCGGGTATGGGGCGATCATCCTAGCCATATTACCAATTTTCTGTTTTGTGCCGACTGCCATGATCCAGGGCGACAGCAATTCGCCTGCATGCGGCCCGACGATTGTTGCACCTAAAATCCGGCCTTTTTTTGTAGTTACAATTTTGATCATTCCTTCGGTCTCTCGCTCTGCCTGAGCGCGATCGTTCTCGTGAAACGGCCATCGAAGGATGTTGATCGTTTGGGGGTACGCTTTTTCGGCGTCCGCTTCCGTCATTCCCACATGGGCCAGTTCGGGGTCGGTATAGGTGACCCAGGGTACGGCACTATAATTTATTTTGGCGGGTAGCTTGAACAGTGCATTGCGGATGACGATGCTTGCGTGATAGCCAGCGACGTGGGTGAACTGGTATGGCCCGGCGACATCGCCAATGGCGAAAATTTTCTTGTTGGTGGTGCGGAGCCGCGCATCCACCTGGATGCCGTTGCGTTTGCAGACCACTCTGGCCACTTTCAGGTTAAGTCCGTTCAGGTTTGGAGTTCGGCCGGCTGCAACCAGTAGATGCGATCCAGCAATTCGTTCTGTTTGACCTTCCTTTTCTGTCACTACGATGATTTTGTCGGCGTCTTGCTCAATAGCGGTCACCGTTGTCTGCAAGCGAATGTCTACACCATCCCTAGCGAACTGCTTACGCACGACCTCCGACAGTTCCGGGTCGTCCTTTCCGAGAAAATCAAACATCTCGACGATGGTGACTTCTGCACCAAGGCGGCGATGCGCCTGTGCCAATTCCGAACCGATGGGGCCGCCGCCGATGACGATCAAATGATCCGGCTGTGCGTCCAGTTCGAATACTGTCTCGTTGGTTAAGTAGGCTACCTGGTCGAGCCCTGGAATTGGAGGGATCATCGCCGACGACCCAGTTGCGATGACGAAGCGCTTCGCCTGGACCAACGTACCGTCCGCCTCAACTGTATTTGGGTTGATGAATTTGGCTGTGCCCGAGATAACATTAACGCCTAGGCCGGTGAACCGCTCGACGGAATCGTTTGGTTCGATCGCCGCGATTACCCCACGCACGTGATCGCGGACTTTTGCGAAGTCGACCTGCGGTGTAACGCTTTTGATTCCGAACCGGTCGCTGTGCCGCATCAGATGAGCGGTGTGCCCCGCGGCAATTAGCGCTTTGGATGGGACGCATCCATAATTCAGACAGTCGCCACCCATCTTGTTGCGTTCAATCAAGACTGTATCGGCGCCCATTTGCGACGCACCCGCAGCGACGCTCAACCCGCCTGAACCAGCACCTATTATACAGATATCCGTTTTAATCGTTGCCGTCATTGGGCGGTTTCCACCACATTATGTTAAGCACCAACGATTGGGAGAGGCGCGTCAAGTCAAAATTAATCTATCGTGAGACGTTCGTCAGGCAAGACTTTTTGATGCGATTTCATAGACGTCCATAGACAAACGGGTCCCCGTATCCAAAACTCGCTGCAGCTGCGCCTTCATCAGGGCTTGTCGTGAGCCGTCAAAGCGACGCCAGGGGCCAAGCGGCGAAAGCAGACGGGCCGCCACCTGTGGGTTCAGTGGATCGAGACGCAACACCTGATCTACGAGGAAGGCGTAGCCCCGTCCATCAGCAGCATGGAAGTGTAGCTGATTGCTATTGCAGAATGCTCCTATCAACGCGCGCACCCGGTTAGGGTTGCGCATTGAGAACGCATCGTGATCCAGTAGGCTGATAACATTTTCTAGTGTATCGGGACGGGTGGACATTGCCTGGATCGATAGCCATTTGTCGGTGACGATGGGTTCTTGCTGCCAGGTGTCGTAGAAATTCGCTAACGCATCGGTTCGCTCTGGACAGTCCAGATCGGCCAGTAAATCAAGGGCTGCGATTCTGTCCGTCATATTGTCTGCGTTAACGTATTGCGCGGCGCAGAGCGCGGTCGTCTCCGGCTCATCCAGCGCAACTAAATACTCTAGCGCCGCATTTCGCAGCCGCCGTCTGCCAGCTTCTTCCGCATCCGGCGAATAGGGCAGATTGCTCACATTGCTATGATAAAGTGTTGTGAGCGGCTTGCGAAGGGCCTGCGCGATGGAGAGCCGTAAAGCCTCTCGCGACTGGTGGATCGCCTTTACGTCGACCTGCTGCATCTTGGTTGCAAGATATTCTTCACCCGGTAGGGTCAGCATTTGTGCTGTGAGCGCCTTGTCCTCATCGGCACTGGCGATGACATTCTCAATCGCGGTGATATAAGCGTCCGTTTTTTTTGTTTTTTCGCCGCGTCGGATCGCTTCAATCTGGTCGAGCAGTATGGCGACGGCAAACTGCTGTCCTGACTCCCAACGATTGAAAGGATCGCTGTCATGAGCCATCAGGAAGGCCTGCTGGTTTCGACTGAGCGGCGGATCGACAATCACCGGCGCTGA
>CAYYUG010000009.1:62441-66990 GCA_964474755.1 uncultured Rhodospirillaceae bacterium | reverse complement strand
CGTGGTGTACCGGCCTGATCGTACCAACGCCGGAACCGGCTCAGATCGACGCCGCTGGCGTCTGCAATGGCGCCAACAAAATCTTCGATGGTCGCGGCCTTCCCATCATGCCGATCGATGTACAAGTCCATGCCATTTCGAAAATTCTCCGGACCGATAAGGACCTGGATCATACGAATGATCTCGGCGCCTTTCTCGTAGACGGTCGCCGTGTAGAAATTATTGATTTCAAGATAAGATTTTGGCTGAACCGGATGGGCGAGCGGTCCGGAATCTTCGGGGAACTGCCGCGCTCGCAGCATTCGTACATCGCTGATCCGTTTTACCCCGGCTGAGCGCATATCAGAGGAAAATTCCTGATCGCGAAATACGGTCAGCCCCTCCTTGAGGCTGAGCTGGAACCAGTCGCGGCAGGTCACCCGGTTGCCGGTCCAGTTGTGCAGATATTCGTGCGCAATGATTGCCTCGATATTAGCGTAGTCTGCGTCGGTCGCCGTCTCCGGGTTGGCAAGCACATATTTGGCGTTGAAGACGTTCAGCCCCTTGTTTTCCATCGCTCCCATGTTGAAGTCGCTGGCCGCTACGATCATGAACATATCGAGATCGTATTCGAGGCCGAATTTCTCCTCATCCCAACGCATAGACTTCTTGAGCGACTCCATCGCGAAATCGCAACGGTCTTCGTTGCCGGGCTCGACATAGATGCGCAGGATTACATCGCGGCCGGACATTGTCGTGAAGTGGTCTTCGGCAAAGGTAAATTTTCCTGCTACTAGCGCAAACAGGTAAGACGGTTTCGGGAACGGGTCGTGCCAAAGGGCGCGGTGGCGTCCGTTCGGCAGTTCACTATGCTCTACTAGATTGCCGTTGGATAGCAGGACCGGGTTGGCCTCTCTGTCGGCGACGATTTCGGTTCGGAAGACCGACAGGTTGTCCGGTCGGTCAAGGAAATAGGTGATTTTGCGAAAGCCTTCTGCCTCGCATTGGGTGATGTAACTGTTGCCGGAGCGGTAGAGGCCTTCAAGTGCAGTGTTCTTCTGTGGGGCGCAGGTGGTGTTGATTTCCAGGACGAAATTAGCAGGTGGAGCGTCGATGGTGAGCTGGTCTGCACTGACCGTATAGTCGCTTGGCTCCAATTTTTGCCCATCGAGATTTATGGAAAGCAGTGTAATATCCTGCCCGTCGAGGATTATCGGTGGCGCACCGCGGACGCCACCGCGTCGCTCGATGACAAGACGCGCGGAAACGGTCGTTCTTGCCGGATCCAAATCGAAACGAAGGTCGACCGCCTCAATTTTATAATCAGCTGGCCGGTAATCCTTGAGGTATATCGGGCTCGGCGCTTGTGGCATCAGTCGATGAGTTCAAACACCGCGTCGACATTGGCCTCTCCCTCGCAGCGAACCCGCCCCTCGTCCTGCATTTGCATTAGATGAGCCAAGACAGAGCGCGCAGCAGCTTTGTGCAGCCGCGGCGCAGCGTTGATATAAATGATCGGGACCATGTCCTTGATCTCGTTCTGGCCGTCACGGATGCATTGTTTAATCTGCTCCTCGCGCCTTGCACGGTGGTCGAGGAAGGATTGCACGAAAGGTTTCGGTTCTTTGATGGGCGGACCATGTGTCGGCCAAAATATTGCGTCTCCCCGACCGTGCACCTTGCGTAGTGACTGCATGTAATGCGCCATGTCGCCATCCGGCGGCGAGATCACGGAGGTCGACCAACCCATCACGTGATCGCCGGAGAATAGTGCGTTTTCTTCCTTCAGGTGAAAGCACAGATGATTGGAGGTGTGCCCTGGTGTGTGCACCGCCTCCAATGTCCAGCCATGACCTTCGATCTCGTCACCGTCTTGAACTACATGGTCGGGACGGAAATTCCAGTCACCGCCTTCTTCGACCTTTGGTGCCTTGATGTTACCATGATGAGGACCGTAGCCATATGTCGGTGCGGCAGTCTTTTCCTTCATGGGGGCCGCAGCCGGTGAGTGGTCGCGGTGAGTATGCGTGATGATCTGGTGAGTGATAGTTTCCCCGTCGAGGGCGTTCAGTAGTGCTGTAATATGATCTTCGTCGAGTGGACCTGGATCGATCACGCCGACATTTCCGTTGCCGACGATATAGGTGCCCGTTCCCATATAGGTAAATGGTCCGGGATTGTGCGCGATGATACGCCGGATTAGCGGTGTGACCTGCTGTACCTTGCCGTATTCGAATTCAATTTCTTTAACGAAGGGGACGGGCATCGGCATGGGAGAACCTCAATTTTCCGGACGAAAGCGAACATGTGCTGCAGTAGGGGCCACGTCAACCCCACGGCGATGACTTGTCGGGCAGCCAAGGATCGTTTGTTGCTAGCCGATCGCGCAGGTAGATTGTGCGCCTAGCTCAGGAATATCGCTCTTTTCCATATATTTAGGGATCCGCTTAATGTTCACCACTCGCCCAGAACTCCTTGGCACCTTTGGTGTCGTTTCATCGACCCACTGGCTTGCGTCCGCCGCCGGTATGGCGATGTTGGAGGCGGGAGGTAATGCCTTCGACGCGGCAGTTGCGGCCGGGATGACCCTGCAGATCGCCGAGCCTCATCTTAACGGCGCAGGCGGCGATATGCCGGCGCTAATCTATCGTGCCGATACTGGTGAAAGTCAGGTGATCTGCGGTCAGGGTACTGCGCCGGGCGGCGCGACGATCGCCCATTTCAAGGGGCTGGGTCTCGATTTGGTGCCTGGTACCGGTTTGCTTGCGACAGTGGTGCCGGGTGCGTTCGATGCTTGGATGTTGATGCTGCGCGACCATGGCACAATGACCTTGGAAGAAGTGTTTGCACCTGCCATCGGCTACGCAGTCAACGGCGCGCCGATGGTCACCCGGGTGGGTGAGACGATCGCGAGCGTGCGTGAGATGTTTGAAACGGAATGGCCGACCTCCGCCGCCATCTATTTGCCAAATGGTCAGATTCCTCGAGCAGGCAGCCTGATGGGCAATCCTAAACTGGCGGAGACCTGGCGGCGCCTTGTTGCCGAAGGCAAGGCTGTGGGCAGCGATCGGATCGCACAGATAGATGCCGCGCGCAACGCCTTTTACGAGGGCTTTGTTGCTGAGGCGATCGACAAATTTTGCCGCGAGAATGCAATGATGGATGTGACTGGCAAGCGGCATTGCGGCGTTCTCAGCGGATCCGACATGGCCAACTGGCGGGCCACTTATGATGCGCCGCTAACGTATCAATACGGTGACTACACGGCGATGAAGACCGGGCCCTGGGGGCAGGGACCGGCGCAATTGCAGACCCTGGCCCTTTTACAAAACTTTGAAATTTCTGAGATGGACCCGTTTGGGCCAGACTTCGTGCACGTCGTCGTCGAGGCTACTAAGCTGGCCTTCGCTGATCGAGAGGCGTTCTATGGTGACCCTAATTTTGTCGAAGTGCCGATGGAGACGCTGTTGAGTGATGCCTATAATTTGGAGCGACGTGGCCTGATCAACATGGGTGCCGCCTCGATGGATTTTCGGCCAGGGGCAATCGACAACTACGGTGGCGTAGTCGATTACGAGGCACATGTCGCTGCGGGACAAATGACTTTTGGTGCAGGTGTCGGTGAACCCACGGTCAGCAAACAAGGCGCGGTTTCCGGCGATACCTGCCATGTCGACGTGATCGATAAATACGGCAATATGGTTGCCTGTATGCCGAGTGGCGGCTGGCTGCAGAGCTCTCCGGTCATTCCGGAGATCGGGTTCTGCCTTAATAGCCGGGCACAGATGTTTTGGCTGGAGGAAGGCCGTCCAGCGAGCTTAGAGCCCGGCAAACGGCCGCGCACTACCCTGTCGCCCTCGATGACCCTGAAGGACGGCAAGCCCTATATGGCATTTGGCACTCCGGGCGGAGACCAACAGGACCAATGGCAGACTAATTTCTTCCTGCGCCATGTGCATTTTGGCATGAACCTTCAGGAATCGATTGATGCACCATCCTGGCATAGTGAGCATTTTCCCGGTTCATTCTACCCACGAGTCGCGGCGCCGGGCAAACTGGTGGTAGAAGGGCGTTTTCCACAGACGACCGTCAACGAACTGCGTCGTCGCGGCCACGATGTGGTTGTGGGAGAGGATTGGTCGGAAGGACGTATGTGTGCCGCCGCGCAGGAGGACGGTGTATTGAAGGCCGCCGCTAACCCTCGTGGCATGCAGGGTTACGCGGTTGGTAGGTAGGGAGAACGGCTCATTCTCGCCGGGGATTTGCTGAGGGATAGCGCAAGCCGGTTTCCGGACCGCGCAGCACTAATTGTTGGCTCGGTCAGCACGACCTACGCGGCTCTCGACGCAGCTGCAAACAGGGTTGCCGGTTCTCTGCGGGGGAGAGGTTTGCACACGGGAGACCGGATCGCCTTGCATGGACGAAATGGTACCGAGCCAGTGATGCTCTATTTCGGATCGGCACGTGCTGGGACTGTCCTGATGAACCTTTCTATACGCCAATCGACAAAGGAGGTGTGTGGAATTCTCACATTATCCGGTGCGCGTATGCTTTTTCAGGATGGTGCTGC
>CAYYUG010000009.1:28104-62341 GCA_964474755.1 uncultured Rhodospirillaceae bacterium | reverse complement strand
GCGCTCTATAAATATGGTGGTAACTGGATCGCGACTGGTGATGCGGCGCGGTGTGACGCAGATGGATTTTTTTACCTGGTTGAACGGTTGCGTGACATGATTATTCGTGGTGGCGAGAACCTTTACCCGACAGAAATTGAAAATGCGCTATTTTCACATCCGGCTGTTGCGGAGTGTGCTGTTATTGGTATGCCGGACAAGCGCCTGGGTGAGGTGCCACTCGCCTTTGTCGTCGGGAATGATATCAGCGAGGGAGATTTGTTGGAGTATTGCGCCGGACATCTCGCCCGTCACAAGGTGCCAGCAGCAATTCGCTTCATCGATGCGTTGCCCAAAACGGCGGTTGGGAAAGTGCGAAAGAACGTATTGCGCGACCAGCTCGCGTAAGGCGCTGAAGCCCGCTTACAGCTTGACATGGTTTAAGAAAACGGGCGTAAACGGTTATTAGGAAATAAAGGAGCCTGCGCGCTGGAACGTGCGGTGCGATCATAGGGAGGATGTTCATGCTAAGGAAAGCATTAGGTGCTGGGTTAGTTGCGGCCACCATGCTAATGGGCGCGACAGTGCAAGCGGCAGAGGTCAAGATTGGTTTTGTCACTACCTTGACGACCCCCGCTGGCGTTATCGGCCGTGACATGAAGGATGCGTTCAATTTGGGGCTGCAGCATATTGGCGGCAAGATGGGTAACCTAGATGTCAAGGTAGTATATGAGGATGACGGCTTTAAACCGGAAATCGGCAAGCAAAAGACTGACAAACTGGTCAAGCAGGACGATGTTGATTTCGTCGCCGGCTTCATCTGGTCGCATGTGCTGCTGGCCTCCCGTAACTCTGCGCTTAAGGCCGGCAAATTTCTGATCAGTTCCAATGCGGGTCCGTCGCAGCTGGCCGGCAAGGGCTGTCATAAAAATTTCTTCTCGACCTCCTGGCAGAATGACCAGACGCCAATGGCGCTTGGCGAGGTGTTAAACCAGAAAGGTGTGAAATCGATTTACATCATGGCGCCGAACTATGCTGCCGGTAAAAACATGGTCTCGGGCGTCGAGCGCACCTTTAAAGGCAAGGTGCTTGGCAAGGATATGACAAAGTGGGGCAAGGGCGCCCAGCTCGATTTCTCGGCCGAACTTGCCAAAGCAAAATCATCGGGCGCCGAAGCACTATTTATCTTTTACCCTGGAAAAGCCGGCGGAGCCTTCATCAAGCAATATATGCAGGCCGGCCTATCGGATAAGTTGGCGCTCTACTCGGTCTTTACGGTTGATTCTATCAGTCTGCCGAAATTTCAGAAGGCAAAGATGCAGGGTGTGCTTGGCTCACTCATGACGCAGTTCTGGGGACCCGATCTGGATACGCCGCAGAACAAGAAATTTGTCTCAGGCTTCAGGGCAAAATATGGCCGCTACCCATCATTCTACGCCGCACAGAGCTATGACACGGTATTTTTCATCAAGAGTGCGGTTGAGGCTGTTGGCGGTAATCTTAAAGATGTAGACGGTATGCGGGCTGCGATGAAGAAGGCCGATTATCCATCGGTAAGAGGCAAGTACAGCTATGGCAACAATCACTTCCCAGTGCAGAACTTCTATTTACGAGAAGCGGCAGTCGATGCCGACGGCAACTGGACGACCAAAATCGTCGAAACCGTCTACACCAATCACCAGGATACCTATGCTGCCAAGTGCAAAATGTAGGCCTTTCCCTGTCTGAGTAACGTTTGCCGGTGGGGACGCTTGGGCGTCTCCACCGGCTTTATCTTGGCGACGATCCATGGATTGGACCCTTCTTATAGTCCAACTGCTGAACGGGCTGCAGCTCGGTGTTTTGCTGTTTTTGCTGGCGGCTGGTTTGACCCTGATCTTCGGGATCATGGACTTCATCAATTTAGCTCACGGCTCGCTATACATGGTTGGCGCTTATTTTTGCGCAACCTTCACTGAATTTATGGATTCCTTTTTGCTGGGTGTGCTGGTCGCCTTGCCCCTGACCTTTCTGGTGGGCCTGGTGGTTGAGATTGTGATTGCGCGGCCACTTTACGGGCGCGATCATCTGGACCATGTGCTTGCCACATTCGGAGTGATCCTTTTCTTTGATGCCCTGGTGCATCTGGTATGGGGGCCTGAAGGCTACGCAATCCCGTTGCCTGCATTTCTAGACGGACAGGTTGAGTTGGCTTTGGGGCTGGTGCTGCCGACCTATCGCGTGTTGATCATTGCAGTCGGGCTGTTTATCGCGCTTGGACTTTACATGATCGTGTCATGGACGCGCGTTGGGATGTTGATACGAGCCGGCGCGTCAAACCGGCGCATGGTCGCGGCGCTGGGGGTGAATATTGATTTGCTATTCACCTTTGTTTTCGCAGGGGGTGCCGTGTTAGCCGGCGTGGCAGGGTTACTGATCGCTCCGATCACCGAAGCCAATATTGGAATGGGCAACGATATCCTGCTTGTCGCTTTCGTTGTGATTATCATCGGTGGTATCGGATCGATTCGGGGCGCCTTCGTTGCAGCTATTTTGATTGGGCTGATCGATACTATGGGCCGCTCTTTCCTTGACGATTTCATGAAATTATTCCTGTCCAATCAGAATGCCGAGACGGCCGCGCCGGCTATTTCAGCCATGCTGATATATGTCCTGATGGCGGCGATCCTTTATTTCCGCCCGCAGGGTATGTTTCCGCCAAGGGTGCGCTGATGTCTGGCTTGACGCTTCGAAGCGGAGTGACCTTTGGATCACTTGCATTTTTAGCGATCGTACCGCCGCTTACTGGAGCTATGGACGCGCCCTTCGTGCTCGATATCGTGATGCGCATGTTGTGCTTGGCGATAGCTGCGATCAGCCTCAATTTAATCCTCGGTTATGGTGGCATGATAAGTTTCGGGCATGCCGCCTATATTGGGATAGGTGCCTACGCCGTCGGGATACCCGCCTATTACGAGGTCTACAGTGGCTTCCTGCAGATTCCGTTGGCGGTGGGGATGGCGGCACTTTTTGCACTCGTTACAGGGTTTATATGCCTGCGTACGCGCGGCGTGCATTTCATCATGATCACGCTTGCCTTTGCGCAAATGGCGTTCTTCACCTTCGTCAGTATTGAGGAATATGGTGGTGATGACGGGCTGGTTATTGACTTCAAAAGCGAGTTTATTGGATGGCTTGATCTCGAGGAGCCGGTGACACTCTACTACGTCATCTTCGTCTGCCTGCTTGGGACGATTTATTTGGTCAAGAGGGTTGTCGCGTCGCGGTTTGGCATGGTTATCCAGGGCACGATGGGCAACGAGGCGCGAATGCGCGCACTAGGCTATAATGTCTTTTTGTATCGTCTGATCTGCTATGTGATTTCGGGGGCCATTTGTGGTTTGGCTGGCGCGTTGCTGGGCAATTTCACTGGCTTTATTAGTCCGGAGATGATGGATTGGACCCGCTCCGGTGAACTTATCTTCATGGTTGTGCTGGGCGGTTCCGGCAGCCTGTTTGGTCCGGTACTTGGAACAGCGGTGTTCGTCATCGCGGAAGAATATCTCACACCCATGATGAACCTATTCGCGGCGGGTTCCGGCGTGTATTGGCATATCGTGTTTGGCCCGTTCCTGGTTTTGGTAGTGCTGTTTGGTCGACGAGGCATCGACGGCCTTTTGGATGGCAGGGGTCACCGCGATGACTGATCCAATCCTCTCTGTCGCAGATTTGAGTAAAACCTATGGCGGGGTTATTGCGGTTAATGATGTCAGCCTTGATGTGCGGCTCGGGGAAATTCACGCTGTGATCGGACCAAATGGTGCCGGGAAGACAACGCTCGTCTCGCTTTTAAGCGGCGAGATCGCTGCTGATGCGGGTAAAATTCAATTTCGAGGCCGCACGGTCACGAGGCTGCCTTCTTATAAACGCGCGCAGCTAGGAGTTGGTAGGTCTTTCCAGATCACCAGCATTTTTCAAAAAATGTCAGTTCTCGACAATGTGGTACTTGCAGTGCAGGCCGGACAGAGACACGCCTACTTTAAAATGTGGCGGCCAGTACGCGGCGATTTACGGCTATCTGACACTGCCATGGCCACACTAAAGACGGTTGGTCTGTCTGACGTGGCGCACCGCCTTGCGGGCGACATGTCGCATGGCGAGCGTCGCCAATTGGAGATAGCCATGGCGCTTGCAACTGCCCCAACTTTACTGCTGCTGGATGAACCCATGGCCGGGATGGGTTTAGAAGAATCGACAAGGATGATTTCGCTGATCGGTCAGCTTAAATCGCGTCATGCGATCTTGTTGGTCGAGCATGATATGGATGCGGTTTTTGCACTGGCCGACCGGATCACTGTTATGGTTTATGGGCAGGTGATCAGGACCGGCATCCCTGACGCAATTCGCACGGACGTTGCTGTTCAACAGGCCTATCTCGGTGAGGAAGGGGTAAACAGTGCTTGATGTCCGCGGGCTAGAAACCTTCTACGGCGACAGCCAAATATTGTTTGGCGTGAACTTAACGGTTGCAGCCGGCGAAGTTGTAGCCCTGTTGGGCCGCAACGGCATGGGCAAGACGACAATGCTTAACTCAATCGTTGGGTTGGTCAAGCCGCGCGCCGGACGAGTGGTGTTCCAGGGGCACGATGTGACTGGTCAGGCCACCTACCGTATTGCCCAGCGCGGTATCGGCCTGGTGCCGGAGGGTCGACAGGTCTTTCCAAACCTCTCCGTGCGCGAAAATTTGATCGCGACGGCAGCAAACCATCAACAACAAGTAACGCCGTGGAAACTTGATCGTATTTACGAACTCTTCCCTACACTGAAAACGCGATCAGGTAACATGGCGGCGGTCCTGTCGGGGGGCGAGCAGCAGATGCTGGCGATTGGCCGAGCCCTGATGACCAACCCCAGCCTGTTGATCCTGGACGAGGCAACCGAGGGTCTAGCGCCATTGATCCGCGAAGAAATCTGGCGAGTGATTGGTGAGATCAAAAAAGCCGGCATTGCTGCTGTTATCGTCGACAAGAACGTTAAACGCCTGATCGACGTCGCCGACCGACATCACATCCTGGTAAAAGGCCACATCGCCTTCGAGGGTGATGGTAAAGAGCTGATGGCCAACCCGGAACTGCTTACCCGTCACTTAGGTATCTAAAACGTCAGTGTGCTGTATAACCGCCATCGACAACCACCTCAGAGCCATTCATGAAGGCCGAATCGTTTGAGGCGAGGAACAAAATTGCCTGAGCTATATCGAGTGGTTGGCCGAACCGGCCCATCGGCGTACGGGTCGTTTTATAGGTTTCGATCTCTGAGGCCGTCATGTTACTTGTCGCAAGAATATCATCTTGCATTGCCGATTCCGTAGCGCCGGGATGCACCGAATTGCAGCGGATGTTGTAGCCGCGCGCTCGCACTTCAATCGCGGTCGACTTTGTGAACAGACGAACCCCGCCCTTGGTCATGCTGTAGATTGCAGATGTCGATGATCCGACCAGACCGGCGGTTGAGGACAGGTTGATGATTGTCGCACAGTCCGCGTCGATCGGTCGGTTCTTCATCGCGTTGATGCCGTGTTTTGTGCCGAGAAAGACGCCCTTAAGATTGACGGCGCAAATGCGGTCGAACTGTTCGACCGACGCTTCCTCGATGGCAGACCGCTCCCAGACACCGGCATTGTTGACCAGGATATCGAGCCCGCCGAGCTGGCTTACCGTTTGGCCGATCGCGTGTTTCCAGGCGCCTTCGTTGGTCACGTCATGTTGTAGGAATATCGTGCTGTTGCCAAGCTCGTCGGCGAGCGTGGTGCCCTCTGTCTCTAATACATCGGTAATCGCGACCTTAGCGCCCGCCTGCACCAATTGCCTTGCCGCTTCGCCTCCGATTCCTCTTGCACCGCCTGTGACCAGCGCGACTTTACCGTCAACCCGGTTCATATCCGCACCTCCCTTTTTCGATATTGTGTGACAACGCTAGCAGCCGACTGCGATTGAGGAAATACTGGTTCGATCAGCCGTATTTTTAGCCGGACGTTTGGCTCAGTACACGTTAGTTGAGGCAGGCACCCCAAAGATCGCGGCAACTCAGAATAGGTCAGTTTCAAAAGCGAGCGGAAGAAGCTAGTGGTCTGAATATTCTGCAATCCAAGCTAGCGGTAACAAGCTCAACAGAGCGGCAGTTCTGATCGGCCAAACCCAAGGCCGCGCGGATGAATTAGTCGACAACTAATTCCGCCTGAGCCGAAATAGTGATGAGCGCCACGTTGAGGTGTGGCAGGGCTACTTGATGTCAAGGGTTGCGACGACCGCGGAATATTAGATTCAGTTTGGAGGCGCGCAGCAATTGCAGAACCCAACCAGCGCTAGCGCTGTATTGCGGTTGAGCGTCACCAGATATTTAGTTCTGCTCCTGCAGTAATTTGTACACTACTGGGCCGTAGAAGGGGCCGTAGCCAGAGTCGATGGCTTCTTTGAAGCGCCGCTCGACGAGCTTTCCGGTCTCTGCATTCACGTTGGTCTCCTCTGCGAGTTTTAGTGCGTAGCTGAGATCCTTTAGCGAATAAACGACGGAAAACACGTCATCGGGGTAGTCTTCCTTCACCATGTACTGCATACCGTGCTTGCGCAGTACGAAGCTGTCTGCCGATCCTCGCGATAGAGTTTCGAACAACAGCTTGCCATCGACGCCGGCTCGTGTACCTATCAGTAGGGCCTCGGCAAGGGCCGATGTATTCATGAAGACGATGAAATTATTCATCAGCTTCATAACCATTCCGGTACCGACACCGCCACAATGTGTAACCTCGGTGCCCATGCACGACATTGCTGGATTGATGCGATTAAAGACCTCCTGCGTGCCGCCGACCATGATGCTGAGGGTGCCGTCTTCTGCGGAGGATACGCCGCGCGCAATGGGTGCATCCGCGTAATCAACTGATTTTTCGGCTAGTTTTTTTTCAGCTTCGCGGGCGACATCTGCTGTTGCCGTCGTCATGTCGACAACGGTCTGACCGGCGCGGACATGTTCCAGCACACCGCCAGGTTCGAACAAGACGGACCGAACTTGCGGCTCACCCGGCACGCAGATGATGATCAGGTCAGATACTGCGACTAGCGCCTCAATGCTGGGCGAAGCCTCGACACCGGCATTGTCTAACGCCGTAACTTTGTTGGGATCGAGGTCAAAGGCAATTACCGGTACAGCACCTTTGATTGCCAGATTACGGCACATCCGGCCGCCCATAACGCCTGTTCCGATAAATCCGATTTTTTTAATGTCTGCCATTCCGACCCCTCCCTGTATTCTTCGTACACTATGCTGAATAATAAGACGTCATACATGCTGGTGGCCAATTGCCAAGGCCTCAAGAAAATTTTGGAGAACGGACATGCCCGACCCGTATGAAGTCTATGCTGTGCGGTACGCCGAGCGGATCGGTTCGCGAAATCAACACCTACTTCATCCGGATCCGCATGACGGGCCGATGCCGATGGATTATTTCGTCTGGGCAATTGTAGGTAACGGCCGCACCTTCGTGGTCGATCTGGGTTTCGAGGCTGAAGAGGCGAAAAAACGGGGCCGTACTCTTCTGCGTAGCCCAGCCGAAGGGCTTAAGATGCTGGGTATAGATGCGGCACAGGTCGAGGATATCATCATCTCACATCTGCATTACGATCACGCGGGTTCGGTCGGTGACTTCCCCAACGCGCAATTCTATTTACAGGATCGCGAGATGGCGTTCGCCACTGGACGACATATGAGGCACGAGACATTCAATATGGCGTACTCGATCGATTACGTGATCGAAATGTTGCGGAAGGTCTATGACAATCGGGTCGTCTTCGTCGACGGCATGGAAGAACTGGCACCGGGTCTGTCGGTGCATCATGTGGGCGGTCACACTGATGGATTGCAGGTGGTTCGCGTATTTACGAAACGCGGCTGGGTTGTTCTAGCAGCTGACGCAGCTCATTTTTATGAGAATATGGAAGAGCCTAATCCGTTTCCGTTAGTCTACAATGTCGGCGACATGATCGATGGCTACCGAACTATGCGGCTTCTGGCTGACTCACCGAAGCACATTATACCGGGGCACGATCCGTTGGTTACTGCGCGCTATCCCGCACCGTTTGCTGAAGCTGAAGGCATCGTCGTCAGGCTAGACGTCGATCCAAAAGAGTAAGGGCGCGGCCAATTTACTTGAATTGCCCATTCGGGCAGATTACCTGCTCCGCGTTACAAAATTGAAATAAGACGAAAGGTGCGCGTCCCATGGTGGAACGATATCACAGCAAAGTTCTGATCATTGGCTCCGGACCGGCTGGTTACACCGCGGCAATCTACGCCGCTCGGGCCAATCTTAAGCCGACCCTCGTCGCAGGCCTGCAGCCTGGAGGGCAGATGACGATTACGACTGATGTCGAAAACTACCCGGGTTTCGCCGATGTTATCCAGGGCCCTTGGCTGATGGAGCAAATGCAGAAGCAGGCCGAGAGTGTCGGAACCAGCATGGTGCATGACATCATCAGCGCAGTGAATTTTGACAGTCGCCCGTTCACCTGTACCGGCGATAGCGGTGATATCTACACCGCTGATGCGTTGATTATTGCGACGGGCGCTCAGGCCCGTTGGCTTGGCCTCGAATCGGAGCAAAAGTTTATGGGTTTTGGTGTATCAGCCTGTGCGACCTGCGACGGTTTCTTCTTCCGCGACCAAAATGTAGCTCTCGTCGGTGGCGGTAATACAGCGGTCGAGGAGGCACTTTATCTGACCAACCATGCCAGCAAGGTCACCGTAATCCATCGGCGCGATGCCTTCCGCGCAGAGAAAATTATGCAGGACCGGCTATTTGCAAATCCTAAAGTTGAGGTGATGTGGGAGCATGTATTGGAAGAGGTGACGGGTGAATCTGATCCACCCGGCGTAAATGGCGCGCGGATTCGTAACGTCAAGACTGATGAGACGACTGATCTCGATGTTAACGGCGTCTTTATAGCCATCGGCCACGATCCCGCGACGGCGGTTTTCAAGGGACACGTTCCGATGGACAATGAGGGCTATATTTTGACAGCGCCGAACAGCACAGCGACCGAGATATCCGGGGTCTTCGCTGCCGGCGATGTGGTCGACAAGATATACAGGCAGGCGGTGACTGCGGCCGGCATGGGATGCATGGCTGCACTGGAGGCGGAAAAATTCATCGCTGAGTGCGAGGATAGCCAAGCGGTTGCAGCGGAATAGTGAATTAAACCATGAATATTGACGACGCTATAAATTTCGATGACCTGCGGATATTGGCTAAGAAACGTTTGCCAAAAATTATCTATGACTTCATCGAAGGCGGTGTGGATGATGAGGATGGTCTGGACCGTAACGAGAACGCTTTCCGCCGTCGGCCCTTGATGCCGCGCTATATGGTCGATATTACGGATCGCGACCAGTCGCAGCCCTTATTCGGTCGGCAATATTCCAGTCCCTTCGGCATTGCGCCGACGGGTGGCATTAGTAACTACCGCTGGGGCGGTGATCTAATGTTGGCGGAAGCAGCGCGTGAGGCGAATATTCCCTTCATCATGTCCGGCGCCGCTACGGCGTCGATGGAGGACCTAGCGAAAGTCGCACCCGAACATGGTTGGTACCAGCTCTATGTAGCGCAGGATCGCTCGATCTCGGAGGACATGATCCGACGCGCGGCCGATCTCAATCTTTCTACACTTGTCGTTACAGTCGATGTGCCGACGGGATCTAACCGTGAGCGCAACCGGCGAAACGGTTTCGGCCGTCCCCTGAAGCTCTCCTTGGCGTCTAAACTGGATGCGCTGCGGCGGCCGCTTTGGATGAAGGACTATATGCGGCACGGCATCGCTAAGTTGCCGAACTGGGCGCCTTACGCGCCAGAGGGCTCTGATGCTAAAATGCTGGGCGAATTTGTGGCCAGCCAGATCAGGGGTTCGCTGAGTTGGGCTGACATCGAGAATTTCCGCAAACTGTGGCCGCGTAAGATGGTGCTAAAGGGCGTGATGCGCACCGATGACGCGATCCGAGCGGCGGAAATCGGCGTCGATGGTCTCATGGTTTCCAACCACGGCGCGCGCCAGCTCGATCGAGCACCGTCACCGCTTGACATGTTACCGGCAATGAATGCCGCGGTGGGTGACCGCATGACTTTGATGCTGGATGGCGGTGTACGGCGCGGATCCGACGTGTTGATCGCCCTCTGCATGGGAGCGAAATTTATTTTTCTTGGACGACCGACATTATATGGCGTCGTCGCAGGTGGGGTCCCCGGCGCCTCTAAAGCAGCCGGGATCCTGCGCAACGAGATTGATCTCGTGATGGCGCAAATCGGTGTTACGCGGCTTGATCAGCTTGGGCCGGACTTCGTGCACTGGGACGAGGAAGAACTGCGCCGCAATATGCCGCGCTGATCCCGTCTGACCGCGTACAGTGGTGCTTTGGCCCGTTATGGGACTGCCGCGCACTGCGCTGATCAAGCCTTAATCGTTACGCGGAAATTGGTAACGTGAAGGGCCGGTCGTCGTAACCGGCGGCGAAGGAGTTGTTGGTTTGCGTCGGATTGCGGTTGATCATAGGGCGCCCGAATAACGGGTGGGTCATGGAGCGGATTTCGTGCTCAATCTTATAGATGTTTTTGCCACTTTCTGGATCAAATAAGTCGACAAACCGGTATTGATGCTGGTTGCTCTCCTGTGAAATCAGGCCCTGTTCGGCGATCTTGGCATGCGGTCGGGAGAAGTTGGCGACGTAAAGGGCTAGGTGGTGGCCGTCATATTTAGGGAGTTTTCCTTTCTTTTCGCGGAAAATGAGGGTTTGGCCCTGGCCGACTAGTACATGCGCTGCCGGTGCTTTCTCGAACGGTTTTACCTTCGCTTGGGTTTCCATGACGTTGCGATAAAAGGCTGCGATGCCTTTGACCGTGCCACTAGGCACGTCGAACATGACATAGGGCATACCGAGCATGGTGGCACCGAACTTCGCGCCAGGCTTGTGGCAGCGAAACTTGTTACCCCAGGGGCATGTAACGTCTATAAAGCCCTGTCCCGATCTGAAATTGAACTTCGTGCCCTTCAGATCCCTGCGCACGGATTTCAGACTTTCGCTGAGCGCTTTGAGGTCCGGAACTACTAGGCCCGTACGGCCGCGAATGACCTGCGGTTTTCCTATTGGCAGATGAAATTGGCTTTTGCCAATATTGACCCACATGTTGGATACGCCGGTCACGAGATAGGGGTCGCGCGTGAAGCCCATGCCAACAATATAGAACAGGGTGGCTAATCTTTGATCAGGCACCGTCACATTCATATGCTCGAGGCTAACAACATTTGCGAGATCTTCTTCGCTGCGATCGTATGTGATTTTCATGCGACATCTCCCAGAAATATAACCTGCGCTGTGCGGCCATTTGTTAATCTATTTAATATTGCGACAAGAAGATGCCTTGTCGCAAGCTACAGTTGTCCGTTGAAATCGACTGCATCATCTTCGTGGTGCCGATAGAGAAGCGGAGGATCGGTGAGTAAGGCTTTCACCAAAGAAACCGAGGCGGAAGAACTCGAGCCGGACGACGGCCCGGCGCTGCCCGAAGGCGTGAAAAACTACATTACGCCGGAGGGTATGGCACGACTGCGCGCTGAGTTGAAAGAGTTGCGTGTTGTTGAGCGTCCCAATATCGTCGATGTCGTCGCATGGGCAGCCGGCAATGGCGATCGTTCGGAGAATGGTGATTACATATACGGTAAGAAGCGGCTGCGGGAAATTGATCGCCGTATGCGCTTTTTGCTGAAGCGGATGGAGATAGCAGAGATCGTTGATCCTTCGCTGCAGACCAATCACGACAGGGTGTTCTTTGGTGCGACGGTCATCTTTGCCGATCAAGAAGATCGCAAGCGGACCGTGCGTATCGTTGGCATCGATGAGACACGACCGGAGGAAGGCGAGATTAGTTGGGTCTCACCGGTTGCTCGTGCGCTACTCAATGCAGAATTGGGTGATGTAGTGACACTGCACGCGCCAGGAGGCGATTTGGAGCTAGAAGTAATGGGGATTTCTTACGACCATTGAAGCCACATCGGCGGTGACTTAAAGTTTTATGACTGCAATACACTGGAACTTCACCATGTTCGAAAAGCCGCTTGAGACCGCTATTGTGCCTGTCACGCCGTTCCAGCAAAACGCGACGGTGTTCTGGTGTAACAAGACCATGAAGGGTGCAGTGATCGATCCTGGGGGGCACCTCGACCGTATTATGAGTGCTGTGGAGCGTGCCGGGGTTACGCTAGAGAAGATCTTTATTACCCACGCGCATCGTGACCATGCGGGCATGGCCGCTGACTTCTCCGAACAGCAAGGTATCCCGATCGAAGGACCGCATAAGGACGATCAATTCTGGATTGACAAGCTATCGGATGCCGAGGAAAAGGCAGGCTTTGATCAGCCGCGGCCCTTTACGCCGGACCGTTGGTTATTTGATGGCGACACGGTAACCGTAGGCGAACAGACTTTGGACGTTTTCCACTGTCCTGGCCATACGCCGGGACATGTCGTTTATTATCATGGGCCTTCGCAGCTGGCGGTAGTGGGTGATGTGCTGTTCCGCCGTACCGTTGGACGCACAGACTTACCGAAGGGCAATCACGACTTACTGGTGAAATCAATTACCGAAAAGCTCTGGCCGCTCGGCAACGATGTCATGTTCCTCCCTGGCCACGGGCGGCTGTCGACGTTCGGCCAGGAGCGCGAGGATAATCCCTACGTTTCTGATATGGCTGTCGCAACCGGCGCGCCGCCGCCGGATCCTAAAGAGGCGCTGGGGCCAAAATTCAATTAAATCTGGGCGGTGCTGTTAAGATCAATATCGCTGCGTGTCATTGGCACATAGTAACCAATAATTAAGACACTCCCCGCCTATCCGCTGGATATTTGCGCGTGGATTACCACCGACACGGGTTTGTATGGATTGTCGACCGTAACATTGTTGAACGTGTTCACGTTGAGGACAGGTCAGGCTCGTTACCCAATAGAAAGGCGCCTACCGTTTCGTAATGCGCTTTGCGACCCTGCATCTGCTGCGTGACCGTGTGCAGATCGCGGAAACGCCGCTCGTACGGCCCGCTAGCGAAAATTGCGGTAGCCCCGGCTGCGTCGTAGACGGCATCGGCCGCACCCTTGGCTTCGTGAATGCCATGTGTCGTCGCCAGCCGGATGCGCATGCGTTGCTCGACCGTTAGTTCGCCCATGCTGAGTACTGCGGACCAGATATCATCCAACTCACTGCGCAGAAAATTGCGCGCTGCATTTAGGCGGATAGAAGCACGTGCAAATTCCGCCTGAACGACTGCGTTCTGGCTCAATGTCGTCTTTCGCATGCGCGGTGTCTTTTCTAGCGTCAGCTCGGCGAAGGCATCGATCATTGACTGTGCGGCACCCATTGCGACACCAGAAAAGCCGCTCGCGTAAAGATTAGTTTGCCGGAACAGGTAGAGCGGACTATCGGTTCGTCGTTCCTTGGGATCGTCTCGATGGACGGTGTGCTCGTAGGGTACATAGAGATCATTGATCTCGAAGCCATCGCTCGCCGTGCCGCGTAGCCCGATGACGTGCCAAATATCTTCCCAATCAATCTGTTCAGCTGGGATCAACATGGTGCGGAATGTCTTGCCACCCTTCTCGTCAAGGATAGGCTCACCGTTTTCGTTGACGACAGTGGAATGGGTGCCAATCCAGGTGGCGTGCCGCCCGCCGCTGGCAAACGCACATTTGGCGTTGACTCGGAACCCATCGCCCTCGGGGATCGCCAGTGACTTGCCGGGTCCCCAGGCCAAAACACCCTGTGGATTGTTGCCCCAGATCTTGTTGGCGATGTCTTCGTTCAGGAAAGAGGCGGTCATAGCGCAGCCATTCGCCTGGCACAGGCACCAGGCTGTGCTCGCGTCATGCTTGGCGACTTCCTCTATGACGGCGGAGAAATCGGAAGGTTTCACTTCGGCGCCGTTGAAGCGTTTTTCAAGTAACAGCCGAAACAGCCCCGCATCGTATAGTGCGGAAAGCAAATCGGGCGCCAACCGTCTTTCACGTTCAATTGTATCCGCGGACTCTTCGATCAGCGGAGCCAATTCTTGTACCCGATCGAGATAGATGTCGCGGTTAGTCCGTTTTATGGCGACCGGTGATACGCTTGTTGCCATGATTACTCAGCCTCCTGCACCATTGGGCACGTCGAAATATTAGCGCGTCATTTTCGCCGCGTCGAATTAATGGAATTGTCTAACCAATTAATTTGAACCGCGTGCCGCAAATTGTGATGATATTTCCTTCGGTGGAATAACCGTATTTCTTGGCTGTGGCGGTCAGCGTCAGTTTGTTGGCGACGGAGATGTCGAGGCCACTAAGCCCTTCGCCGCGCTCATCCATTGCAGGGACAAAGCGAAGCACCGCGTTTTCTAGTGGCAGCAAGGTACTGCCTTTACCGTCAGTCAACGGCTGGATGGCTAGGATCTCGCCCCAGCGTGCAGCCAATTCCGATGGGTTTTCACTTTGCAGCTCTGCTGCTGTGATTGCGGTGACCCATTCGGTACGCACAGCGTCTTCCCATTTCGGGCCCGCTGGGTGCCAGGGACCGTTTGGTGCACCATTTCCAGCGTTGCAGCTCGTTTCCAAGATGGCACCGCCGGTATCACGTGGGTGCAGTTGGAGGCCTTCGTAGGTTTCGTATTGCATGTGGTTTACGACTCTAACGCCGAGCGCCGCGAAGCGAGCCTGCCGGTCGCCTATGTCGTCGCATTGCAAGATGACCATGTAGCCACCGTCACCCTTGCGTCGATCGAGATAGCGCTCGGCGGCCGTGTTTTTGCGAAACGGCGCGACCACCTCCAGGAAGTTGTTGCCGACTGGCAGCAATGCATTAACCAGTCCAAATTTTTCGACCGTAGGGTCGCGATGGCACGTCGTTATCCCGAATACGGCTTTTAAATCGGCTACTGCCGATTCCAGTTCGCGTGCGACGAGGCAGATCTGGCGTAGGCGTAGCATAACTCAGAACGCGGCAGGCAGTTGTATTCGCATGGCACCCATTGCCTCCGAGGTGGCCATGCCAGCTTTACCGTGGTTGACAACTAGGCGATGGTTTTCCCTCTTCCTCATGCAGTTGATGTCTTCAGTCAGGTTGCCCTTGAATATGGCCGCTTGACCGTCAAGCAGCGCGTTCTCGCCGTTGTATAGGGTGCTGCACCTGTACATGATCAGTATAGGATACTCTTGCTGCCGTTTCTGGCGCGTACCATTGCGGGTTGCGTTGCTTTTGGCAAGCGCAGGATTTGGACGTTTCCCAACCTCGTGCTACCAATTTTGTAAGCTAAGTGGAGAGAGAACCATGGATCTGCAATTTCGGAAACTCACAGGTCATTTTGGCGTGGAAGTACAAGGCATTGATCTTTCGGAACCGATGTCTGATGCGACCTTCGCGGCCCTCGACGATGCTTTCAACCAGAATTCACTGATGCTAATTCGCGGCCAGGATGTCACGCCGGAGCAACATATCGCCTTCAGTTCTCGTTGGGGCACCTTGGAGCATCACGTGCTGCAGGAATATACGCTGCCGGGTCATCCAGAGGTTTTTGTCCTGACAAACAAGAAAAAGGATGGTAAGCCGCTCGGCGCGCATAAAACTGGCTGGCATTGGCATATCGACAACACCTACATGCCGCGACCGAGCCTGGGCTCGCAACTCTACGCTCGCGAGGTGCCACCGGAAGGCGGTGACACCTGGTTCACCAGCCTGATTGCAGCCTACGAGCGGCTGCCCGAGTATCTCAAGACACGGATTGCTAACCTTAAGGCGGTACATAGCTATGCGCATGTCTATGCGTTGAAATATCCTGACCGCGAACCGCTCAGCGAGGAACGCAAGGCACAAGTGCCAGACCTTGTGCATCCGGTGGTGCGGACCCATCCGTCAACTGGCCGCAAGCTGCTCTATATTAGCGAATACATCATCAAGCAGTTCATCGGGATGTCAGAAGAAGAAAGCCGGGACCTGTTGGACGAGTTGAACGCGCGAGCGACTTCGGACGATCTGGTCTATCGGCATCAATGGCGTGCTGGCGACCTCATCTTCTGGGACAACCGAGCCACGATGCATTTCGCTCAGCCCTATGATGACGTCAATCATTTCCGCCTGATGCATACTACCCGTGTGATCACCGATGCTTTCAAGGGTGAAAGGGCGGCGTGATGATCTCCGCCGCCGCCGATATGCTCGACCCGGCGCTCTACGCCAATGTGCTTAAGCCGCCGCTAGAGGCGGAAAGTCTGCCAGCCTGGTGCTACACAGACCCAGAATTCCACAAGCTGGAGATCGAGCGCTTGTTCATGAAGGTATGGAACTTCGTCGGTCGTGACGATTTAATGCCTAACCCTGGTGATTACCTAGCGACCGATGTTGCCAGTATACCGATCATCCTAGTCCGTGACGGGGACGGCACCGCGCGTGCTTTTGCCAACAGCTGCAGGCACCGTGGTACGCAATTGTTGACCGGCGAGGGCAACTGCAAGGCGATCGTCTGTCCTTATCATGGCTGGGCTTTTGATTTAGAGGGTACGCTAACTAGTGTCCCCGGGATGGATGAGACTGTCGGGTTCGACAAGGGTGACCACGCACTAATACCCTTACGACTGGAGAATTGGGCGGGGTTTCTGTTCGTAAATTTCGATGCAAAGGCGGAAAATTTAACCGACTATCTCGGAACGCTTTCGAGCCATATCGGCTCGTACAATTTCTCCGATATGGTAACCACGCGGCGAAGGGTTTGGGACGTGGCGTGCAACTGGAAGGTCTATCTGGAGAACCAGCGCGAATCCTACCACGTGCCGATTGTGCATCGCGAGTCGCTCGGCGATCAGGTCGCAACCCCGCTCGACAATGAAGGGGCATGGTCAGGTTCATTAATTCCAGTTGAACAGACAGCCGGTATCATGAGGGGGGAGACTTCACCTTTTCCGCCAATTGCCAGTTTGGCTGGTGAGGCGTTGGAAGGCAGTCATTTTCTAGGCCTCTATCCCAGTACCTATTTTGTCGCGACGACGGACTGTTTTTGGTGGATGGAGATCAAGCCCCGCGGCTCAGCCCGAATCGAGCTGGTCGTCGGTTCCGGCTTCCCGCGTGAGACGGTAGCCCGCGACGATTTCGAGTCGATCGTTGAGCGCTATTATATGCGATGGGATACTAGCCATAAAGAGGACAACGATATCTGTGAACTGCAGCAGGCAGGCCTCACCTCGCCTCTGGCATTGCCGGGCCGCCTCGCGGGGCGTGAACGTGGGGTCAACGCAGTTGACCGTTGGATCGTGGAGCGGATGCTGATGACTTAGCGGTTGACGCCTATCCCAGTTTCGCATTGCCGATGATCAAAAAACCGACGCCGACCAGGCGGCTATCAAGCTCGATCTGTGCAGCGCCTCTAAATATTTGTGAAGGTGGTTGCGTGAAGACTATCTCCGGCACAGAATATTCCCAAAAGTCAGCGAAGTTGCGCCGGTCGATGACAATTGTGCGGATAGTGTTGTTTTAGCCATCAAACCCGGCGACGATTCCACCGGTTCTTGTAAGCAGCTGTCCTGAACCACCGAGGCGCTTCGTCCGGACCTTGCTTAGTTTCTTCGTTCGGGCCAGGCCGAAGACGGTTGCTCTGTCGTAAGCGACGAAGCGCTCGAGTACCGGTAAATGGAACGGTTTGCAATTTCAAAATCAGATATTCGGGCGTGAGTGACAGGCCGCTTGAGAGTATGACGACGACATAGCTTTCTCGGTTGGTGCCGAGGGCGGTTGGATTAATTTCAGTCTGCATGCGAAGAGCGTTGCTGAGAATTTTGTCGATTGTCTTTGCCGGGAAGAGCGTAATAAGCAAAACCAGTAAACAGTTTAAGTCACTAGGAATTATTCACTGGGGTTCCATACTATCGAATGAATTTTTATGCATCCTGTGAGGTTGTGGCACAATATCCACCGTATAAAAGAAAACCGTGGTCAAAGCAGAAGTCCTGGTAGTTGGTGCGTATTCATTTCCTGTGTGTGGCCTAAAGCCTATATATTAGGGAGCTGTTTTAAGGAACCGACACTGCGATGTCTGACCCGCTCGCTGGCGACCCACTGGCCTACGAAGAATCCACTCCACACGCTGCTCCACCGGCGCCATGGCTCGACGCGCTGAACGAGGCGCAGCGAGAGGCGGTGGATGCGTTGGAGGGACCTGTGCTGGTACTGGCCGGGGCGGGTACAGGCAAGACGCGGGTGCTAACGACACGTTTGGCGCAGCTTCTCCATACTGGGCGTGCACGGCCCTATCAAATTCTTGCCGTGACCTTCACTAATCGGGCGGCGCGTGAGATGCGAGATCGCGTCGCTTCCTTTGTCGGTGCTGCGACCGAGGGGCTGTGGCTAGGTACGTTTCATTCTTTGGGTGTGCGCATCCTGCGCCGCCATGCGGAACTAGTTGGACTGAAATCGAACTTCACGATCCTCGATATGGATGATCAGATTCGCTTGCTGAAGCAACTGCTCGAGGCGGAGCATATCGATGAGAAGCGGTGGCCCGCACGAGTGCTGTCCGGTATCATTCAGCGTTGGAAAGACCGAGGTTTGACGCCCGACAAGGTTCCGGTGGCGGATGGCGGTGAGTTTGCAAATGGCCGCGCGGTCGCCCTGTACGCACAGTATCAAGAGAGGCTGAAGGCGCTGAACGCGGCAGACTTTGGTGACCTGCTGCTGCATTGCTTGACCCTCTTCACAAAAAACGCGGACGTATTGGTCGATTTCCAGCGGCTATTTCGCTACATCCTCGTTGACGAGTATCAGGATGCCAATGTGGCGCAGTACCTCTGGCTACGCCTGCTGGCCCAGCATCACAAGAACATCTGCTGCGTTGGCGACGACGACCAGTCGATCTACGGTTGGCGCGGCGCAGAGGTGGGCAATATTTTGCGTTTTGAGGAGGATTTTCCCGGTGCCAAGGTGATCCGGCTGGAACGCAATTACCGCTCGACGCCGCATATCCTGGCTGCGGCCTCTGGTCTGATCGCCCATAATGAGGGGCGTTTCGGTAAGACCCTTTGGACCGACACCAACGATGGGGACAAGGTTATTGTGCGGGGTGTCTGGGACGGAGAGGAGGAGGCACGTTTTATCGGCGAGGAAGTCGAAGCGCTGCACCGCAAACAGCACAAGCTAGACGAGATCGCAATCTTAGTGCGAGCCGGTTTTCAGACTCGGGAATTCGAAGAGCGCTTCATCACCTTAGGCGTCCCGTACCGGGTGATTGGCGGGCCACGCTTCTACGAGCGCGAAGAGATACGTGACGCGCTGGCCTATTTCCGACTGATACGTCAGTCCGAGGATGATCTTGCCTTCGAGCGCATCATCAACAAGCCGGCACGCGGTGTAGGTAAAACGACGATGCAGGCGCTACACAGCTTCTCACGCATCGAGGGCTGCTCTCTGTTTGCTTCGGGGTTGCGTCTGATCGAGACTGACGAGTTGCGTCCGCAGGCCCGGCGCAAGCTGTCCGATATCTTGGCCGACTTCCAGCGTTGGCAGCGGATGTCTGTCGGGCTGCCCCATACAGAGTTGGCGGAGACCGTTCTAGATGAGTCCGGTTACACGGATATATGGATTTTGAGCAAAAAACCCGAGGCTCCAGGCAAGCTGGAGAACCTCAAGGAACTCCTACCGGCGATGGCGGAGTTCGAGAGCTTGGCCGGTTTTCTTGAGCATGTCAGCCTAGTCATGGAAAATTCTGAGTCGGTGGATCAGGAAATGGTGAATCTGATGACCTTGCACAGTGCCAAGGGATCGGAGTTCGACACAGTTTTCCTACCGGGGTGGGAAGAGGAACTGTTTCCCCATCAACGTGCCATCGATCAGAGCGGCGCAGCGGGCCTGGAAGAAGAACGCAGGTTGGCTTATGTCGGCATTACGCGGGCGCGGCGGAATGTGACAATCTCGCATGCCGCCAGTCGTCGCATCTACAATCAGTGGGTCAGCGCGATCCCGTCGCGTTTCATCGGTGAACTGCCTGATGACTCGATCGAGACGATCACCGATGCTGGTCTGTACGGAGGCGGACTCGCCGAACAGCAATCGGCGTTCGGATTTGATGGTGGCGCGCGATCCTCGCCAGGCGGCCCAGGGTGGCGCCGCCTACAGGAACGCCGGTCGGGCATCAAATTCATCGAAGGGACCGCCGAACCGTTGGTGGGTGACGGGGAAGGCTTTTCGCCAGGCGACCGCTGCTTCCATCAAAAGTTTGGTATGGGCAATGTGCGTGCTGTCGATGGTGACAAGCTGACAATCATTTTTGATAAGGCTGGTGAAAAGCGGGTCGTCGCCGCCTTTGTGACGAAACCCTGATGGTGAGTTGGAAATTCAAAACCGTGGTCCCCGCGACCGCGGTCGATGCGTTTTCGATCGCTGTGGAATCCCTATGCCCGACGGTGGCATCTTTCGAAATTCCTGGAAGCAACCTATGGCGTATCGAAGGATACGCACCGGATATGCCGCGGCACGCGGATGCGGCAGCGGCGATGGCGATCGTGGCGGCGCAGGTAGGCATTGCTGAGCCCGCTTTTACTTGCGTTCCACTACCAAACATCGACTGGGTGGCTGACAATCAGTTGACGTTCCAGCCTATGCACGTGGGGCGTTACTTTATTCAGCCATCGCATTTTGATGGTGCGCCGCCGCACGGTGCGATTGCTCTGATGATCGATGCTGGAGCCGCTTTCGGGACCGGTGAGCACGCGACGACAAAGAGTTGCTTGCTGGCGTTAGATGGTTTGGCAAAACGTCGCCGCTTCCGCCGGCCACTCGACCTTGGTTGCGGTTCCGGAATTTTGGGGCTCGCGATGGCGGCGACGTGGCGCCGTTCGGTCGTCGCGGCGGATATCGATCCTCAATCGGTCGCGGTCGCACGTGCGAACGCTGCGACCAATGGCCTCAGCGAATGGTTGAGGGTTCTCTGCAGCAACGGTGTCGCTGATTGGGAGTTGAGGAAGGCGGGGCCCTACGACCTAATTGTTGCGAACATTTTGGCTGCTCCGTTAGTCGCGTTGTCTCAAGGTTTGAACGCGTGCCTGGCGACCCATGGTATTCTCATCCTGTCCGGTTTACTGGCGCAGCAGGAAAATGCGGTTCGTAATGCCTATCGCCAACAGGGCCTGTCGTTGTGGCGGCGGATCCCATGTGAGGGCTGGCACACGCTGATCTTAGCGCGCTAACCATTATGAATGGTCTGCGCCGCAGGCCCATTTTAACAGAGATTTTGACGCGGAACGAAAACCCATTTTGGGCCTTGAACTCCTTTTCGACCGACGCGGATGATAACGCCAACGATTTGTGCCGTTAACAGCCAGAAACCGGTCATTGAGTTTCACGTAAGCACCAGCGGCCGGCCCCGACATGGTTATGCTTTGTTTTAATATGCGTTAGCATATGTTTGTGGGCCTACTGCCACAGCTTAAAACGGCGTATAGCGCACTGGATGCTGGTTCATTCGCGGAAACTAAAGCCTTACCTAGCCGACGCAAATACTCTGCTCGATCGGTTATGCTGGGCTAAGTGCAAGGATTGTACGCAACAGGAGAAATATCTATGGCAGCTGAAATTCCCTCCTACGATGGCGATTCAGGACTGGCGGAACGCTTGACGGCTGCAGGTGTAACTATTGGCGTCGATGCGGTGCGGTCGTTGGTCGCTGGCGTCAACGGTGCGCCTGAAGGGTCTCGGCCCGATAGCTGGATCAACCTGATCGTCCCTCAAGCGAGTGAGTCACTGCGCGAACAACTGCGCGCACTAAAAGTAACTATGGCGAACGAACAGCCCGCTAATCCTCCGCGTTTGGAACGATTGTCTATTCTCCGTGAAGAGCTGATGCGGCGTGGTTTAGATGGCTTCATCGTGCCGCGCACAGATGAGCATCAAGGTGAATATGTGCCGCCGCGCGCTGATAGACTGCGATGGCTGACTGGGTTTTCTGGCTCGGCAGGGGTAGCCGTGATCCTTAAGGATCGTGCTGCGATTTTTGTCGATGGTCGTTATACGCTACAGGTCCGTTCGCAAGTCGATACGAAAGCGATAGAGCCGCATCACCTGATCGAAACGACGCCTGCGAAATGGATTGCCGAAAACCTGCCGACCAGTGGCAAACTTGGCTACGATCCATGGCTCCATTCGGAGAATGCCGTTGCATTGCTGCGCACGGCGGCAGAACGCGCCGGCGGGACCTTGGTAGCCCAAGACGTTAATGCCATTGATCCTATTTGGAAGGGTCAGCCGGCAGCACCAATTGCTCCCATCAATCCGCATCCTCTTGAATTCACCGGTAAACCTGCGGCTGAAAAACGCAAAGACATTGGTGCGGCCATAGTTGCGGAAGGTTGCGACGCGGCTGTTTTGACTGCACCGGATTCTATTGCCTGGTTGCTCAATGTGAGGGGTGGGGATGTCCCGCGGGCGCCGATGCCCTTGTCCTTCGCCATCGTGCACGGTTCCAGCTCGGTAGATTGGTTCGTTGACCCACGTAAGTTAGCGCCTGGTCTGGGCGAGCATATCGGCAATGGGGTTTCAATAGCGCCAGTGTCGGCGTTTCCAGCGGCGTTGGAAGCACTCGACGGGAAGACGGTGCGAGTAGACCCAGGATCTACGGCAGCGCTTGTTTTCGATCGGTTGCGCGCTGGTGGGGCGATAGTGTCGACAGGCGATGATCCTTGTGCCTTGCCCAAAGCCTGCAAGAACAAGGTGGAGATCGCTGGCGCCCGCGCTGCACACACGCGCGACGGGATCGCACTTTCTAAGTTCCTGGCCTGGTTCGCGGAGGTGGCACCTTCGGGAGAACTTTCGGAAATTGCAGCTGCGGGAAAACTTGCCGCCTTACGAGACGAGGGGGATAATATCCGTGATCTCAGCTTCGATACAATCTCGGGATCCGGACCGAACGGCGCGATCGTGCATTACAAGGCTGAACCGGAAACTGACCGTAAGATGGGCCTAGGCGAGTTGTATTTGGTCGATTCCGGCGGGCAGTATCTTGATGGGACAACGGACGTAACACGAACCGTCGCTATTGGCACCCCGACAGATGAGATGCGCGATCGCTTCACCCGAGTGCTAAAAGGCCATATTGCGATTGCAACGACGCGCTTTCCGGAAGGAACATCGGGGGCGCAACTCGACATACTAGCGAGACACGCACTGTGGCAGGCAGGCCTCGATTTCGACCATGGCACAGGGCACGGTGTTGGTAGTTATCTGAGCGTTCATGAGGGGCCACATCGCATATCCAAGGCGCCGAGCGCTGTAGCTTTGCGAGAAGGCATGATCGTCTCTAACGAGCCCGGTTATTACAAGACCGGCGGTTACGGTATTCGCATCGAAAATTTAGTTACCGTGGTCCCTTGCACCGAACTTGAAGGTGCCGAGCGCAAGATGTTGGCTTTCGAGACCCTGACTTTCGCGCCAATCGACCGTGCGCTGATCGAGCGGTCATTGCTCGTTGCCGCGGAAATAGAATGGCTTGACGCCTACCATGCAAAAGTGTTTGCAATGGTTTCGGAAGCTTTGGATGTGGTCGGCAAGCGGTGGCTTGAAATGGCAACAAAACCGCTTTAGTCCCGACCTAATGACCGCATCGAGGGCATATTTTCGCCCGTTTTTTGCGCCTAAAATTTGTATTTAGGCCCATTTCGTATAACAGCTCCGTAATGAAATGCGCATTGTGCAAAGGTTTTCTTTAGGAGAAACAAACTCGGATGAGATTTTTGCGATAACTGTCGCGGATTCAGGGGGTCGCCATGACGGTTCTCGTATGATTTGCCCCACGGTAAAACGCTAACCTGTCCAATATGCGAGTGCTAGCCTACGAAGATTTGTCGTCTTCATAAGCTTCGTATATTTTGAGTCTGCAAAGGGGCCAATGGCAAACAATAAAAATAATCGGGCGCGCGAGACTAAAATTGCCGATGCGCTGGATAGCTTTGCTGTCTATCAGGGACACCTGGCGGCTTCCGACCAGCGACATAGCGCCGACACGCGAATTCTGTGGAGGATAATTCGTCTCAGCTTGCGCTATCGGTTTCGGGTAATAGTTGCCATCTCCGCAACGGTTGTTGCTGCTGCTTTCCAGCTGGCAATACCACCTCTGCTTGGCAATGCGGTTGATAGCGCGCTAGGTTTGCTGCGTGGCGGTGCCGCTGAAGTTGAGGCCGCGCGCGACGCGCTAACCTATGCGGCGCTGCTTCTCTTGGGTGCCTCGGTATTGCGCGGTGTGTTCACGTTGATCCACAACTACAGTGGTGAGGCGATTGGTCATCTGCTGTCCTACGATTTGCGGCTCGCCTTCTATAACAAACTACAAACGTTGAGCTTCTCGTTTCACGATCAAGTTCATACAGGCGAGCTAATCACCCGTGGCATGCTCGATGTTGAAGGCGTTCGCATGCTCGTCAATACGGGGCTATTGCGGCTGATCCTGTTAACTATCTTGATCGGTATCGGTGCCTATCTGTTGCTGTCGACCGACTTGCTGTTGGGCCTGTTAAGCCTCAGCTTCGTGCCCTTCGTCGCATGGCAATCCTCGGTGGCACGCCTGAAATTGCGAACCATGTGGCTGTCTTTGCAAGAGCGTTTGGCTGCGCTCGGTCAGATCATGGATGAGAATTTGACCGGTATTCGCGTCGTCCGCGCATTCGGTGCTGAGCCCTACGAGATAGAGAAATACGATGTCGCTTCCGAGGAGGCGATGACGGTTGCACGCGAGCGTATAAAGACGCGTGTCGCTTCGACGACAGTTATGGCCTTTGCCTATTTTGTCGCCATGGGTCTGGTGCTATGGGTCGGCGGGTTGCGAGTCCTGGAAGAGTCAATGACGATTGGGACACTTACCGTTTTCCTTACTTTTATTACGATATTGCAGGCACCCGTTCGACAGCTCGGTCTTCTGGTGAACTCGATTGCGCGCGCGTCGACATGCGGGTCTCGCCTCTTCGCCATACTTGATTTGGTGCCGGCGATTGGGGATCAGAAAAATGCGCCGATACTTCAATTGCGTGAAGGCGTCGTTCGGTTTGAGGATGTTTCCTTCGCTTACAATAGTGACAGCGCCCTACCGGTTTTGCATGGCGTTTCTTTCGAAGTTGGCCGGGGCCAGACTTTGGGTATAGTCGGGCCGCCCGGTAGTGGTAAGTCGACCATCGCGAACCTATTGCCACGCTATTACGACCCGACCGAAGGGCGAATCACGATCGATGGGCAAGATATTCGCAGCGTGCATATTGCGTCGCTTCGACACGCCGTATGTGTCGTACAGCAGGATCCGTTCCTGTTTACGGCGTCGTTGGAGAACAACATAGCCTACGGTAATCCATGGGCCGACGACGAGATGATCCAGGGCGCCGCGTCGGTAGCGCTGATTGACGGGTTCGTTCGCCAGTTACCAGCTGGTTTCGGGACGTTGGTTGGTGAGCGCGGTGTCTCCCTTTCTGGCGGACAAAAGCAGCGTGTCGCGATTGCACGAGCTGCCATACTGCGTTCGGCGGTGTTGATTTTCGATGATTCGACCGCCGCCATCGACGCGGAGACCGAACAACGTATCCGCGAAGCGCTCAAACCCCATATGGTCAACTGCGCAACGATTATTATTTCGCATCGGCTTGGTGCCTTGCGCCACGCAGACGAAATCCTGTTTCTGGAGGCAGGCCATATCGTCGAGCGTGGTTCGCATCAATCGCTTGTCGCCGACGGCGGTCGCTATGCGGCGCTCCATGCACTGCAGAAGCGGGACGATGACGATGCCGAGACCCTGCCAGGGGCGGCGGAATGACGTCACAGTCGGGCACGACGAGTGGGGAACGTCCGCCCCGCGCTGTCGTAGGCTCGCAGATCAGCACCGACGAGGAGATGTTCGGCGCGGCTTTCGACGGTCGAGTCATCCGTCGGTTTATGTCATATGTCTATCCGTATCGACGACGCATCTTTTTTGCGCTTGGTGCGGTTCTCGCCTTCACCGGGGCACAGCTCTCCATCCCGCTTATCATCCGTTACACGATAGACGGCGCCCTTGTATCGGAGAATGCGGGTCCCTCCCTACTGACGCTGGCGATTGTCATATTTGCGGCAGTGATCACTGTGAATTATGCGGCCAATTATTTGCAGGATCGTATCGTCGGTCTGACAGGTGAGCGCGTTATTTTTGATTTGCGGCGCGCAATGTTTGCGCATCTGCAGCATGTAGCGTTGTCCTTCATGGATAAGACTGAGATCGGTCGATTGATGTCGCGCTTGCAAGGTGATGTGAACGCGTTGCAGGAGTTCTTGGAAAACTCGATCACGGCCATAGGCGATCTTGTTCTTTTGTTTGGCATCGTTGTCATTATGCTGGCGCTTGATTTCAAGCTCGGGCTGCTGACCCTTTCTGTTGTGCCGACGTTGCTGATCGTTCGGTTGATCTGGCTGCCGCGCGCGCGCGTCGCCTTCCGCCGGGCGCGGGAGACCAATTCTATCACCAATGGCGCGCTGGCCGAGGGTATCCACGCGGTACGCACTGTGCAGGGCATGGGCCGCGAAGATGTCAATTTTACACTGTATGACGATAAGGCGCGGGAGAACCTTCGTGCCCACCTTCGTTCCGCCAAGTTCGCCCAGGCTATGGTGCCGGTCGTGGACACGCTGACTGGTGGGGCGATGGCTGTGGTCGTCGTGGTAGGCGGAAATCTAGTGCTCGATAACGCGCTCGATATCGGCGTGATGGTAGCCTTTCTGTTCTACGTGCAACGTTTCTTCGATCCGATCCGCTCGTTGACCATCCAGTACAGTGTAATGCAGCGGGCCATGGCGTCGGGACAACGCATTTTTGAAGTTTTAGAAGTACCGCTCGCTATTACCGACAAGCCGGATGCGTTCGATCCGCCGACGGTCGCCGGCGACATTGCCTTCCGAGACGTGACCTTCGGCTACACGAAGAACCATCCGATCCTGAAAGGAGTGAATTTCGGGGTGGGAAGTGGTGAGACGATTGCACTGGTAGGCCCTACCGGCTCGGGTAAGACGAGTATTACCGCCTTGCTTCATCGGTTCTACGATGTTTGGGATGGCGCAGTCACGATTGACGGTCGCGACGTTAGGGACTACGCGAAGGCCTCGCTCGGGCGGCACATCGCCATGGTGCTGCAAGATCCGTTTTTGTTCACCGGTACCATTTTCGAGAACATCGTTTACCGCACTGCTGGCTCGACCCTGGAAGACGTCGAGCACGCGGCCAAGATCGTTGGGGCACACGATTTCATCGCGCGACTACCGGACGGCTATGATACGGTTCTCGAACAGCAGGGCCGCAACCTGTCGCTGGGACAACGGCAACTGCTGAGTTTTGCCCGAGCTCTGGTCGCCAACGCCAGAATACTGGTGCTCGACGAGGCGACAGCGAATATCGATAGCTACACCGAAAGGCAAATTCAAACGGCCTTGAAGCGATTGCTGAAGGGGCGGACCGGGATTGTTATCGCGCACCGGTTGGCGACGATTCGGGGCGCTGACCGGATTATCGTGCTGCAGCAGGGGCAAATCGTCGAGACGGGTACTCACGAAGAACTTATTGTGCGCAAAGGGCTCTACGCACGGCTTTATGCGTTGAACTACGCCTCCTTCGACGATATACCGGATGACCTGCTACAGGATGCCTTGGCTGGGCCAACGAATACTTAGACGCGCTGGGAGTTCTTATCCCGATTTCAAGCAATTGCGGACCGCTTGAAGCTGGTTTCGGTGCAGGTGATCCAATAGGTGCAGTCGAATAGGAATATGCTTGCCGTCATGCGGATATCGGCATGCGGGTAGACACGTTTGAAATGTACCATCCGGTGTACAAAGCATTTAGCGGTAAAAGACGGCGCGACCGTGAATATGCCAGGCTGGTCGTACAGCCTGATTCACTCCATCGTCCTATTTGGGTCCGATGCTTTGTCATTTCTACGGAGATAAGGCGCATGGTGAGGCACAGCCGGCGGTAATAGGTCGCTTCGGTACGGAGTTCTCTGCGCTGCGTATTTAAAAAGTAACATTCATCTAAGTTTTGCGATGTCGCGGTCTATTGGGCCACGCGTTCTCCTTCCTGCAGGATGGGCTACTTTTTTGTAACGCGGTGCCTGTTTGCCCTGCCGGTGCCGTCGATTACCATGCGCCAACTTTCTTGCGAGGGTGGCGAGCGAATGATCGATAAGCGAATAAAAAAGGTCGAAGAAGCCTTGGCGGGGATCAGCGATGGGGCGACCGTAATGGTAAGCGGGTTTGGCGGCGCTGGCCTGCCGGTAGTACTAATCCAGGCGCTGGAAGCGACACCGGCCCGCGACCTTACCCTTATATTGAACAGCTTGCGCTTCATCGAAACATATGCGCCATCCTTATTCATCGATCGGCGGGTGATCAAGACGGTAAGCTCGGCTGCGCGCAGTCGCGGCACCGGGACGGCAGTCTATGAATATCAGGTGGAAGAAGGGTTTCTTGACGCTGAAATCGTGCCACAGGGAACCCTCGCCGAAAGAATTCGAGCAGGTGGTGCTGGTATACCAGCGTTCTTCACGCCAACAGGCGTTGGGACCAAACTGACGCAAGGTAAGGAAATCCGAGAGTTCGACAGCCGCCCGTGTGTCCTGGAATCGGCGCTGGTGGCCGACTTCGCGATCATGCGGGCGACGGTGGCCGATCGGTGGGGTAATGTCGGCTTTGTCGGTACGCAGTCGAATTTTGGGCCGACGATGGCGATGGCGGCGAAAGTTGCCGTAGTCGAAGTGGATGAAGTCCGTGGGGAACCGCTAGACCCTCGCGAAGTAGACATTCCGGGAATCTTCACGCAGCGCGTCATCGCGGTGCCAGACGAACGCTAGAGGGAAGGGGCAAGGGTGGATCGCCTTAATAGAAATCAGATAGCCTGGCGTGCAGCGCAGGATTTGCCCGGTGGCGGCTACGTTAATCTAGGCCTGGGCACGCCTGTGTTGGCCGCCAACTACGCGCCTGAAGACCGCGAGTTTATGTTTCAGACGGAAAACGGCATCGTAGGCGTCGGCCCAGTCGCGAGCGAGAACGAAGCCAACTCGGATTTGGTCGATGCCGGCAGCCAAAAGGTAACCCTGAAGCCCGGCGCAACCCTGTCGGACTCTGCCATGGCCTTCGCAATGATCCGCGGGGGCCATATCGATGTCACCATGCTGGGTGGCTTTCAGGTCGCCGCAAACGGTGATCTTGCTAATTGGGATGCGATGATCCCAAACCAGGGCGCGCTGGTCGGCGGCGCGATGGACCTGGCGGTCGGCGCAAAGTCGGTTTGGGTCACGATGGCACACACCACCAAGGACGGCGAGGCTCGTCTCGTGCAACGCTGTAGCTACCCGCTGACTGGAATGGGTGTGGTCGACCGGATCTACACTGATCTGGCTGTGGTCGAGATCACGCTGGATGGCTTCCTGGTGCGCGAGGTACTCGATGGTCTGACGCGTGACGAATTACAGGCGAAGACTGGTGCACCTCTAGGTTTTGCTGATGACTGTGGTGTGCTGACAGCACCAGACATTTAGACGGCACGGCAAATTTCTTATCATTGGCGGGCTTGACCCACCAATCCAAGTTTATCGCGTATCATGGTGTTGAAATCAGACTCCGGGTCTAGACCTAAGAGCCACAATGACTATATGTGGAGATGGAATTCGCTGCGGTCTAACTTCGTCCCGCTCGAACCAGCTTGCCCGGCAGTAAGCCGGTGTGTTCGCCGTTCTCAAACACGGTCTCGCCGGCGACCATCGTGGCGACATAGCCGTCGGCGCCTTGTAACAGACGTTTGCCGCCGGCCGGCAGGTCGTGCTCTAGATGTGGTGCGTGAATGCGCAGGTTGTCATGGTCGATCAGATTGACATCGGCGCGCATGCCCGGCGTCAGGCGACCACGGTCGGTCATGCCGAAGAAGCTGGCCGTCTCGGCAGTCTGCGCCTTCACCACCGTTTCGATCGGCAGCTTCGGGCCTCGGCTACGGTCGCGTGCCCAGTGGGTCAAAAGATAAGTAGGCATGCTGGCGTCGACGACCGAACCGACATGGGCACCGCCATCGCTCAACCCGCACAGTGTGCCGGAGTCTAGGAACATCTCGCGGGTCGTTTCCAGGTCGCCGTTGACATAGTTCGACACCGGGCAATAAAGGAAATGATCCAGCCCTTCGGTCAAATAGTCGTAGGCAACCTCTTCCGCGGTACGATTGCTGCGTTCAGCGATATTTGCGACGCAGCGATCTTCAGAAGGCTCGTAGTCGACCTCGGGCCCGAATGTGTACATACGGTCCCACCGGGTGATGGCGCGCACGCGCGAGGGTGAGAGAAGGTCCATAGCCTTGTCAGAATTGGGCGATTTCAAGATACGATCGCGCATTTCCCGATTGCGCATTCGGGTGAGACGCTCCTCGCTGGAGAGCGGTCGGAGCTCTTGGAAGGCCTCCCGGGCGGAAAACGGCGTCAAGGTGGCCCCGACGCCGAGTAACACGCCAACGGGGCGGCAGGCGACTTGCCCGGACAATGGCGCACCGGAGGCTTGCGCGTCGTGGATGGCCTTCAGCAAACGTTGCCAGCGATTAGGGTCGCTAGTGTTCTGGGTGATAAGGAACCAGACTGGTTGCCCTGTCTGCCGTGCCAACTCGGTAAGCCAGATCAACTCCTCTTGCTCATTCTCGAATTCGGTGTTGATGCCGAAAGCGCCGTGATTGAAGTTAGAGAGTGCGGCGCCAATGCCCATCATCTCGTCGACTTCGGAATACCGGCTTGGCACGAAGCCGCCATCCAGTTTCTTGTGCGAATTGGTCAGCGAAGTGGTGAACCCGAAAGCGCCGGCAGCGAGCGCTTCTTCGGTCAGCACCTTCATCTCGTTGATATCCTCAGCGGTTGCAGGTTCTAAATTGATTGCGCGCTCGCCCATCACGTAAACGCGGAGAGGCAGATGGCCAATCTGCGCGCCGACATTGATGGTGCGCGGCTGCCGATCTAGCGCGTCGAGAAATTCTGGAAAGCTCTCCCAATCGTAGGCTAGCCCTTCGGCAAGCGCAGTGCCGGGGATCTCTTCGACCCCTTCCATCAAATCGATGAGTTCCTGATGGTTCTCCTTGCGAACCGGGGCGAATCCAACTCCACAATTGCCACACAAGGTTGTTGTAACGCCATGCCAGGAGGAGGGCGCCAATATCGGGTCCCAGGTCGCCTGACCGTCATAGTGGGTGTGCACATCGACCCAACCTGGCGTGACCAGTAGCCCGTCCGCATCGATCTCGCGCCGTGCCGATCCAGCTTTGCTGCCGACGGTGCTGATACGGTCGCCGTCTATTGCTAGGTCGCCGCGATAGGGGGTCCCCCCATCACCGTCAATGATCATTCCGCCACGGATCACTACATCATGCATCGTTTGCTCCCGATTCCGCGTCCCACATGGCCGGAGCGAAGTCTAGGCTTTCGAAGACTGCCCTGTCCAACTGGCGACGTTTCCCATCGTGGCGTGAGAGCCTAGACTAACAAGCAAGGGTAGGGCTAGAAGCGAAGGAATTACATGACAAAAACTAATAGTTTCGATGCCTTGGACACGCTGACCGTCGGCGATCAGCGCTACACGATTTTCAGTCTAAAACGGGCGGAAGCAGCGGGCCTGTCAGGGATCGACCGGTTACCCTACTGCTTGCAAGTATTGCTGGAGAATGCGTTGCGGCATGAGGACGGTGAGACGATTGGGCGCCATACGATAGAGGCGTTTGCTACATGGGCGTCGAAAGGGTCGAACCCGGTGGAAATAGGGTTTTTCCCAACCCGGATCATGATGCATGACGTGTCCGGTATACCAATGCTTACCGATCTGGCGGCCATGCGTGAACATGTGCGGGACAGCGGCGGAGATCCGGAGTCAGTAAATCCGGTGCGACCTGTCGACTTTATCATGGACCATTCGGTAATTGTCGACGTTGCAGGATGTTCCGACGCCCTCCAGTTGAATATAAAATCTGAGTTTGCCCGCAATAGCGACCGCTACCGCGTCGCGAAATGGGCTGGAAAGGCGTTCCGCAACATCAGGGTTCTGCCGCCGGGACTGGGGATCTGCCATCAAATCAATCTAGAAAGACTCAGCAGGACCATCTGGTCGGAGGAGCATCCGGAACATGGGCGCGTCGCTTTTCCGGATAGTCTACTCGCTTGCGATAGCCATACGCCGATGATCAACGCACTGTCGGTTCTAGGTTGGGGTGTAGGGGCAATCGAGGCACTCTCCGCGACCTTGGGTGAGCCAGTTAGTATGCTGATCCCGGATGTAGTTGGTGTGCGGCTGACGGGACGTTTGCGCGAGGGTACAACGACAACAGATCTGGTTCTAGCTCTCACCCGCCGGCTCCGCGAGCACGGTGTAGTGCAGAAGTTCGTCGAGTTCTTCGGCCCGGGTTTGAATTATCTCAGCCTGCCGGAGCGCGCTACACTGTCTAACATGGCGCCAGAATACGGCGCATCCGTTGGATTTTTTCCAACGGATGCGGAGACGATCGAGTACCTCCGCCTCACTGGACGCGACAAGCAGGCGCCCCTGGTTGAATCCTACTGCAAGGCTCAGGGGCTGTGGCGTGACGATGCAGTTCACCGAATCTATTCCGATACTATCGACTTCGATATCGGTGCGGTCGAGTCTAGCCTTGCGGGACCAAAATTGCCCCAGAGCCAGGTGCCCTTAAGCCAGGCCCACCTGTCCGCCCGTGAGGCAATAGAAGAGGAAGGCGAAACAACAGGCGACGGGCCTGTGTGCGATGGCGATGTGGTCATCGCGGCGATTACCTCCTGCACCAACACCTCGAACCCTAGTGTTATGTTGGCAGCAGGTCTGCTGGCAAAGAAAGCGGTGGCAAAAGGACTGCGGTCGAAGCCTTGGGTCAAGACTTCACTATCGCCCGGTTCGCGTGCGGTTGGCGCATATCTTGAACGGTCGGGCTTGATGACGCCCTTGGAAGCACTTGGCTTCCATGTTACCGGCTATGGCTGCATGACTTGTTGCGGCGGCTCGGGCGCACTGCCGGATGAAATCGCTGCGGATATCTTAGAGAACGATAAGACCGTGGGTGCTGTGTTGTCTGGCAACCGGAACTTCGAGGGCCGGGTGCACTCACAAGTGAAGCTGAATTATCTTGGCTCGCCTCCGCTTGTCGTCGCTTACGCGTTATTCGGCAACTTGCGTGAGGACATCACGGCCGCGCCTCTCGGTGAGGATGCGTTCGGGGCGCCGGTCTATCTCAAGGACATCTGGCCTAGCGCGCGCGAGATTGCTGAGATGGAACGCGTGTATGTCACCGCGGATTTATATTCCAAAAGCAGCCTAGAGAACACGCCCGACAGCCTGTGGGCTGCGATCGATGTCGGCGACGGTGAAGCCTACGAATGGGAGGAGGGCAACACCTATATCGTAAAGCCACCCTTTCTACAGACGGCAGTCCGGCAGAAGCCGATGAAAGATATCGAGGGCGCTGCCATCCTCGCGGTCTTCGGCGATAATGTGACGACCGATCACATCTCTCCTGGTGCTAGGATCCAGGCAGCTAGCGTCGCTGGTGACTATCTCGCGGGGCGGGGCGTCGATGAATCCGAATTTAGCGGGTTCCTGCAGCGCCGAGCCAATCACGAAGTGATGATGCGCGGTTGTTTCAACAACCCTTATATCCAAAACGAGATGACGCCAGGTCGGCGCGGCGGATGGACCCTCTATCAGCCGTCCGGCGAGGAGATGACCATCTTCGACGCACACTTGCGCTACGCTGAAATTGGTCGGCCGTTAGTAGTCGTCGCGGGAAATGAATATGGCACTGGCTCCTCTAGGGATTGGGCGGCACGTGGCCCCCATTTACTTGGCGTCCGAGCCATCATTGCGGGGGGCTTCGAACGAATTCACCGCAGTAATCTGGTCGGTATGGGCGTGCTGCCTCTGCAATTGCCCGAGGGTGTGACGGGCCAGTCACTTGGTTTGACGGGAAGCGAAAGGGTCGATGTGCAAGGTCTCGCCGGTGGTGTCAGCGTGCAGGACAAAGTATCAGTTCGCTTCATCAAGCTGGACGGCCGGGTCATCGAAATACTGGTGACTTGCCGCCTCGATACGGCGCGCGAAATTGCTTGGTTCGAGGCCGGCGGCGTGATGCCCTACGTGCTTGATAAGTTTGCTGCAGCAGGACAT
>CAYYUG010000009.1:0-28004 GCA_964474755.1 uncultured Rhodospirillaceae bacterium | reverse complement strand
TGCAGCAGGACATAAGGAAAAACAGGATCGAGAACCTGGTGAATAACCAAGTGCCAAAAATCGAAAATAAAAGGAGAGTAAGGTGCCCAAGGCTCATACCGTCCCCTTATTCTCACTCACAGCCCATATGAGTGGGGCAGGGCTGCCATTAGATCGATATCTCCAAGAAACTGTTAACTGTTATGGAATCGAACGGCACGATACGTAGCGTCGGCAGGATTGGGCGTTGCGTCGGTTCCGACGGTATGACGCACCGGCGTCCATCATCCACACCTACGACCGAGTTTTTGACCCGCACGTGACCTGCTATTTAGATTTTGCCATGCTCCCTTAAGGCATTGTGTTAGGTGCTTTGAACTGGAGGCTTGAGGCTGTAATAAACGGCCAGAGAATCTCGTGTTTGAGCTTTGTCCGCTAGGTCGCGCTGATCTCTGATGACGAGGTGATCATGTCAGAGATTATGAAGGGCTTCCGGTCATGAACTGACGGTGAATATGTTCAAGGTAGCTCGCTACCCGACAGACAGCTCCTGTTCGACCAAAGTTGCCCAGTAGCTGGCGCCATAGACTGCGGCCGCATCGTTAAAGTCGTAGTGCGGGTTGTGCACGACGCAGCCGCCATCTAGACCTTCGCCGTTGCCGACGCGAATGTAGCAGCCGGGGTGATCCTGAAGCATCCAGGCAAAATCCTCCGAGCCCATTGTCGGCGGGTGGGTGGTGATTACGTTCTCCGCTCCGACCACCTTAACCGCTGCAGCTGTTGCCGCGAGGGTTTCTTCTTCTGTGTTGATTAGCACCGGGTAACGCCTGTCGTATTCGAAACTGTAGCTCAACCCGTGCGCGCTAGTAATGCCTCTTAGGATTTCGTCGATACGTGCTTCCACAATGTCTTGCACCGCAGGTTTTAGGGTGCGGCAGGTGCCCATGATCGTTGCCGTTTCCGGGATGACGTTGGTGTTGGTTCCGGCATGAAACTGGGTCACGCTGACCACGACAGACTCGATCGGGTTGACGGAACGGCTGGCGATGCGTTGCAGAGCCTGAACCACTTCTGCGCCGGTGACGATGGGATCGGCGCCATGATGGGGGTGGGCGGCGTGCGAGCCTTTGCCGGTGATGGTGATATTGAACATATCGGCTGATGCCATTGCCGAACTGTGAGTTACGCCGAACTTGCCTAGGGGTAGGCCCGGTTGATTGTGCATACCGTACACCGCCTCGACTGGAAATAACTCGAACAACCCGTCTTCGACCATCACGCGGCCGCCCGCTTCATTTTCTTCGGCCGGCTGGAAAATGAATTGGACGGTGCCGTTGAAGTTCCGTGTCTCCGACAGGTAGCACGCAGCGCCCAGCAGCATCGCGGTGTGCCCGTCGTGGCCGCAGGCGTGCATTTTACCAGGATTAGTTGAGGCATGGTTGAAGGTGTTTTCTTCCAGGATATCGAGCGCGTCGAGATCAGCGCGCAACCCAATCGCTCGATTGGACTCGCCAACCTTCAATGTGCCGACAACGCCGGTCTTGGCAAGCCCGCGATGCACTGAGATACCAAAAGACTGAAGCTTCTTGGCCACGATATCCGAGGTTCGGGTTTCCTCGAATGCGGTTTCCGGATGGGCGTGGATATCGCGTCGCCAGTCGCGAATTTCGTCCTCAAAAGCGACAATTTCTTCTTTCAAAGCCATAGTAGGCTCTCCTCTCTACTCGACGTCATGTTGTGACTTCAGCATCGTCAAAGCAATGGGTAACAGGATTGACCGGATCAAAGCTCGCTCTTCCCGTCCAATATTTCGCGCCACTCCACCTCGCTAAGTACTTTGACACCAAGTTCTGTAGCCTTCTTTACCTTGGAGCCAGCTCCGGGTCCGGCAACCACATAGTCAGTTTTCTTGGATACGGATCCGGAAACCTTGGCACCCAATTCTTCGGCACGCGCCTTGGCCTCGCCACGGGTCATCTGTTCCAAAGTTCCAGTAAACACGATAGTACGGCCGGCAATCGGTGAATCGCTCTCTTCCTGTGCGAAGGGTTCAATATCGAGTTCAGCGTTTAGATCGGCGAGGGCCGCGCAGTTATGGTCCTCGGCGAAGAAGGCGGCAAGGTCGGCGGCGACGGAGGGGCCGATACCGTCGATGGCGATTAGCCCGGCATAGGCTTCCGACGCGCGGTCCTGCGCTTCCGCCATCGCCAAGGCAAGCGCCTCTTGGGTGCCGTAGTTTTTCGCCAGTAATCGGGCGGTCGATTGCCCGACTTGGCGGATGCCCAAGGAGTAGATGAAACGGTCTAACGAGATAGTACGTCCTGCTTCAATGGCTGCCATGAGATTTTCCGTCGATTGCTCACCCCATCCTTCGCGTTGGGTCAACTCTTCGGCATGGTTGTGCAGTCGAAAGATATCCGCAGGCGTTTCGATCAGTCCGTCGGCTCGAAAGGTCTCGATATGCTTGCCGCCGAAACCCTCAATGTCGAATGCATCGCGGCTGATAAAATGTTTCAGCCGCTCCAACGCTTGAGTTGGACAAATTAGCCCACCAGTGCAGCGGCGAACTACTCCTCCATCTTCTTGGATAACGGCGCTGCCGCATTTCGGGCAGCGGGCCGGAAAGTCGAAGGGTTTTGGATCTCCAGTTCGTTTTTCCGGTATTACGCATACAATCTGCGGAATCACGTCCCCGGCGCGCTGGACAACGACTGTATCGCCAATGCGGATGTCCTTTCGTTTGATTTCGTCTGCATTATGCAGTGTAGCGCGACTGACAACGACGCCGCCGACGGTGATCGGATTCAGCTCCGCGACCGGGGTTAGCGCGCCGGTGCGGCCAACCTGGATTGAAATGGCATGTAGTAAGGTTTCAGCTTGCTCGGCGGCGAATTTATGCGCGATGGCCCAGCGCGGTGCGCGGCTCACCATGCCGAGCCTGGTTTGCCAATCAATTCGGTTTATCTTGTAGACGATGCCGTCGATATCGTAGGGCAGGGACGCTCGCATCGCGGCGATCTCGTCATAGAGCGCGATTGCATCGTCGCTGCTGGTGCACATTCTGGAGAGCGGGTTGACGGTGAAACCCCAATCGTTGAGATGTGACAGGAGATCCCAATGGGTGTTCGCTGGGTTGGTGCTCATCTCGCCGGTAGAGTATGCGAAAAAACAAAGAGGCCGGCTTTTGGTGATCTCGGAATCGAGCTGTCGCAGGCTGCCCGCAGCGGCGTTGCGCGGATTGGCGAAAATTTTGCTTCCTTCCGCGGTCTGGCGTTTATTTAGGGCAAAAAAATCGTCCTGACTCATATATACTTCGCCGCGAACTTCAAAGATATCCGGTGCACCATCGGGTAGAAATTCCGGGATGTCACCGATGGTCCGCAAATTTGCCGTGATATCTTCGCCGGTCGCTCCGTCCCCACGCGTGGCGCCGACCCGTAAGATGCCATTTTCGTAGCGAAGCGAAGCAGACAATCCGTCAATTTTTGGTTCGGCCACGAAGTCGACCTTTTCGTTTTCTTCCAATCCGAGGAAACGTCGAATTCGCGCCAAGAATTCGACCAAGTCGTTTTCGTCGAACGCGTTCGACAGGGACAGCATTGGCCGTGCATGTTTTACTTTTGCAAAACCTGAGGATGGCGTTGTACCGACGTTTTTGCTCGGACTGTCGTCGCGAACCAGATCAGGAAATTTTGCTTCAATCGCGTCGTTGCGCCGGCGAAGTGCGTCATAGTCGGCATCGCTGATCTTTGGCGCATCTTGCTGATGGTATAGCCGGTCGTGGAAGGTGATAGCCTCGGCCAGTTCCGCCAGTTCGTTGGTGGCCTCTTCGGGGGACAGGGCGTCGGCGTCTTTTTCCGATGGCGTCACGGGACGTTTCCTTCGATCAAGCGGGCAGCTGCGGCGCGTGCTTCGGCGGTAATTAGTGCACCGGACAGCATACGGGCCACCTCTTCCAGTCGAGAATTGCCACCTAACCGTGTCACGTCAGTAATGATGCGGTCTCCGGCACTGGCTTTTTGAACGAGCAGATGGTCGGAGCCGCGGGCGGCAACTTGTGGCGAATGGGTAACAACAAGCAACTGCGTGCGAGCGGACAGACGCCATAATCGTTGGCCAATCGCGTGAGCTGTTGCACCGCCGACTCCGCTATCGACCTCGTCAAAAATTAATGAGGGCTGTTCGCCACTAGAGATCAGCACCAGCTTCAGGGCGAGCATGAAGCGAGACAGCTCGCCGCCTGATGCGATCCGACCGATTGGCCCCGCGGGTTCGCCGGGATTGGTAGCAACCATGAAACTTGCGCGGTCTAATCCAGTTTCACTCCAGCTGTCTTCATCCAGCCGCTCTATTTCTGTAGTGAAGATGGCATTTTCGAGTTTGAGAGGCGGCAACTCCTTATTCACCGCTTTATCGAGCGTGTTAGCCGCCCTGATACGTGCTTTTCTGAGGGTTTCCGCTTCATTTTTGAAGATAATTTTTGCTTTCTGTACCGCGCTATCGAGCTGTGTGAGCGTATTAGTTTGTTGATTGATTGCGGACAGTTGGTCGCAGAAGCTTTGCCGCAAATCGGGCAGCATTTCGACATCAACGCGGTGCTTTCGTCCAATTTCGCGCAACGCAAAGAGACGCTCCTCGATTTGGTTGAGACGCCCATCATCTGTATCGATAGATCGGGCCGCCTCGCTCAGCACTGAACTAGCTGTCTCGACCTCCGCCAGGGCCTGGTCTAAAGCGGCAATCGCCTCGTCTAACCGTCCGCCCGCCGTCTTGGAGAGTCGTTCAAGTTTGCGAAGGGCCGCACGTAAAGAATCGCTGACAGGTTTTCTGGCGTCGAATTCGGATCGGGCCGCTTCGATCGCGCCGACGATCTGCTCCGCCTGCATCAGGAAGCGCCGCGTTTCAGTCAGTGCCGCGTCTTCGCCGACCTGCGGGTCGAGAGCATCAAGTTCCTCCAGCGCGTGCCTTAGATAGTCTTCGTCCTGGCGCATTTTCTCTGCTTCCGCTACGGCATCGGCAAGTGCCGTTTCGGCCGCGCGCCAGGCGCGGTGGGTATCGGTCACGGTCGACACTTGACGCTGTAGTTTGCCGAACATGTCGAGAAAAGAGAGATGGGCTGTCGAATCCAACAGCCCGTGTTGTTCGAACTGTCCTTGAATTTCTACCAATGACTCGCCTACTCGTTTCAACATTGCGACACTGGTCGCTTGATCGTTGATGAACGCACGTGATCGGCCTGAACCGTTCAAGGTGCGCCGCAAGACGATCCCATCTTCAGGTTCAATTCCGTGCTCTACAAGCAGACGGTTAGTAGGGTGATCTGCGGAAATCTCAAAGCTAGCTGCGACCGAGGCGCTGTCATTGCCTTGGCGTAACAGGTTAGGTTCCGCCCGTGCGCCCAGTGCCAAACCCAGCGCGTCCAGTAGAATCGTTTTACCGGCGCCGGTTTCGCCGGTCAGCACGCACAGTCCGGCTTGAAAGGCCAGATCGAGCCGCTCGATGAGGACCACATTCCGAATGCTCAGCGCCTTTAACATTGGGGAGTCAGTTGGCCCAGTCCCACATCCAACTAAGCCACGAATTTTGCTTTTGCGCGGGTTGAAGGTTGCGCTGTTCGAGCAGGGCATAGCTGTCCGCGTACCAATTGCTGCCTGGGAAGTTATGGCCCAGAACCGCCGCGGCCATTTGCGCCTCGTCTGTGATACCTAACGAAAGATATGATTCTGTCAGGCGGAGAAGCGCTTCAGGAACGTGGGTCGTGGTTTGGTAGTTTTGCAGGACGGACCGGAAGCGGTTGATCGCCGCCAGAAGGTCTCGTCGTTTCTGATAGTATCGACCAACTGCCATATCTTTACCGGCGAGATGGTCGTTGACCAGGTCGAGCTTCGCTCGCGCGTCTCGACCATACTTGGTGTCTGGATAGCGGCGCACAACATCGCGAAGCGCGGTTGACGCCAGTTCGGTCATCTTTTGATCGCGGCCGACATCCGAGATTTGCTCGTAATAGGAAAGACCTTTCAAATAATAGGCGTATCCAACATCTGGGTTGCCCGGGTGGAGTTCGATGAATCGATCCAATCCGACGAGCGCGTTGTTGTAGTCGTCCTGCTTATAGGATGCATAAGCGGACATCAGCTGGGCCTTGGTTGCCCAGACAGAATAGGGGTGCTGCCGCTCGACCTCGTCAAACGAAAGCACTGCATTTTTGTAGTCCTCGCGCTGTAGGGCGTCGACGCCTGAATTGTACAGACGCTCAACCGTGCGCGCACGATAGCTATCCTCATCGCCATCCGCACAGGCGGTTGTCAGGATAGCGACTAAAAGACAGAGTACGCGTATAATTTTGCTACAAGAGCGCGGTTTAGTGGCGTTTTGGTACATCGTCAGTAGCAGCGTTGGCGCAACGGTGTTCAGAATATTTCCGAATTAACACCTTGGAACATATCATTGGCGGTGAGTATTTCCCACCGGAACTGACGTTTCTTTATATAGCCCGTTATGCAGTCGCGGCGATCGCTTCTGGGTGCCAGGCAGCGAGTGGCATACGCCGGTCCATGGCGATGGTCGTCCAGGCCGTATCCTCGGCAAACAGTGTCTCCAGTAGTCTGTGATGCAGGGCGTGACCGGCACGCACACCGCAAAATTTGCCAATAAGCGGGCCGCCAGCAAGATACATGTCACCGATGCAATCTAGCACCTTGTGGCGTACAAACTCGTTGTCGAAACGCAGCCCGTCACTATTCATTACCTTGTCGCCATCGACGACGATAACATTATCGAGCGAACCGCCCTGGCCAAGTCCAGCGTTGCGAAGGGCTTCGACCTCATGCAGAAAACCGAATGTCCGCGCGCGCGAAATATCGGTCTTGAACGTATTAGGCGACACGTCCATATTAAAATTCTGTCGGCCGATGGCGGCACTGTCGAAATCGATGCCGAACTCGATGGAAAAGCAGTCTGCGGGTTCCAGGCGGGCAACACTGTTGCCATCTTGGACCATAACTGGGTGCAGAACTTGAATGGCTTGGCGAGGTTCGTCCAATTCGATCGTGCCTGCGCACTCGATAAGGAAGACGAACGGTTCGGCGCTTCCATCCATGATCGGGACTTCCGGGCCGTTGAGTACAACGAGTACATTGTCAATCTCGCAGCCGGACAAGGCTGCCATCAGGTGTTCGACCGTCGACACACTGACACCGTCTGCATTGACCAGCATAGTGCACATGTTAGTGCTGCCGACATTGTCGTACCGGGCATGCACGTCGCGCTGGGGCTTTGCTACATCGGTACGCCGAAACACGATTCCGGTATTTGCTGCCGCGGGATGCAGCTCCATCGTAATTTTATCACCTGTATGGAGACCGACGCCGCAGCAGCAGATGCTAGTTTTCAGCGTATGCTGCCACGAAGACACGGCGAGCTTGCTCAATTTCTCCATCCCCTCGGAACCTTCTATTTCACCCTGCATATTGATCAGATACGAACGTGGTTAAGTTGATATGTTTTTTATCGCATGGTTTGCATGCAGATGTAACAACATCAGTGTCTAGGCTCAAATCACTCTTTGTTACGAATTATTACGCGGCCACACTTTTTAGTACGGCCGCGTAACTTCCAGATATTGCGTTTGTTTTTTGCCTAATCTAGTTGGCTTGCCGGCGAAGGAATGCTGGGATTTCTAACGTTTCCTCCTCGGCCACGGACGGAGGTGCCGGATCAGCTGATCCGAGACCACTCAGTTGTGGCTGGCCAGGATCCGTGTCTGTCATCTCTGGTTTTGGTTCGGCCTTGGATTCCGTTTTAACCAATGGTGGCGTGGGTTCGGCTTGTGTTCGGGCTCGGCCACTACCGGTCATGCGTTCGAACAGGGTCAAGCTTTTCCGGCGCGGCTGAGGTGGTTCACTGCGGGCGTTCTCGAATGCCGCGGCTGCGAACGGTTCTGCCGGTTTGGCTTCCGAAGCTTTATCGCCTGGCAGTGTCGGGCGCGGCGGTATGAAGGCCGGTCGTTGTGGCAACACCGGTTTCGGTTCCTCCGGCTCAGCAATCAACTCACCCTCGGTCGCTTCGGCTTCAGCTATCCTATCTGATGCTTTTGGTTCCTCGGTTGGCAGGCCTACTTCTAATCCAGTAACCAGCTCCTCGACGGGTTTAGGTTCGGAAGACAGGTCCACAGGAGTGCTTCCCACGTGGCTGTTCGGCATTACGGTAGTCAGGCCAATCGGCATCGGGCGCTGCTCGGCATTGGTCGCGGCTTCTATGCCAGTTGCGACAACTGAAACCCGGATCGAGCCTTCGAGCGCTTCCTCGAAGGTCGAGCCGAAGATGATGTTGGCTTCTTCGTCGACTTCCTGGCGAATGCGGTTGGCTGCCTCGTCGACCTCGAACAGAGTCATGTCCGGGCCGCCAGTAATATTGATTAGCACGCCCTTGGCACCCTGCATTGTGACGTCGTCGAGAAGAGGGTTGGAGATCGCTCGTTCCGCCGACTCCACGGCGCGCTTGTCGCCATCCGCCTCGCCGGTACCCATCATCGCTTTGCCCATCTCGCTCATCACTGTCCGGATGTCGGCAAAATCGAGATTGATCAGACCTGGCATGACCATCAGGTCAGTAACGCCACGCACACCGGAATACAAAACATCGTCCGCCATCTTGAACGCGTCGGCGAAAGTTGTTTTCTCGTTGGCGATACGAAACAAATTCTGGTTCGGGATGATTATTAGCGTATCGACGTACTGCTGAAGCTCCTCAATCCCTTCCTCGGCGATGCACATTCGCCGGCCACCTTCGAACTGAAAGGGTTTTGTGACAACGCCGACGGTTAGGATACCTTGCTCTCGTGCCGCCCGAGCGATGACAGGGGCGCCGCCGGTGCCCGTTCCACCGCCCATGCCGGCGGCGATGAAAACCATATGGGTCCCATTGAGGTGATGCTGGAATTCGTCCAGCGCTTCTTCGGCCGCAGCCGCGCCAATTTCCGGCCGTGACCCGGCTCCGAGGCCTTCTGTAGTCCCCAGACCCATCTGAATTTGGCGCTCTGACAGGGACTGGTTAAGTGCTTGGGCGTCGGTGTTGCAGACGACAAAGTCGACCCCTTCGAGATTCGAGCGGATCATGTTGTTGACGGCGTTTCCTCCTGCGCCGCCGACACCCACGACAAGAATGCTCGGCCTCAAATCGGCTTGCGACTTTGGCATGCTGAGGTTGATTGTCATGTATGCCTCCAGAATTCTGTTGCAATATCAGGGATTACCGGCTCTCGCCGATCTATTCCGATGCACAGCGTGCACGGAATATGGTTGCGAGTGGGTGCGTTAGAAATGTTCACGTATCCACCCTCCGATGCGGCCAAAGGGGCCGCTCGTAGTTTTTGTGCGGCGGACTGGGCGCACTTCGCCGCGATTATCCGCCGCATAGAACAGTAGGCCTGCGCCTGTCGCGAAAGCCGGGCCACCGGTTGCTTCAGCTAAACCGGACACGCCAATTGGTTTGCCGAGCCGTACTTGTTTGTCGAGCAGCTGGCCTGCCAATTCACGAACCCCTGTCAGCTGGCTAGCGCCGCCGGTCAGTACCACGCGACGGCCGGCGACCTTGTCCATACCACTGGCATCAAGTTTGGCGCGGACCAGCTCGAAGGTTTCCTCCAAGCGAGGAGCGATGATGCTGACGATGAAGGATTTTGGCACCCGGTTGACAGTGCCTTCATCTTCCTCGCCGATTTGCGGTGCGTCGATACTATCGCGCTCGTCAGTTTGCGAGGGCAAGGCGTTACCATACAGGGTCTTCAGCCGCTCTGCGTGGTTAATTGGGGTCGATAGGCCTCGGGCGATGTCGTTGGTTACATGTAGGCCACCTACAGGGATGCTGTCGGTGAAGGCCAGTGCCCCATCAAAAAACACAGCAAAAGAGGTCGTGCCACCTCCCATATCGATCACGGTAACGCCGAGATCGGTTTCGTCTTCCACTAGGCAGGCCAGGCCGGAGGCATAGGGGCTGACCACATGGCTGCTGATGTCCAGATGGCAATGATTGATGCAGGTGTCGAGATTACGAATTGCGTTGGCAGCCACGGAGACGGTTCTAATATGCACGCCGAGGGTTTGACCGTTCATGCCACGTGGATTGCGCACACCATTGGAGCCGTCGATCTTATAGCCGACCGGGATCGAATGAATCATCGCTCGGTTCGGCGTTTCATCGCGGAATTTCGTTTCACCGAACAGTTTGCGCAGTTCGTTGTCGCCAATGGTGCCGCTGCCAATCGAGGTCTGTAGGTCAATCTCGCCATTTGCTGGTGCGCCACAGCTGACGTTGACGAACACCTCGCGAATAGTCGTACCGGCCATCTGCTCGGCCGCGTTGACGGCACCAATGACAGCGTTCTGGGCGTCCTCCATATTGATGATCGCGCCTGATTTGATGCCCTGACTGGCGTGATGTGCGATACCGATCACACGTGCGCGGCCGTTCTCACCGAGCTCTGCGATAAAACAGCAGACCTTGGTCGAGCCGATGTCGAGTGCGGTGATCAGGTCATTGCGGGCCAAAACTGTACTTCCTCTCTATTCTGTTATTTTTTGACGTTTTTTCGCTTTATGTGCTGTCCTTTGGCACCGGATTTCTGAGGTGCCGGACAACCAGCCTGTCGCGAATGCGCAAATCGATGGCGATGATGTTTTGGCTCAACACTTGCCGGTCGCGTTCCAGTGTCGCCAGGCGGGTCCAGGCGATATGAGCATTCTCTTCGGGTAATCGAATGTAGATTCCATTGTCGAGGAGTAAATTCCAACGCCGACCGCTTACCCAGATGGCGGCACGGACCCGCTCCATCAGCGGAGGTGCCGTCGCAAGCATATCCAGTAAGACTGGCGCGTGACGCGGCGCGTTCTTGCCGACAATTACTTTCAGGTGGCTGTGGTGATCAAGACCCTGGGTACCGATCACCGCGCCCGTCCGGTCGACTAGGACAAATTTCCCATTGTGCTGCCAGATCGCCATCGCTTTGCGTTCCTGCAGGTGCAAATAAATCGTGCTAGGGAGACGGCGCTCAACTGTTGCGTCAGCGACCCAACCCAAGGCGATCAGACGTTCCCGGATTGCATGCGTGTCGAGCGCCAAAATCGGGTCGCGGTGCCGGATGTCGACGGCCTTTAGCAATTGCTCTTTTGTTGTCTCTATCCGGCCGTCGACCAGGACTTCGTGGACTGCGAGACCTGCGCCGATTGTGGCGTTCAATGTCGCTTGCTCGATCCGGTTTCCGGTTCGTTCCACTAAGCCCGATGCGAACGACCAATGGACAGCCCAAGTCATGCCGCCGAGTGCTGCAACGGCCATACTGCCATAGAGCACAGGGGGCAGCCAGAGGCTGCGTGCAGCGCGGCGTTGCTTTCGGACCTTGCCGTTTTTCTTCTTTCTACCGTCCTGGGGCTTTCGGCTGAGAATTAGGCGTCGCATGTTGCGTTCTCTACCATCCAAGTGACCAGGTCGGTCATTGACATGCCTGCATGGGCGGCCTGTTCTGGCACCAGGGATAAGGGTGTCATACCGGGCTGTGTATTAACTTCCAGCATGTACAGGCGGCCGGGAGAATACTCTGTATCGTCATAACGGAAGTCGGACCGGCTTACGCCCCGGCAGCCCAGCACCTGATGAGCTAGGACAGCGTATTCCATTGCCAGTTCGGCAATCGTTTCCGGGATTGGTGCTGGGCATATATGCACCGTCTTGCCTTCGGTGTACTTCGCTTCGTAGTCGTAGAAGCCGACGTGTGGGCGCAGTTCGGTCACACCCAGCGGTTGGCTACCAAGTACTGCTACAGTCAATTCGCGGCCGACGATATACTGCTCGACCAGCACGTCATTGCCATAGGGCCAGTTGTCTAAGGCTACACGATTGTCGCCCTTCTGGATTACCATGACGCCTACGCTTGAGCCTTCGTTGTTTGGTTTGACGACGAAGGGTGGATCCAGTGGCATGGTGTCTCCGAACTCGGCGATTGAAATTAGCTTGCCCTCTGGGCAGGGAATGCCACGGGCGGCGAACAGCGTCTTAGCGGATTGTTTGTTCATCGCCAGAGCCGAGGCCAGTACACCGGAGTGTGTGTACGGTAACTCTAATATGTCGAGGAGGCTCTGAACTCGTCCGTCCTCGCCGAAGCGACCGTGCAGTGCATTGAACACGACATCGGGAGCGGGTTTCAACGAGCCGATGAGTGCGTTCAGGTCACGCTTCACATCCACCCGCGAAACGCTGTAGCCGGCGTCACTCAGCGCGTTAGCGCAGGCGATCCCGCTTGCGAGTGAGACCGCACGTTCCGCAGACCAACCACCCATTAGGACCATGACTGATTTGCTCATGGCGTACCTCTTGGCGCGGGTTCGCCTAGCCGTCTGATTTCCCACTCCAGCGTGATGCCGCTTGACTTGCGGACTCGATCACGCACCAATTCGCCTAGTTCCTCTAAATCGGCAGCCGTTGCGTTGTCGTTGTTGATTAGGAAATTGCAATGTTGCTCTGAGACCTGGGCACCACCCTGGCGCAGGCCACGGCAACCGGCCTGATCAATCAGCTCCCAAGCTTTGGCTCCCGGTGGGTTCTTGAATGTCGAGCCACCGGTGTGGGTACGAATTGGCTGCGTGCCTGACCGGGCAGAGGCAACCTCTGCCATGTGTGTCGCAATCGTGCCTATGTCGCCTGGTTCGGCTCTTAGATCGGCACCGATAAAAATCCATCCCTCTGGCACTGCACAGTCCCGGTATTTGAAACCCAACGCCGAGGTTTGTAAGACGTTAAGGTTACCTTCTAGGTCGACGGCGCGGGCGCGCAGCACCACGTCCTTCATTTCCCTACCGTAGGCACCGGCGTTCATGCGGAGCGCGCCACCTATACCACCAGGAATGCCGGACAGAAATTCTAATCCCGCCAATCCTTTGCGCTGTGCCGCGCGAGCGACAGAGATTGCAAGTGCGCCGGCGCCTGCGGCGATTTTGTTCTCACCGATTGCGATGTCATCGAATGCCCGACCGAGCCGTATCACTACGCCAGGGATGCCGCCGTCGCGAATTAAAGCGTTAGAGCCGTAACCAATCACGGTGATGGGTACGTCGCCCGGCCGCTCGGCTAGGAAGCAGCTCAGATCGGCAAGGCCTTTGGGTTCGAATGCGATTTCGGCGGGACCGCCTACCTTGAACCACATATGCCGGGCCAGATTGTAATTTTCCGTATAGGTGCCTTCTACTTTCGGCATGCGCTCGATTAGACTCTTTTGCAATGCGAGGGTGTTCATGTCTTTACCCTCGTCTGACCAACCGCCAACGCTCGTAAACCGTTGGGCAATTCATGAGCCCAGCCGGAGATTGAACCAGCGCCGAGGCAGATCACCAGGTCGCCTGCCTCGGCCACATTGTGAATCAACCCGGGTAGGTCCCTGGGATTATCGAGGGCGAAGACCTGACGGTGTCCGTGGGTGCACAAACCTCGGATGAGCGCGTCCCGGTCAAAACCCTCGATCGGCGTTTCGCCCGCCGGATGAACATGCGAAACGATTACTATGTCAGCATCGTTAAAACAGGTGCAGAATTCCTCGAACAGGTTGCTCAACCGTGTGTAGCGATGCGGCTGGACGACGGCGATTACCCTACCCTGGGCGACTGCACGAGCCGCGGTCAGTGCGGCGGCGATCTCGACCGGATGGTGGCCATAATCATCGATTACGGTGACGTTGCCGAATTCTCCGGTCGTAGTAAACCGTCGTTCGACACCGGCGAAGGCCTTTAGGCCCTCAGCGATCGTCATATCGTCGATGCCCATCTCATTGGCGATAGCAATAGCTGCCAGCGCGTTCTGAACGTTGTGTGCGCCGAACATGGGGAGTAGAAGCGCATTCAATGTGCGCTTAGATTTGCCTCGGCTCGCTAGGGTGACATCGAACTCGACACCACCGGGGCGATTACGAAGGTTTTCCGCCCGCACCTCGGCCTGTGGGCTCATACCATAAGTAATCAGGCGTCTATCGCTGATCTGGCCAATCATCGTCTGAACTTCCGGATGGTCGATGCACAGAACCGCGAAGCCATAAAAAGGAATGTTTTGGACGAAAGTGCGGAACGCCTCCTTCTCGGCGTCGAAGGTGCCATAGAAATCGAGGTGTTCTGGATCCATGTTAGTCACTACCGCAATTGTCGCTGGCAGCTTTATGAATGTACCGTCCGACTCATCGGCTTCGACGACCATCCACTCACCTTCGCCGATTCGAACGTTGGTGCCGTAGGCGTTGATAATCCCGCCATTAATGACTGTCGGGTCGAGCTCAGCGGCATCTATCAGAGAAGCTATCATCGATGTCGTGGTCGTCTTGCCATGTGTTCCACCCACTGCGATAGCCCATTTTAGGCGCATCAGTTCGCCTAACATCTCGGCCCGGCGGACCACTGGAATCATCTTTAACTGCGCGGCTGCAACTTCGGGATTATCAGGTTTGATTGCCGACGATATGACGACCACCTGTGCTTCGGTGACTATCGACGCGTCGTGGCCGATGATGACTGGAATGCCAAGTTCGCGCAGGCGCTGCACATTGGCGCTGTTGGAAACATCGCTACCTTGTATCTGATAGCCGAGATTGTGCAGGACTTCCGCTATGCCGGACATGCCTATTCCGCCGATTCCGACGAAGTGGATGCACCCAATGTTAAGTGGCATTGTTCTCATGCAGCCACTTTCCGGACCGTGGCTTGTTTGCCGTTGCCATTCGCGCTTATGATTCCGGCGACCACATCGGCAAGCCGTTCGGTCGCTTCTGGTGTCCCAATCTGCGCGGCACAGCGCGCCGCCATCGGCAAGGTCGAATCCACCGACAATAGGGAGGTCAATCGCCCAGTGAGCAGCATGGGCGTGAAGTCCCGCTCCGGCATCATCCAGGCACCGCCGGCATCGCTAAGCCTTGCGGCGTTTACCGTTTGATGGTCGTCGATTGCATGTGGATAAGGTACCAGGATTGCCGGTCGACCCGCGGTCGTCAGTTCGGCCATGGTGGAGGCACCAGCGCGGCAGATCAGCATATGCGCCGCCGCTAGGCGCTGCGGAATGTCGTTAAAGAAGGGTGACAGATCCGCTTGGATTTTTGCCTGCGCATAGTGATCTCGGACTTGAGCTAGGTCTTCTTTTCGGCATTGCTGGGTGATTCGCACCCGGAGGCGCAGGTCGTCGGGAAGAGCTGCGATTGCGTCTGGCACTACCCGACTAAAAATCGAAGCTCCTTGGCTGCCACCGATGACAAGCAGTTCTATCGGTGTATGGGGTCCAAAGGATGGTAGCGGTACGCCGCGCACTGCTACGATTTCAGGTCTCACTGGGTTGCCTGTCCAGACCGCCTTCGAGCGGTCTGCGTTGCGCAGAAAGGTTGTCGTCTTAAAGGCGGTCGCGACCCGCGTTGCGCGCGGGGCGAGAACGCGGTTGGCTCGTCCCAGTACGGCGTTTTGCTCTTGGACTGCGGTCTTTATGTTGAGATGCGATGCCGCTAGCAGGGTCGGCAACGTTGCATAGCCACCGAAGCCGACTACCACGTCTGGATTCAAGTTTCGCAGGAGTTTTTGGGCCTGGAAATATCCAGCTGCCAGTCGCCCCAGTGCGCCAATCTTAGCCGCGAAACCGCGGCCACTTATGCCGGCTGCCTGAATTGCATGCCGGTTCATTTTTTTAAGTGGGCCGTCATAGGCGTTGTCGCGCCGGTCGGTTATCAGCTCAAGACGATAGCCGCGCTCCATCAAGGATTCTGCCAATGCTTGCGCGGGGAAGATGTGGCCGCCGGTACCGCCGGTCGACAGGACGATCAGCGGGTTGCTCATTCAATACCCCCCGATCGACGCCGAGTTAGCGCCAGCAACATTCCCATGCCAAAGGCTAATGCCAGCAACGACGAGCCGCCATACGAAATAAAGGGTAAGGTCATACCCTTTGTTGGCATCAAATTAACTGTCGATGCCATATTGATGATCGCTTGTAGCGCGAACTGCACCAACAGGCCGGAGGAGGCCAGAACGATAAACAAATTCTGGTCTTCGAGGACCCGGAAAAGGCCCCGCAAGACGATAAAAGCGAATAGTGCGACTAGTACCAGACAGGCAAGGAGGCCAAACTCTTCGCCGGCGACCGCCAGTATGAAGTCTGAATGGGCGTCTGGCAGATAAGCTTTTGCCATACCCTCCCCGGGCCCGCGACCGAACAGACCGCCATTCATGAAGGCCTCCATGGCACGGTCAACCTGGTAATTGTCGCCCGAAGCCGGGTCGAGAAATCGGTCGATTCGACTTGCCACGTGGGGAAATACAAAGTAGGCGATAATCATCGACGTAATGCCGAGTAGGCCGATCAAGCCGACCCAGGTCGCCGACAGACCGGCTAGGAACCACTGTGTGAACCAGATCGCCGAGACAACTATGGCCTGGCCTAAATCTGGTTGCGCCAACAGCAGGCCTAGCACCGCAACGTATAGGAAACCGGAGATCTGATAGCCAGGAATGTCCTCGCCGAGCCGGCGAGCGGAAAACATCCAGGCAACGACGACGGCGAAAGCTGGCTTGACGAATTCGGAAGGCTGCAGGGTCAGCCCAGCGAGTTTCAGCCAGCGCTGCGAGCCTTTGATCTCCGGGCCGATTAATAGGGTTGCAATGAGCAGAGCGGTGCTGCCGATGAAAACGAATGTAGCTAACCGTCGTACTGTACGCGGTTCCAGCAAGGAAATTGAAATAAGCAACGCGATCGCGGGCATAATTAGGATGGCGTGGCGGCGGACAAAATAGAGCGAGTCAAGCCCTATCCGCTCGGCAACAGGCGGACTCGCCGCCGCTGTCAGCATCATGCCGAAGGCGGTCAGTAGGCAGACGCAAAGCAGTGTCCAGCGGTCGACTGTCCACCACCAGCGGCCTAGGACCGAACTGTCGTCGCGCGCGATTGGTGTCATGATACAGCCTTTTCCAGTTCATAGAACTGGCGGGTGTTTCCGGGCAGGGCCCGAACGCAGCGCTCGAAATCACGGCCGCGTTCTTCGAAGTTTGGATATTGGTCGTAGGAGGCGCATGCCGGCGACAGCAGCACTACGGCGCCGGCCGGGGTTTCCTGTTGGGCCAGGGCATGAGCCTCACACGTCGCGGTATTCAAGGTTCCGGAAATCCGCGTATGGATAGCTTTGCCTAGCGAAGCGGCGAATGGCGCCGCCGCCTCGCCGATAAGGAAGGCGTGCCGGATGCGCGGCAGGAATGGGGTAAGACAGCCGAGGCTTCCTCTCTTGGCGCGCCCGCCGGCGATCCAATAGATGTTGTCGTAGCAGGAAAGCGCACGCGACGCGGCTTCAGGGTTGGTTGCCTTGCTGTCATTGACGTAGATTATCCCGTCAATTCGGGCGACGAGCTGTTGCCTATGCGCAAGTCCCGGATAGCTCTGCAAGCCGGTGAGAATATCGTCCTGCGCGACCCCGGCCGCCCAAGCAGCAGCATACGCTGCGGCTGCGTTTTGAGCGTTGTGGTCGCCGGGCAAGGTTGCGACGCTGGAAATTGGGAGCAGGGTTTCTCGGTTGCCTTTGATGTCGTTGATTAGGGAGCCGTTTTCGACATAGACGCCGCCACTGACTGGTGTGGTGCCGGAAATGGGAATGACCGTGGCGGTACTAGTGTCACGCAAACCGGCACAGATCGCGGCGCATTCCGGATCGTCTACGCTCACTATCATGGTGCCGTTACAGCTCTCAAAAATTAGTAGCTTAGCAGCAATGTACCCGGCCATGCCGCCATGTCGTTCGAGATGATCGGGCGTTATGTTCAGCAGCACCGCGATGTCGAACCCGCCACTGGGCGTCAACTCGAGTTGGAAAGAGGATAATTCCAATACATAGGTGCCCCCGCCGCCGAGCGGATCTAGATCGAGTGCAGGCCGGCCGAGATTGCCGCCGATCTGCACCGGTGCACCGGCAATAGCTAGGATGTGGCCGATTAAGGTTGTTGTCGTCGATTTACCATTTGTTCCTGTGATACCGATGTAGCGGGCGTTTGGCATTGCCCGTTTGAGTAACTCGATATCGCCAATAATTTCTACACCCTGTGATCGGGCTGCGGCAGCAACCGGGTGGGGGGCAGGGTGCGTATGCGGGATGCCGGGACTCAGGATAAGCGCGACGGTGTCCGCCCAACTTTGCTCGGCAAGCGGGACCAGCGTTACGTCGGCGACTTCGGCCGCCTTGCGGCCTGCCGCGCTATCGTCCCAGGCGTGCACCACGCCGCCGGCCCTTTGCAGGGCCTGTGCGGTGCGCAGACCGGAGCGTCCCAACCCCATCACCGCGACTTTTTTGCCTGAGATATTGTTAATCGGAATCATCTCGCCTACCTCAGCTTCAGGCTCGATAGGCCGATGAGAGCGAGGATCATCGCAATGATCCAGAAGCGGATGACGATTGTTGGCTCCTCCCAGCCCTTTTTTTCGAAATGGTGATGTAGTGGCGCCATAGCGAAGACGCGCTTGCCGGTAAGTTTGAAAGAGGCGACTTGGACTATGACCGAGACAGTTTCCAGCACGAATAGACCGCCGATGATAGCTAACACTAGCTCGTGCTTCGTGACGACGCTGATCGCACCCAGCGCGCCTCCCATTGCTAGCGATCCTGTGTCACCCATGAAGACCATCGCCGGTGGGGCGTTGAACCATAGGAAACCGAGGCTGGCGCCGACCAAAGCGCCGGCAAACACGGCGAGCTCGCCGGTACCCGGGATGTAGTGAATCTGGAGGTAGTTTGCGTAGACACTACTGCCCACTAGATAGGCGATCGCGCCGAAACAGGCTGCTGCTATCATGACCGGGACAATAGCCAACCCGTCTAGCCCGTCGGTCAGGTTCACTGCGTTAGATGAACCAATCATGACGAAGGCTGCAAAGGGGATGAAGAAATAGTTTAGGTCAAGTAGCAGATTTTTGAAGAACGGGAAGACAAGGTCATCGTTTAAGGGGGCAGGGGTCAGTTCAATTACCCACGTTGCTGCGCCGACTGCGATGATCAACTGGAACAGCAATTTGAGACGCCCGCTCAAACCCTTCGAATTGGCGCTAGACAGTTTGAGGTAATCGTCGACGAATCCGACAGCGCCGAAGCCGATCGTGACCAGCAGCACGATCCAGACATATCCGTTGGTGAGATCCGCCCACAGGATAGTGCTGACGCTGATCGAGAGTAGTATAAGAAACCCGCCCATGGTTGGGGTGCCGGCCTTCTTAAAATGGGTTGCGGGTACGTCCTCGCGAATATTGCTTGCAGAGCGTTGCTGGTTCTTCAGACAGTTGATGATTGTTGGTCCAAGGATGAAGCTGATGATCAGCGCCGTCATAATCGCGCCACCGGTTCTAAATGTGAGGTAGCGAAAGAGGTTGAAGATCGCTATGTCGCCCGTCAGAGGATAGAGAAGGTTGTACAGCATCGCGCGCCTAGAGACCGTTTGCCGCATGCTGCGACACTTTAGAGTCGAGTGATTTCAGTGCCTCGACGATTAGTGCCATGCGGCTACCGAGCGAACCCTTGACCATGACCGTGTCACCGGCTCTCAATGCATCGATCAAGGCGGGCAAAAGCGCTTCGCTAGATGCGGCTGTCGCAGCGACCTGCGCTGGGTCAAGGCCTGCTGCAAGCACGGCCATTTCAGCGCCGACGAGAAAGACGGCATCGATGTCGTTCCGGGTCACGTCTTCCGCTAATCCGGCGTGAAACTCGCCTGCGCGGTCTCCTAATTCTAGCATGTCGCCGAGCACGGCGATGCGTCGTCCCGGGTAGGCTCCCAGTACATCCAGGGCGGCGCGGGTTGAGGCTGGGCTGGCGTTGTAGCTTTCATCGATCAGTAGGAAGCTGCCGTTGTCGATTCTGATCGTGCTCTGATCTCCGCGCCCGACCGAGGGGACCGCGGCTGACATGGCCCGCGCCGCCGCCGCCACGTCAGCACCGAGCGCGTCGACCACCGCGAGCACACCAAGGCTGTTTGCTACCCAATGGGCGCCAGGTGCGCCGAGCGTGAAGGCGATTGCAGTGCCATCGATTTCGGCTTTGACGTGCCAGCCAGGAAATCCCGGTGAGCTCTCCACGAGCCGGATATTAGCTTTGATGTGGGTACCGAAGCTGCGAATGTGGCTGACACCAGAATTCGCTGCATGACGGCGCAACCGGTCGAAATGACGATTGTCGCGATTTAGGATCGCGGTACCTCTGGTGCTCATACCGGCAAAAATTTCGCCCTTAGCGTCGGCGACCTGTTCTTCGCTGTCGAAGAATTCGATGTGTGCTGCCGAAACGTTGGTTACGATCGCTACATCCGGTTCTGCAAGGTCCGAGAGGGGTGCAATCTCTCCTGGGCTGTTCATCCCCATTTCCAGCACACCAAAGCAGGCACTTTGTGGCAGACGGGCAAGACTAAGCGGCAGTCCCCAATGATTATTGAGGTTGCCTTGGGTGGCGTAGGCTTTGGCTTGTCGACCCAGGACTAGCTTCAACATATCCTTGGTGCCGGTCTTACCAGTACTGCCGGTGACTGCAGTAATTTTTGCCGTTCCGCGCCGCCTCGCGTGCCGTGCCAGTCCACGCATCCCTTCTAAAGTGTCGTCGACCAGCAATGCCGGTACGCCGCCCACAGTATCCCGTCGCGATGCCATTGTCGCAGCGGCGCCGTTGGCGATCGCGTTGGCAATGTAGTCATGTCCGTCATTATTTGGACCTTGGATGGCGATGAACAGATCACCTTCCTGGACCGTGCGGCTGTCGATCGAGACACCGGTCGCGCGCCAATCCGCTGTGTTGTTGCCACTGGTTGCCTGTGCCGCTTCTTGTGCCGTCCACAGCACGGTCATGCGGCTGCTCCGTTCTGCGCTGTGATTGCTGCGCGGGCGACGGTGACATCATCGAAGGGGAAGGTCTCGCCGTCGATTATCTGTCCCTGCTCGTGCCCTTTACCTGCGACCAGAAGAAGGTCGCCGTCCTGAAGCATTGCAACACCGACGCGGATAGCCTCATGGCGATCGCTAACTTCGACAGCCTTCGGACATCCCTCCATCGCCTGTGCTCGGATCGCTGCGGGGTCTTCGCTGCGAGGATTGTCGTCGGTGACGATTACCCTGTCGGCACAACGGGCTGCAGCTTTTCCCATTTCGACTCTTTTTCCTGGATCTCGGTCGCCGCCACAGCCAAAAACTAAAACGAGCCGATTTGTCGCATAGGGCCGCGCAGCTTGCAGTGAAGATACCAGTGCATCCGGGGTGTGCGCGTAGTCTATAATGACTGTTGCGCCGTTGCTTCGCTGGCCGACAACCTGCATCCGGCCGGGCACGCCGGTGAGACGCGAGAGTAATGGCACAACGGTGTGGGGCGCTGCACCGCAGGCGACGGTAATTGCCAGTGCGCACAACGCGTTGTTGACCTGATAGGCGCCCGGAAGAGCAAAGTCAGTCTTGTACGTGGTGCCGAAGGCCTGGATGTTGAGCGACCAAGTATCACCCCTTAGGATAGCTTTGGTACACTGAATGTCTCCATCTTCGCGTCCGTAAGTCAGCACAACCAAACCTCGATCGCGTACAATTTCAGTGATTTTTTCGCATTGCTCTGAACCGGCGTCGACTATCGCGATGCCGCCTTGGCGCAACAGTTCGGAGAACAATCGCAGCTTGCTGTCCAGATAGGCGCCCATTGTTTTGTGATAGTCGAGATGGTCTCGCGACAGGTTAGTGAAAGCTGCGGCGGCGATGTGCACGCCGTCGAGTCGATGTTGATCAAGTCCGTGGCTTGAAGCTTCGATGGCGAGATGGTTAACTCCGTCCTGTTTCAGATCAGCTAGGCATTCGTGCAAGCGCACAGGATCAGGCGTGGTCAAACCCGTGCATGGCTCCCGATTGGACGCCATGATACCCAGTGTTCCAAGCGCAGCGCTGCGATGTCCAAGCCACTGCCAAAGTTGATGCACGAAGTGCGTGACTGATGTTTTTCCATTCGTGCCAGTCACCGCCGCGATGGTATCTGGTTGTCCTTGATAAAATTGTGCGGCGAGCAACGCCAGTCGGTGGCGCGGCATTGGATCTGTTACTAGGGCGATACCGTCATCTAAATGCTGTGCGCGGACTGTTGGCGGTGCCAGGATAGCGACGGCACCCTTAGCGATTGCCTCGTCTATATAGGCTTGGCCATCTGCCTTCGCGCCGGGCAGGGCTGCGAATAGGAAGCCCGGACGTACGTCCCGGCTGTCGGCTGTCAAGCCGGTGATATCTAGATCCGGCACCTGTGTTTGTGCGGCAGCGCCGCCTCCTTTGGTCAGATCAGAAAGACGCAAGTTGGCGCCCTTCTCGTTTGAACGTGATATGCAACTCCTTCTTGATCTCAGGAGAATGTTCGTTAGTCGGTTGTACACGTAAAAGCGGCGCAACGCGCTCTATCACACGCTTGACCACAGGGGCAGCAACCCAGCCACCAGTGGCGTAGCCATGTGTACTTTTGTTGCCGCGCGGCTCGTCGAGCATCACCAGCACCACATAGTGTGGATTGGTTATCGGGAAGGCGCCAATAAAGGACGAAATCAACGCACGCTGCGAATAGCCGCCGCGTTTTGGCTTGTCGGCTGTGCCTGTCTTGCCGCCGACGAGATAGCCCTCGGCGGACGCCTTGCGGCCGGTACCATTTTCTACGACCAGCCGCATTAGACGCCGCACCTCGCGTGAGGTGCGCTCTGAGATAACGCGTTTGCCCTGGGGCGTTTCCATCCCGTCGCGACGGATCAGGGTAGGCTTGTGGAAGATGCCTCCATTGACCATGGCCGCTGCCCCGGACGCGAGCTGAAGTGGGCTAACGGCGAGGCCGTGTCCGAAGCTGATCGTCATCGTGTTTATCGGGCGCCAGGGCGACGGCACCATGGGCGACCCTACCTCCGGCAGTTCGATCGAGGCTGGTCTTAGCATGCCGAGTCGGCTCAGAAATTCGCGCTGTCCCTCGCTCCCCACAGCCTCTGCCATCTTGGCGGCGCCGATATTGGATGAGTACATGAAAATTTCCGGTACCGACAGCCAACGGCGCTGGGCGTGGTAGTCGCGGATCGTGAAGCGGGAGATTTTGATTGGCTTAGTAGCATCGTACCCATCGCGCATTGTGACTATGCCGTAATCAAGTGCCATAGCCGCCGTGAAGATCTTGAAGGTCGATCCTAACTCGTAGACGCCGAGCGTGGCGCGGTTAAACTTCTGGTTGTCCCGCGCGTTGCCGCCGTCATTGGGGTCAAAATCCGGCAACGAGGTCATAGCGATGACCTCGCCGTTGCGCGCGTCGAGGACGATCCCGGTGGCCCCCAGCGCGTTGAATTCAGATTTTGCGCGCAACAAGGCGCTCCGCAGGACATGTTGCACCCGCATATCGATAGACAGCTGTAACGGTTCCAGACTGTCGCGCAAAGTGTAGTCAAAGGTTTTTTCTATGCCGGTGAGGCCGCGATTGTCGACATCGACGAACCCCAAGATATGGGCAGCAAGTGAGCCGTTTGGATAGACTCTAGTTTCGGCGCTTTGAAAGTCTACACCCGGCAGGCCAAGCTCGATCACGCGCCATTGCTGACGCGGTGTCAGGTTGCGCCGCAGCCAAACGAAGGAGCGGTTAGACTTCAGTAGTCGCACGACTTCGGCCTCGCGGAGTTCGGGTAGAACAGCGGCGAGCTGCCGCGCAGCCTCATCTGGGTCCATCAATTTGCGGGTGTTGGCGAACAGGGATGCGGTTGTCAGGTTGGTCGCTAACAACAAACCATTCCGATCGACCACGTCAGCTCGGTCCATGCGCAGTTCCTGCATGCGCGGCGCGTAGGCGGCGTTTGGCTCACGCGCCGCCTGAAGAAGTGAGACGTCGATCAGACGAACGCTGATGGCGCTAAAAGCGAACAGCAATATAGCGGCGGTCATCAAAAGCCGCGTATAGCTGACCTCCAGTGCGGCCTTGACGCGCTCGTCTTTGGTGCCCGGTGCACAAGGACGGATTGTAATCCGGGTGGCGGGGCGTGCACGCCGGTTATTACGAGGTTTTTTGAAAGGGTTGGCGATCAATTTGAGCCTCTCGCCGATAATGGGTTCGCCACCCTGGCGGCGGGGATAGTAGACGGCTTCCGAATTGTGGCCTTGAACTGCTCAATATCGCCAACCTGGTGCGTGGTGGGTGGTTGCAGGTGGGGCAACAATCGGGCTGCCAGCGACTCGATATGCTTGGGCCGGGTTAGATAACCCCATTCCGCCTGCAGGACGTGAACCGTTTTTTGTTCTTCCAAAATTTGCTTGTTGAGGCTGTTCAATTCGTCCTGCAACTGTTCCACTTGGAACTTGATGTGGAACAAGGCGATGCTGGCAACCCCGGCGATACCGATCCAGACAATTACTGCTAACCCCTTCATGCTGCGTCCTCCAGAGGCCAGGCCGGGGCATCGGTGCGAATTGCGGCGCGCAGGCGGGCGGAGCGCGCTCGGGGGTTGACGGCGATCTCGGTATCGCTAGGCGTGATGCCGCGGCGGTGGATTAGGCTAAATGTTGGGATTGGAGCCAATGCGGGCAGTGGCAGGTGGCGTGAGACGCGCGGCTCCCCACCGCTTCGTGTGCGCAGGAAATTTTTGACTCGGCGGTCTTCCAGAGAATGGAAACAGATCACCACAAGCCGACCTCCAGGTTGCAGTAGAAATTCTGCAGCGCGCAAGCCGTGTTCAAGTTCGCCAAGCTCGTTATTCACGTGGATTCGTAGAGCCATGAAGGTGCGGGTGGCCGGGTCAATTCCGTTCTGAGCGTGTGGCAATGCATCACGTACGATTTCTGCTAACTGCAGTGTACTTTCGATGGGTGATGTGCTTCGGGCAGTGATGATCGCGCGCGCGACCCGTCGTGCATGCCGTTCCTCGCCCAACTCCCGAAGCAGGGTGGCCAGTGGTTTTTCGTCTAGCCTGTTAACAATATCCGCAGCCGTCGGACCTTCTCGCGTCATACGCATGTCGAGTGGACCGTCCTGACGAAAGGAAAAGCCACGGGCCGCGTCGTCGAGTTGGGGCGATGACACACCGAGATCAAGTACGACACCGTTGAGCCGCTCGATTCCGGCATCGCGCAGAAGTTCGATCATGAAGCTAAACTGGCCTTGCAGCAGGGTCAGGCGTCTTCCGAATGCCGGGATCAGCGCTTTGCCTTCCGTTATGGCGTCCGGGTCGCAGTCAAGCGCGTAGACGGTGCAATTTGCGGCCTCCAGGATCGCCCGACTGTAGCCGCCGCGTCCGAAGGTGCCATCAAGAAAGTTCTCGCCGTCCTGCGGATCGAGTGTAGCCAGCATCTCGGCCGCCAGGACGGGTGTGTGCTCCGCACTCATAAGGTCGGCCTCGTCAAGGACGGCAGGGTACGCCCGGTGAGCGCTGCCTTTGTCTCATTACGGTGCGCGGCGTAGGCTTCTGGTTCCCAAATGTGGAATTTTGGGCCACCACCGACGAACAGCGCCTTGCCGCTTAGTTTGAGACGCTCTAAAAATTCGCTTGGTAATACGATACGCCCGTCGCCATCGATGCTAATTTTGCGGGCCTCAGCTAGTATTTGCGAAGAAAAGTAAGCTTCCTCTTGTGAGAACTGGTCTAGCGCGTTTATGCGTTCCGCATGCAGCTCTAACTGCGCGCGGTCGCAAGCTTCCAGCGAAGACGTGTAGAGCGAGGGGAAAATGTAGATGGTTCGGTCGTCTTCCAACGGCAGTTCGGCACGATAATCGGCCGGCAGGGAAATTCGTCCCTTACGGTCGATCTTGTTCTCGTGGGTGCCGATGAATAACGCCATAGCGATATCTGGTCCCGATTACCGCTTTCTCCCGGTTTGAATTGGCGCGCGTCGATACTCAATAGTGCGAGTTAAACGCATGCCTTTCAGTTGGGTTAAGCATGCCCCGAAATGGGATTTCATGGAATATCATGGGCTGAAATGGGAAGTCAAGCAAAGCTAAAGCAATTACAGAGAATAGAGCAATTTATTCTGTTCTTTTCTAGGAACCATTCCTTGCGATATTTGAAATCGTGTACACAAGACTTTGTGTTTTTGATAACCTATTTAACATACTCGCGAATCGAGTTCAATTTTTGTTCCAATTATGTTCTTTTTTAGAGAATCTTTTATTTTTAGATTTCATGGGAACGCCTGAGGTTGCGTGCACCAACGGGTGTCCACGTGATTGCCAACGTCTGTGACAAAATTAGACAACGAATACTTTAATAAAGATAGGATCCACACAGGATCAATGGTGTCTGCATTAATGGACGTCAAAGAAATATTTGGTTATGCGATTAAGAGTGCATTGTGTGCTCGCTGAAAACGAATGGCCCGTCAGAGGAAGACGCTGTGAGCGCCAAACCGAACTACTAGGAATGGCTGAAATATTGTGCCTGCGGCGCGTTGAGTATAACGTTTACGGGTTTAGATTTTACAGAAGTGCGGATGCGGTATATCAAAACATTTCGCGCAACGCTTAGTCTGCGGAGTTCAGCGTTGATCGCAATGCCAGACGGCCTGTAAGCCGGGTTCTGTTCCCGCCCGAAGGCGTTTGATGGTCATTCATCTGGGACGCCCGTTGCCGGACGCCTCGCGCGACCTACCCGGGCGGCGGCTCGAAAGCCAGCTTGCCGGGACGGTGGTCCCGACGCGCCGCCCCTATACGGTCTTGCTCCCGGTGGGGTTTGCACTGCCGCTTCCGTTGCCGGTCGCGCGGTGCGCTCTTACCACACCATTTCACCCTTACCCGCCGTTGCCGAAACGCAGACGGGCGGTATGTTTTCTGTTGCACTTTCCCTGGGGTCGCCCCCGCCGGACGTTATCCGGCACCGTGCTTCCGCGGAGCCCGGACTTTCCTCCCCCCATTGCGGTTGCCCGCGCTGAAAGGCGACCATCCGGCCGTCTGGCCAGTCTTTCTTAAACTGTTGTGAGATTTAGTCAATCGCGACCAGCAAACCGGCCAGTCGGCGTGCGCATTGCGCATCCGCTACTCCGTCGACCCGGCTTGGGCGGAAATGACGTTGGAAGGCACTCATCGCGGCGTCTAGGGCCTTCGTTTGGTAGCCATAACGCGACAGCGCTTCGGCGAATCTCAAATCTTCCGCTTCGGCTTCTGCTGGCCACAGCCCGATCCCTGCCGCCGCCAGTCGCGGCCAGTCGAATAATTCTCCGGGGTCCTGCTTGCGAGTCGGTGCCACATCCGAATGGCCCACGACGTTCCGCGCTGGGATAGGATGCCGCGCCAGGATTTCAGTTATAAGCACGATTAGTGCTGCCATCTGAGGCTCTGGAAAGGCGCGATAGCCGAACTCGTGTCCTGGATTGACCAGCTCGATACCGATCGATCGATCGTTGATGTCGCTGTATCCGCGCCAAGCTGAGACGCCGGCATGCCATGCGCGGCGATCTTCTTCGACCAGCCGGTGTACCGTGCCATCCTCCTTGACCAGGTAATGGGCACTAACTTTCGTATCCGGATTAATCAAGCAATCCAAAGCGGCAGCTGCATTGGCCATCCCTGTATAGTGCAACACCAACATGTCGATGATGGCACCGTCCGGTCGCGGCTCTTGGTTGGGTGAGGGCGTGTAGATTATTTCGATCATATTTCAGCTAGCTAATGCCTCCCTCTTGATTTCAATCTCGAGCCAGCGTTCCTCTGCTTCTTCTTTTTCCTTTCGGGCGGCTTCTAACTGCGCTGCTGCTTTGCCGAAGCCAATACGGTCATTTTGAATGAAGTCAGAATCGGAAAGCTGGGTTTCTAACCTTGTGATTTTTTTTTCGATGCTGTCGATCCGACTAGGCAGTAGTTCCAGGTCCGTCTTATCGCGGTAGCTCAGTCGCTCTTGTTTGGGCGTAACTGTCTTAGGTTTGGCTGGTTTGGCGGGCCGTGTTGCCTCTATCGAGGAGGGTCGCTGTTTGCGGTAATCCGCGTAGCCGCCGACATACTCGTCTACTTTGCCGTTTTCTTCGACCGCAATCACGCC
>CAYYUG010000008.1:0-83724 GCA_964474755.1 uncultured Rhodospirillaceae bacterium | reverse complement strand
CACTACGTTGACATCGTAGGGGTCGCTGGTTCAATCCCAGCCGCGCCCACCATAAAACCCTTTGAAAACGCTAAATTTTAAGCGGGATTAATTTTGTCGTTGACGGAATCTGACTCACAAGTTGCAGATATGCGCCAGTTATGGTGCACTTGATGCTTCTCATTTAGCGAAATTTCGCGATCGCTACGGCCACATGCTCAGCATTGATATTGGTTTATTTTTCATGCCAGCCACATGTGGGCGTTTAGGTTTGAAGCGCGCCGTGGGTGCCATCTTTTGAGGCCTTAGTAGGGTTTTTGAACATGTAATGATTGGCCCGGCTCACTGGCCGGTTTTAGTATATGATTAGTTTGGTATATGACATCGATCGATAGGGTAGGAATTCTTGCAATGCAGGTTATCGATTCGAACTCGGCTGAGTGCAGTCTCGACAATATAAAACTATTAGAAGAGTTGCCGGGCGAAGCACGCTACGAAATGGGAAAAAAGTGTGCGTGGATAAAGTTTGGGCCCGACGAAGTAATCCTAGACAATAGTGATGAGGATAAGCACGAGGTGTTTTTCCTAGTTAAAGGCAACGTTCGGATTATGAACTTCGCTGGCGATGATCAAGAAATCGCGTTGGCTGATCTCCAGGAAGGCTCCAATTTTGGAGAACTATCTGCCATAGATTGCCGCGGTCGATCTGCACGTGTTGTTGGGAGTGATAATTGCGTTGTCGCCCGAATGGAGCGTGACGTATTCCTTGAAATGCTTTTGCGTTATCCAAAGGTATCACTCAATTTGCTAGATCAATTAGCTAACATCATTCGAAATTTGACGGAACGTGTGTCAGTACTGAGTACGCTTTCGCCTCATCAGAGGGTCTATCACGAATTGTTGCGGATTTCAGAGCCTGATCCGCGTGGTGATGGTACATGGGTTATTGATGTGGTGCCCGCACATAACCAAATCGCTGGTTGGGCTGGTACGGACAAAATGAAAGTCGCTAATGCTATTGGTGGGCTTGTCAGAAACGGGATAATAAAACGACATCATCGAAGCTTCGTTATTATTGACCACGTCAGACTAAAATTTCTAGCGGGTCTTGATTGAATTTGAATTTGGCGACGCGGGTATGACTGGGACTGCTATTTTTAGCTTGTCAGTTTTTTGTGGTCTCATTTGTTGGGCGGCTTTGAGCGATCTCGTTTGTTTCGAAATTCCAAATGCGATACCAATTGCGATTTCGCTTCTTTTCGTTCCGACAGTCCTGCTGCTTGGTTGGGAATTGGCGGTTTTGCTGTCGCATATAGTTGCTGGAGGAGCGGCTTTAGTATTGGGCTTCCTCTTGTTTTTACGAGGTTATATTGGCGGCGGTGATGCAAAGTTGTTAGCCGCGATCTCGATCTGGACAGGTCTTGATGGTTTGTACGCTTACTTTCTCTTCGTAGCTATTGCGGGAGGCATTTTAGCTCTCCTATTGCTTGGGTTTAGATGGTTTAGGTTGCCAAATCTCTTTCAGCGAATTGCCTGGCTTGAACGGCTGCACAGTGAGAAAAAGCATATTCCATATGGTATTGCTATTAGCAGCGGGGCAGTAATTGCCCTTAGTCAAACCCCTTCTTTTTATCAACGGTTTTTTGGTTGAGTACCGTTCAGTCTATTGTCAAATTATGCTGATGCAAATAGTCGGGCAGCATTCGGAGTTTTGCTAACGAGAAAGACTATTCCGATGTGCTCTAATGCGATAAACGGTGCAAAAATTCGGTTCTTTTCGAAAAAATAAATACTAAATCCTGGCTATTTAGGGTTTAGCGAATGTTCAGATATTGTATTAAAGTCTTAGGTTTCAGTTGTTTATAGGGACAGTATCCGAGCAAAAGAGTGTTTCCCCATCGGTTGCCGATGGGGGCTCAGAAAAAATTGCGCGATTTGGATATAACAAAATACGCAGGCGGTTGTTAAGTTTATTTTTGTGTGTTAGTTACAATTATGAGCACACAGATCAGACAACAATCAGGAGTAATGTAATGCTCAATAAATTCATCGTTGCAGCCCAAAATGCAGCAAAAGACAGGTCGGGAGCGACTGCTATTGAATATGGTTTAATTGCCGCAGCGATAGCTGTAGTAATTATTGGTGCGGTAGCTCTTATAGGTGACAGTTTGCTTGAAACATTCCAAGGCGTTGCGGACGCTCTTGGCTAAATGAGTGTTTTTGAGTCCTCCAATATAGCGTGGGGACCGTCAGCAAAATTTAACACCCTGAAGCTGGGAACTGCAATGCGAAGCAGGCCCAGTTGCAGGGTGGCTGTGCTATTCCAGTTTATTCTATAAGTGGTATTTTGCTCACTTTACGTGGCCTGCTGTAGGCTTCTTCGGTTATGTTCACATCGACTATTTCAGTGACTATGCCGATATCGAAGAGTGGCTGATGCTGGTAGCTTATCACTGCCACTATAACGCTGTCATTCTCCGTCAATAGTGGCGGAGCCTTAGGTGGAATGCCTCCTATGCCGGCAGAGGCTGTTCCCTGAGTGAAGCGCCATCCGATTGACACACTGCCGTCGGTATCAGCTTCCACACTGACTAGATCATAACTCATTGATGTAGTTGGGTAGGGCACCATAATTGCGTTTACTGCTGCTACCACATCTTCCAGTTGTGCTTCTGTTACTGATCTTTCCTGTGCTATTAAATCAGCAGCTGTTTGCGCTGCAACGGTCACTTTCCGACTGGCGAGATGCAGTTCAGCTAATTCGACGGTACCCACCCATACCAACAGCATAACTGGTACTATTAGTGCGAACTCTACCGCGCCAAGTGCACGGACCTCCTTAACGAACAGGGCCGGACGACTTGTCAACTCCCCAATTCTCCAAACGGTTCGTTACGAAATGCACTGCTACTGATGAGTAGCCGGGACCCGTCACCGCCTTCTGTGCTCAGTATTTGGTCTAGAAATGGAGTAATGAATTCTGCCTTGTAAGAGACCCGAGCAACTACTATGTCGCCTGCTCCTCCTGGTGCAAATGTATTGCCAGCACCGTCGCCGGCAAGGGGTGGTGGGTTTGCGCCGCTAAATTGTGTGAAATTACGAACGTCAACTTTAAGGTCTGCACAGTCGACTACCCCAAACATGTTTTCGCAGAGCCTCTCGCGAAACTCACTAATTGGAGCTCCTGAATCTTGTACTAAGCCGGTTCTGATCTGGCGGGAAGCTTCTGCTGTTGCGCCTTCAATCATTACAGCAATGAAAAACATGTAGCCGGTTTCAATCATCGCCATTAGGATTGTCAAAAGTGGTAGCAACAGTAACGCTGTTTCGACTGCTGCCGATCCTCGTTGATCTTGTCGTAAATGACGGAGTTGGTTGTTCAAGTAGCGACGAACCAATTGGCTTGGACTTAAAATCATGACTACATCCACTGTAGGTCTATTCGGCAATACGCAAGTTCCTCAATTCGGCGCCGATTGACCTAAATGCCTCGTTCAATTGCTGATTGTCCGGTGAATTAAAGAATTTTTCAGGATCACTGGCGCAATTTCTGAACAAGTCCTGAGTGGTGATATCGTTGAGCTGAAAAACGATTGTATAAATCGTAATTCCCTCCGCCTTGATATTTTCGCATGTGGTAGCCAATCGATTGTTTAGCTCCTGCTGTATGACAAAACTATTCGGTGGGCCAAGTCTTTCTTCGCTGGCGTATCCGTAACCTGTATATTGAGAATTGTATCTCGGATTAGCAAAGAAGAAGCACCGAAGATTAACTCCTGAGAAAAAATTAACGCCGTCTGTTAGTATGACTAACACCTTATTAATTTTGGGGTCGTCATAGGGCTTACCCTCTGTAAAGGGAGGGGTGGGCGAGAGGACGCGCCAGCCCCAGACAGCCCCTAAATTTGCCATGGTTCCATTACCAAACCACGGTGTCATAGTAGAAATTGCCGCTTCAAGCGTCGCACGGCTGTTGGTAAGCGGTGTCAGCGGTTGAGGACAAGCTTTGTTTGGCCCACCTGTAGATGGAGGTGTTATGTCTATATTCTCAAATGTTCCTGGGCCACCCAATCCACTAGAAAATGGAGGATCACCAGAGCGTCCCGTAGGTCTGGGTAGAGGGGGAATTTGAAATGGGTTTTCGCTTGGGCGCCACCAACGATTTGTGCAAAAAGTATTGATCTGACCAAAAATATTGAAGGTTTCCGCCTCCCAAAAGTATGGCGCCCATTCACCTCTTTGTGCATCGCCTTCTATGTATACGTCGTTTGTATCGTTTGGGAAGTTGCGTGCTTCAACACAACCTTTCCATTGCCCGTCAGCTGTACCTTCCGGATAGATATTCGGTGGATCGGGCTCCCTCTTAAATTGCTCGATTACATCGGTATTGCCAATGTTAACTGTTGTTACGAAGGGAACAAGTCCCATAAACAGATTTTCAGGCGCATCATCTGAACCAAAAACAATATCAACCATTTCCTGCGCGGCATCCCGCAAAGCACCAATTTTTCCGTTAAAGAACATCGAGCCCGTGTTATCCAAAACAAGAACAATTTCTAGGCCTGTCGTTTCGCGAATTATTTTTGACGAGGCTCGGACAGTGATCGAATCCAAAGTAATCAACTTTAGAAAGGTTGTCTCGACTGTCGCTGTTGCTGAGATTTGTATCACTCCGTCATCTATCGACAACGAAGGGTTTACTGGCACCCCGAGTTTATCAGCAGGATAATTGGCATTAAAAAAACGCGTAAGTACGCCGGGCAGATCATCGTTAGACACACTCGAACCGACGGCTAGCCCGGCAGCATCTAAGGCGCTGCTCAACCGTGATTTGACCATATATGCTCGACCTAAATCGACCACAGCTCCGCTTGCTATCATGACCGGAATTAGTGATAGAGCGACAATTACTGCAATATTACCCGCTTTTTGGCGAATAAAAGTGTTTATAACGGCAAATCTCATACAAACCTATCTAACCGGCTAAACAAGCCCATACCATTGGATCTATGACGTTTTTTACTAGAAAACAGGATAGTTGATGTCGAGCTCTTTTTGTGTGATGAAAATGTCAAATTTGGTGTAATATTTTCAAACAGGTAAGAAGCTATTTTTTTGCTAAGCCCGTCAAGGCCGGTGCAGCTCCCTTGCTACCGCCTTTTTGGGGACTAGAATCCAAGCCTGGGTTCCCGACACGAACGCAGCGTGGTTGGCATTGCAGCGTTTTCACCGCATCTGAACCTAAGTTTACGGTTACTTTATTGTCTATAGACGGCGAAACTAAGACATCATAACTTAATAAGCCAATTTCATCGCTGATGTTGACTGTTGTAGCGCCAATCGCTTTACCGATTATTAGAACGACTGTTGGTGATGTGACCGTCACATCCGCTATTTCTGGATTCGCGACGGAAATTGTAGATGCAGGTTTATCGAGTTCAATTACATACGCCTTGTTGATGGCTACCCGGACTTCCATGGCGGCAGTCGTGGTTGGAAGTGCTATAACAAATGTTATCAAAGTCAGAAATAAAGATTTTATCAGAAATTTTAATCTAGCCATGGGTATTCACTTTTTTCGCCGACTTCGAATGATCCATTCTACTAAAACATCTATCCTAACCAAAAGTCTAATATTTTTAAGAATCGTAAGGCTGTAATAATGCTGATTCATATTATTTCTAGACGATTTAGCCTTAGTAGTATGACTGGCAGAACGGGGGATACCGCGTAGCGGTTTTATAAACCTAATGCTGAAACTATTAGTGATGTTTAAAGCGCAAAAATATTACCGATTTCTTGTAGCTATCTTGGCAGTCCAAATTGTTGGAGGGTGTCTACAAAGTACAAAGAATGTATCTGAAAAGGCCGGTACACTTAACGCTGCATTGTGGGAACTTGCAAAAGGGTCAGAGGCAGCTAATGAATACGAAAAGGCTGCTTCTTATTTTGATCGCATTTATCAAAGCCACCCGAAAAATAAAAAGGCACTGCTTGGTTATGCACGGAACCTTCGTTATCTAGGGCTTCCAAAAGAGAGTATCAAAGCAATTCAGAGTGCTTTAAAAAATATTGATATTGATACCGATTTAAAGATAGAGCTGGCAAAATCTCAGCTAGCGGCTTCGTTAATTCATGATGCAAAAACAACTCTAAATGAGGCTGCCCAAGCAGAGCCTGAGCGATGGGAAATATACTCCGCATTAGGTATTATAAATGATAGATTTGAGAACTATAGGGAAGCACAGAATGCTTATAAACGGGCGTTAGAGCTTTCGCCTAATAATGTTGATGTGACGAATAACCTTGCTCTATCGCTAGCCCAAAGTGGAGAACTCTCCAAAGCAATTAATATTCTCCAAGAGATTGTTAGAAGTGAAAAATCGTCTATGCAATCTCGCCAAAACTTAGCTCTGCTGTATGGGCTGAGCGGCCAGTTAAATAAGGCAAAAGAACTTGGCAAAGCTGATCTAACAGATCTCATCGTTGATCAAAATATTTCGGTCTTGAAGGAGTTGCACGCGTCCAATGATCCTATTGTTTCAAAGTTTGCATTATCAAAGTCTAAAAAATTGTTGGCAGCCAATGTAAGACAAGCTGATGCACGACAGCATCGGACTCAACAAAATACGCCAATGTTGGATGGTGTATACTTTACATTAGGGGAAACCAATGTTCATCCGGGCCCAGCCGTCAGTCATAAGTCTGTCGGACTGTTAAAAAAGGGTGACGAAGTTCGACTACTCGGTTATTCCCTGGATAAGAAGTGGGTGTTCGTTGAACTCCCTAATGGAAGCCGAGGTTATATAGATCACAAACTATTACAAAAAACTGATTCGCCTAAGAAACCAGGAATTGTAGGACAGCAGGACCAATGATCACTATGAAAAGAACTGGCAGAAAAAATAAAATCATTGGAACAGTAAGCTGAGCTGGTAAACCTGCTGCTTTTGTTTCAGCCCTCGACATCCGCTCATTTCGGCTTTCTTCGGAAAGTACTTTGAGCGCAGTGCCCACAGGTGTCCCATATTTATCCGCTTGTGAAAGCGCCGTACCCAAGGATTTTGCACCTTCCAACCCAGTGCGTTCGGCGAAGTTTGCGTAGGCCTTGTGCCTATCTCCTAGGAAAGCCAATTCTGCCGCCGTCAAACTAATTTCCTGTGAAAGTGCTTCGCTTGTACTTGAGATTTCCTCCGTTACTCGAGCAAAGGCTGCCTCGATAGAGAGGCCTGCTTGAACACAAATTACCAGCAGGTCAACCGCATCAGGGAATGCTAGCCGCATTTCATCCTGTCGTTTCTGTGTTATACTTTTGACCAAGAGAGCGGGTAGATAGAAACCGACTAACCCTGCAAAAAATACAATACCGGATCGAACAATACCGGTTAGTTCGGAATCTTTATCCAACAAAAAAAATAGAATTGCCAAAACCAGGAAACCAAGTGCTAGCCCGAAACGCAGGAATATGAAGGTTAAAACAGCGGACTGCTGTCTATAGCCGGCGATCATTAACTTACGGCGTAACTCTGGCGAGGCTGCGAGCCTGGATAGGTTAAACCGTTCCAGCAACTGCTTCATCATATTTACGCGCGCTAGTGGACGTTCACGGGAGCGCTTGCGCACCAGTTCTTCGCGTTGTTCACGACTGAGTTCATTTCGCCGTTCGGCAATTTCTCGCCGGCGGGCGTCACCTTTGTTTCGTTTTATAAACGGTAATACAAATGCCATGACTGACGCGAAGGCAACTATAGCGCTAAGTAAGAGGATGATAGTTTCGGATTCAAAAAGGGTAGACATAGTTTAGATATCAAAATTGATCATTTTTGACATAACTAGGACACCTATTCCCATCCAGCATAGGCCTCCAATTAACGCGATATTGCCGGCCTGTTCGGTGAATAGTAAACCGATGTAGTCGGGGTTAAGAAGCCAGACTAAGCCCCCGACTAGAAATGGAAGGGAACCGATAATTCCAGCTGATGATTTTGCTTCGCTGGAAAGTGCTTTTGCCTTGTCTTTGAGTTTTTTTCGTTCACGAAGAACGGTAGAGAGACCTTCCAGTGTTTCTGCTAGGTTCCCCCCAGTTTGCTGTTGAATCAGCAATACGATGGTAAAAAACTTGAATTCGGAGGTAGGCATTCTTTCCAGACCTCTCGCCAACAGGTCCTCCATGCCAATTCCAATTTTCTGGCCTTCAACTAAGATACGAACAATTTCACCAACTGGCTCCGGAGATTCACGGCCTATAATTGTTAAACACTCGCTTACCGGTAGTCCCGATTTAACACCACGAACCATAATATCGACTGCGTTCGCGAAATTTTGGGTGAACTTTTTTCTACGAGATTTAGCCATTAAGCGAATGAAAAGTTTTGGTAAGCCAAAAGTCCCTATAAGCGCCAATGGGATGGCTATAACTATGCTAAAATTGAATAGCATCGCTATTCCGCCTACTCCGAGACCAGCAATACCTGTTAGTATAAAATATTGTCGAACACTAATACTAAGACCTGCCTGGAGTAACTCTGTTCGAATCTCGTTCCTTTGCTTTTTCTTATCAGCTTTATCTTCAAGTTCCTTTAGTTTTTGTTGTATTTGACTCTGGCGTGGGTTGGCAGCGGCTTTGTTTTTTTTACCTGCACCGCTCGCAACTAAATTAAATTCGGTCATTCGACGCCGTAAACGCAATCTTGGGCGCAATATGATCACGTAACCGAGGCCGCCGATGAACGTAAACATGATTATAATCATTAGCACCGTAACGGCGATTAGTGTTCCGGCTTCTGTCATTGCTAACGAGTCAAACATTAGAAGCTTCTAATGCGTTGGCTAATTTTTCTTCGAGACCAAAATATCGAGCCTTATCCCAAAATGTGGGACGAAGGCCTGTTGCCTTATGTTGGCCGATAATGTTTCCATCCGCGTCCTCGCCCTCTATCTCAAAGACAAAGAGGTCTTGCATGGTTACTACATCACCTTCCATGCCGATTACCTCGGTCACGTGAGTAATTTTTCGTGAGCCGTCACGCAAACGCGCGGCTTGCACTACGACGTTGATAGCTGAAGCAATTTGTTCCCTCATTGCCTTTGCGGGAAGGTTGAAGCCACCCATAGCGATCATGTTTTCGATACGAGAGATTCCTTCACGTGGGTTGTTAGCGTGCACGGTACCCATCGAGCCGTCGTGACCAGTGTTCATCGCTTGTAAAAGGTCAAATGCTTCGGAGCCGCGGACCTCTCCAACGATAATGCGTTCCGGGCGCATTCGAAGGCAATTCCGTACGAGATCGCGCATTGTTACCTCGCCTGCGCCTTCGAGGTTTGCCGGACGAGTTTCTAAACGCACGACGTGTGGGTTTTTCAGTTGTAGTTCTGCGGCATCCTCACAAGTGACAACACGCTCGCCGTCCTCGATAAAGTTTGTGAGACAATTAAGTAACGTGGTCTTACCCGATCCCGTTCCACCCGAAACTAAGATGTTTAGCCGGCAACCCCCGATGACCTCTAAGACCTGTGCGCATTCTGGCGATACGCTTTTGAAGTCTATTAGGTTATCGAGTGTTAATTTTTCCTTCTGGAATTTTCGAATTGTGAGTGTCGCCCCATCAACTGACAACGGGTTTGCTATGACATTCACTCGTGATCCATCAAGCAAGCGCGCATCACAGATTGGGCTAGCTTCATCAACGCGGCGCCCAACAGCTGTAACAATACGCTGACATACGTTCATGAGTTGTGCAGCATCGCGGAACTTAACGTCGGTAAGCTCCAGTTTTCCCTTGGTTTCGATATAGACTTTATCCGGACCATTCACCATGATATCAGTGATATCATCACGGGCCAGTAGTGGTTCCAAAGGTCCGAGACCCAGTACATCGTTGCAAATATCTTCTATTACGTGTTGCTGCTCTTGTGCACTAAGTACAAAGCCTCGCATGCCAATTATTTCACTAGCAATGTCACTAATTTCTTCGCGCACCTCTGAATGTTCGAGAGACGCGAGTTGCGAAAGGTCTACCGCTTCAATTAGGTAATTAAAAACACTAACTTTTATTTCTTGTAGCTTTTCATCAAGCGGCCCTTGCCTCGGTAGTGGTTCACTATCCACACTTTTTTGCGTTTCCTGTTCCCCGCCCTCGAGTTTAGCCATATCAAGCACGGGTACTGTCGCAGATTTTGGCTCATTGATTTTTTCTGGCTGGACTGTTGGCTGTGGGTCAGAATATTCCGGGGAAGTCACTAAGGTGACCGGACTATCTGCAGTAGGCGTGTCGTCAACGGGCTCTGCCAGTAAGGTTGAGTCCTTTGTTTCCGGTGTTTTAACTCTACGTCCAAAAGTAGTCATTTTTTAGATTTCATAAAGTTAATAAGCCCTCGCCCTGAACGTTGTTGCTTAGCCTTCATTTTACCACTCACAATCGTTGCAAGTTCACTAAACAATTTAGTCGACTTTGCTCGCTTGCTAACTTCTGCAATGGATTGGCCATTATTTAGAGCTATGCTGAAAAGTTTGGGATCAAATGGAATGTTTAATGTCGGCTCTACTTTGGTGGCGCCCTCAAAATCTTTTGGACCAACCTCAGATCCCTTGGCCATACCAACGCGATTAAGCACTAAACGTGTTGGTTCGTCGACATTTCGTTTCTCCATCAGCCTTTCAAAAATTGCTTGTGCATCACGAAGGTTAGCCAGGTCGGGATAGGCAACCACCAAAACCTCATTCGCATCCAAAAGAACTTCACTCACCCAGGGTGACCATTGATGGGGAACATCGAGAACAATGAAAGGTGACATTTTGCGCACAAGTTCGAGAAAAATTTCGAATGCATTTAACGGTATTTCATAGTCACTACCCAGGACAGTCGGTGCGGCCACGACAGAAAGGTATTCATTATACTTCAGCATGAACCTTTCTATCAGTACATCGTCAAGACGGTTCGGCTGCGCCAATGCATCGGAAATACTCTGCCGTTGTTGTAGATTGAGTGCTAACGCAGCTGTACCAAAACAAAGGTCAAGGTCGACTAATATTACCTCGTTCAAATATTGCTGGCCTAAAGTGTAGGCAAGATTAGAAGCTACCGTACTACTGCCGGCACCTCCTCTGGCTCCAACGCAAGCGATTACGCGACCGAGATCAATGGCTTCAGGGTCCGCATATAACTCGTTGATACTGTTTTTTAACTGATCTTCGTTTATAGGACCGCAGAGATACTCACTAATACCCATTTCTATAAGCTGGCGGTACAATTGAATGTCATTCTCTTGTCCAATGAGCATTAAACGACTGTTCGGATCAAACACACTTGCAAGTGATTCCAATTCTTCGAATAAAGGGGTTCCAACTAAATCAGTTTCGATAATTAGCAAGTTTGGAGTTTCATTTTCTGCAAGAAAATTTCTTGCCGCCCCTATACCGCCTTCCTGATTAATAATTTCACAACGTGAATACTGCCGTTGGTTCCGGAGTGCTTCTACGACGTTGACGGTTTCACTTTCTATAGAAAATGCCGCTATGGAAATCCGGAGGGTCATGGTTCTAGCCGTTAATTTATCTGCCGAGAACTTATTGTTACTAGGTCGGATCCGCGAACGTAGATTTTTCATCCTTTGGAACAGCAGCGCCTGCGGCTTCTCCTCGTCTGAAGACCCGAATAACTTCATCCATTCTGCGTGCATCGGTGCCGGATATGCCTTTTGGTGCTACTAAGTCACCTGGATCAGCCAACATTAAGCCGATATTGCGTTGATAAGAACATCCGTAATTAGCATGCGGTAAATTTGTTTGATTATGATTCTTTGCTTCAAGCCAATTCTCACAAATTGGTACATCTACCATATAACCACGGAAGCTAAACATCACACCAAATGCATCTGTTTTAGGCGCTGCTCCTTGTTTTAGTATAATAGACTGGCGGTCAACTCCTTCGGCCACCAGGCGCATGATCACTGATTTCTCATTTTCAAGTTTTGACTGAGGAGTTGTCGACACAGTAAGTGGACTGCGTCCACGTCGCGCAAATTCCCTTAAAAACTTTTTGAATGTTTGTTCGTCGTGAGCAAAAGCTAAGTTTTCCTGGCTATCAAATCTCAAGCCAACTGTAAAAGTTACAAGTTCAGAATTTATGGGGTAGTGTTGAATAGGTTTAGCCTCATTATTTGAACTAACACAGGCAGCACAAATTCCTGCTACACAAGCTACGGCTAACAGCTGCAATACGTGATTGATGCAGAGATATTTTTGATAAAACAAGGTCATTTTAAAACATACCCGACGGGTCCTTGAATTAAAGGAATTTTCTGTCGCCCGCTCTTATTACGACCATATTGCTTATATAACCGGCCTAACAGATAAAGATCGGTGTCGCTGGCAGAAGCAAAACCGTCAGTGGGCAGGTTAAGTTTGTTAGTTGGTTTTACTGGTCGAACGATATAGGGAGTAACCAAAACAACAAGTTCGGTTTCGTTGTTTTGGAATGCTTGACTTCTGAAAAGTGCCCCCAGAATAGGAACGTCCTTCAGCCAAGGGGTTCCATCTGTTTGGTTGACTTCGTCTCTTTGAAGCATTCCAGCAATCATCATGCTGGTTCCGCTAGTCAAATTTACTGTACTTTGCGCTCGCCTGATGGAAAGGCCGAGGACGTCGACTGATTGATTAACGGTTCCAAATGGGAGAACTAATCTATTTTCGTTAGACTGGCGGCTAACTTCTGTTGATATCCTAAGATTAATTTGATCATGATCTAATACTGTTGGTGTAAAACTAAGGGCGACACCAAATTCTCGGAAATCTATGATTAATCGGCCTTGATTATCGACACCCGACGGCGTTGGGATCTCACCACCGGCTAAAAAATTCGCCGTTTCACCTGAAATTGCCGTCAATGCTGGCTCTGCCAGAGTCTTAATGAGGCCTTGGCGCTCAAGTGCTGAGAAAGTCGCAGCCTGTAACCCTAATTTGTTGAAAGTTACTGTCCCAGTTATAGCGGGAATAGACCCTGAAGGAACAATTGCGGTCGTTAAAGCATTAAGGGCCCTGTTTCTAAGGATCTTATTAAATGAAGCACTCACTGATAAATTTTTAATTGTCGTTCGTTGCATTTCTGCTACGCGGACTTGAAGGAGTACTTGAAGGTCCTTTAAGATACGCAACATGTTAATGACGTTGCTATCTTGCTCGACAAACCGTCGCGCAACCGTAGCGGCATCCACGGATTCGTTAGCGGAACGAACTGTTCCTGTAAGAACTAAGCTATCACCAATACCTTTTACATCGACATTCGCATCTGGCAATAGTGACTTAATTGCTTTGCGAGCAGCAATGATATCGCTTTCGACATCAATAACAATATGTCTTGTTATTTGTCCGTCAGCTCCCAGTAGGAATACGTTAGTTCTTCCGAGTGCTTTCCCGATTAGGTAGAGGTCGTTCGGCGTTTTAACAAGCACGTCAGCGATATTTGGATTCGCGATTATAACATCCCTTATTGGCTCTAGAAGTTGAATAAAATGAGCTTTATTAAGGGGAATAGAAATTGTTTCGGCGTTGAGCGTGGGGATGTCCTTTGATGGTGATTTTTTTTCTACTGATGTTAAAGGCTCCGGAACTATCGTCGTCGAACTATTCTGCGCATAGACGACGCCGGAAACTAATACCGCAAACGTTAAGCCAAAAATTGGCCACGTAATGATTTGCTTTCGGAACCTGAACAGAAAACAAAAAATTTTGAACATGTTCATTTAGAAGGAAACTTTTGAATTGACTGAACATCGCCACGAATCACTCTAACTTCTTTTAATATTGGCTCAACCGGTTTGGGTGCTATCTCAACCGGTTTGGCTTTAGAGTGAGGAAGGTCTTTTGTTTTTTTGTAATCCGCTCGCTTCTTTCTTTGTTTAGCCTCAGCTATGCGGGCAACAATATTTTGCAGTGTCGGGCTGAAGTCAACGTCCGTAGTGAGAGACTTAGTAGTCAATTCGGAGTTATCATTTTCCTTGCTACGTAAGGTTAAACTAAGTTTTCCCATAGCACGTGCCACTGCCAAAATTTCGGCTTGCTTTGGTGAAACTTCCAAGGTTGTGGATTTTGCAACCGAGGCCTCGCCTTTGACTTCTTTGAACTGCTGGTCAATGCCTAGTACGCGGATGCCCTGCAAAATTGTTTCGGTACTGTATTTGACTGGTCCAATATCAATTGGCCCGCCATTTTCTTCGACACCTTCGTCATAATTGCCGCTGTTCGAACGAGACAGTCCCTGCGTCAATTGTCGCGCATCAAATGTAACTAATATATCCACCCGGTCGCCTGGCAGCACGAAGCCGCCGACACCTGATTGTAAATCGACTTTTATAGAAACAGCCCGGAAGCCTTTGTCAAGTATGCCGGAAAGGAAGCCAGCTTTCCCGCGACTAAATACCATATCGTCAGTTATTGGCGTTCCTTCTGCTATACTTTGCCGTGTTATTTTGCCAACGAATTGTTGCATAAGATTTGTGTCGCGCTTTTCTGAAGAAAGAAAAATTGTTTCTAAAGCATCATCCGGCCATTTTTGCCATCGGAGCTTACCCTTTGTGAGAGTGGTACCGATGGATATTCGTTCGTCTGCAACAAGCACATATACACCCTTAATCTCAACCGTTTTTATCTCTGCAGCATTCTGGGCTTGTTGCTCAATCTGCGCGTCCAACAGGCGCTTGACCATCAGTGCAGCACCGCCGGCAGCGACAACTGCAAGAAGGATTAAGCCAATCAACAAAAGCCTCATTATCAGCCACTCATCAAGTTCTATGCATCATCAGAAATTATTTGCCAAAATTTTGGAAAATGCCCAAAAGAGCGGCGCCTATGCCTTACAAAAAGGTAGTCATTATCAGACGGATTCTAATCATTCCGACGTCATATTCTATGCCTTTGGTTCATCGTGCGCAATTTATGCTTCAGTATCGCTAGATAGTCGGACGTTTGACGAGGGAACATTGTTTTTAGGACGGAGTGCTCGCGAAAGTTGTATAGACTTGTTAAATTTATATTTTATAAGTATCTGAAGAAAAACAAGAATTGAAGGAAGACGATGTTTCCAGTATTCTCAAGTGTGCCGCGTTTTTGGTCTATGCTCTAGCGGTGGTTGCATATGCCGGCTGACAGACCTATTCGCCTGAAACCCTCATGCAAGCCGGAATTCCAGGAATTTAATAAGGCATTTTGAATATTAGGGCCCTATTCCGCTTCGACGGTCGGCTGCTTCGGCCCTATGGTGTGGCGACTTTTACTTATGCAGTAAAAGTTTACGATCAAAAGGTTCTTTGCGCTGGGTTAAGAGGCGATCGGTTCTTAGACCCGACAATTCTGGCCAATAAGGGCTCGTGTTGAGACATAAAAGCTGTGTTACCCTGCTGGGTTGCATGCACAGATGATTGGACAGTTTGCTGCCCTTCTCCGGCACGACGTGTGGGGCCGGACACTGGGGTGTTTTGAATGAAATTTACATGCGTGGAACAAGGGCAGCATGGTCACCGAATATTAGACAGCGCTGCAAAATGGGATTTTGTTGCTGTCAGGCCGCTTCGTGCAGTTGCTGTTTAAGAATGAGAGCTCGCCCTTATCCGGCAGTAGGTGGCACGATAAGACCACTGGTTCCTCCTTCGACCCTGAGTTCAAACGGCCGATGGCCGTGGTGGTGTCCTGGAGATGTAATAAGCGTTAATGCCCCTGACTCGTGCACTGCCCCATCGACAGATCGACACGCATTTAGGAGTTTGTCCCCTCTACCATTTACACCAACGCAGATTGGGCGCTGGCATAGTGGCTTTGCACGACGATTACTCAGGAGATGATGGGCAAAGCCTGTGTATTCATTTTGATTACACAATCGGTTGACGAAGGATTCCTAGTCGGCGGCCGCATTGACGCCAAGTTCCTGCGTCTTGATTTCTGTGGCGACACGTTGGCCATTACCGGTTCTGTTGATGGCTTCAGGCGGAAGGACGATTAGATCCACGTTCATGCAACGGTCGCGGCGCACATTCAACAGGGCGAGCAGACCCTAGGCAGCCTGTAGCGGGCTCTGTTATTGATCGATAACGTGGGCGCGGTTAGTTGACAGGATCGGGGTGCAAACGCACCCTGGAGGCCTAAGTTAAACAGATAATTCGATATTTCACAGGAGGAATGCAAAAAATGGGCATGCTGGATGGTCGCGTGGCGATCGTAGCAGGAGGTGGCCGGGGCGTAGGTGCTGAAGTTGCCAAAATGTTTGCCGCCAATGGGGCCAAGGTACTGGTCAATGATCCGGGCGTCGGCGGCGGCGGCGAGGGTGGAGAGCAGGGCCCCGCGGAAGAAATTGCCAACATCATTAAGGCCGGTGGCGGCGAGGCTGCGCCGAATTTCGGCTCAGTGGCCAGCTACGAAGATTGCCTTGGCATGGTGCAGCAGGCACGAGACGAACTTGGCGGTCTGCACATCATCTTCAATCCTGCTGGAATTTTGCGGGACCGCATGTTCCACAAGATGTCACCGGACGATTGGCAGGACGTGATCGACGTACATCTGACCGGTCATTTCAACGTCAATAGGTCGGCGATCAATCTATTCCGTGAGCAGGAATATGGCCGCATTATTATGTGCAGTTCGACCTCTGGCCTGCTCGGTAATATCGGCCAGGCGAATTATGGGGCGGCAAAGATGGGCATTGTCGGCTTGTCGCGCATCGTTGCGATGGAAAGTAAGAACAAGAATGTAACTAGCAACGTGATCTGCCCTTCGGCCGACACCCGCATGACCCGCTCGGTTCCTACACCGAAGGATCCGGACGCAGCCAAGATGCGGGAGGAGCGTTTGACGCGGAGCCCAGCTGATGCGATCGCCTCGTTGATCACCTTTCTAGCGTCGGAAGGCGCGGGTCATGTCACCGGTCAAATATTCCACCAGCGGGGAGGCGAACTGTCGCTCTACGGACAGCCGCGGCCGACGCGCATGGTACATCATGGTGGTGGGTGGACGCCGGAACTTATCGCCGAAAGTGCGATGCCGGCTTTGGCTCCGCAATTTTTTGACATTGCTAACTCGCGCGATGTGCATCCGGGCTTGCCGATGAACTAGTTTGTTGTTCAAAATTAAAGAGGGTCGGCCCTGTGGCCGGCCCTTTTGCTTTGTAGTCTCATAGTTACCGTCTCAGTGAATATTGAACAGGAAACTATAAGGAATCGCATCGAAAACATCTGGTGTTTAGGCGTTTGGGAGGCGAGGGTAGTTTCGATAATACCCTTATGCGTGTCGATGACCTACTCTCGGGTTTCAACTATGCAGTTCAAAGAATAGTGCGTGTCCAAAGGTAATGGCGGGCTCTCTGTCAATGTTATCGAAAGTCAATCGCTGGGTCGCGCCGTTGATGCGCAGTCCTAGCTGCCGAGCAATTCGCGCAATTTGCGCACAGCACTGCCGGGGCTAGTTAAAATCGGTTTGTTGTACCGGACTTTGACAGCCGCATGGGCTTGTGCGGTAGAGAATTGTGCTAAGAGCAGCACATCGGTATCGGCAAGTTGGTCGACGGCGCCTGCGACCAAGCGGTTATGGGTCTCCGTGTCCCCATCGAGCAAGGCTGTCATTGCTTCCGGGACGCAGGTGGTTTCAAGCTTTGCCAATGATCGGGCAGCCGCTGCCATCTCATCGAATTCCTGGGCCATTGATGGGATACTGGGTTGGAAAGTTGCGATCATGCCAATGCGACCGCCCATACTCATTGCTTCTTCGAACATGGCTTCGTTAGGTTTGAGAACCGGAAGCGGTGCGTGTGCTGCTGCAGCCGCCTCAATCGCTATTCCAAACGCGGAGCACGTAAATAGGATTCCGTCTGCTCCAGTATCGGCTGCGTAGTCAGCGAGCCTCTTGAAGCGTTTTATCATGGCATTGTCGATTTTGCCGGTGTTTTGTAGATCGTTGGGTAAAGAGTTTTCTAGTAGGCTGTACACCTCCGCTTCGGGCCATTCCAACTGGAAGGTTTCGACTACCGGATCAATAGCAACAGGCACGGCATGAATTAGGGAAATTCGGGGCATAGGCTTTTCTCTTTTCGGCGTTGCGGCGCATACTGCTTCCTGAAACCGACAATTGCTAATGCAAGAATTGCAGTAGATTGTCGAGGACGTGACAGAATGAATGCATCAGCTTATACGACTATGGCCGAACTGCCGGAATCGGCGGCAAGGGGTGAACACGCACGGATCTATGAAGAGATTAGGGTTTATAGCGGTGTTCCCTATGTTTCGTCGCTGCAACGACACGTGGCAACCATGCCTGGTTGCCTGGAATATGCCTGGGCTGCGTGCAGACCGGCTTTCCTAGATGGCTCGATCCCGGAGACCGCCTGGCAGCGGGTGAAGATGCTCGATATTGCCCCCTTTCCATCGCTCTCGGACGCGGCGTTGCGCCTACTTGGCGTTGATGTTGATGGGGTACTGGCAATCCGCAATATCTGTGAAAATTTTGTAAGGGTTTCGCCGATTAATTTGCTGTTCGCCGGCATCGTAGAACGTCTAATTGATGGCTCTGAGCCGGGTGGCGCGGGTATGTCACAGACTCCCTGGGCACCTCCGGCGATGCTGACGCCGATGCCAATGATGGCAGATATCGCCGCTGCCCCGCCTGATATTGCAGCTGTCCTGATGCAGATGAAATCGGAAATAGGTGGCAAGCCATTCGTGCCGGGCCTGTATCGCCTGTTATCCGATTGGCCGGGATATCTGGCACATGCGGCGACGTTGATCGCACCACTTCTCCACAATGTCAACGCAAAGCGTGCGCGGGCGTCGATTGCGGAGGAGATTATCGCGGCCGCGGATGGTATTATTGCGAGGCTGCCGCCTGTGCCTAAGGGCTATGCACCGCCGACGATGGCCCAGGGGAAGGCGATTGTCTCTGCGATTCGGACCTATAGGGGCACGAGCCCTGAAATGGTTGTGTTTGGTACCCTATTGCGCGATGCGTTGCCGACCGATTGAAAGTTAGAACTAAAGGAGGTTCCATGTCCAAAATGCTCACTATCGTTCCGACCGGTGCCGCTTTGGGTGCCGATGTCGAAGGGGTCGATCTGCGGGATATCGACGATACCACCTTCAAAATGATCGAGGATGCCTGGCACGACAATCTAATACTGCGGTTTCGCGGCCAGCAACTTGACGACGACAGTCTGGCGGAATTCAGTGCTCGGTTTGGCATCCTCGACATGGCACCAACCGGGAAGGGAGGTGCGCCGTACAATCCGTCGCGGCCTGAGATCACGGTGCTTTCCAACATTGTCGAAGATGGTATGGAGCTTGGTGCACTGGGCAATTCGGAACTCGTATGGCACCAGGACATGACCTACAACGATATCCCTCCGAAGGCGAGTTTGCTGCACGCGAGGGAGGTGCCGGATACTGGTGGGGACACCTCATTCTATAACATGTACAAGGCCTACGCGACGCTGCCGGATGATTTGCGGCAGCGAATTCAAGGTCTTGCCTGTAAACATGACGCGACGCGCACCTCTTCAGGCGACTTGCGGCACGGTTATGACGAAACCTACAGCCATGAAGAACGTCCGGGCGCGGTTCATCCGTTCGTCATTCGTCATCCGGCAACAAGAAAGCCTGCCTTGTTCCTCGGCCGCCGGCCGAACGCTTTTGTGCCGGATTTGCATGTCGAAGAAGGAGATGCGCTGCTCGATGCGCTATGGGATCACATCAACAACGGGCCGCACCACTGGACGCAGAACTGGCGGGTTGGCGATTTGGTAATCTGGGACAATCGTTGCGCTCTGCATCGCCGCAATGCCCTCGACCCGACAACGCGGCGCCATATGCATAGGACCCAGGTGCAGGACGAGGCGCGGCCGCTAGCGGCCTGGGCAAGCTGAGCGGATCCATGCGCTTCCAAGGCAAAACTGCAATGGTCACAGGTGCCGGCCACGGGATCGGCGCGGCGATAGCAACGCGTTTGGCTACTGAAGGTGCCAAAGTTTTGGTCTGTGATATCGATGCAGATCGAGTGGCTGCTCTAGTTGCTGAGATGGGAGATTGCGCCGCGTTATGCGCGATTGATGTAGCCCGGCGTGATGATGTGCAACGTGCGGTCGACGATGCTGTGTCGCGCTGGTCGCGGCTCGATATTCTGGTTTGTAGCGCCGGTGTGATGGATCGCGAACCATTCCTCGAGGCTTCCGATAGCCATTGGGAAAAGGTTTCTGGTATCAATCTGCGTGGGACTTTTCTGTGTGGGCAGTTGGCGGCGAGGCAGATGGTAGTGCAGGGGAATGGAGGCAGGATTGTCAATGTCGCATCCAACTCCGGCGTATTCGGTGGCCGTGGTCGAGCGGCTTATGGTGCTAGCAAGGCCGGTGTCATTAACCTGACTCAAACGATGGCGATTGAGCTTGCTGAGCACGGCATCTTAGTCAATGCGGTCGGACCTGGCCCGACCCTGACCCGGCCGGAGGTTCAGGGTGAATTGATGGCTAGCGCGCAGAACCGCATGCCATTGAAGCGTTACGGGACTACAAAGGAGATCGCATCGGTTGCGGCGTTTCTTGCTTCCGACGAATGCAGTTTTACGACGGGCCATGTATTCTATGCCGATGGCGGTTTCACCATCGCGGGGGTCATGGAAGGGTAAGCTCACCAAATAAGGGAACTGCAAAATGACGAAGTACGCCGTTGGTCAGGCGGTGCCGCGCACCGAGGACCCGCGCCTACTGCGCGGGACCGGCAACTACGTGGATGATTTCAACCAGCCGAACCAGGCGTATGCCTATATGGTGCGATCGCCGCACGCCCACGCGACGATCAAAATGATTGAAATCAGTGAAGCGTCGATAATGCCAGGCGTGCTGGCGATAATGACCGGTGCCGACTACGAGGCGGATGGGCTGGGCTGGATCACGGGGCCGACACCTTTCAAAAGGCGTGACGGGTCCGCAATGTATCGGCCGCCACGCCCAGCCTTGACTTTGGATCGGGTCCGGCATGTGGGGCAAATTGTGGCTATGGTCGTTGCTCAGACTGTTGATCAGGCGAAGGATGCGGCGGAGGCAGTTTTGGTTGATTACGAACTGCTGCCGGTTAATGTCGTGACCGAGGACGCGCTCCAAACTCTGGCGATCTGGGACGATTGTCCTGACAACGAGGCATTCTATTATCAGGTTGGCGATAAGCAGGCGGTTGATGCGGCGGTCGCTAGTGCGGCACATGTGGTGCGACAGCGCTACGTCATCAATCGGATTACGGCGAATACGATGGAGCCGCGCGGCGCGCTTGCAGAATGGGATCCGGGTACTGAGCGCTACACCATTTATACAGGAGTGCAGCGTCCATATGCTTGGCGAGCTACCTTGGCAAAGAACCTATTCCATGTGCGTGAAAGCCAGATCCGCTTTGTAACTGGCGATCTCGGCGGCTCCTTCGGGATGAAGGGCGCGATTTATCCGGAGGTTCCGCTGGTCGCCTGGGCCGCTAAGCGCCTAGGCCGGCCTGTTAAATGGCTTTGCGAGCGAAGCGAAGGGTTCCCCGCCGATGATCACGCTCGCGACAATGTTAGCAATGTAACTCTGGCACTTGATGGGGAAGGTAAGTTCTTAGCACTGGGCGTTGAGACGAGTGCAGCGCTGGGCGGCTATGTCGCCTTTCTTGGGATGGGGGCGCCGACGGGCAATGTTGGCGGACTGGCGGGGGTCTATACGACACCGGCGATGCACGTCGCAGTCTCGGCCGTAATGACCAACACCTCGCCGACTTCGCCCTATCGCGGTGCAGGACGGCCGGAGGCCTCCTACATTTTGGAGCGGACGATCGATATCGCGGCCGGTCGTTTAGGTATCGATCCAGTCGAACTGCGCCGGCGCAACATAATTCCGACGGATCAGCTTCCATACGAGACACCGCTTACCTTCACATACGATTGCGGGGAGTTCGAAGCAGTTCTGGACAAGACGCTCGCGAAAGCAGACTACGATGGGTTCGCAAAACGCCGATTGCAGTCCGAGGCGTTGGGCAGGCTCCGCGGCATCGGGGTGTCCTGCACCATCGAGCGCGCAGCAGCGGCACAGCTGGAGACGGCGGAGCTGCGTTTCGATCCATCGGGCGATGCCACAATTCTGATCGGAACCACGCCACACGGCCAGGGACACGAGACAATATATAAGCAGATCGTCTGCGGCACGTTGGGCCTGGACCCGGACCGTGTACGCGTGATCGAGGGCGATACGGATGCTGTATCCTTCGGCACCGGCACCGGTGGATCACGAACGGCGACGATCGGGTCAGCAGCTGTGTTGTGCGCAATGGAAAAGGTGATCAGTAAAACCAAAAAGATCGCGGCGCATGCGATGGAAGTAGCAGAAGCGGACGTTTCCTTTGAAGAGGGCCAGTTCACTATCGCAGGAACAGACCGAACAATGCCGTTCCTGGACGTGGCGGCTCTCGCTTTTGATCCATTAAATTTGCCGGCGAGCATCGAGCCGACACTGGCCGAATTGGCGAGCTACGCGCCGGAGGTCGAAAATTTTCCGAATGGTTGTCACATCGTCGAGGTGGAAATTACGCCGGGGACGGGGGAAATTTCCCTCGACCGCTATTCGGTCGTCGATGATTGCGGCACCGAGCTGAACCCGCTACTGGTGAAAGGGCAGGTGCATGGCGGTATTGCGCAGGGTGTCGGTCAAGCCTTGATGGAGAATATGGTTTATGAGCGGGGGAGTGGGCAGCTTCTGAGCGGTTCCTTTATGGATTACAGCATGCCGCGTGCAGGCGATCTGTGCGACTACGATGTGGCTGCGCATCCGGTGCCGACGGCGACCAACCCGTTGGGTGTGAAGGGCGTTGGTGAGGCAGGGACTGTTGGTGCGTTAGCTGCGGTTATGAATGCGATCAACAACGCGCTATCCCCGCTCGGCATCGAGCATTTAGAAATGCCAGCCACCTCGGACAGAGTGTGGAAGGCGATAGACGCGGCACAGCCTAATTAGCAGTTGCCTCGGAGATTGTCTGACGATGGCGTGTGATAAATTTTGAGTTTGAGTAGCTGCGAGCCGATAAACAAGCTGGAAAATAAACAGGTTACGGCGAGGTAGACCATCGCGAAATTGTTTTGTGCGGAAGACCCGTCCGGGATACGTCTAAAACTACTTATGACGCGATCATACCACAGATTTGTTTTCGATACGACGACGACGCGTGAGCGTTCGTTTTGCCCGTCGAACGATCGGCTCGTCTATCATTTTGCCCTCAAAGGCTACGGCACCCGCGCCATCTGATTTTGCCTCGTCGTACAGCGCGATGATCTGTTCCGCCCGCTCAACGTCAGTGTCAGACGGAGAGAACTCTTCGTTCAAAATTGCCACCTGGGCCGGATGGATACACGCCCCTCCATCAAACCCGAGACGGCGGGCACGGCGAATGTTGTTTCGAAACATCTCGAGGTCCGAGAAATCAGCAATCGAACCGGGATAACCCATCATGAGAATTCCGGCCTCTCGCGCGGCTACATGTACCTCTCTGTTGTAACCGAGAATTGCTTCGGTATCGACTTCCGGCATCCCGATCACTTCGGCAAAGTCTTCCATGCCAAGGCTCACGGCACGAAGGCGAGTGCTGGAGTGCACAATTTCTCTTACGTTCAAATAGCCTTTGGCCGTTTCTATGAGAACGAAGAGATCAATGGCGCCGCGATTTATCCCGCGCTCGACTTCCAACTCAGAGATTACTTCATCCACGAATATCACATGATCAGCTGATTCAGTCTTTGTCAGAACGATCGCCGAAATACCGTTTAAGACCGAGGCTTCGAGATCAGCCATCGTCATTCGCCAGGGCCTGTTAATTCTTACCAGTATGTCAGCCCCCGATTGGCCGACTTTCTTCATGACTTCCGGCAAGAGGCTGCGTGCGCGCTCTTTTTCGTCCGGTGCTACGGCATCTTCGAGATCAATAATGATACCATCTGCGTCACGGGTATGCGCTTTAGCGACGAAGCGCTCCGCCGTTGCAGGCACAAAGAGCAGCGAGCGCCATAATGGTTGTTTCAATGCAGTCATGGCGTGATACCTTAGTCGCTTGGTTGTATGGTTTCCCGAATTTGCCCAAAACAAAACTTAAATAACGGCGCTCCTTGTGCCCTTTGCAGTGGCCTATGCCTGCAGCGACGAACCTCAATCCGCTGCATCCGTGTTGCCACGCCAATCACCAATCGCGGGGCGCTTTAGCCCGAGATGGTCGCGCAGGGTCGCGCCCGTATATTCTTTGCGATAGATGCCGCGTTTCTGCAATTCGGGGATGACGTGTTTCACAAACTCCTCGAAACAACCGGGCTGATGGGTAGGGCCGATGACAAAGCCGTCGCAGCCGCGGCTTTCCCACCATTCTTCGATGCGATCAGCGATGTCCTTCGGGCCACCTACCCAAGCGTTGCGTAGGAGCCCGCGTCCGGTAACTTCCATGAAGTCACGCGGTGTTGGGTTCTTGATGCCCGCTTCCACGACAACGCGATCACGCATCGACTGCATGCCGTGGATACCCTCGATCTCCTCATCAGTAAACGGTTCGTCGATTCCCTTAGCGGCGAAATCGAAGTTCAGCGCTTCGGATAGTAGCAAAAGTTGATCCATATCGTTTGGCAGCTTTTCGTATTCTGCGGCCTTATCCTCCGCCTCAGACCGGCTCTCGCCGGTAATCGGGTAGAACAGGCTACAAATTTTCATGCCGTCTGGGTCGCGACCGGCCGCCGCAGTCATCTCCTTTTGGGATTTATAGCGCGCCTGTGCTTGCGACAGATCGTGATACACCACAAACAGCAATTCGCCCCAACGGGCCGCAAATTTCTGGCCGCGGCCACTCATGCCGGCCTGGATGACGACGGGGTGGCCCTGCGGTGAACGAGGTACCGTAAACGGTCCGCGCGAGGACATGAACTTACCTTTGTAGTCTATGCGCCGAACCTTCTCTGGATGAGCGTAAAGATTATTTGCCTTGTCGGCGGCGATCGCGTCATCATCCCAGCTGTCCCAGTGGCCGAGTACGATTTCCATAAATTCATCGCCTTCGTCGTAGCGGGTGTCGTGCTCCATATGGAGCTCCTTACCCATGTTTTCGGCTTCCTTGTCATTGACTGATGTGACCACGTTCCAGGCGGCCCGACCCTTAGTCATCAAATCTACGGTCTGGAACAGCCGAGCCACATGGAAGGGCTCGTAATAGGTCGTCGAGTATGTTGCGCCGAGGCCGAGCCGCTCGGTTGCCGCCGCCATTGTCATCAGGCAGGTGACGGCGTCCATCTTCACGCAACGAATGCCGTTTTTCACCGTTTCCGCATGGTCTCCGCCATACATGTCCGGCATTGCCAGCCGGTCGTCAAAGAAGCCGATATCGAATTTGCCTTCCTCTAGTACGCGGGCGATATGCTGATAATACTCTGGTGAGTATGTGTCGGTTCGAGCGTCCGGATGCCGCCAGGAAGCAGGCAGCGTGGTGCAGTTTTGCGCTTGCAGGAAGGCGACGAAATGGACTTGGCGCATGCTATTTTCCTTACGCGAGGGCCTAATTCAGCCCGCTAATTGTCGAGTGCGAATTTCTAGCAGTCTAATCACTCTGAAAGGTAGGGACAAATCAACGATCGGTCGTGGTAATGGCCTCTTTGTCTCGTTGGCCCCAGCGTGTATTAGTTGCGTAACAGAACATAATACATTGAGCGAGGAACGAATGACTCTTCTATGTGAAGGCAAAGTCGCGATCATCACGGGAGCGGCGCGCGGGATCGGCCGAGAGCATGCTCTGCTATTCGCCAAACATGGCGCCAAGGTTGTGGTCAATGATCTGGGTGGTGCGGTTGACGGCACCGGCGGTGATACGACACCGGCGCAGGAAGTGGCCCATGAGATCGAGGCGATGGGTGGCGAGGCAATAGTTAATGGCGATGATGTCGGCAATTTCGACGGTGCCAAGAACATGATTGACCAGACGATCAAGCATTTTGGTCAACTCGATATCCTGGTCAACAATGCGGGCATCCTGCGCGACCGTATGTTAGTCAACATGACCGAAGAAGAATGGGACGCGGTCATACACGTGCACCTTAAGGGTACCTTCGCGCCGACCCGGCACGCTGCAGCCTATTGGCGCGCGATGTCAAAGCAGAATGACGCTCCCGTCTTTGGTCGTGTGATCAACACCAGCTCGACGTCGGGCATCTATGGCAATGTCGGACAGACGAATTATGGTGCGGCGAAGGCCGGTATCGCGTCTTTCACCATTATTGCGGCACGTGAGTTGGGCCGTCTTGGTGTTACTGTCAATGCAATCTCGCCGAGTGCCTATACTCGTATGACCGACTATCTACGCGAATACACCGAAGACGAAATTGAGGAACGGGCTCCGGCTTGGGTTTCGCCAACCGTGGTGTGGCTTGCCAGCGAGGATGCTGGTGATATAACCGGCCGGGTGATCCAGTCCGGCGCTGGTATGGTCGCAGTCTGCGAAGGCTGGAAGCGTGGTGCTGAAGTCGATGCGATGGCCGATCCTGTTGCACTCGGTCCGAAGATCCGCGAAATGTGCAGTCAGGTTCGCAAAAATTCTGGTATGGATGGCATGGAGCTTGATTAGCGTTCTGCCCTGACAGGGTAACGGTTCACAGCTAAGGTGATGTCCGGAAAAAAACATCATGACACCACTGGCAAGCTATCGTAAAGACGCGAACGAGGCGTATTGCGATGCCTGTCCGCACTGCTGAAAATGCGTCGAGAATTGCCCAATAGCGCTGTTTGCAGGGATTGACGTTAACCGATTGTCCGAAATCGCCTACGAGATCTTCAGATAGTTTGTTGGTGGGTCGCCGTTAGCTGGTGATACCTAGGTTTGGGCGCATCAGTGCAATGGGTGCGGGCTCTGTATCCCGGCCTGCCATGGTCAGCTAGCTAATGAGGAAAAGCGAGGACGGTTCGAGCCCTTGAATTGGACCGATCTGGTGGTCGAGGCGTTGGGCGAAACAGTATATGTCGATTTGAACAAGCTTTGCCGACTCCAGCAGGACTGGGACATTGTGCTCGATGAAGGCGCGATCTATCTCAAGGCCAATGACATCAATATGGATCGTGAATGGCTGAAGAGCATGCAACCGGATATCTTTGCGCCGACCGAATTCAAGGGTGGTATCGAAAGTTTTGGGATCGACAGATAGAAAAGTGAGGCGCTATGTCGAAGGGGAAAGCCGCGTTGGTTACTGGATCAACGCGCGGAATTGGCCAAGCCATCGCGAGAGCGCTAGCGGTCGAAGGCTGCAACGTAATGTTGAATGGTTTCGGCGATGCTGACGCGATCGAAAAGGACCGCGCGGCCTTGGCTGAAGAGCATGGCGTCGATGTTCGATACAACGGTGCAGATTTGGGGATGGAAAGCGATGTCGACGCGCTAACCCGAGCGACGGAAGATGCCTTTGGATCGGTCGATATTCTCGTTAACAATGCGGTTATTCGCTATTTCCACAACATTGATAATTTCAACCGCAAAGACTGGAACCATGCGCTGGCGGTCAACGTCACGGCCCCTTTTCTGCTGACACAGAACGTCTTGCCTAGCATGCGCCAGCGTGGCTGGGGACGGATTGTCAATTTTTCGTCGGTGCTGGGGCTAGCGGCCCGGTCTGGCCGAGCTGACTATGTTATGGCGAAGACGGCGATGCTTGGCATCACGCGGGCCACGGCCGCAGAGACGCGCTTGGAACCGAACATTACATGCAATGCGATCTGTCCGGGTTCGGTGCTAACGCCGAATACGGAGATTAAAATTGGCGAATTGGCCGAGGAGACTGGCCTTAATTTTGACGAAGCGAGGGGCGAGTATCTGCGCCGTCGCGGTCAGACGACGGGTTATATCGAACCCGCCCGCGTCGCCAATCTAGTCGCCTTTCTGTGCCGCGAGGAGGCTAGCGATATCACCGGCGCGGCGATCCCGATCGATCGTGGCCGCTCTGCTACCTGGCTCGATGGTGGCAACGGATAACTCTTTGACCAGGGGCAATATTGTTTTGTGAAAGGCGCAATTGTACAGCTTGTCAAAGAGGAGCAGTACGATGAAACGTATCAAACACGATCCATGACAAAGCCGAAATCGCAGTAAGGTTTCCGAACCAGGTCAACAAGGGTTTATTTATGTGCAACTTGTCCTTCGACGTGCGGGCTAAAATGATGGTCTCTTCATAAAGTTTTTAAAGACAGTTGAGGATCATCGTGATGCAGAATTTCCGCTAAATCATCATCTTTTGGTCCATACTGGAATTTTGCTCGGAGCTTCTGACTGGGCAACCGTCCATGGGTAGGTATCAGCGGGATACGCTGCTTGACGCGCTGAAAAAGGTCGAAAAGGCGCTGACGAAATAGGGGTACCGTCAGGTGTAGCCGAACTTCCGTTCCAGGTCGCTAATCGCATCCTCGATGATGGCGACGACGCGCTCAACTTCTTCTTTTGTGATGCAAAGTGGTGGTGAGAGTGAGATGATGTGGCTGGCTCGCGTCAGCAGGCCACGATCTAGTAACCCCGAATTCAAATATTTGATCTCGGCGCTCGATTCGGCGAACTTCTCTTTTGTTTCTCTATCTTTGATCAGTTCAACCCCAGCGATCAGGCCGAGGCCCCGCACGTCGCCTAGGGTTGGGTGGTCGCGCAAGCTATTCAGCCCCTCCAGCAGATGGGCCCCCATCTTGGCTGAATTGTCGACTAGCCCTTCATTCTCAATTATCGTGATATTAGCCAACGCAGCGGCGCAAGCGGCGGCGTGTCCACCATAGGTCAGCAGATGGGTAAGTTTATTATCGCCCTCAAACGCGCCTACCACATGTGGCCGGCACATTACGGCGCCGATGGGCGCGTAGCCACTCGAAAGGCCCTTGGCCATCGTCAGGATATCGCCAACTAGATCCCAATGTTCTGAAGCGAACATCTTGCCAGTGCGCCCGAAACCGTTGATGACCTCATCTGTGATCAGCAATACGCCATGCTCGTCGCAGATTTCGCGTAGCCGCTTCCAGTAACCTTCCGGCGGTATGACAATGCCGTTCGAGGCGGAGACCGGTTCGGCAATGACTGCAGCGACAGTCTCTGGACTTTCATAGCGGATCATCTGGTCGATTTGATCAGCGCATAGCAAATCACAGGCCGGATAGGTCTGCCGGAAATCACAGCGATAGCAATAGGGTGGCGAGGCGTGCAGCACTCCGTGCATGAAGGGACTGTGATAGGGTTCAGCGTTCGGCCGTGTGCCGCTGACGCTCATCGCACCATAGGTCGCGCCGTGATAGGAACCGCGCCGACCAATCACTTTTTGCCGCTTCGGTTCTCCATTGTGGTAGTGGAATTGCCGCGCGATTTTGATCGCCGACTCCACCGCCTCTGACCCACCGGAACAGAAGAAGGCCGTTCCAAGATCGCCCGGTGTAATCTCCGCCAGATGGGTAGCCAGCTGAATTGCCGGTATCGTAGTCGCCTGGGTTGAACTGGCGTAGGCTAGCGCTCCCGCCTGCTTTGCCATTGCTTCGCCGATTTCCGGTCGGCCATGACCTACATTGACCAGCCAAAGCCCGGCCAACGCGTCGATAAATTCGTTGCCGTCAATATCCTTGACGATGCAACCTTTGCCTTCGACTAGAATTCGTTTGCCCATATCTTTGGCGAGCGCACGATATGGCGATGCGTGCATAAAGACGTGCTTGCTACCGGCCTCCCGCAACGCGGCTTCGTTTGAGCCAGCATAGGTGTTGGCTATAGACATAATTACCCCCCGGTCATTTTTGACTCCCTAGTCGGAGCATATCATTGCATTGAAAGTTTAAGACAGTGAGATTGTTATTTCTGGCGGGCGGACGACTATTCCAGATTCTCTTCATATATCGGGAGCAAATCATCCGACTTAGCGCGAAGAAATTTATCCTCGGGAAACGTCCACAGGTTCCACTGCCGCGAGGTAGGAAACACCGCACTCAATGCGCTTTTCCAGGAGATGGTTTGCTAAATGGTCATCTAACACCTCGAACCCACCATCTATGCTGCTATTACTTAGTTGTTATGTCGAACTAAACGTATTTACGATGAGGTCGTGTTCAAAGCGTTTTTGGATTGGTAGGAACTGGTCAGGTATTCACGCCCTCCAGCGCTTGTTTAACGATCTCCTGGCCTCGGGCCCAGATGTTGGCTTTCCATTGACTATCCTCGCCATAAAAGGCCGCGCGCATATTTGCTTTGATCGCTTTGAAATGTGGGGAGGCTTCGGCGCCGCCTTTTGCATAAAGCCAATTATCGGCGCGGATAGCTTCATGTACTTCCTCCAGCGGCAGCGTCCCGAATTCGAGTGTGATTGCGGTTTGCTCCGCTGCAGGACAGGCGCGACGGTAGCCGAAATCGATGGTGCCGCTAAGCCGCACCGATGCTGAATTGCCGACCGCGGCGCTTTTCACATCTGGACCGTACCAGGCGATCGTGCGTTCGTATTGGGGATCGCCAGGGCCGCCGCGGCCAATAATCTCGCCATAGCCGCGCGGCCCGAGACCAGTATGGAAGTCGACCAATGCGATGCGTGCAGCATGAGCTAGATGTTCGTGGGCAAATTTTTCGATGGTGTGTCGCGACCAGCTTGGTCCTGTGCCCCCATAGAACAGGCCATCGGGGAAAGTGTATTGGCCGCGCGACGTGACTTGCTGGAATGCCGCTAAACCTTCGCGCACCTTATAGGCGGCGATTGCCGCGTCGGCTTTGTTACGGGCCGGTCCGTCCCACGCTTCCGGCACAAGAGCCGGGTGAAGTTCAGGGTAGCCGGGGCTGTCTGGCAGTCCCGCGTCGAAATCGATGAAATTACGGTTGAGATCGATATTGTCCTCGTTGACCCGCCGCTGATGTGCGAAGCCATGTGGGTTGTTGGCATGTACCAACAACAATGCGGTTCCAGTTTGGAGTCGGTCCTTCCAATTCTCCGTCAGGAACCCGGTCTGGCAGGCGGATCCGCAGAACCCTTCGATTCCGTGTGTTGCAGAGCCCGCTACGACAATATTCTGGGCATCGCTGTCGCCAAGCCAAGCGATGTCAGTGCCAAGCGCCTCACTATTTGGTCCTGCCATGGGATGGTCGAATTGCCATAGCGACACGTTGGCTTTTTCGACAGCGGCGAGAAACTTGGCTCGGGCTTCCGCGTAGTCAATAGAGAAATACTTATCCATATCCGCTTGTCCTAGGCTGGAATTACAGCGCCGTCACGCCGATTGTCGGCCGCGCCGGCCAATGTGCCGCTTTCGGGGTCGCGCGCAACTGCTTGCATGCCTCCAGTGCGCCACGAATATTCCGGCAGCAGCGAAACTTCATGGCCGAGGGCAGAGAGTTCGACGCAAACGGGATGGGCCACCCGGCGCTCCAGATAGATTTGCCTGCCGTCCCACAAACGTGCGCGTGGCATGTCGATCGCTGCCTGGATATCTAGGCCGAAATCCAGATGTCCGACCATCGCCTGAACCTGGGTCTGCAGGATGCCGTAGCTACCTGGCGTACCGAGCGCCAGCACGCCTTTGCCGTCGCGGGTTGAGATCGATGGCGCTAAGCACATAGCCATGCGTTGGCCAGGCTCAAGGGCGTTGGGGGAAGCCGGATCGAGATCCGTCCAATTCAGGAAATTATTCAGGATCATGCCGGTGCCAGGAACCATGACGCCGGAACCATAAGCAGAACCAAGGCTTTGCGTCAGGCAGACCATGTTGCCGTCAGCGTCGGCAATCGACATAGAAGTGGTATTTTCCTTTGGGGCATCTGCGGTGAAGTCGGCGTCGTTGGACCATTTTTCCGTGGGGCCGGTGACAGGAACGCCATCGGCGGCCCGGGCAACATGCGTGCTTACATCTGCTAACAGCGCGTCCGCGTCTTTTGGGCTACAGCGATTATTTTGGATCCGTAAACCCGCAGCAATTCGTATCGCCCGGAAGACGATGTCGAGATGTGGTGCGCTGAGCAGACCGAGCGAGCCTATATCGAAGGAATCCAGAATGCGCAGGGCGAGCAGGAACTGAAATGACTCTGCAGGCGGTGGCGGAACATGGATCAAGCGGTCTCGATAGGCTGTTTTGACGGGGGTTTCGTGGAGCGGGGCGACCGCTTCTAGGTCACTCAGCGCGATGACGCCGCCGGCCCCTTTCATATGCCGGTCCAGCTTTTCGCCGAGTTCGCCGCCATAGAGATACTCGATGCCCCGTTCAGCTATCATCCCCAGGGTACCGGCAAGATCCGTCAATTTCAGCACATCACCTGGCTTCCAGCCGCAGTTAGGCTGGAACACCCGGTGCCACTCTGGATCCTTGATGCGATCTTTATGGTCGTTAGTCTCGGCGATGAAAAAATTTGAAATTGGGTAGCCGTCTGATGCCAGTTTTATGGCCGGCTGAAGCACATCGGCGAAGCTGAGTTTGCCGAAACGGCTCTGCAGCTCATGCCAGCCTGCTAGGTTACCCGGCGTGCAGGGCGCCAGGGGTCCGGTTTGCGTCACTTCACCATCCATCTCGGCCGACTTCAAACCCGCCGGGGCTGGTGGAATGAAATCGATGCAGGAAACCTCACCCGTATCCGCGTACAAATACGTCGCTGCGCCAGCACCCGCTAGTCCCGACATGAAGGGCTCGACGACGTTGAGTGCCGCTGCGGTTGCGGCGACGGCGTCGAAGGCATTGCCCCCACGGCGCAGCATTTCCGCGCCGGCGTTTGCGGCGAGCGGATGGGCTGCGGCGACTATTCCGTTTAACGACCGTACGGTCGACCGACCACCCAATGACCAATCCGCGTTGGTGAGTTCGAGCATATCGTCATTCCTTCCGGTTAGGAGCGTCATGATCGTTCTCATATGCCGGTACGGCAACGAAAACTTGCATGTGCGTGTCGTTCCAGGCGGTATAGAAGAATCAAAGGCCGCGTGATTAAGGGGGGGCTCGAATTATGGCAGTGAAATCAGCAGCGGAAATCGTAGTCGAGGGGCTCGCCGTAAACGGTGTCGGCACGCTGTTCTGTCTTCCTGGCATCCAAAACGACCCATTTTTCGCTGCTCTCTATGACAGCGGCATCCGGGCGATTAACGCGCGGCACGAGCAGGGCGTGGCCTACATGGCACTCGGCGCTGCACTGGCGACTGGCAAACCACAAGCCTTCGCTGTCGTGCCTGGACCAGGGTTTTTGAATACCACGTCGGCCTTGGCAACAGCCTATGCGACCGGCGCGCCAGTGCTTTGTCTCGCGGGCGAGGTTGCCACGTCAGCGATAGGCAAAGGGTATGGTCAACTGCATGAGTTGCCGGACCAAATGGGTATCATGTCGCGACTGACAAAATGGTCCGGCCGCATCTCTTCCGCAGTTGATGCATCGTCTCAGTTAACAACAGCGTTCCAGGAGATGCTATCAGGACGGCCACGGCCCGTCGGCATCGAAGTCCCGATGGATGTTTGGAACGACAAAGCCGATGTAGGAAGTATCAAGACGGCAGAACCGGTCGCGGTGCCGCAGGCTGATAAGGAAGATATTTTGGGCGCAGCGGCGCTGATCGATCAATCCGAGCATATCCTGATCGTCGTCGGCGGTGGCGCACAGGGTGCTAGTAAGGAGGTCCAAGCTCTGGCTGAGCGGCTCGAGGCGCCGGTTGTATGTTACCGTAACGGGCAAGGTGTACTAGATGGTCGTCATCCGCTGGCACAAAATGGTCCCTTCGGGCACCGCCTATGGCCGGAGATCGATTTGGTCATTGGCATCGGAACGCGGCTGAGTGCACAGCTTCAGGGCTGGGGGGTCGACGACAATCTGAAAGTTCTCCGGATTGATATCGATCCGGAGGAGGTGATCCGGATTGCTCCGGCAGATATTGCGATCATCGGCGATGCCGCGACGGAAACTGGCAGGCTCGTCTCCGCACTCGAAGGGCGCAACGTGCAGCGGAAGCGCTGGCAGAGGATCGCGGAGACGGCGGATGCGCTCGCGGAAGAGGTCGGCGGCTTAACGCCGCAGATCGATTGGCTCGCGGCAATTCGTGAAGCACTTGGCGAAGATGGTATTTATGTCGACGAGCTGACACAGCCTGGATATGTCAGCCGTCTAGCCTACCCGACATATAAGCCGCGCACCTTCGTTTCCTCTGGCTATATGGGTACACTCGGTTGGGGCTATGCGACGGCACTTGGCGTTAAGGTCGCGAAACCGGACGAGCCTGTGGTTTCCGTCTCTGGTGATGGAGGGTTCCTGTTTACCGGTAACGAGATTGCGACCGCCGTTCATCACGGTATTAACTTGGTTACGATTGTTTTCACCGACGGAGCCTACGGCAATGTTCGGCGAATTCAGCAGCAGATGTATGATAACAAAGTAATCGCCAGTGAATTGACTAATCCGGATTTTGTCGCATATGCGGAAAGTTTTGGCGCCGTCGGCCTGCGAGCCGAAAAGCCGGAACTGTTGGAAGGTACCATCAAGAAGGCACTGACAATGGAGCGGCCGGCGATCATTGAAGTTCCTATGGGCGATGTTCCAAGTCCTTGGCCGTTTCTGATGCTGCCTAAGGTGCGGGGCGCATAACGGGCGAACCTAATGGCAGAAGCAACCTCACAGCCGGAGCGCTCCGATGGCCTGATTATAGCGCTCGTTGGATTCGCGCATCTGATGTCGCATTTCTATCAGATTTCGTTAGCGCCGCTCTTTCCGCTGCTCAAGGCGGAGTTCGATGTGAGCTACACAGAATTGGGCCTGCTCGTAACGGTGTTGTACGGGACATCAGGAATTTGTCAGTCCTTCGCTGGAGTTCTTGTGGACCGCTATGGTGGCGATCGGCTGATGCTGTTTGGCGTCTCCACGATGGCAATCTGCGTCTTCCTCATGGGGTTAGTATCGAGTTATTGGATGTTGTTGCCGCTCACCATGATCGCGGCTGTTGGCAACAGCGTCTTCCACCCGGCGGACCTTTCTATCCTGTCCGCTAAAGTGGACCCGCGACGTATGGGACGGGCCTACGCAGTACATGGTTTTGCTGGAAGCTGCGGCTACGTATTGTCTCCTATCGTGATTTTTTACGGCGTTGCCAGCGTAGCGGGATGGCGGGTCGCCTTGATGACGGCTGGATTGATAGGTCTTGTCGCTGCTTCGCTGATTTACCGCTATCGCGCGGTACTTCGCATGCCCGTGGGGACGCCCGAAGCGACAACGATACCTGGTGTACGCTTCTATCTGAGCCTCATTCTCAGTAGACCCCTGATGGCTGCATTTACTTATTTTGCGCTTGTCTCTGCGGCGATGATCGGCATTCAAAGCTTTTCCAGCACAGCGTTTATTGAAATTTACAAAGCACCCCTAGCGTTGGCGACGGCAGGTATGACCGCATATCTCGGCGCTTCCGCGGTGGGTAACCTGATTGGCGGCGAGCTCGCCGACCGCTATCAAAGGCACGCGCTGATTGCCGGCATCGGTCTGTTCCTCTGCGCAGTCAGTATAGCGGCCGTCGCATTTTTCGCTCTGCCGATGGTGATCAACATCGTGCTACTCGGCTGCGTTGGTTTCTGCAGCGGTGTGACCCATGCCTCCCGCGATATCCTGGTTCGGGCTGCAGCGCCGGAAGGTGCGACCGGAAAGGTGTTCGGGTTCGTTTATTCCGGTCTCGACCTGGGTGGCGCCTTGGCGCCGCTGCTGTTTGGCTGGTTGATGGATGGCGGCCAGTATCGCGGCGTGTTCTTCGCGGGCGCAGTTATGTATTTGCTCTGCGTTGCTAGCGTGACGCAATTGCGTGGTGGCCGGGTTGTAACCGTTTCCGCCGGCAACTAATCAGTCATCGAAGAAATACAGGGTCCGGATCTCGATGCTCTCGCGACCCGCGGCGTCCGCCGGCGCATTCGGGTCGTTAAACGAGCCGTGCGCCGTCCAGCGGGCGGTACCATCGGTCAGCGAGTCGAAGCATTTCAGCAGGATGACCTCATTACACATCATGTCAGGGAAATAGTGCCAGCGCTGAGCCGGGTTATAAGTCAGTCGATAGACGCCGCCGATCCGATCGCCATAGTGCCTCTCAGAAGCAATCAGATTAGCGTCATCCATATCGCCATATCCACAAATTACGAGATGCCGGTTCTGCACTGGCTCGCGCAACGGCCGCCAGATATTGATTGAGCCGAATCGCTTTTGCAGCCGCGCTTCGGCTTCGTCCGCCGGTAACAGGTCGCGTACTCGGTGCCGCGCGGAATTAACCGTAAAATCGTTATGCACACCATTGACCGGCCCGCGGACCTCCCGCGCGACCCGCGCCGCTTCGTCCTGTAGGCGGATTGTATGATCAAATACAATGACCTTGGCTGCACCCACCGCCTGCGCAACCAACTGCTCCATCTCTGGGTAGTAGACAGCACGGACCTCGTCATCGTCGAAAAAATCCTGGACTGCACTGTCATATTTCTTAAAAGCGAACCCCTGGCGATCGAGGTCGAACCGGTCGGCATTCGGACGCGCGTTGACGATGTCAACGTCGTGCGATTCATACTCGTTGCTAGGGGGAATTTGAGGCACGCCAGGTTTGGTAACCAGGGTGACCGGGGTCTTACCTGTATCGACAGAGAATGTGACAGGTGCGGTAACGGTTTCAGATTTTGTCGCGGCCAACATGATAGCCTCCCTAGTGTCCCACTGGAATCTCTGCCAATTCGATTAGAATGTTGCCAGTCGATTCCGGATTGAGGAAGGCTATGCGGGCACCGCCGTGACCGGTGCGAGGCGTCTCGTCAAGCAGCTTGACACCCTTTTCGCGCAATTCATCGAGCGCTTCATCGATATCCTCCACCTCGAAGCAGAGGTGGTAAAGGCTTTGGCCCTTCTCCTCAACCCATTTCGACGTGCCGGATTCTGGTCCTAAAGCCTGCAACAGCTCGATATATGTTTCGCCGACTGGATACATGGCGAGCTTGGTTTGGCCAATCTGTTCGTCGAAATCGAGTTTGAGATCGAACGTGTCTTCAAGCATTTTCATCGAATTTGCAATGTCATTCACCGCTATGGCGACATGTTCGATACGCTTGATCTTCATTGATTTTCTCCCTCCGTCAATTACGCCGTTCCAGTAGGCCGCGTGCGATGACATGCGCCTGAATTTCCGCGGCGCCCTCGAATATGTTGAGGATGCGAGCATCGCACAATACCCGACTGATTTCGAATTCCTCGGCATAGCCGTTGCCGCCATGTACCTGGACGCTATTGTCGGCGTTGGCCCAGGCGACGCGGGCAGCCAGCAGTTTGGCCATGCCAGCTTCAATATCGCAGCGCCTGCCAGAATCCTTCTCTCGCGCGGCAAAATAGCTGAGCTGACGAGCTATCATCGTCTCGACCGCCATCCACGCGACCTTCCCGGCAACCCTTGGGAAACTATAGATTGCCTGGCCAAATTGTTGCCGGTCGGTGGCGTATTGCAGTGCCAGTTCCATAGCACGTTGTGCGACACCAACGGAGCGGGCGGCGGTCTGGATACGGGCTGACTCGAAGGTCGCCATAAGCTGTTTAAAGCCCTCGCCTTCCTGCTGGCCAAGCAGGTTTTCTGGGGTTATTTCGAACCCGTCGAAGGCGATTTCATATTCCTTCATTCCTCTATAGCCAAGCACGTTGATCTCACCCCCGGTCATGCCAACAGCGGGAAAGGGGTTTTCGTCGCTGCCTCGCGGTTTTGGCGCGATAAACATGGAAAGGCCCTTGTAGCCCGGTTGGTCCGGATTGGTTCGTGCCAGCAAGGTCATGACGTCGGTGCGAGCTGCGTGTGTGATCCAAGTCTTGTTTCCGTATACCTTGTATGTACCGTTCTTAAGGATTGCGCGAGTTTTCAGGCTGCCCAAGTCTGAGCCGGTGCCGGGCTCTGTGAACACGGCGGTTGGCAGGATCTCGCCGGAGGCGATCTTCGGTAGCCAATACTTCTTTTGCTCTTCAGTGCCGCCTAACCGAATCAGTTCGCAGGCGATCTCCGGCCGTGTGCCCAGCGAGCCGACGCCGATATAGCCGCGCGATAGCTCTTCCGTGACGATACACATGGCTACCTTGCCGAGCCCGTGACCACCGAAAATTTCCGGTACAGTAAGCCCGAAGACGCCCATCTCCGACATCTGGCCAATTAATTCGATTGGGATAAGCTGATCCTGGCGGTGCCAGTCATGAGCGTGCGGGATGATCTGTTCGTCGGCGAAACGATGGAATTGATCGGCGATCATCTCCAGCATTTCGTCACCATAACCGGGATTGCCGAATTCACCCGCTTCGATTAGTGCGGCAATCCGCATACGCACCTTGTTGGTGTTGCCTTCCTTAACCAATAGCCCCGCCGCGCCCATTGACAGGGTTGCCGTGTCTGGATCTTTCATTCCCATGTCGCCCGGCCGGACAATCTCACCCTGGCTAATTGCAACGCCTGACTGCAGCTGGTTTATGTATTCCCCGAAGGCTGCCTGCAGTATTAGATTTTCGATCTCGCCGCGCTGCCCCACTTGGTCCAGCCGTTTGGCCCAATGTAGGAGTTCCCGCAAACCAGTCGCATAGGTCATGATCCAGGACAGACCATGACCAGCGAACTGTTCTTCGTTCAAGCGTCCGCCGCTGATCTTACCATCGACCGATACCATCACGGCCATCCGGGCGCGGGCAGCTTCTGCAAATGCGTCAACGGATTTCTGCGCTTCGGCGCAGGTACTTAGTAGATCGGGCAGAATAAGTGACTCGTCAGCCGCAATTGCCGAGTCGGGCATGGCTAAACTCCTGTGAAGGTCGGGATTTAGACAGATTGTATAGCAATCGATATGACTGGCAAAGTCTGGCGCGCGCGCCCCTTTTGTCCGAAATGACGTTCGTCTTTAAGATCAGACCTATCACCAACGACAAATTGCACCGCATTGCCCGCAGAGAATTTTGATACCCTCTTCCGCCGCTACGGCCCCGCTTATCGGTGGTTAGCGACGATTACGTGTGTCATGGGGGCCATGACGGGAGGACTTGCGAGCACGACGGTGAACGTCGCCTTCCCTGATCTGATGGGCGCATTCGGACTGGGCCGCGATCAGGCGCAACTGTTATCGACCGGCTATTTCGCTTCACAAACCTTGGGTATGCTGCTCAGCGCATGGATGATCAAGGCGTTTGGCGAACGTATCGCTAATATCGTGGCCCTAAGCCTGTTTCTGCTCGGCGCGGCCATGAGCGGCCTGGCCATTGATACTGCAACGTTGATCGTTGGTCGCGTTACGCAGGGAGTATCCGCTGGCATATTGCAACCACTCGGCATGGCCGTTGTCTTCTCCGTATTTCCAGAAGGGCGTAAGAGCTTGTCCATGGGCATCTTTGCCACTGGCATGGTCATTGCGCCGACACTAGGGCCGACATTGGGCGGATTAGCAATCGATATCTTCAACTGGCGCTATATATTCCTGCTAACTCTGCCTTCGGCTTTTGCAGCAATGTTGCTGAGTGCAGTTTTCTTGCCGAGCCGGCCAATTCCTCGCTTCTTGCCTAAGTTTGATTTCCTTGGCGTCGCACTGCTCGCCGTGGCACTGCTTGGTTTGCTACTCGGCTTCAGCTACGGACAGCGGCTTGGCTGGACGTCAAACGATATCCTTATCCTTTTCACCGTCGGTACAATATGTTGCGTCGGGTTCATCTACCGACAAGTCACCATCGCTGAGCCGCTGGTAAACCTAAAACTTTTCACCAACCTTCAGTTCACTGCAGCGGCGTTGATCGCTTTCTTTACCGAATGCGCATTCCTGTCTTCGACCATTATGTTGCCGCTGTTCGTGCAGCAAATTCAGGGATTCACACCGCTATATTCCGGTCTACTGCTCGTACCGTCGGGCTTACTTATGCTTGTGTTATTCCCGCTATCCGGCCGTCTCGGGGACATGCTGCCACCACAATACCTCGTCTATGCCGGCCTACTGTCCTACTCTCTATCCTTTGCGCTTATGGCCAGCATGGATGTCAATACGCCATTTTGGACCGTCGTGATGTTCACCATGGTGATGCGTGCCGGATCGGCATTCACGAGACCCGTTACCAACGCTACTGCACTGAGCTCACTGCCGAAGGACCAGATCCATCAGGGTTCAAGTTCGCTCAACTTCACGCGTAAGCTTGGCGGAGCTGTCGGCGCGAACGCGGTCATTGTATTCCTGGAACTGCGCATCCCATTCCACGGCGACGCCTTTGTGTCCCTTCAGACCAGCGTCAACCAGACTAGTCGCGAACTGCGCGACGCGATCGTCCGCTTGTTTACTGAGGCCGGCATACCAGAGGTTGCTCGCGAACCAGCCGCTTTGCAATTTATGAGCGACGTAATCTTGGCTCAGGCTAGTACGAGAGGCTTCCAGGATGCGTTTATGATCCTAGCTATCATGGCCTTCCTCGCGATCATTCCAGCCATGGCCATGGCGCGTATGATGAATAATCTGGCGCCCCAACGAGGAGGGCAAAGGCAGCAGCCTAGGACGCTTCAAGCCAAGACCCTATAGTACCTCCGCGAATACAGGGAGGATCGTTACATGAAATTCGGACTTCGCTACTGCAATGCTGGCCGTTACATATATCCGGCAAACGCGGTCGAGCTGTTACAGGCGGGCGAGGCGGCGGGCTTCGAGTCGGCGTGGACGGTCGATCATGTGGTCGTGCCGGAGGGCTATAAATCAGCTTATCCCTATTCCGACGATGGTAAGATGGCCGGTGGTAAGAACGATATGGCTATTCCGGATCCGCTGATTTGGATGGCCTATGCCGCGGCTGCAACTAGCCAGATCAATCTGGCCACTGGTATCCTGATTGTGCCACAGCGTAACCCGGTGGTTGCGGCGAAGCAGATCGCTACGTTGGATCTAATGTCCGGCGGAAGGGTACTCCTGGGCATTGGCGTCGGCTGGCTTGAGGAGGAATTCAACGCAATCGGCGTGCCCTTTGGGGACCGCGGTCAGCGAACCGACGATTACATTTATGCTATGCAGGAACTGTGGGCTACGGATCAGTCGACATATACAAGTGAATTCACCAATTTCACTGCCGTGCACAGCCAACCCAAACCAATCAACCGGTCGATCCCCATCATTGTCGGCGGCCATTCTAAGGCGGCGGCACGGCGTGCTGGACGGCTTGGCAACGGGTTCTTCCCAGCGCGTGGGGCATCGCTGGAACTGATAGACTTGGCGCGTCAGACGGCAGATAAACATGGTCGTGACCCGGATGCTATTGAGATCACCGCAAGCCTGCCGGAAGACCTCGATATGGTTCCAGAGCTTGCAGCCCGAGGGGTGACGCGGCTGCTGGTGCCTGTTCTGCCAATGTTTGGTGTAGCCGGCATCATCAACAGTGTTGGTGAGGTGGCACAGTGGGCCGACATCATCGATAAGTACCGAGACGTGTGAAGATTATGTGGGAACAATCAGCCGATATTGAATGGATCGTGCCCTATAAGGGGTTCGAATATCGGCCGCAAACAACGATGGTGCCGCGCTCCGAGCAGGTGCGCGCGCTATCTGTTTGCGGTATCGATCCGTCGGACTTTGGCGACGTGGCCGACCCGTCCTTTTTTATCGGAATTGCCATTCATGCTGGCGTTGAAAGCGGCATCACCGCGGATGGCAATGTCAACATGGTTCAAAAACTGGAGCAATACGCGCCGCTGAAGTTGGATACTGAAATCCGGATTACCGGCAGAGTGACCAACGTTGAGGAGGTGCCGCGAGGCCAGGCTGTGACCAGCGAGGTCCATTTCACTGGAGCAGATGGTGATTTGGCACTGACAGCAAGGCGGCGCTCGCTGCGGCCGGATCCAGCCAAGTTGGATGCACGCGGTGCTGGCGACCGGCCACCGCCCGTCATCGAAGATCCCATGGCCCTGCGCCACATTGGCGAAGTCGAAATGACGCCGGAGCGGGTGACAGGCTACCGGTCGACCGGCAATCCAATCCATTACGACCTGGCCGCTGCCAAGGCAGGTGGTTTTCGTGCACCAATCATTGGTGGCGGTATGGGTGTGCACTATCTCACAGCGGCGATCTGGCGCGAGTTCAATCCGCAAAATGTCGACCTAGAGATTTATTTCCGCCGACCGATTTTTTGGGATGACCGGTTGTCGCTCTGCGTCGACGATGGAGACGAGACTTGGACCTCGATCTGCCTCGCCAGGGATAGGAAGGTTGCGACCGAGGCTCGGATTAATCGTATTGGGTGAGAGAAAAAGCGTATGACCGCCGACACTACCGTTGAAATTGAACCAGGCCACCTGCGTGGCACTCAAAAGAATGGCATACACAGCTTTAAGGGGATCCCTTACGCTCAGTCGACCGCCGGGCCGGGACGGTTCATGCGGCCACGCAAGCCGCAGCAATGGACCGGTATACGTGATGCGATGGCGCTGGGGGATCAAGCTCCTCAGTTAGACCGAGCCATTCGTCCCGCCAATGCGTGGATCCGGGACACGACACAATCCGGAGAGAACTGCCTGACGCTCAATGTTTACACGCCGGCTGTAAACGACGGCGGCAGGCGACCAGTCATGGTCTGGTTACATGGCGGCGGCTATACCGCCGGGTCCGGCGGCGCGAATGGTCTCGACGGCAGCAATCTCGCTCGTCGTGGCGACGTGATCGTTGTAACCTTGAACCATCGCTTGAACGCGTTCGGCTATTGCTATTTGGCTGGTGCTGGTGGGGAAAAATTCGCCGACAGTGGCAATGCGGGCATGCTCGACATCGTAATGGCGTTAGAGTGGGTACGCGACAATATAGGTGAATTCGGAGGTGATGACGGCAATGTGACGATCTTTGGCCAGTCAGGCGGCGGCTCCAAGGTAGCGGTGATGATGACCATGCCGGTGGCCAGGGGGCTGTTCCATAAGGCGATTATGCAGAGTAGTTCCTCACATCTGCACCTCGCCTCAGCGGAAAATGCGGACCGTGCCGCCCGGCAACTGATGCGGGAGATCGGTGTCGATAGCGCAGATGCGATGCGCGGCGTCGCAGCGGATGTGCTGCTGGCCGGTTACAAGGCCGTAGTTCAGGCTAATAACGGCAACGACAGCTTCCGGCCAGTCGTAGACGGGCGATCAATACACAATCACCCTTTCCGTCTCGACGCGCCGGATCTGGCCGCCGACATACCTTTGCTAATAGGTTCATGCGAAACGGAGAAGAGCTTCTACGACATCGTGCTTGAGCCAGAGAAACTCCCGCTTACCCCGGCACAGCTGCGGGCCGATATCGCGCGTTTTGTCGGTATCGAGGATGACGTGGCAAGTGACTTGATTACTGATTACAGAACGCGACGCGATGATGCGTCGGAGCGCGATCTCTACAACTATATTTCTAGCGATCATATGTATCGCCGCAATGCGATCGAAGCGGCTGAGCGCAAATCCAAGCAGAATGGCGCACCTGCATGGCTATACGAGTTCACTTGGAAAACCCCGGTGTTGGGCGGCATGCTGAAGACGCCGCACACGCTTTGCATCCCCTTCGTTTTCGGTAATGTGGACGTCGCGAAGGAATTTGTCGGCACTGGATCGGAACAGGTGGCGCTGATGGATACCGTGATGGAAACGTGGCTCGCGTTCGCGCGGACGGGAAACCCAAACAACCCGTGCCTACCGGACTGGCAGCACTACAATGCGTCCGATCGGACGACAATGATTTTTGACAATGAATGTGCGCTGGTGAAGGACCCGAAGCCGGAAGATAGGCTGAAGATCAACAGTTGTCCGCAATTTATATCTGACGAACAATGGTCGGCAGCAGCGGCGTGAAGATGAGTGTAACTAGCAAAAACTGGTTCATCGGTATGCAGGCCGCAAAGTAAAATCAGATAGAATGTCTGCAGATATATCGCCGGTGAAGGTAACCACGCGTTTTGTCATCGAATAATCAAAGCCCTCAACGAAGGCTTCGAATTCTGCGGCTAACTGACGTTGACCTTCGGTCAGGTTAATACAAAAAAGGTTGAAGCTGCGGCCTAAAGGTTATCGCTTAACTTGCTGTCACCTATGAGTTGATGACCGTGTTTTTTGGTCATCGGAGACAAGTATGGGCGCTCTAAAGGAGTTAAAGCATGATGCAATTTGGGATTATGATGCGTGGCCAGTTTCCGAAGGGAGATGATGTCGCGGCGCGGTTTGGAGAGATGCTTGAGCAGGCGCGGCTAGCAGAAAAATGGGGCTATCACTCGATCACCAAAGGCGCACATTACAGCACACATCCGTTGCAGGATCTGCAGCAAATTCCGTTTCTGTGTCGTGTCGCGGCCGAGGCGCCAAGCCTGCGGCTCAACACGGGTGTCTTGCTGCTGCCGATGCACAAGCCGCTCGATGTGGCCGAGCAATTAGGCACCCTTGATATTATGACCAACGGCAGGTTGATCTTTGGTTGTGGTGTCGGCTATCGCGAAGTCGAGTTTTTGGCTTTTGGGACGACGCCGCGGGATAGGGCCAAGCGTTTTGAGGAAAATTTGGACGCGATCAAGCGGCTCTGGCTGGAAGAGACAGTCACCATTAAGGGTTCGCATTTCGAACTTAAAGAGGCGAGCTGTTCCGCTTTGCCGGTGCAGAAACCGACCCCCCCGATCTGGATCGGAGGTAGTGCGGATGCGGTGATCAAGCGTGCGGCGAAGATGGGAACCTGCTGGTATCCCGGTCCGAATGACCGGCTGGACGAACTGGAAAGGCAGGTCGACACCTACAAGCGGGCACTCGACACCATGGACCGGCCCTTTCCGGAGGAGTTTCCGTTCCGGCGCGAGGTATTCTGCGCACCGACGCGAGAAGAAGCCTATAGGCTCGCTAAGGAGCCGATCATGACCAAATACAAAGCCTATCATGCCTGGGGTCTGGGTCGTTCGCGTCCGGACAACAGAGACGAGTTGGGTCAGCCTTTTGAGGAGCTACTCAAGGATCGCTTCTTTATCGGTTCGCCTGACGATGTGGCGGAGCAGATCATTGCCTTCAACAAGCGTGTCGGTATGAACCACATCGTGATGAGCATGCACTGGCCGGGGCTGGAGGTCGCGCGGTCGATAGAGACCATGCAGCTTTTGTCAGAAGAGGTGTTTCCGAGGGTCCGTCAAGGGCTTTAGAGGTAGCGCCGCAAATGGGACACTAATTATTTGAAATAGCCGGATAGGCGCGATATCTCAAATTGCTAGTTTCAGACCGACTTGATGATTCTGCAAATAGTACGGCGTGGATACAGGCTTAGCGGGTTTTGACGCAGCAGACGTTGGCTGCCAAAGCTAGTTCCATACCGATAGGTTGCTGTGCAACAAAAAGCAGGGCTGATGAAGGGAATGATAATATCAACGAGCAGGTGTCGCGAATGTCCTTCTCAAAAACGGCGTAACTTTCAGCATGCTGCTTTCATGTCCGCCGCTGGCTGCTACAACTGTCCTCTGTTACCTTAGCCTCTCATGTAATTGCGTGGGGACGCCATGAAGTTTGGAGTTTTGCAGTTCTTCGCCTGGCCTGGTCGGCGAATTCCGCTAGAACAAGTTTATGAACGCGCCTTCAACCGAATAGAGTTGATGGATAAGACTGGATACGACGCGGTGTGGCTGGCGGAGCATCACTTCAGCACCTACAGCGTATGTCCTTCAGTCCACATCATGGGTGCGCATCTGGCAGCAAACACCAAAAACATTCGTATTGGTACTGGCATTTCATTGGCGTCCTTCTATCACCCCCTGCGGTTGGCCGAAGAGGTTGCTCTTCTTGATCAGTTAACGCATGGCCGGGTCAATTGGGGGGCCGGTCGGGGATTCGATGCCAAGGAGCATGAGGCCTTTGGCGTGCCGCCGGAGGACAGTTATCCGAAATTTCGTGAAAGCGTTGAAGTCGTGGTGAAGGCTTGGCAGGAAGGATCCTTCACACACAAAGGCAAGTACTTCAGTTACAACGATATAGAAGTCTTGCCCAAACCCTATCAGAAAGATATGCCGGTATGGATTGGTGCGACTTCCGAGGGTTCGATTGAGTGGGCGGCGACACAAGGTTTTTCAATTCTACAGGGACCGCATTCCACGCATGCGGACAGCTTTTTGAAAAGGGAACTTTATAAGGCTGCTCTAGAGTCATCGGGCTACAGTTTTGAGGGTCGCAGCATTCCGCTGACCCGAACTGTTGGCATCGGTAAGACGATGGAAGAGGGTTTTGATTTGGGGCGCCGCGGGGCTGAGTTTATGTTCGGCAGTTATTTGAAAAAAAACAGTAATATCCGAGGCGGAGAGAAGGCCGCAGCGGAAGGCAAGACCCAGTCCAACGAGGCGATGCTCGCTGCCGAGCGCGATAATGTTGATCCGGTAGAGCGTTATGTCAACGATTGTGCGTTGTGTGGCTCGCCAGAAAAGATTATCGATGACATTGAACGGTTGCGCGAAACGAACAATATGGAATACCTCATGATAGCGCCTCTCGGGCACGAAAGTTTTGTCCGGTTCACCGAGGACGTAATACCGCACTTTCTTTAGAAGAGATAAGGCGAGTTCCGCCGTTTTGCGCTCGTAGAGCCATTTTTTACCCATATTTCTGTCAGGTAAACTCATGCGACCCACTATTTTGTCACTTTGCCTGATGGTAGCTTTGCTCGTCGGGCTCGTCAGTAGCGGATGGGCCAACAGCCTACAAGATCTCCTGGAAGCTGCCGAAAAAGGCAGTCCTCGTGCTCAGTTCAAATTGGGACTGATGTACCAGGAAGGGGATGGCGTCTCGCAAAGTTATGAGATGGCAGCGAAGTGGCATAAACAGGCTGCGAAACAAGGCCTGCCGGAAGCCCAGGACCGGCTAGGTTTCCTCTATACTTTTGGCATTGGCGTTCCTTGGGATCGCGCAGAGGCTCTGCGATGGTATCGGCGCGCGGTCGCACAAGGTTATGCGCGGGCGCAATTCAATCTTGGCGTTATGCATTATCGGGGCCTCGGCGTGCCGGTAGGCTATGAGAATGCACGCAAATTTTGGGAGCTGGCCGCCGAACAGGGATATGCTGATGCTGAGTACAGACTAGGCTTGCTCTACGAATTGGCGAGAGGCGTTGACCGAAGCCAGGAGATGGCAGAATCGTGGTACCGGCGCGCTGCAAAAAATGGACACGGTGCGTCGCAGTTCAAATTGGGCTGGATGTATCGCAAAGGGATTAGCGTCGAGAAAGACTATAAGACGGCGGTGATGTGGTTCCAGCGGTCCGCCGAAGATGGATACCTCAAGGCCATGTTCAATTTAGCTGTGATGTACAATATTGGGAGAGGGGTCCGGAAGGATCGGAAGTACTCCTATATGTGGGCTAGTCTGGCATCTGCCAGGGGGAATAAGTACGGTACCGAGGTAAAGCATCACCTGACTAAGCTGATGAGCAAGGCGGAGGTAGCTGCAGCTAAAAAGCTAGCCCACGAGTGCCTCCTGAAGAACTATAAAGGTTGTTGAGCGAAGCTTGCCGGGTTCAATGTCGCTTTGCATTCCTTTGCTCCAACGATAAAGGATGACATGATGACTGACCTGACATTCGGATGGTTTCTGCCCACCAGTGGCGACAGCACCTGCTTAGCCGATCCAAACCAACGCATAGCACAAAGCCCGGAAATGTTTGAAGAGGTCGTGACGGCGGCCGACGAAGGTGGATTTAAATATCTCCTGATGCCAGTTAATGCAACTTGCTGGGAGGCGACGGTAACCGCGTCTTTCTATGCCGCCCGCAGCAAGCATATAGCGCCGCTCATCGCGCTGCGTTCCGGCTACTGTAATCCTTCCCTGTCGGCCAAGATGTACGCGACTTTGGATCAACTGACTGGCGGACGGTTGTGCATCAATTTGATCGCCGGGATAAGCGATGCCGATACGCAAGCCGACGGGATTTCGGACAGTAAACAGGTCCGTTACGAGAAGATGGACGAGGAAGTCGAGATAATGAAGCGACTGTGGGCGTCGAACGAACCGATCAGCTATGAGGGCAAGCATTATCAGGTCAATCAAGTGATTGAGCCGAAGCCGCTGCAAAAGCCGCATCCGCCGTTTTTCCTCGGTGGGGGCTCCGACCAGGCCAAGGATATCTCTGCCAAACATTCTACGGTTCACCTGTTCTGGGGCGACAAGCCGGATGTAATCGCAGAAAACATCAAGGACATGCGCAAACGCGCTGCCAAGCATGGCCGCGAGGACGCCCTCGGCTTTGGCATGCGGCTACAAATCGTCTGCGCTGAAAGCGAGGAGGAAGCCTGGGACGATGCGCATAGTTTGGTTGCTGGCGCGGCTAAATTTCAGCTGTTCAATTCCAACAAAGGTCAGGACGGGGTCGAGAGTATCCGTAAGACGTCGGAAGCAAATCAACGGGTGTGGCAGCTGCTGGAGGAATCTGGGGACGAGATGAAGATCCATCCACATCTCTGGACCGGTATTTCGATGGTCCGATCCGGTGCGGGTATTGCGGTTGTGGGTACGTCTAAACAGATCGCCGACACATTAGATGAATTCGTGGACGCCGGTTGCACCAGCTTCTGCCTGTCTGGTTATCCGCATGCAAAGGCTGCACGTCTGTTTTCGGATAAAGTCATGCCGCACTTTAAGGGACGCTTGTCCGACGTCTTGCCGCGGGCTGCCTGACCAAGGTGTGTCTTAAGTGGATCCGACGCTGATCGTCCTCATAGTCGCCGCATTCTTAATTGCAGGGACCATCAAAGGGGCGGTTGGTGTCGAATTGCAGACGACAGCCATTCGTTTGCTTGGTACTGGTTGGGACTGCGGGAGGCGATCCTCCTGCTCATCGTGCCTTCGCTGGTTGCCAATAGTTGGCAAATAGCGCTACCGACAGGACGTCTCATTCGGGATTATTCTTATGCGCACGACCAGTGTGATGATCCTAATTATTAGGGCCAGTCTGGAAAGCGCGTCGGTTGTAGCGTTCCATAATCCATTCTGAATGCGCTGGCGCTGCGAACCCGTATTTTTTGTAAAGGCCGTGCGCGTCTTCTGTCGCGAGCATAAGCTTCTTCAATGAAGCTATAGTAGGGTGGGCGAGCATGCAGTCGAGCAGCCATTGTCCTAAGCCACGCCCACGAAATTTGGAATCAATGATGACGTCTTCCAAATAGCCGAAGACTGCGTGGTCGGTGATGAAGCGGGCAAAGCCGATCAGTTTTTTGCCTTCGAACATGCTGAAACAAACTGAATGCTCGATCGCACGTTGGATTGCATCTGATGGTATGTCGTGGGCCCAGTAAGTTTGTTCGTGCAGAAGACGCACCACGATGGGCACGTCAATTTTTTTGTGGTCATCGGTAATGGTGAAAGTGTCCCTATGCCATTCCATGGCAAACTCCCAAAAATTCTCTTCTGCGTTGGGAACGTCAGGGCCGGTCGATCCCCAGCATCTCCGTGCCACCGGCGAAACGGTGACTGGCAGCGTCATCGACGAAATTTTCAAAGCCGTCGGGTCTGTAGGCTGTCTGAAATTCCGACCAACCCACCGCGTCTCGGAAATAGAGCTCTGCCATTCCAGCGTAGGGCGCGTGTGCCAAGTTTGTGCTTAGGCTCACCACATAGCGAAACCCGCTGACCTCCTCCATCGTCTGCCGTACGTTTGGCAGATGGACATCACGCCAATGGGAAAACATGGCCTCAATATCTGTGCCAGGCTTTGCAGCGACAAGCGAAGTGCGCTTATGGAAGCCACTCCGTGTACAGGGGAATGGCGCATTCAGTGTCAGAGGTTCAACTGGTAGCACGCCGTCGATAGCGATATATTCCCTTGTCGCCCATGGCCAGTAGGGCTCTACTTTTTCGTGAAAACTATCGTTTGGCACGATTGCACTCGCCTGTGCCGGGTGCGGCAACGGTTCCCTGTACCAAAGCTGCGCTACGCCGTCCCAGGTCAAAGACGCATCGTTTTTCGGATCGAATAAGCCAACGATATAGCGTGTAGCGTGTTGCTCGCCTGCAGCTTCTTTTTCATGATTTCGCTGGATCACTGGCGGCATGTGATTTGCGTACCAATGCGCGATCAATTCCTCACGGCTAGTCGTGGACTTACGCCTGATTAGATACAGCATCTTTGCGCCTGGCGTTTCCATACTCATGCCTAATGTCTCCCGCCTAATCCGATATTAGTAAAATCAAACCAAACGCGATTAGTATGATCACACCACCGGCAATGATGCGGTTCCGACAAGGCCGCAAGGTCTCGTAAGGTTCTATGATTTTCGGCGTAGGTTCAGTTGTTTTCTCGGTAGTCATGCGATGTCCGGGTCGATTAGCTTGCAAATACTTGCATTGTCCAGGTTGCCGAAGCCATTGTTGACATGCTGCTGATACGAAGCAGTGGCAACGGCACCGAGTGGCGTCGGTGTGCCTGCCAATTGTGATGCCGACTGCGACAGGCGCAAATCTTTAAGCATGAGTTTGGCCATGAAGCCCGGCTTGAAATTATTACTCGATGGTGAAGCCGGCAACGGCCCCGGCACAGGACAGCCCATTTCAAGTATTCGCGTACTACCGGTTGAAGTAGAGATCACGTCGAATAGCACTTGCCTGTCGACACCCAACTTTTCACCCATTACGAACGCTTCAGAGGTCGCAAGGGTGGCTATTGCAGCGATCATATTATTACAAATTTTTACAACCTGACCCTTCCCAGGACCGCCGCAATGCACGATGTTTTTGCCCATATCTTCCAAAATTGGCCGCGCATTTTCGAAAGCGGCCTTCTCGCCGCCACACATAAAGGTGAGTGTCGCTTGCTCCGCTCCGACCGTGCCGCCGGAAACGGGCGCATCCACCATCTCGAAACCCGCGGCCGAAGCGGTCTCGTGCACAACGACTGCACTCTCCACGTCGATGGTAGAGGAATCGATTAAAAGCGTGCCTGGATTAGCTGCGGCCACGACGCCATCATTTAGGAATACCTCGCGAACGTTGCTGCCAACTGGCAACATCGTTACAACTATATCGACCTCCTTTGCGGCCTCTTGTACCGAGGTCGCCCGTTCCGCGCCGGATTGAACGACGAAGTTTACGGCTTCTTCCGACAGATCGAACACTTTGAGACTGTGCCCTGCGCTGATCAGGTTGCGCGCCATCGGGCCGCCCATATTGCCTACCCCTATGAATCCAATTTTTGCCATAAGCTCCTGCCTTTTTGGGTTGATGTTATATTTGCCGCAGTTTAGCAGCGACACCGCCGCCGTTTGAACTAAACTGGCCGGTTGCCAGCGATCTGCACGCGTCGCATGTCGCGACGATAGCCATGGTAATCGTTGATCGCGATGTGTTTTAGGCAGCGATTGTCCCAGAATGCAACGGAGTTGGGTGCCCATCTGAACCGGCAGGTGAACTCTGGACGCGTTGCATGATCGAATAGGTAGCGCAAAAGTGGCGCACTTTCTTCGTTTGTCATGCCCTCGAATTTATGCGCTGAGGCGATGTTGACGTAGAGCGCCTTGCGGCCGGTTTCTGGATGGGTGCGGATCACTGGGTGAGTGTTGACCGTCGGGCGCCATTCAGCATCGTCTCGGGTTTGAGTCGAGCGTCCTTTATTAGCGTTCGGACCTGCGACGCGGCTGTCGTCATGTACGGCACGCATTCCATCGAGGGTCGCCTTTAGCCTGTCTGACAGCGCTTCGTATGCGAGGTATTGATTGGCGAACAGTGTATCGCCTCCTCGCGGCGGAACTTCCAGTGCATGCAGAATTGCTGCCATTGGTGGGCATTCCACATGGGCTGTATCTGTATGCCATTCCGCACCGACGACCCGCGTCGCGTTTGGTTCTTTGACGACATGGATGACCTCAGGGTATGGGCCTTTTTTGGCCAAATTAGGGTGCAGGTAGAGCTCACCGAAATAGCGTCCGAATGTCATAAGTCGCTCGTCATTAAGATGTTGATTGCGAAAAAAGATCACCAAATGGTCGAGCCAGGCCCTACGAATTTCTGCGATCACGTCCGCATCCAATTCACGGGTAATGTCAATCCCTTCGATGAGAGCGCCGACGGAACCGCTGAGCGGTTTGGCAATGAAGTGGCGATATTTGGTTTTCATGCGTTTTCACTTAATTTGGTTTGGAAACAATGATTTCTGTGGTTGAAAAATAAAGGTCGAGATGGGTGAAGCGGCCCTCTTCCACTTGAAATAACTTGACGTTTTTTAGTTTGGTCTCCTTGCCTGCCTTGTCGATTAGGCGCACGTCGAAGCTCGCGGCAACACGTTGTGCCGCTTCGTCGATGGTCCATTCGAAATTGCCATGCCACATGCTTTTGTAATGAGCAATAGCGTCTGCGAAAGCATCGCGGATTTCGCCATCTCGCCCATTCAATACCGCACCAGCCGGATAGACACGCCAGACGCAATCTGGGGACAGACAGGCAAGCGTTTCGTCAAGTCGTCCCTGATCCATCGCGTTGAAATAGCGCTTCTCGACCAGATCAATCAGTTCGTCTCGGTTTAGCATCCAAGGGATCCGTTTCGTTTGCAACGTTCTCCTTTACGATAAACCAGGATGGTATGTGAACCCAATGTTGCTGCTAACCCGTGTGGCGGTCGCGGCCGAAACGGCGGGGCAGATAGCGAGAGAAGTGGGCTAGGACGAGCATCGTGGCACCGCTTGCAATGAACACCGCGGATAGCGGTAAGACCAGTAGCACAACCGAGTAGACGGCGGGAACCGCCAACCGTCCGGCTTCACGATATGTCGAGTAGATGCTCGTCATTCCAGCGCGCTCGTGTGGGTGCACCGCGCGCAGGAAGGGAACGTTCCCGGGGCCGTCGGTGATGCTGGCAGCGAAGGCGGATGTGATCAGGAACGCTGCACCGACCAGCGGCCACGCCATCGTTAGACCGGCAAACGCGCTCGTGATGGCGGTTGCCACGTAGCCCAAAATCAGTAGCCAGCGGATACCATTGCGCCGTCCCATCCAACCCCAGAAGGTGACCGTAAACAGTCCGGCGGACCCAACCGAAGTGATGAGGCCGCCTGCCTCTTTGCCGAGCCCGGTCTCGACTGCATAGATTGGTGCATAGATGAAAAACATGTTCCACCAGGCGGAACGCCCGACCGACAGTAGCCAGGCCAAAGTGAGCCGCGGTTGTGCAAAGTAACGGCGCACGAAGCGAAGGGGATTGGTGCCCATGCTGGCGCTTTTGCGGCTGGAAGGATTACGTGGTGCGCCGATCAGAAGTAGATAGGCGAGCAGTAGTAGTGAAATTGAGCCACTCAAGGCGAATGGCAGCCAAGGGGTGACGCGTTCCGCCAGGGTGATGCCAAGCAGTGGGCCAGTCATCCAGCCGATCCCAGCTAGCAGCATCCGGTTGGGTTCAAAGCGGGTAAAGGTCGAGGTGGGTACGATTTCGAGGACGTACAGATTGAGACAGATTGTAATTGCCGCGCCGCCAAACATTTGTAGAACAAGACCAGCCGGTAACGCCCAGAGTTCCTGCAGGCTGAACAGAGCTGCAGCGATCGCAAGGCATAGGCTGCCAACAATCACGGCACCCTGGCGGCCGACTATCTGAACTAGCCACGGTACGGAGAGGCTGGCGCAAAGCCCGAGCCCGCTGGCGCCAAAATAGAGAACGCTGACCAGTTGTGCATCCTTGAGCAACGCGTAGGCCTGCAGGGGCAATACTGTGATGAGGAGTGCCCGTGCCGTCGCATCGAGCGTGAACATCACCAGGAAGGCGGCGGCGCCAGGGCGTGTCAGGGTATGCGATTCACCAGGCACGTGTGGATCCTATGTGTCGATAGGGTCTATCCGACCCGATATTTTTTGACTGCTGTCTCGTCCAACGCCAGTCCGTGCCCTGGCCCGTTCGGCGCGGTCAACACACCGTTTACCGGTTCCGGCATTGCCTTCAGGATAGCGCTGCTGCGCGGCATGTATTCTAGGATTTCGCCATGTGGCACAGCGGCCAGCAGGTGCAGATGGAATTCGGGCGCAACATGACCGCTCAACGGTACCCTATGTGTTTCGGCGAGCGCCGCCGCCTTGCGCCAGGGCGTGATGCCGCCGACCCGGAACAAGTCGAGGATCAGGATATCTACGGCCCGCGCCTCTAAGGTGTGGCGGAATTGGTGCAGCGTGTATAGGTTTTCGCCACCGGTTACCGACAGATCGAGTACGCTGGCGAGGCAGGCCAGACCTTCTAGGTTTTCGTGGTGCAGCGGATCCTCCAGCCAGGTCACGCCGACTTCTTGTAATGCCCTGCCGGTTGCCCGAGCGTAGGACAGATCCCAGCTTTCCGTCCCATCGACCATGACGGCGACACCTGGACCGGCCGCATCAATCGCAATCTTAGCCCGCTCCGCTTGCGCCGCTGGGCTGATATCTTTTCCGAGCCGTAGCTTGATGCTGGAATAGCCGTTTGCTGCGTGATTGCGGGCCGATTCAGCCAATTCGTCATAGCTAAGGCTGTACCATAAACGGTCGCTTGCATAGGCGGGGATAAAGTCACGAAATCCGCCGAGCAGCCGCCAGATAGGTTGCCCCTGGACCTTGCCCGCCGCGTCCCACATCGCAATGTCCAATGGTGCGATGGCCCAGTGCAAGAGGCCCCCTGGCCCGACCCATTTGCCGGTCCGGACCATCTGTTGCCACGCAGCTTCGGTGTCGAGCACGTCCATCCCAACCAAGCTTTCGCCCAATTCTCGAGCTGCTTGCGCAATCGGCTGCACCAACTGGGCGCCGAGTTTTACGACGTAGCCGAAGCCTTCTGTGCCATCCGTGGTGCGGATCCGCGCCAAAACATGCCAGTTGGCATCAACCATCCGGCCGGCTGCGACATAGGCGTCTTCGACGGAGACCTCCAGGACTTCAACGGCGACGGCAGCGATTTTCATGGCTTTGGCTCCCATGTTTGCACGACACGATATCCTCGGCTGCCGGCGCGTGGTGCGCAAGTCAGTGTGTTCATGGTAGTCAGCACATGTGAAGATCGGGTATTCTTTTGCTGCTCGCTTCGGGACATCCGAAGGTTAGGAGGTTCGATGAGCGGTCGAGAAATATGGGTGCGCGCCAAGTTTCTGATGGAAAAGTATGGCGATGAAGCCGCCGTTTACGCGGCGCTTAAGACTGAGGATTTTCTCGACAAGGGCGACGTGCGTGAAGCCGCGACCTGGCACGAGATAATCATGGCGATTGAGGCGCTGGAAAACACAGAACCAACTGGCCCGTTGCACTAAATTTGATCGTCTTGGCAGTCTGCGTTCTTATTCATCGTGTCCCAATTGTATAGCGGTGGTTCCTTTTCAACAAAACGCCGGACAGCTTCCTGTGCGAAATCGCTGTTGAATAGAAGGGTTTGACCGTCAGCCTCGGCATCGGCGATGTCGTTGTAATTGCTTTGAAAGGTCTTGTTCACCAGGCGCTTTGACAGGGCGACCGCAGTCTTTGGCCCTATGGCGATGCGCGCGGCATAGTCCTGGGCTGCGGTCAACACATCGCCTTCCTCAATGATCGAATGGACAATGCCCAATTCTTTCGCTTCTCTGGCGGAAATGCTGCGGCCGGTGAACATCAGGTCTTTCGCCATCGCGGCGCCAACGACCCTTGGCAGTGTGTAGGCCAGCGCCATATCTGGCATTAGTCCAATGCGTGAAAAGACGGAGCAGAATTTTGCTTTTGGCGACGCGAAGACGAAGTCCGCGACCAGCGCCAGACTGAAACCACCGCCGAAGGCTAAACCATCGACTGCTGCGATGACGGCGCAGTCGATATTATGCAGACGCTGCAGCCAGCCATGCACTTCAAGAATACCCTGGCGCGAAGCGCCCGGACCATCGGCCAGTCGGTTTGTCATTCCCTTTACGTCGCCACCGGCGCAAAAGGCGCGGCCTTCGCCGGTCAGGATCAAGGCCTTGATGTCCGCATTGCCGTCGACGAAATCGACCATCGTCTGAAAGTCTTCTTTTAGGTCGGGCGAAAGGGCATTCAACGCTTCAGGTCGATTTAAGGTAAAGGTCGCGACGCCTGTGTTGGCGATGTCGAGGCGCGCGCTTTGAAATGTTGGGGCCAATGTGATCCTCCGTCTCGTCTTCCAGCTTTGCGCTGGTTCTATTCAGCCGCTTCTGGCCGGTCGGTGCCCGTATAGCTGACCATGGGCTGTTCTTCTGGTTCGATCCCGAACATGTTGTTGAACTGGTTCATGCCGTGCAGCGTCGTTACAACGAAACCGATTTCGACCAGTTGTGCATCGTCAAAAAAGCGGCGCATCTCGGCAAACAGTTCGTCGGCATTCTCGGTATCATTTTTCGCCATAGCGCCAGCGAATTGTAGTACCGCCCGTTCCCGTTCCGTAAAAATGCGGCTCTCCGGGTCATGGACTTGGTTCAGCTTCTCTTCCGTCATTCCGGCACGCTGACCCGCAGCGTAGCGAAAGTTTAGTCAATAACCGCAGTTATTAACCGTCGCACAGCGCAGTCGAATTAGCTCTTTAATGCCTGCATCGACGCGGGTGCTGCGCCATATCCGCTCGTAGAAACTGTTCAGCCCGTCGAGCAGTTCTGGGCAATGGGCGCGTACACGCTGGCTAGTCATCCGGCTGGGTGGTCCGGTCGGGGGAACGTATGGCATTTATCACCCTCGTTCAGTGAAGTGAGGGTGATAGCGTAGCAGCCAGACAGGTTGTTGAAAATGTCTGGTTCAGTCGAGGAGTGCCATTGGGTCGCCGACATCGACAACACCCAGGGCTCGCACCGCCTTGTAGCCCAGAAGCTCCTGCACGCGGCGCGGCGCTGTGCGGACTTTCTCCAGCGGCACGGAGAGGAACATATTTTCCTCGGTGCGCAGCCAACCGAGCACGTAGCCGATGAACATGCCCCGCCGCCGTATGGACTTCGTTCGATTGGCTCCACCGCCATGGATTGTCGAGCCGAGATAAAACAAGGCGCATCCTGCTGACATCTCTGCCTGCACGATTTCATTTGCTTTCGCTTCGCGAGCTTTATGCCAGCGATGGCTCCCGGGTGCGACCCGCGTTGCGCCATTCTCTTCGGTGAAATCGGACAGTGCGAACAGTGCCTCGATTTGTAGATCCGGCTTTGGATCGCTCAGATGCCGCCACACGCCCTCGTCACGATGCAGCCGCTGGTCGTTCTCGCCTGGGCCGATCTCGATAAGCTGGCCGGTGTTGAGTAGGTAGTCGTCACAATTTGGTAACAGGAAATGATCCGCGACACCCAAGAGCAGCGGATGCTGCATGACGTCGAGGAACGCGTTCGATTTTCCCGGCAACCCATCGGCCCGCACGGTCGCTTTGCCATAGAAAGAGACCATATCGTCCTCAGTCGGGTGTCGCACACCCGGCGGCGTTTCCGCAACTATGCTGTCGAGATCATGATTGAGGCGTGTCAGCAAGTTGGGCGCGAGCATTTTTTCGACGATGACGGCCCCATCGCGTTCAAGGATGGGGACGATGTCAGCGGCTGAACTACTGCAGTCCACCCTATGCAGCGGTGATGCCATACATCAAGCCCCCTTCGGAGATGCCCGAGCTTTACATGATAGTCTGTGTCTTGGAGGTGAGCCAGTGGTGGGGGACTTCCCCCTTCCGGCTTCAGCGTCTTTAATGGCGCGCCACAACAATCAAGGATCGTTATGCAGGACACACCCCTTCAGGGCATCAAAGTGCTTGACCTTACGCAAATTTATCAGGGCCCTTACGCCTCGTTTCTTATGGCCATGGCTGGGGCGGATGTAGTCAAGGTAGAAAGCCATGCGGGCGACCGTATTAGACGCAACCAGGGCGCGGAGACACCGCTTGCCTTCGCGATGCTCAATTCCAACAAGCGTTGCCTCACCCTTGATCTGAAGCATCCCAAGGGCAAGGAATTGCTGAAGGAAATGGCTAAGGAAGCCGATGTAATGTTAGAGAATTTCGCGGCTGGTACGATGGACCGGCTCGGTCTTGGCTGGGACGTTATGCGGGAGGTAAATCCGAAGCTAATCTACGGAACGGCGACTGGTTACGGCGTTACCGGTCCGGACAAGGACCAACTTGCCATGGACCACACTGTGCAGGCGGCCGCGGGTGTCATGAGCATTACTGGCGAGACGGGTGGACCGCCTGCGCGGGCGGGTGGTACGCCGAGCGATATTATGGGTGGCATCCATTTCTATGCTGGCATCCTGAGTGCGCTCATAGCGCGTAATGCGACCGGTAAGGGCACCCGTGTCGAGGTTGCCATGCAGGAGGCAATGTATTTCGTATTATCCAGCGAGTTCGCCTCCTATCACCGTACCGGTGAATTGCCGGAGCGACGCGGCGATAAAACAGCGGCAAATAGTGCGCCTTATGGACGTTACGAGTGTCAGGACGGCTGGATTGCGTTGATTGTGGTAAGTGAGCCGCAGTGGCATCGACTGGTGGAACTGGTCGGCCGCCCGGAATTGGCGCACGATCCGGAGTATGGTAGCCCTGCGCTGCGCTATCGCTTCGAAGCGGAGATCAACGAGATGATTGGCGCCTGGGCTGCGCAACGCAGTAAGGATGAGGCCTACCGCCTAATCCGTGAGAACCGCATCCCGGTTGCCCCGGTGCGCGATGTGGGCGAGGTGATGAACGATGAACACATGCATGAGCGCGGCATGCTGAACCGGATGAGCCATTCCTACATCGGTGATATCGTTCTGCCAAGCTCGCCGATCCGCCTGTCGGAGTTTCCGCCGGTGCCGTTGGAATTCTTTCACGAACCGGGTGCAGATAATGAAGACGTTTTGGTGGATTGGCTAGGTATGGGCGATGCAGCGATCGCAGCTCTGGCCGAGGAGAAGGTAATTTAGAGAATGCGCATTGTTGCTGCAGCTAACCGTCGTCTACTCCTATCCCAAGCGTCACGCGTCGAGGCAGATGGGTATAACGCTCTGTTGACGCGAGGTTTCCTTTTCGCCCTTAGCGGCTCAAGAAAGGAAATGAAGGGATTTGCGTTGCGTTATTGCGTGTCGCGGTATTGAGGCCGTTGCAGTTCCATGACCGTTCGCCGCCTCTCCGTGCTAGACCAATCCGTCGCCATCGCTGGCCGCGCGCAGGCGGAATCGATCCGTGAGACCATCGCTCTGGCAAAATACTGCGAGGACCTCGGCTATAGTCGCTTCTGGGTCGCCGAGCACCATAATCATGACACCATCGCGGGCAGTGCACCTGAGATCGTCATGTCGGCAATTGCAGCCACAACTAAACGCATCCGCATCGGCAGTGCGGGGGTCATGCTGCCGCACTACTCAGCGTTGAAGGTGGCTGAACAGTTCCGTGTATTGGACGCGATTGCGCCGGGACGCATCGATCTAGGGCTCGGCCGCGCGCCGGGCTCGGACGGGCGGACAGCCTACGCCCTTAACCCCAATGCGGCGAAGGCGGCGGAGCAATTCCCGGCGCAAGTGCGTGATTTGCTAGCCTGGATTTCGGACGACGCGCTGCCCGAAGGACATCCGTTTGGCACGATCCGAGCCTTCCCGACCGGAGAAACTGTTCCGGAGATGTGGATGTTGGGGACGTCCGATTACGGCGCACAGGTCGCAGCACATTTCGGTATTCCCTATTGCTTCGCTCATTTCATTACTGAGGGGCGGGCCTGCGCACAGGCTCTGGCGCTTTATCGCGAAAACTATCAGCCGAGCCAACGCCATCCGGAACCTGAGACCGCAATCTGCGTTTGGGCGCTCCTGGCCGAGACCGATGAAGAGGCGCACTTTCAGTTCATGTCGCGCGCCCGCTCGCGACTACTGAGGGATCAAGGCCAGCTGCAGCCGATTGAATCGCCAGAGATGGCGGCAGGACAGGCCTACACCCCGGCGGAACAGGCGCGGTTAGATCAGTTGCGCGAGACCGCGCTTGTCGGCACACCTGACGTCGTTGGCAGACAGTTGCGGAAACTTGTGGAACAGTTAGGAGTCGAAGAGATTTCTGTGTTGACCTGGACGCACGGCCTCGATGCACGCAAGCATTCCTACAAATTGCTGGCGAACGAGTTCGAAATTGGGGCGGCGTGATGACCGAAAAATTTATCCAGACGGAAGTCAAGAACGGCATAGGTTATTTGACTTTCAACCGACCCAAGGCATTAAACGCGTTTAACAACGAGATGATGTACGAATGCATGTCGGCGATGGACCGCTTCTCTACAGATGACGGCGTCAAAGCCGTCATTGTCCAGGGTGCTGGCCGCGCATTTTCCGCCGGCTTCGATCTTAAGGCCTCGGCGGAGCGCAATCTCGACGGCGTCGACAAGATACGTTCGCAAATGGCGTTGCAGTTCGATTTCATCATCAAATTCTGGGACTGCCCGAAACCGACCATCGCCGTGGCGCAGGGGTATTGCCTCGCCGGCGCGTTTGAACTGGCGCTCGCCTGCGACATTACGGTAGCGGCCAAGGGCACAATGTTTGGTGAGCCGGAGGTGCGTTTCGGCACAGGTATCGTCGCCATGTTGCTGCCTTGGATCACTGGCCCTAAACAAGCCAAGGAATTGCTGCTCACCGGAGATGATCGGGTCAGCGCAGAGGACGCGCTGCGAATGGGAATCGTAAATTGCGTCGTGCCGTCAGATGAAGCGTTGCTCAAGGCTAAAAGCATGGCACGCAAGATGGTGCAATCCGCGGCGGTGTCCGTACAACTGACCAAGCAGGCGATCAACCGGAGTTATGAAATCATGGGACTGCGTCAAGCGCTGCTGACCAGTCTTGATATCGATGTTGAGATCAACGCGACGCCATCCTGGGAAAAACGTGAATTCGCCCGCATCCGCAAGGAGCAGGGGGTGAAGGCGGCTATTGCATGGCGCGACGCCCGTTTCGCGGACGAAACGTAGCTGTCAGCTTGCTGGTAAAATTGTCACCCACATTGGTCTTGCGCCGACCTCGTGCGTCGTGACGCGCTCCAGACCACCATTGTTGCCGTCGATGCGATAAACAGTAAGACGCCCCGACTCTAAACCGGCGGATAGCAAAAAATGTCCACCCGGGTCGATATCGAAGGCGCGGGGTACCGGTTCCGCGGCGACATGCCCATTCTCGGTCAGCAAGCCGTTGGCTTTGTCGACGGTGAAGCAAGCGATGCTGTCATGGCCCCGGTTGGGGGCGTAGAGAAAACGCCCATCCTGCGTCATGCGGATCTGTGAACATTTATTGGCACCGTCCCATTCCGCCGGCAGTGTGGTCAGTGTTTGCCGGTGCGAAAGGGTTCCAGCGATGGGATCGAAGTTGAGGACGCTGACGCTACAGCCCTGTTCGTTCGAGACATAGACCATGTCCAGTGCAGGATGGAAGCAGAAGTGCCGTGGGCCGAGCATCTCTGAGGTGGCGAACCGGTCTGGCACATTCGGGTCCAGCTGTCCGGTCTCCGGGTTAAACCGGAACTGGAAAATTGCATTCGGTGCACCGTTACCTTCGATATGAGGTACAAAGGCGAACCGGTTGGAACGATCAGTCTGCAGGCAATGCGCTCCACGGCCGGTTGTACGCCACTCGACCGGCGGGTCAAGCGCCGCACCATTCGCGCCGATACGATGCACTGATGCCTTCTCTGCCAGATAGTATGCACCCAGCAGAAACTGGCCGGTCTGGTCCATCGCCAGATAGCAGGGGTCGGAGCGGAGTGGGATCGTTCCGAGTGGTGCCAGGCTGCCGTCCGTGGCGCTGATACGGAAGCTGGTAAGCTTGTTCGCAGCGCGCTGCGCTACATACATGAACTGTCGGTCCGGTGAGATCGCGACCGGTGCCGGGCCGCCTGGCAGGGCGATATTTTCGCGAGGATCGAGCGCGCCGGAATCAGGGTCCATCGAAAATCGGGCAATGTGATCCTCGCCGGATATCATGATAAAGAGGTTGTAGGTCATGCGTCAGGTCTTTCGGATCAGTTTGCGGCGTCTTCCAGCACCATTTCGGCCGCTTTTTCGCCGATCATGATCGAGGGTGCATTCGTGTTGCCGGAGATAAGTGTCGGCATGATGGAAGCGTCTGCGATACGCAAACCCATCGTGCCTTTCACCCGAAGCCTCTCGTCGACAACGGCGCGGTCGTCCTGGCCCATCTTGCAGGTGCCGACGGGGTGGTATGTCGTCTCCGCTGCAGCCTTGATCCAATTGAGGATTTCATCATCTGCCTGCAATTCCGATCCGGGCGAAAGTTCCTCAACCTGCAGTGGCGCCATCGCGGGGGCGGTCATAATCGATCGGGCGATGCGCACTGCCTTGATAGTCAATTCGGCGTCGACGGGCGCCGTCAAGAAGTTGAAATTGATCGCCGGTGCCTGCCTTGGATCAGCCGCCTTGATGTGGATATTGCCGGTACTTTCAGGGCGCATGGGGTGAGCGTAGCAGGTCATACCGGATTGTTTGGATATCTTAGGGCCCGGCAACGTGAGCATCGGAACCCAACCAAGTAGAAGGTCCGGTGCTTCCAAACCCTCGCGTGAGCGGACGAAGGCGCGCAGTGGAGCAGCGACAGAACCCAGCATCCCCTTGCCGGTTGTCAGATACCGCAGCACCTGATTTACGAGACCGAGCCCACGACCGCGGTCGTTGTAAGTGTAGCCTTTGGCCTTGATTGCCCAGCGCGTGCGCGGTGCGAAGTGATCGCGCAAATTCTCGCCGACCCCCGGCAGTGCGCGCTGGACCTCGATGCCGAACTCTTGCAATAGGTTTGGCTGGCCGATGCCCGACAATTCGAGAAGTTGCGGTGAATTGACTGAGCCGGCGCTGATCACAACATCGCGTCCCGACATGGCTTCCTGCGTTTTACCGCCGACGGAATAGCGCACGCCAATGCAACGCGTACCTTCGAGAAGGATCCGTTCTGTCAGGGCGTCGGTGACAATGTGTAGATTAGGGCGATTGCGGATCGGTGTCAGGTAGCAATGCGCTGTACTCATCCGCCGCCCGTCCGCGATGGTTGCCTGGCTCATGGCGATACCGTCCTGCCGTACGCCATTGTAGTCCGGATTATGAGGGATGCCGACCTCGCTAGCGGCCTTGATGATGGTCGCCATCAGAGGATCGCTAGCGTCCGGGTCGGTCACACGCAGTGGCCCGTCGCGGCCGCGAAATTCGTCGTCGCCGCCACTTTCATAGCTTTCCATGCGCTTGAAGCAGGGCAGGACTTCGCGATAGCTCCAGCCCCGATTACCCATCTGCGCCCAAGTGTCATAGTCCTGCGCCTGGCCACGCACGAATGCTGTGCCATTTATCGAGCTTGACCCGCCGAGCATTTTGCCGCGCGGCACATAGATCGAGCGACCGTTCGCATTGGGAATCGGTTCTGACTGATAGCACCAATTTGCATTTGGATTGTGCAGCAGCTTAGCGTAGCCGGCTGGGATGCGCGACCAGCGATGGCTCGCAGGCCCGGCCTCCAGAAGCAGCACCTTGTGCTTTGGATTCGTTGATAGGCGATGTGCGACGGCAGCCCCGGCCGATCCAGCGCCGACAACGATGAAATCGTAGGTTTGAGCGTTTGTTTCTGGCATGGTGTTAGCTTAGGCGATGGCGTCCTCTGGCTCCAAGGGTGCAAAGTCTGTGACAACTAACTCATAATAATACCTCTCGATTGCCCGAACGAATTCACACAATTCTTGTGGCTAGAGGGCACCGATACAGGCGGCACTAAAGATTGGGATATCAGTCAGATGGTTTGGATAGATTATGAAAGCGGTGTCTAAGCAAGCCGTTAATTAGTTGTCCCTTGGCTTAGTCGAAACCGCATCGTTTGGCCGCGATGACGCGACGCTCTCCTCTCCTCTCTCGGCAACGGGACCAAAGCCGCCGCCGCCCGGCGTCTCCGCGATGAGGCGGTCGCCAATCTCAGTAGAAATTGCTGAGGATTGCGGCGAGACGGGTTTCGCGACGCCGTCGCGCTCGAGCGAGAACCGTGATGGTGCACCAGCCTCGCCGCCGGCAAATCCTGGAGGCGGAAATTGATGGCGATGCCCTCGGAGCGCGAGGCTGCCTGGGGCGAGAAATCGCAGCACGCGGCGCAAGCCCAATCCGCCATGAAATTGCCCTGCGCCGCCTGAACCATCACGGAGTTCGTGCCGCTCGACTATGGCTGGATACTCCTGTTCTAGCATTTCCGCCGGATAGTTCATCGCGTTGGTGACCGTATTGTCCACGGCATCCATGCCGTCCGTGTCGGATCGGGCCCCGGTTCCGCCGGTGAGAGAATTGTCCACCAAGATTCGCGGCTCCACGCCGGGCATCGTCTGTGGGGCCCAGATAAAGGGCATAGTGGTGCCACCGCTTGACGTCGCGCAGGCCTGTTTGGGCGCCGCCTGACCGAGACATTCGAGAACACAGTCATAGGCTAAGGACGCGACGACGGCGCGTGCTCCCACTGGGGCCGGCAGCACGGGATTGAGAATAGATCCCGGCCTACAGCTTACTGATAGCGCGCGCTGGAGCCCGCCATTCATGGGGACGTCACTGTCAAGTATGCAGCGCAAAGCGACCAGACTTGGAGCAATGGCATTGGACAGAACGCAATTCAGCGGTCGTGGAACCTGATCACTGGATCGCGAGAAGTCTACGTTCACCTGTCCCTCATCGATGACGACGTCTACCCTCACGGTGATGCCTTGGTCCTCGCTATCGTAGTCAGGTCCGTCGACGCGGCGTTCCGCACTGTAGGTACCTGATCGCAATTGCCGCAATTGGTCGCGCACGCGCCGCTCGCTGTAGTCGACATAAGCGCGTGCGTGGCTGACGAACTGCTCTTTACCAAAGCGTTCGACTGCTTCCTGCATCCGCCGGATTCCGAGACGCGTACCCGCTACCTGAGCTGACAGGTCGCCCCGAAAACTGGTGGGGGTGCGCGAATTCGCCAACAGAATGTTCAATACCGCTTCATTGAAGCCGTCCCGAGTGAACAATCGTTGTACCGGCACCCGGAAACCCTCCTGAAAAATTTCCGTGGCATCGGCTGGCATACTGCCAGGCGTCTTGCCGCCGACATCTGTCTGATGCATCAGCGTTCCGATGTAGGCGATAATTTCATTATTCGCAAAGACTGGGGCGATGGACACGAAGTCGTTCAGATGCGGGCAACCGGACCAAGGGTCATTGGTGAACAGGATGTCTCCGGGCTCAAGCGGCCGGTCATAATTTTCAAGCATGGCGCGATGGACGGTGGCCAGCACCGAACACTGTACCGGAATGGCATCTGCCAGGGCCCAGAACTCGCTCGACGGATCGATAATTCCGGCCGAACAGTCGAACGCCTCCTTTGTGACTGGAGAGTAGGCGGCTCGGATCATTGCCACCTCCACTTCGTTGGTCACTGTCCGGCAGTAGTTGCCGACCACCTGCATCGTGACGGGGTCGATGTGCGTCGTCATCTTGACGGTCCTTTCAGTTCCAACCGCAGACAACCGTTACCAAGCAGTGTAACTCTTCCGTTGGGTGGTATGATGACGGTGGTATCGGACTGCTCAATGGCAGCTGGGCCGTTGATGGTTGCGCTCATGTCACTCCGTGAATATACGGGCGTCGATAGCATGACACCGTCAAAAATTAGGTCTCGAGATTGACGCGACGACGAAGCGGCCCCCGGTGTGTCCCCCAACAAATTTGGTGGGACACCCGTAATACACACACTGACGCGTACAGTGATGACCTCTACCGGCTCGCCGTCATTGGCGTGTCCGTACAGGCGAGTATGTTCGTCGTGAAATGCAACCTGCGCTTGCGCCGGATCGACCGGAGTTTGGAAAGGCAGAACGACGTTTACCTCGTAGGATTGTCCCTGGTACCGCATGTCGGCGGTGTACTGGGTTTCGATCATGTTGGTGTCATGCCCTTGAGCGTTTATTTCCTGCGTGGCTTGCGCCTCCAGAGTATCAAATTCACGCGACAAATCGGTGCTGGACGTCGTAGCTGAGAGCGCAATTCTCACGCCGCGGCTCTTGTCGACACGAAAATCGGCGCCCAGCAGACCAAACGCGGAATAAACGCCGGGGTAGGGCGGGATCAGGACGGTGCCGATAAGCAACTGTTGTGCGATGGCCCAAGCATGAACCGGGCCTGCGCCCCCGAACGCGACCAGCGTCAGCTCTCTAGGATCCACTCCCCGGGCGACCGAAACGAGCCGGACAGCATCCGACATCTGTGCGTTGGCAAGGTCAAAAATTCCGTGCGCGGCTGCTTCTATCGAGATGCCCAGGGGCTCGGCCACGCGCTTCCTAATTGCATCGCGGGCCGCGTCTAGAGACATCTGCCCGAGATACTGCCCGGACCCCACTTCATCGAGATAGCCCAGAACAAGGTCAGCATCCGTAACCGTGGGCTCCGTGCCGCCGCGGCCATAACACACCGGACCAGGCGATGCGCCAGCGCTTCGCGGCCCGACCCTCAGAGCGCCGCCTTCGTCTATCCACGCGATGCTGCCGCCGCCCGTTCCCACTTCGGCTAAATCAATCACGGGAACCCGTAAAGGATATCCAGTCCCCTTTTGCAGAAATCCACCGGCATGCGCTGCACCGCCCACTTCGTACTCAAAGTTCATCGCCGGCACGCCACCGCTAATCAGAGAGGCCTTGGCTGTGGTCCCGCCCATATCGAAGGAAATGATGTCGGGGATTGCGAGTTCCCGAGCCACCGATGCGGCGCCGATGACGCCCGCGGCGGGTCCGGATTCCACTAGTTCTTCCGGGTGGGCGCTGGCGGAATCGGAATCGAATAGACCGCCGCTTGACTTCATGACCCAATAGCGTTGCGGGGCCCCTCGATCCGACAAACGCACCGCGAGCGCTTGGAGATAGCGGCTAACCACGGGTGCCAGGTAGGCGGCGATAACTGTGGTGCTGGTCCGCTCGAACTCTCGGGCCTCTGGTGCGATCTGGTGAGATGCGAAGATCGATGTGTTGGGACCGATCAGATCTGGCGTGGCCATTTCCAGCACACGCTTTTCGTGAAGTGGGTCTTGGTAAGCGTGAAGAAATGATACTGCTAAGGCCTCGACACCCTGTTTGCACAGATGATCAAAGGCCGAGAGGATCGCGGTCTCATCAAGCGCGATAAGAACATTTCCGTCAGCATCCAGTCGTTCGGACACCTCCGATACCTGCTTGCGTGGCACGAGCGGTGTAAGCTTTGGGCGTTGCAGATCATAGGGATCGAAGCGCCGCTGGCGCCCAATTTCCAGAATGTCACCGAAGCCATCGGTGACGATTAATCCTACTCGTGCACCCCGCCGCTCCAGTAACGCATTGGTCGCCGCCGTCGTGGCATGTACTAAAAAGGAAATGTCCGCGACCTGGGTGCCAAGCTGGGATACCGCCGCGTCGATGCCAGACATGACACCGACGCTGAGGTCCTCTGGTGTCGACAGGACTTTTGCCGCCGCGACCGTGTCTCCGAGCACAGCCATGACATCGGTGAACGTGCCACCGATATCGACGGCTACCTTCAGTCGCTGTTCAACATTCATTTTTGTCGTTTCATTGTTACGAGCCGAACCATCGCCCTTAGATCAGGTCAAGATTGGAATATTATGGCGCAAAATCCGTGACGCCCATCTCATGGCAAACCTCGCCGATGGCGGTGGACACGTCGCGCATGTCTTGCGGCTGCAACGCACCGATGCAGGCGACACGGAAGGTCGGTATATCTGTCAAGTGGCCAGGATAGATCATGAAGCCACGGTCGCGCAGACTGGTGTAAAAATTTATGAATTCGAAATTAGGGTCGGCTGGATTGCGGTAGCTGATTACCACGGGTGCCTGTTTGGTGCGGGCCATGAGGGGCACGAAGCCTTGGCCCTCCATTGCTTCTGCCAGTGCTTTGTGATTGGCGCGGTAGCGCGCGAGCCGGGCAATGTTACCACCTTCGGCTTTGTGTAGGCGCAGGGCTTCGGCCAGGGCGGCGATGACGAATGTTGGCGGGGTAAAGCGCCACTGTCCGGTTTCCTCGAACTGCTGCCACTGATCTGCAAGATCAAGGCTATGCGATTGGGCATTGCCAAGCGAGGCCTGCAAGGCTTCCTTAGGGGCGAAAACGATGGCGCAGCCAGGCACCCCTTCGAGGCATTTATTTGGCGACGTCGCGACTGCCTCGTAGTCAAGTCGCTTGGCATTCAGGTCAAATGCGCCGAAGGTACTGACCGCGTCGATTAAGAGTTTGCGACCCTGAGCGGCGGTGATGCGGGCGATCTCCTCGAGCGGATTTAGCGAGCCGCTACTCGTTTCGCAATGCACTAGCAAGACGTGACTGATTGAGGCGTCGTCGGCGAGTTGACGCTCGATGGCTGCCGGATCGACTGAGGTGTCCTGAGGGACGGATAAAACGGTGTGGCGTCGATCGGATTTATTGCAGATTGACACCACACGTTCGCCGTACTTGCCGTTGACAGGGATCAGCAGACGGCCGTCGCGCGGCAGAAAAGTTTGTACCATCGCCTCGACGCCGAAAGAGCCACTCCCTTGAAGCAGCACGCAGCCGTGAGTGTCCACGCCGCCAGCGAGGGTCAACAGATATGCCCTGACTTCTGAGGTCAGTGCCCGGAACTCCAAATCCCATACACCCCAATCGCGGGCCATTGCCGCCCGTGTCCGCGGGTCGGTGGTTACCGGGCCTGGTAGATAAAGGCGAAGGGGTCTTTTCGTGTCGGACATTGTTTTAGCTTAGCGCTCGAAGGGTGTGGGCTCGATGAAAGGATAGCGGGCCGCACCCTTTGCGGCAGTCGCGCTTGCGTTGCGGACATAACGCAGGTCATCGCCAATGCGGGCGACATAGGCCCAGGATGGTCTGCCATCTGTCGCTTCGGTGATGAAACGACGCTCTTTTTGGCTTTGAATGCAGGCTTTGTTAACCACCTCTGGGTCGTAATTGTCCATAAGTTCCATCGCTAGCGACGCCTCGACATCGGATACGTCTGGATGGCCCGATAGGTTTTCGAGCTCCAGAGGATCAAAACGTAGATCATAAAGCAGTGGCGGTTGCCCATGCGTGTAGATGTATTTGTAATGGTCGCGCCGAACCATGCGACAGGGCGCAGAGACGCCCTCACCGGTATATTCGGAGATGACCTTGTTGTCCCAGTCGGGGTCGCCGTCACCAAGAAGCCTGGTCAAGGAATGACCGTCGAGCGGCGAAGCCGGCTCCGGGGCGTCGCCGTTGGAGGCGATATTCATGAAGGTCGGAAGCAGATCGACCAATGAAACTAGTTCAGAGACACGGCCCGGCTTGAAGCGGCCTGGAGCGCGGACAATCAGTGGGACGCCGATTGACGGCTCGTAGAAATACTGTTTAAACCAGCCGCCTCGCTCGCCGAGCATTTCGCCATGATCGGCGGTTAGCACGACGACGGTATTTTCCGCTAAATCCATTTCGCCTAGTGCGGCCAGGATGCGGCCGACCTTGTCGTCCATGTAGGAAGTCATTCCGTAATAGGCGTGCCGTGCGTTGCGGACATGGTCGTCGGTGATAGTAAGTAAATCCTGCGCATGCCCGTAATGCAGCATGCGGCTCATCGCATCCTGGTCTTCGATTGAGATCGGGTCGACCTTTGGCATATCGATTTCGTCGTGGTCGTATAAATCCCAGTATTTTTGAGTTGTGACGAAGGGCGAATGGGGATGTGTGAAGGATACCCAGAGAAGAAAGGGCGAACCCTTGTTGAAGCGGGCCAGGTCGTAGATTTTCTGGATACCTGCATGTTCGACTTCGTCGTCAAAATCGATTTGTAGCGACCGCGCGCAGACCCCTGCCTCAATGACGGCCCGTGGGTTGATACCGGTTGGCCGATAGCGCTCGCCGATGACCCAATCTGGCGTCCAAGCGAAATTAGCTGGGTATATGTCTGTGGTAATGCGTTCGTTAAAGCCGTGCATCTGATCGGGCCCGATGAAATGCATCTTGCCGCACAGTACGGTGTGATAGTCTGCTGAACGAAGGTAGTGTGCTAATGTGGGGACGGCAGCTGGAAGTTCGACCGCGTTGTCCCATTGTCTGATCGCACTTGTGTATCGGCCCGCCAGCATCGACATACGCGACGGCACGCAGAGCGGAAAATTACAGTAAGCGTTTTCGAAAACCACCCCATCGGCCGCCAGGCCAGCGATATGCGGAGCCTTTACCAGCGGGTGCCCGTAGGGAGGCAGTGCGCCGGGCGTCATCTGGTCGAGCTGTATCACCAGAATATTCGGGGCGTCTTTTGTCGCGGGCATCGTCTTTTCCCTCTCTGTTAGATGCACTTTAGCGATAGGTTATGATTTCTGCTATTTCTCAGCGCACCTCACGGACCAGTAAAGCGCAGGCCTCTATGCGGCCAGGTAAAGCAATGGAGGTCGCAGCAATAGTAATTGGTCTGGGTGAATGGCTTTTTAGTATCGGCATGATCAATCGGTTCGTTTTTCGGCTGACCGCTGATCAGGTGCCGTAGGGTATCCATGAAGCGTCGGTTCTGGCCGCTTAATTGTGCGTTTGTGCCTCAGTCCATCTGCGGGTGTGGCCGTCAACGCCTGCACTTTCATCGATAACGACTGAGGCTATTTTGTGCGCAACGGTGTGCTCGACCGGGCGAACAATCCGTGACCGGCCTTTCACGGGGTGCGGTATTAGAACGGTCTTTTGTCGGCCTCTGATCAGATTGCGACAGGCGATGCCGTTGAAACGGCGTGCGCTCCTGCAGTGTCGATTTGGGCGGACGACAGGGCTATTTTTTTTACTGCAGCCGAAGTGATGCCTGCAGATCGCAGTGTTTACGGAAGCCGATGCCGCGAAACTATTTGGCGCCGAAGGCTTCGTGGGCGAACAACTGGTTGACCTCGCATCTGGTTACATTGGAACCGCCGTGATCGAGAAAATTGATATAAAATACCAGGTTCAACTGCCGAGGGCCGCTGGTCCAGTGCTCCTGATGCCGTGACAATGCGCGCTTGTGGGGTTCTGCGACAAATGTGTCGCCGATCCTTGCCTCTTACCTGTCTCGTCGTTTAGCGTTTATCATATCAATTTGTCCCACTGGGAGAGGCGCGTTGGTCGTTTCCGCGGCCGGGCCTTTGCCGAAATTCAATGAGCTTTAAGAGGAAGAAAACCGTGGAACTGAAACGACCGCTACCAACCCCCAGGACGCCGGAGGCCAAGCCCTATTGGGATGGGCTGAAGGAGGGAAAGCTGATGATCCCAAAGTGCGATGATTGCGGCCACATCTTTTTTTATCCGCGGATCGCGTGCCCGTCCTGCCATTCTCGCAATGTTGGCTGGACGCAGGCTAGTGGCAAAGGCAAGCTCTACTCCTTTGAAATCGCCCATCGCTCCCTGAACCCCGCCTTCAAGATCGAAGCGCCCTACATTCTCGCAATGGTCGAGCTTGAGGAAGGGCCGCGTATGATGTCGAACCTCATCAATATCGATGCCGACCCCGCCGTTGTGAAATGCGATATGCCGGTTGAAATCGTCTATGAGAAACAGAACGACGACGTAACCATCGCGCTCTTTCAACCGGCCAACTGACGCTGGATGTCAAAGAGAACACGAAACGAATTCGATTAATGGAAGAGTGACATGAAAGAGCTATCTAATTCCGTATGTATCGTGGGCGTCGAAGAGTCCGACGAAGTCGGTAAATTACCAGATGTTAGCCAGCTCAGCCTTCATCTTCAGGCGAGCCACAATGCCGTTGCCGATGCTGGACTGAAAATGTCTGATGTCGACGGCATCTTTACCGCCGGGCAGCATTCGCCGGCTACCTTGGGCGAAGCACTGGGTGTTAACCCGCGTTATGTAGACGGCACCTCTGTCGGAGGCTGTTCGTTCATCATCATGGTCGGTCATGCAATGCTCGCACTGCATCACGGGCTCTGTGATGTGGCTTTGATTTCGCACGGCGAGAGCGGGCGCTCTGGTACTGGTGTGACCCGCGGTCGCGACACCAGCCTTAGCGGCCAGTACGAAATGCCCTACGGTTTCGGCGGAGCACCAACCTATTTTGGTATGATCACCAATCGGCACATGCATGAATACGGCACAACGCTCGAGGATTGGGCGAAGGTTGCCGTCTCGACGCGCGCCTGGGCCGGCTTGAACCCGAAGGCGATGTTCCGGGATCCTATCACCGTGCAGGATGTTTTGGATTCCCGGCCAATGTTCTACCCATTCAATTTGTTGAATATTTGTCTGGTGACGGATGCCGGCGGTGCGGTGGTGCTGACGCGGGCTGACCGGGCGCAGGATTGCGCTAAGAAGCCTGTCTACGTGCGCGGCGCCGGTGAAGGGACGGACCATGTTCTGGTCACCGAGATGGAAGAGCTGCCGCTCAGCGTGGCGACCCGCAATTCCGGCAAGAAGGCTTTCGAGATGGCCGGCGTCAGCCATAGCGATTTTGACCATATCATGCTTTACGACGCCTTTAGCTCGGGACCGCCGATCATGCTCGAGTCGCTGGGGTTCTGCGAGCCGGGTGAGGGTTGCTCCTTCTTCGATGATGGAAAGTCCACGCCGGGCGGTTCACTGCCAATTAATACTAATGGTGGGGGTTTGTCCTATACCCATTCGGGAATGTACGGCATCTTCCCAATCATTGAGGCGGTTCGTCAGCAGCGTGGCGAATGCGGCGATCGCCAGGTGCCTGGTGCCAGCCTATCGCTGGTAAACGGCATGGGTGGAATGCTCTCTGCAGCAGGCACCATCGTGCTGTCGAACGAGAAGTGATCCCCTAAGGGGGCGACGCTTTGGGAAGGGGAGTGGTTCATGCCGCTCCCTTTTTTTTGCGAAGGAGGAGAGGTGATGGATCTAACTCTATTCATCAACAACGAACACCCGGCCGACGACGATTTGACAGCCCGTTTCAATGACCATATTGAGCAGGTGCGGATCGCGCGGCAGGCTGGGTATGACGGCATCGCGATTGGCAATCATCTCTCCTTCGGCTCGACGGCCTGGTTTCCGCCGCTTGAGACCTTGATGCGACTGGCGGCGGAAGCAGATGGCATGTCACTGGCAACTTGCATGCTCGTGTTGCCGCTCTACCACCCGCTGCATGTCATTGAGCAGGCTTCACTGCTAGATATTGTTTCGGGCGGTAAGCTTATCCTTGGCGTCGCCCCTGGCTGGACGGAGGATGAGTTCAAGGCCATGGGGGTCACGCATAACCGCCGCTTGGGCCGTTTCATTGAAGGGGTCACCCTCATGCAGCGTCTATGGTCGGAGCAAACGGTCGATTTTGAGGGTAATTTTTTCCAGGCCGAAGGGCTATCGCTCGCCCAGAAGTCCGTCCAGAAACCACGGCCGCCTATGTGGTTTGGCGGCAGCGTCAGTGCAGCAGTGGCGCGCGTGGCTCGCCTTGCAGATACTTCGCTCGGCGACAGCTGGGTCGCGTCCTCGCATTTGGTGGAAGACGTGATTGTGACGCAGGCTGCGGTCTTCCGCGATACCCTTGCAGAACACGGCAAGCAGATGCCGGTGGAGTTTCCCCTGCTGCGCAACATCGTCGTGGCTCCAGATAAGACGACTGCTTTAAAAGAAGCCGGACCGTTCTTGGAGGCAAGCTATCAGGTCCTTGGGCAATGGGGATTGTTCACCCAGGTCGTGGGGTCTGACAAGGCACAGTTGGAGTTCGAAGAATTGTTGGCTGGTCGTGTCATCATTGGCTCGCCGGAGGAATGCGCAGAGGAGATCGTCCGCCTAGCGCATGCGACGGATTTCACGCGCTTTATAGCGCGTGTCCAATGGCTCGGCATGGATCAACGCATCGTGTTGCGCACGGTGGAAATGCTGGCTGACAAGGTGATGCCTCTAGTCGAGCGTGAGCTCTCCTGATAGGCGTCGTGCGACGTTTGATCCGTTTCGTTGACGGTTTCACCGATGTGGTCGGGGGGATCGCAGCATCCCTTGTTATCCCACTTTTTCTGATAATGGGTTACGAGGTTTTCGCCCGTTTTCTACTCGACCTTCCGACCTTCTGGGCCTACGAGTTTGCCTATATGATCACCGGGGCGCATTTCGTGCTGGGCATAGCATATGTCACTAAGATGCGCCGTCACGTCCGCATCGATTTTTTGTACACTCATTTCCCTGTACGGGTTCAAGCGGCGATCGACGGTGTTATCTATTTCTTCTTTCTCCTTCCGGTTTCGGCTTGGGTCAGCTGGCGGCTCGGCTCTGTTGCCTACGAGGCCTTTTTGATCGGCGAAGTATCCGGCGAGTCCGCATGGAATCCGTTGGTCTGGCCGCTGCGTACTGTTGTTGCTTTTGGATACGCGCTGTTCACTCTGCAGGTTCTAGCGGAGGCGGCCAAGACCTTCCGTACCGTCATGGGAACAAACGAGGATGAGGTCTGATCGTGGAGACGGCGCTATGGATGTTTCCTGTACTGCTAGTGCTGATCTTCATCGGCGTGCCGGTGGCTTTTGCCCTGATGACCGTGGCGTTGGTTTTCGGTGTCGCCCAGTTTGGTGAAGCAGTCGTCGTCATTTTCGCCCATCGGGTAGAAGAGGTGGGTGCCTCGCATATTCTTGCCGCCGTGCCTCTTTTCATCTTCATGGGTGCGATGTTGGAAAAATCCGGGATCGCAGAGGGTATGTTCGAGACGATCCACTATTGGACCCGGCTGCTGCCGGGCGGTTTGGCGGTCGGCACTATCGTAATCTGCGTGCTGTTCGCCGCCTCAAGCGGTGTCGTTGGTGCGACCGAGACGGTTGTTGGCATGCTGGCGACACCGGTGATGTTGCGTGCGGGTTACGACAAGGGACTGATTTCCGGCACAATCTGCGCCGGCGGTTCGCTCGGTTCGATTATACCACCCTCGGTACTGGTGATTATCTTGGCCACCATCGCCGACCTGGGGATCGGCGAGTTGTTCGCGGCGATGATATTTCCTGGCTTGGTCCTGGCGGGCCTCTATATCCTGTACATCCTCGGTTTCGCATATGTCCGGCCGGGCGCCGCACCGCCGCCGGAGCCCGAGACAGACGACGTCCCGTTGGAAATCAGATTATGGCGCACGGTTGTGGTGCTGGTGCCGCCGTTCTCACTGATCGCCGCGGTGCTGGGCAGTATAATTTTCGCGATTGCCGTGCCTACAGAGGCGGCGGCGATCGGGGCGATTGGCGGTTTGGTCCTGGCGGTACTGTATCGAAAATTCTCATGGCAGGCCTTGCGGGAGGCGCTGCTGACGACCCTATCGATCACCGCCATGGTGCTGACCATCGTCGTCGGCGGTCTCATGTTTGCGGGCGTGTTTGCTGGGGCCGGCGGTTTGCTGGCGGTGCAGAACATGCTGGCAGACGCCGCGCTGGGACCGTGGGGCACTGTCTGGCTTATCTTGCTTGTCACCTTTGTGGCGGGTTTTGTGATCGATCTGATCTCGATCATGCTGATCCTGGTGCCGCTCGCCATGCCGATCGTCACCGGGCTTGGCTTTGATCCGGTATGGTTCTGTATCGCTTTGCTGATCATGATGCAGACCAGTATGCTGACCCCTCCGATGGCTGGCGCAATTTTCTATTTTCGCGCCATCGCGCCACCCGAAATCACGCTGCGCGATATGTATCGCGGTGTCGTGCCCTTCATTCTGCTGCATTTTGCTGTGTTGGCTGTAATTATCGCTTTTCCATCGGTCGTGTTGTGGCTACCGTCTGCTTTACTTGGCTTCGATTGAACAGGCGAAGCTTGGTAGACGACGGTTACTGTCCTAGAGTCTTTCTCGGACGTATTTGGATAGGAGGCTCTCGTCATGAAAGTCGGCACGTCAGTTCCGCTCCCCGCCTACACGATCGATCCTGCCTTCATGGCAAAGAAGGCGGAGGACCTTGGTTTTGATTCGATTTGGTACGCCGAGCATCCGGCCGTACCGGTGCATAGTGAAAGCTCGTTCCCTGCTACCGGTGGTGACATCCCGTGGACTTACTCGCATTTTACCGAGCCCTATATAGCATTGGCGCGCGCATCGGCAGTGACCAGCACAATTAAGCTTGGAACAGGCATAACCCTGGTGCCGGAGCGTCATCCGTTACTGCTCGCCAAGGAGGTTGCGGCGCTCGATCTTTACAGTGGTGGCCGCTTCCAGTTTGGGATCGGCACAGGCTGGTTGAGGGAGGAGACGGAGATTTTCGGTGGTGATTTCCCGCGGCGCTGGACCCAGACCCGCGAGGCGCTAGACGTGATGAAACTTTGCTGGACCGAGGAAGAAGCGGAATATCACGGCAAATATTATGACTTCCCGCCGGTCCGCTCCTTTCCAAAACCGACACAGCAGCCCTATCCGCCGATCCTAATCGGCGGCATGGCGCCAAACGTGTTAAAACGGATTGTCGCTCATGCTGACGGTTGGCTGCCAAACCGTGTGTCCGCTCAGGATATCGAAAACAGCCGCAAGAAACTCGAAGCGCTTTGCGCCGAAGCCGGCCGAGACCCCTCCTCAATCGAGATAGTCATTTACGGTCAGGCGCCCGACAAGGCAGAACTGCAGTCGCTGGTTGATGCCGGTGCGGACAGTGTTGTGGTCAAGCCGGAATGGGTTGAAACAGAGGCCGAAATGGGCGAACAACTCGAACGGATGGCCGGATTGGTTCTTTAGCCAACGTCAACGGTCTTCGCGATTGCAATGGCGCTTCGTCTAGGCTTGGTATCCGCAGACCTCTATAGATTAATATAGCCGGTGGCGCTTCTTGCTCTCGTCGAGGAACATCCAGATAAAATTTAGGTGGGGCAGACGTTCAAAAGTTGGATATCGGTGTCCGAATTGAGCAAGGTCTTCGCGAAAACAACAATCGTCAGATCCCGTTTCAAAGACACATTTGGATTGCCCCCGGCCCAAAGCGGAGGAATACCTGGCGGGTCTCCTGCGCTACCGTCTGGTGGAAGAAATTAGGCTAATCCGTCTCGAGGATAAGGTTGCCGTAGTGGTCACAAGTCACCTGCTGTTCCGGGTGGATAAGCGACGTCGAGTCGAGCTGTACCACTAGGGCTGGTCCAACAAATTTGGCGCCCTCGAATAATTTAGTCCGGTCGAAGACGGGCGCCGTATGCGTGCCTTCTGCAAAATGAATTGGCAGACGGTCTACGAGTGCCTTATCTAAATTGCCACTACTAGGAATTTCAGTCGGGCGAGGCTGTGGCAGACTACCCTCTGCGGCGATTTGTAGAGTTACGATCTCTACTGGCGTGTCCTGTTGGGCGAACGTGTATAGCCGTTCATGCAGCGCGTGGAACGCCTGGAGCGTGGCTTGAGTTGTCTCTTGAGTTACTGAATTGCCTTCCCAGGGAACGGTCAGTTCGAACCCCTGATGGCGGTAGCGCAGGTTCGCTGACCGGGTTAGTTGGCGTGCTTTGGCGGGGACACGCTCGCGGTCAAACCAGGCGGTCGCCTCATTTTCTAATTCATCGAAAGTTTGCCCCATGCGGGCATGGTTGTATTCCGGCGGGCCTTCCAGACAGGTTCGCGCGTAGTCAGCGCGGAATTGGGATACCAGTAGTCCCATCGCTGATAGGACGCCGGGGGTTGGCGGGATTATCACAGTTTTCACACCGAGCAATTTGGCGAGCGATCCGCCATGCAGCGGACCCGCTCCACCGAATGCGATAAGTGCGAAGTCCCTTGGGTCATGACCGCGCTCGACCGAGACAACACGGATTGCACCGACCATATCATTGTCGCCAATCGACAATATGCCTCGTGCTGCTTCTTCAATGCTGAGCCCTAGTGGTTGCGCGACTTTACGGTCGATCGCATTGCGTGCAGCCTCTGCATCCAAGGTCATGGTGCCACTCAGCAGATAAGGGGGTAGATGACCAAGAGTGAGGTGCGCATCGGTGACCGTCGGTTCCTCGCCGCCGTGTCCGTAACAGGCTGGTCCGGGATTGGCACCGGCGCTGCGAGGGCCGACGGTCAATGCGCCGATATCCGATATCCCGGCGATCGAGCCACCGCCGGTACCAACGGTATTGATGTCGAGCATCGGGAAACTCAAAGGCCAGTCGCCCACGCGTCCATTATTTGTCAACTCGTATTGACCATCCTTGATTAGGCAAATATCAGCAGAGGTGCCGCCAATATCGATGCCGATGACATCTTCGTATCCGGCAGCAGCGCCGACGAAACGTGCTCCGACGACCCCTGCGGCAGGCCCGGATAGAGCGGTATGGGCTGGCACCCGTTCGACTTCCCTGGCTCCGACTACGCCGCCGTTCGACTTCATAATTAGTAGCGGTGCGTTCGTATCCTCCGCTTTCAGGTGTTCGGACAACTGCCCTACATACTGGGAGACGGCAGGCATTACGTAAACGTTGAGGACAGTCGCTATACTGCGCTCGTATTCGCGAAATACTCGCAGTACGTCGGAGGAAAGCGAAACCAACGCGTCGGGATGTACCCTGCGGAGGATTTCACCCGCCCGTACCTCGTGCCTTGGGTCGACAAAGCTATTGAGAAAACAGATTGCGATCGCGTTCACATTGCGGGCGCGAAAGCGCCGGGCGGCTTCATACACCGCATTTTCGTCCAGTTCGACCAATGTGTTTCCCGCGCCGTCGAGTCGTTCTGGAACCTCCAGGATCCGTTCCGGTGGGACGGGTCGTTGGGGCTTAATCCAGGAGAACAGGTTTGCGCGGCGCGGGACATCCTGTCGACCAATGGCCAGCACATGCTTGAAGCCCGCTGTTGTTAGAAGCCCAACTGTGGCGCCCTTGCCTTCGAGGATGAGATTGGTTGCTACGGTTGTGCCATGGAAAACTTGTGTGAGGTCCGTCGGCGCTAGTGCTGCCTGTTCCAGTGCGGCTGCGATTCCATTCATAAAGCCAGTCGAGGGGTTTTCTGGTGTCGATGGTGTTTTGGCAGTCCACATTCGGCCTTCGCTGCGGTCGAATAGGGTGACGTCGGTGAAGGTGCCGCCTGTATCGATGGCCACCGCGTAGCGCATGTCGGTCATTCCAGAATGTCCCGATAGCCGTAACGGTGGAACATGCCGTCGACCATAGGCCGGTCAGCGCGCCGTGCTTTGGTCGCCGCTATATCGATGGCTTCGCCTTCCACATCTAAGATGACCCCATAGTCTCGATCCGCAGCCTCGCGGCTGACATAGCCACCCAACACGTCTGTAAGGACCCGTTTTGGCTCACGGTCGAATGGGTGGCCCCAACCACCGCCGCCGCCGGTTTCTAGCCGCAGGACCTCACCACGCCGCACCACATTTCCGTCGCTGAATGGTTTCAGACTTCGTTCGTGTTGCGTATCGGGATTGACTACAGCAAGGCCTGGGCAACCATTGTGGCCACCATGTACGCCCCAAGGCGGCTTCTCCACCCCGTCGATACGAATTGAGAAGGTTGCTTTTTCGGCCAGCAACTCGATTTCGCGCACTACGCCGCAGCCGCCGCGCCACTGTCCGCAGCCGCCGGAATCGCAGCGAATACTGTAGGACCGCAGCCGCGCTGGATAGGACATTTCGACCATCTCTGCTGGGTAGTTCTCCTGCGCCACGTAATAAACGGCATCAATCCCATCCGAGTCCGGGCGCCCGCCATAACCGACGCCAATCCCGTCCGTTAGGAGGAAAGGTTCTCCATTATCGTCAATCCCTCGCGCGAAGATGATGACATAGGCGCAGTTAGCAGCGGTGGCTCTGCCTCCGGCCGCGTTGACCAGTCCTTGGCTGCCGCTCAGCAGCTTCATCATAGTCAGTCCACGCTGCCCCAGTGGCGCTGGCCAATGCGGCTGCAACACACTGCCCTCTCGCAAAACCACCTTGTCTATTGAGCGGCCTGCGCCAGCGTTGAGTAACAATGTGGGATCACCCGCTAGCAGGTGCATCGACATCATGGCGCGCGGAACGGCTGGGTTAAGCAGATAGTTGATTGGCCCTGGTGCCTGGTCGTCGCTTTCCGAATAGTCGAGCACTACACCGTTATCGTCTACGCTGAGTTCCATATGGATCCGGAAGGGCCCGTTGCCCTGTCCGTCATCATCAATCGAGTCAGAAAACTGGTAGCAGCCTGGTGCAAAGGTCTTGCGCAACCGCTCCGTTGCGACCCGTTCCGAACGTTCGGAAAGCTGCCTGAAGGCATCGGTGATCACCATTGGCCCGAAACGCTCTGCCAGTTCGACGATACGGCGCTCGCCGAGACGGACCGCGGCAAAACAGGCTCGCGTATCTCCCTGACTGATATCAGGGAAGCGCGAATTACGGTAGAAAACGCGCAATAGATCCTCGTTGATGGCACCATTGCGGGCGAGCCGCACCGGCGGCACGATGATACCTTCCTGGAAAATATCGGTGCAGTCAGGCGAGATGGACCCTGGGCGCATGCCACCGATATCAGCGAAATGGGCCCAGCTTTGCGCGAAGGCAAGCAGCTCCCCGTTGACATAGACAGGCGATACGAAGACCTGGTCCGGCGAGTGTGATACTGACCCATTGGAGCCGTAACAGTCATTGTACCAATACAGGTCGCCGGACTGCATTTCCTCAGCCGGAAATTGCTCGAACAACGGGCGAATTGGATCGCCAAAGGTCGGGCGATAGGCGCCGACAATCATATCGCCAACCGCGTCAAACAGGGCTACGAAGAAATCCTTTTTTTCACGGATGAAGGCCGACATCGCAGTACGTTCGATCAGCGCTTCCATCTCGTTCTGGCTTGCCCGCAAAGCTCCGCGAACCACTTCGAGTGTCACGGCGTCGCAAATTGGTTGGTCGATGTTCTCGATACTCATGCCGTGCTCCGCATCTCAGGTTTTGCCGGCGCCAGTTGTGCGTGTTCGTCAGCGATGAAACGCGCCACCAGTTCAGGGTCTTGCATGGGTATGAAGTGGGTAAAATTGGGTAGGTAGACATCACGGCCGTTTGGAAACTGATCCGCCAACTCTTCCCAGGTGGGTGATTTCGTGAAGTTTGTTGTTTGCCACTCTTTCGGTGTTCTTACCTGCGCCCGTAATATGGTCACCGGAACCTTGATTTTAGGGAAAATGTGATGAATTTTGGCATGTCTCTGCACAAAATAGACCGAAGCTTCTACCAAGGGAGCGCATGCGAGTTCGTAACCTTCGCCATCCGACACTGGTAGTAGACCAAAACGGCAGTAGTCCTCCAATACCTCCAGGCGCCAAAGAGAATAGGGATGGCGTTCCTTGAAATAGTCTCGCATCTCTTCCCAAGAAGAAAAAGTGGATCGGCGTGAGGCAATCGGATGCTCTTGCGGCCCACTGAGATCTGCATACCGGTCATGATCGTAGACATCAGGCCGGCTCAACACCGGATCGATAAGGACTAAACGACGGAAGGCTTCCGGCAGGTCGTGCGCCAGTTGCGTCATACAATGGCCGCCCATGGAATGACCAACACCGATCAGATCGCGTAAAGAAAGAGCCTGTATCAGCTCACCGACATCCTGGGCGATCGATAGCCAAGAATCGATTGGCAGTGAATAAGGGCTGCGACCGTGTCCGCGTAATTCGACGTTAATAATGTGAAACTCATCCGGCAAGGCCGCAATTGTTTTATCCCATACACGCGCGTGGAAACCAGTCGCGTGGGTCAGCAGGATTGGTGGCGCACCCCTATCACCCCACTCGAAATAGGAGAGGCGTGCCTGGCTGGCATCGAAATAGGTATGTTTCGGAGTGCTTTGCATGAGGCGTCAGTATTCCGTCACCGAGGTGCCTCGCCAATGATGGTAACGCGGTGGCCGTAGCGGCGTACGCCGGAGTAGTCGTTTAGTGCGTAATGCTGAGAGCACCGGTTATCCCAGAAAGCGACCGATCCGGCATCCCAGCGAAACCTGCAGGTAAATTTGGGTTGCACAGCGTGGGCGTAGAGAAAATTCAGCAGGGGTCGGCTTTCCGTTTCCGTCATGCCGTCGAAGCGGATCGTGTATGGCCGGTGCACGAAAAGGCTTTTGCGTCCAGTTAGCGGGTGGGTTCGGACTACGGGATGCACCGCCTCATAGCGTGGCCGGATGGCGGCGTCCGGATGGACCTTCATTGAGCGACCCTGGTTTCGCTGTTGCAGCGTGCCGTCGGAATAGACCGCGCGTAGTGAGGACAGCATCTCCTGCATACCTAACGAAAGAGCCTCGTAGGCAGCGTACTGGTTGGAAAACATTGTATCGCCGCCATATTCCGGGCATTCGATCATATAGAGGATTGACCCTAGCGCTGGCCGCTCCAGGAAGCTCTCATCGCAATGCCACAAATTTCCTACAATTCCGGTGGCATCCGGCTCTTTTACGATCTCCAGAATTTCCGGATGCCCATCGATTGGCTGATACTGGTCACTAATCCTTAATTGACCGAATCGTCGAGCGAAGGTCTTCTGCTGGTTTGGGGTAAGGGTCTGACCGCGAAAAAAAATAACTAAATGGTCAAGCAGTGCCTTCTCGACCACCCGAAACGTGCGCTTGCTAAGCGGCCGTGATAGGTCAACGCCGCCTATTTCCGCGCCGCATGATCCGGCAATAGGAGTTATGGTAATTTGGGTTGCCGACACGGGTTGAGATATCTGAGTTTTATTGTCCGCAGTGAGCATATTCTCCATGATCGAGTGCGTCACCTCCGTGCTGGTCGAAAGATTAAGGCTGGTCTAATTTGCCGTAATTTTAGGTTGGGAGAAAGTCATGAAATTGGCTTTGTGTGACAAGCTGGGTATTGAATTTCCACTCTTTGCGTTTAGTCACTGTCGTGACGTTATTGCCGCCGTTACTAATGCCGGGGGGATGGGCGTGTTGGGCGGCTCCACACTTGTCACCGTCACATGGCATCCCCGAGAAGCCGCCTTCCGTTTGCTACCCCGCACCTCGCCGGTGAGGCAGAGCCGCAGGGCGGATTGCGCCTGCGTCTTGCCGTCCACTTGGGGGCTTTAACTGGATTAGCCGGCACCGGCATACTTTGGGCGCACTAATCAAACGCACAAACGCACATTATATTGTACACTAAATTTAAATATCAATTTAACTTATTGATAATTAATATGAAATGGCGGAGAGAGAGGGATTCGAACCCTCGGTAGAGTTACCCCTACACTGGTTTTCGAGACCAGCACGTTCAACCACTCCGTCACCTCTCCCGCACAAACGACTGTTTATACCTTCATCTGCTAACCTTCAAGGAGGGTAGGGATACCGAATTCCTTAATTCGGTTTGCATATCCCAAAAATGCATTTTTTTTACTCAGTTGCATTTTTCAAGGGTGACGTTTGTCTAGATAGTAGGACAATTCAAGTTTCCCAGACCAGACGATAGGTTTCCTCAAATGACTTTACGGATGGGGATACGACTGCACCAAAGTTGGACTGGGTGACAAAACATTACCAACAGGATGAAGGAGGAATTAACGTCTATTCAAATTTGTTCGTTAGAGGCGGCAAGGGAAACAGACCTGTTGATTTTTAACGGTGTCATAATAATTGAATACAGCACACTCTTTTACCCATTAGAGGGTACTTTTTTTATGCCCATAAAAAAAATCTTAAAAAGGAGGTGTTTTCTTTGTGATGTAAGTCTGCGATATATCTAATTTTTATTGTGATCCTAGAGGATTTTCACAGGGACATTCTTCCAGACCCTACAACCCCAAAATTATCTGTATAGAAGATAATTAACTTATATGAAACTCACAGTTTCATGCATTCCTCTATCAGAACATCATTTTGACTATCATACTCCAAGATACATTTATAATGCTTTTCCTTTCTTTGAAGAGAATAAACCACGACTTGTACATAGCGTTTTAGATTACTGTAAAAATTAGTTCCGGGACGAACTTCAACGTAACTATTTTTCTTCACAATCCGCCAACCGTCTTTTTTGAG
>CAYYUG010000007.1:66510-91841 GCA_964474755.1 uncultured Rhodospirillaceae bacterium | reverse complement strand
GCGAAGAGCATCATCACTGCATAGGCTGCGGACGGGATTGAGCGTGGCCAATCGAATTCAGCGGCGATTGGCTTCAGGCTCACAACAATCAGGTAACTCACCCCAATCGCCGTAGCTACGAGCAGATGGGAAGCACCAGCGATTACCCAGCCATAGGGTGTCTCGACGCTATCGGCGGCGGGGTTACTCATGCCCCCAGCCGCCCCTTAGTCAAACGGATTATTGTGCCGTCGAACGCTTCGTTGGCACGACGCGTGTGATGACCGCCTTATCGCGGTTAAGAAGCTTGGGAATACGCGGCGAGATTTCATTCTTCCAAGTGTCGCTTTCATAAACCGCTTTATAAAGACGCTTGCGCTCGGCCTCGTTCCGGAAACGGCGCATCCAGATGTAAACGGAGTCGTCCGTTTCACCTTGATAACTGCCGGTTATCACCATCCCTTTAGACACCTGGAAGGGAATGATTTCCTCTTCCATGATTTTAAGCCACTCCTTCATCTTGCCCCGCCGGACCTTGTATTGACGCAATTCGTAGAAAGCCATGTTACCTCTCCTGTTCGTTAATTCAGCCGCTGCTTTGAAGCATGTGCAACTCGGTACAGACGATGATGCGAAGAACGCCATGATGCAACCATGTCTTTTTCGGCAACGTCATGAACAGTGAATTCCGACCGTCTATCAATATATAATTTATGGTTTTATACGGCTGAAGTATTTCAACGTAGAATTTGTTACAATAGTTGAAACTCAAAAATTCAGATAGGGACAATGTCCAATATGGCCATACAAACAGTGTACGAAGCGCCACGTCCCGCGGCGAAACCCGGCGAAACCGTTGTCACGAGCACTTGCGGGCATAATTGTGGCGGCCGCTGCGTGGTCAACGCGCACATTGTCGATGACAAAATTACCCGTATTACCACCGATATGAGGCCATTCGACCCGGATCACCCACCCCTGCCCGCTTGCGCGCGCGGCGTTGGTCAAATCGAACGGGTTTACCATCCTGACCGGCTGAAATACCCGATGCGGCGCACTGGCCCGCGTGGTTCCGGACAATTCGAGCGGATCAGTTGGGACGAGGCGCTAGATGAAGTTGCGCGCGAGTTGCTGCGTGTGCGAGAGCAATACGGCAACGCAGCTATCCTGGACGCCTCGAGGTCCGGTAACCTATCCATGTTGCACAGCCGCTCCGGCGCCAAACGCTTTCTCAACATGTTCGGCGGCTGCACCGATCTCTGGTCGAGCATGTCCTGCGAGGCGGAGATCTTCGCAGTACGCCACACTTTCGGTCCGCAAATTTCTTATAAGGCCGCCGGCCGGGAACCGACCGATTACATCAATTCAAAATTGATTCTAATGTGGGGCTGGTCCCCCGCCGATGGCACCTTCGGCACTGGTACACCACAATATCTGAAATACGCTAAAGAACATGGTGTACGCATAATTTGCGTCGACGCCAGACGCACGCGTACCAGCAAGCAGCTAGCCGACGAACATATCTTTATCAAACCCTCTACCGACGCTGCGGCACTGATTGCTATGGCCAATGTCATCGTCAGCGAAGGGCTACATGATCAGGCCTATTGCGATAAATATGTTCAGGGTTTTGACGAAGCGACGTTACCTGACGGCGCGCCCGTTGGCGCTTCGTACCGCGCCTATCTTATGGGAGACAGTGACGGCGTACCAAAGACACCGGCGTGGGCGGCCACACGGTGCGGCTTGCCAGCGGAAACGATCCGTCGTCTCGCCCTCGAATTCGGCAGCGCCAAACCGGCAGCACTGCATTGTGGCTATGCGCCTGGCCGAACAACCTATGGCGAGCAATTTCACCGTGCGGCATACGCACTCGCGGCAATTACCGGCAACATCGGTGTAGTCGGCGGCAACACCGGCTGTAGCAACGGTGCCACCGGGCGCGCCGGCGTAAAGGGATTACCGGAAGGCGATAATCCAATCGATTCCAAGGTCTCCGCTCCGGAACTCGCCGACATGTTAGCGCGCGGAAAAGCCGGCGGCTATCCAGCCGACATCAAGCTGATCTATTCCTGTGGTGGCGATCTGTTCAACCAGGCGCCCAATGCTAACAAGATGGCCCAAAACCTTGACGACGTAGAATTCATCATCGGCCAGGATCATTTCCTAACACCGACGACGCGCCATGCCGATATCGTCCTGCCGGCAACCACCTTCTGGGAACGCAACGACGTGCATGTGCCCTGGTCTGGCGCACTGCACTACGCGATTTACATGAAACAGGCAATCCCGCCAATGTACGAATGCCGGAACGACATGGACATCTTTACGGAACTGGCGCAACGGGTCGGCATCAACGGTTACAATTTGCACACTGAAGAAGATTGGCTGCGCGATTTTACGAAGGACGTAGTCGACGATTTCGACGCCTTCAAGGAGAACGGTGTTGCCCGCTTCCCGAAACCGGAAGATGCGGTCGCCTTTGCCAAACAAATCCGCGATCAAGAAAACCACAAATTCAGCACACCATCAGGCAAGATCGAGATTTATTCATCGACCATCGCCGAGAAGCCTGACTATTACGGGTTAGGCGAAATCTCACCGATTCCAACATGGGTACCCCCGGTTGACATAGAAACGGATCCGGACGCGGATTACCCACTCGCCTTGTTGAGTGCCAAGTCGCGGGCGCGGACTCATTCAATCCACGGTAATCAAGAGAAGCTGGCCCGGGTCGATCCCGAAGATCTTTGGATCAACAGTAAAGACGCGGGCGCCCGCGGTATCGCGGACGGTCAAATGGTGCGCGTTTTCAACAGCCAGGGCGTCAGCATCTTGCCCGCTCGGGTAAACGACGATATCGCCCCAGGTGTGGTGGGAATGAAAGATGGCGCCTGGTACACGCCGGGTGCGGATGGCGCCGATACCAATGGGTGCGCAAATATCCTATCCGTCGACCGTCCCTCACCCTCCGGAGCCACCACCTACAACACAAACTTTGTGGAGGTAGAGCCTGCTTAGGAAGCGCAATGCTGTTTCGCAAATTGATTGTGCCCGGCCTTAAAAAATGAATACCCCGCCGAAGCATCCAACCCAATTGCTCGGTTTTGCCTTCAACCAAGAGTGGATCGAGGTGGTCTGAACGGCCGGCGCCAAACCGGAGATCTTTACTTCCTCGGAGGATCTAGGCTCAATGTGTGAGACTTACAATGACATGTTCGTATAACTCGACTATTCAAACCGTCCGCTATCCTGTGTAAGCCTCGCTGATTAATTTTTCCTTCCAAGGCCAGCTGATGCGTGAGATACGCAGCGTCACCGCAAAAAAATAAAGCCGTAGATAGACGACGTCGTGGTTATCTTCCATTCCCCTATCGAAGGCCAGGCCCACAGAAGAACGTGGTGAGAAGAGTTCGTTCGATACGGATCGCTCACGGTGCCATTTTTTTGATGCATCACGAAAAGCCGCTGGCTCCCTTCCTGCAAACTGCGAGCCATGGGCTATACGACAGCGCCTTTGCGCCATAGGCTATCCTGTCTTTCGCATCAGGAGGCCAACATGAGCACAACCCATTTTAAAAATGCCGATTGGATCGTCTCTTGGGACGAGGCCGCTGAGAGCCACACCTATATTCGCGGTGGCGACCTCGTCTGCGCCGGGAACGAGATCACCTTCGTTGGCAAGGATTACGACGGTGCAGCCGACGAGGTAATCAATAGCTCCGGCCATTGTCTGATCCCGGGTTTCGTCGACATCCATGCCCATCCGGCAAGTGAGATGTTCTTTCGCGGTATCCGGGAGGATCACAGCGTACCAGAACACTACATGACCGGTTTGTATGAGCGGTCTTGCGCCTACGCGATCGAACACAACGCCCTGAAGCATGGCGGGGAAGTTGCGTACGCTGACCTCATGCGCAGCGGTGTCACTACCCTGGTTGACATCACTTTCCCCTATCCCGGCTGGGTGGAGATGATGGAGCGCAGTGGCATGCGCAGCTACGCCGCACCAGGCTTCAATACGGCGGCCTGGTACAGGGACAACGCGCATCAACTGAAATACGACGAGGACATCGCACTAGGCGAAAAGAATTTTTCAGCCGCCCTGGACCTGATCGACGAGTTACGCAAGCACCCCAGCGGCCGGTTGAACGGCGTGGTTTCTCCTGTACAGGTCGACAACAACACCGACGCTATGCTGCAGGACAGTTATGCGGCGGCAAAGGAACGCGGCATTCCTTGGACCACCCACGCCTCCCAGTCCGTTGTCGAGTTTAACATCATGGTTGACCGACACGGTAAAACACCGATCCAGTATCTCGCCGACTTGGACTTGCTTGGCCGGGGCACAATCCTCGGCCACGCGATGCTGATCGACGACAATGACTGGGTCGGCTGGCATAGTAAAACCGATTTAAAGCTACTCGGAGAGAGTCGAACTGGCGTGGCACACTGTCCGACACCCTTCATGCGCTATGGCACCATTTTGCAAGATTTCGGCCGCTACCGGGATGCCGGAGTAGTGCTGGGCGTAGGTACTGACACAATCCCACACAACTATATTGAGGATCTGCGCTACGCTGCGATCCTCGCCCGCGTCGCCAGCCACGACGGCAACGCCGCCCGCACCTCGGATGTATTTCACGCTGGTACGGTGGGAGGCGCGGATGCGCTGATGCGCCCAGATCTTGGCCGCTTGGCGGTTGGCGCCAAAGCAGACATCGTCGTACTGGACTGCACCCACCCGGTAATGATGCCGTTGCGCGATCCACTGGCGAGCCTTATCCACTCCGCCGCCGAGCGGGCGGTAAAGGACGTCTATATCGATGGCGTGCAGACCGTGAAGGACCATGAATGTCTCACGCTCGACCGCGAGCGCGCGGTGGCCCTAGTTGCGGAAGCCCAGCCGCGCATGGAAGCGGGTGTGCCAGATCGCGACTATGCCAACCGCAGCAGTCTAGACATCGCCCCGCTGTCGTTACCTGTGGCGGCTGACTAGAAATTCTGTCCATCATCGGCGATCATCTAAAATCCCATGGAGCTAGGGAATCTGACCATTCGGCAAAAGTAGCAAACGAGGACCCCCATGACCGCAGTCGCCACGCTCGAACACACGATCAAGGCCTACAACCTCTCCACCGCGTCGGAAAATAAGATCCACGACGACACGGTGGCCCGTAAGTTTGGTTTCGAAGGTGGGCTGGTGCCGGGTGTAGAGGTCTACGCCTACATGATGCATATCCCCATCGCCCGCTTCGGCCCAGACTGGCTATCGCGAGGCACGGCAGACTGCCGCTTCCACAAGCCAGTCTACGACGGCCGCAACGCTATCGTTTCCGGCGGCGTCCATGATAGGGACAGCATTGCCTTAAAGGTGGAGAGCGAGGACATCCTTTGCGCTACCGGGCACGCTAGCCTCGGTGCCGCACAGGAGCCACCAGCAGCCGATGAAATCCCAACAGCACCCCTGCCCAATCATGACAGGCGTCCGGATGCCGCGCCGGAACATTTGGTGGCGGGGCAAATTATGGGTACGCACAGAATTTCTCACAGTGCGGAAGAGAACGCACAATATGTGGCTAACGTGCGTGAAAGCCTCAAGCTTTACGTCAAGGAGGGTATCATCCATCCAGGCTTAATTCTGCGAATGTGCAACAAAGCGCTATCGTTGAATGTGCGCCTCGGTCCTTGGATACATGTCGGCAGCGCCGTGCAGAATTTCGCTGCTGCAAAGGTCAGAGACAAACTAGCGGCGCCCACCCAGGTGATCAAAGAGTATGAGCACAAGGGCCATCGCTTCGTAGAGCTAGATGTGATCGTCACTGCGAACGACAACGTGGTGATCACCCGGGTTCACCACACCGCCATTTACCGGCCGCGTCAGGTAACAAGAGAATAGACCACTAAACTAAACGAAAAACCACTGATATGCGTAGCCCGCGGCGAGCGAGCCAGCGACGCCAAAGAAGATATAGGCGAGGAAGACAGTCTTGCGGACCAGGGCAAAGACGCCCATCGCAGCAGGGATGCTGGTCACCGCACCTGCTGTGAGGAAGGCTAGAGCTGCACCAGGTGCCGCCCCCATCTCGACCAACCGTGCGACCATTGGGATCGCCGCAAAGCCGTTCAAGTAAGCCGGGATACCGACCGCTATGCTAGCCGGCACCGTCCACCAATCACCCGAGCCAAGCACACGTCCGACATATTCCGGCGGTAGATAGGCGACCATTAGGCTCTCTATGACGAAGGCGAGGCTAAGCCATTTCAGCAAGAAGGCGCCGGAAGAGAGAGAGGTTTCTCGGAATTGCGTGACGCGATCCCCTTCTCGCCAAAATTTCCATAACAAGGGTCGGTCAATTTTCAGCACATTGCTCGCACAGCAACCTAATACACCCACCTTGAGCGTGTCGGAAAAACCACCACGTGTGACGATAGACTGCGTGACAAAACCAGCGATCGCGCCCATGACTATAGCGGTCGTCAGGTAGGCTGTCGCAAATCCAACATCAAATACCGCGGTTGCCAGCAGGTATTTCTCAATGCTCATCAAGGGCGAGCTGATCCAGAATGCCATTACGGGACCAAGCGGTACACCTGCCGCCAGCAAGGCCGCGATCAAGGGGATCACACCGCAGGAGCAAAGTGGCGCCAGCGACCCGAAAAGGGCCGCGGCGAGGATCACCATAGCGGTGCGACCCTCCACTATCCCGGAGATACGTTGGTCCAGCCCCGTCGCTTGCGCTCCACCCGCCGCTGCCATCGATAACAGTAAGAAGGGCGAAATGCTTACCAGCGCCATCACAAGGAACTGCAAACTTTCAAGCAGTTGCGCTGTCGAGAACGCCGCAATAGCAATCAGCAAGACAATCAGGGTCAGATAGACCGGATCAATTTTGCGCGCGCTCTGTACAAAGGTTACGACGCCTGCTGTCATCCCACCATCTCCTCTTGCAAATCATAGTAGGCGTCGAGCCCGGCGCAGCAATCTTCGATGAGGAAGTCGAGCAGTGACTGCACCTCCGCGCAGTCGATGCGGCAGCGAAGCGAGCGTCCCTCGCGCGTTTGCGTAACGATCCCAGCGGACACCATGTGCAGGACATGGTGCGACAGCGTCGATTTTGGAATTCCCAAATGGTTCTGGATTGCTTTCACCGGCAGACCGTCAGGGCCAGCGCGAACCAGGAGACGAAAGGTAGCGAGCCGGTGTGCATTTCCCAACTCAGCCAACATGTTTGCTGCGGTATCAATATTCATACGGTTTGAAATGGTAAAGATGATATTCAGCCTAAATGATTGTTTTAGAATTATCGAATTAAATTTTTTTCAACATATCGTGTTTATTGTAACTCTTAAATGTAAATTAAGCATCGTCATCCGGCGTTGGTTTCACCACCGGCCTAAATGCGAGTGCCAGCGGCACGCCCAATGCGGCAGTCGCTGCGAGCAGATAGAAGGCGTTGATGTAGCCGATCATTGAGGCTTGGCGCAGAATTTCGCCACTGAGTTTCGACAGCCCCCCCAGCGTACCGTGAGACCAGTCGCCGCTGACCCCGGGCATCGTGAAAAGCATATTGAAGGGCGAGATCCACTCGCGCAGACCAGAATAACTTTGCGCCGCGCTGCGGGTGAGCACAACAATTGCGACAGAGATGAACAGCACGCTACCGAAATGACGCATCACATTGAACAGCGAAGAGCCGTCGACCATCAGATGTGGCCTAAGAGTGGTGAAGGCGAGAACCGACATTGGGGTGTAGGCGATCCCGAAACCGAAACCGTGCAACACATTGGTCCAATACACGTCAAATTCAGTGACGTTAACGTCGAGTTGCGCCATCGCCCCGCTAGCAATCGCCTGACAGACAAGGCCGAATATCAAGCAGCCGCGCGCGCTAACGCGAGTAAATTGGACGACCAGCAGGAAGCTCAACCAGTTGCCGATACCGCGCGAAGTCAACAGGGTACCAATAATTGATTCCGGATAGCCCGCCACATCGCTCAGCAGAGGCGGAAACATCACCATCGGTGTGTAACCAAACATGCCCATCAAGAGCGACATAGCCAACCCAATCACAAAATTACGGTCGCGAAACAGCTCACGCTGGAATAGCGGGTTGGCCGCGGTCACGGAGTGGACCAGATAGAGATAGAAGGCGATAGCGCAGACCGAAGCCTCGACAATTATCTCGGTCGAATCAAACCAGTCGAGCCGCTGTCCCCGGTTCAGTATCAGGGTCGCCGCCCCAATCGCAATCGCCAGCAACAAATACCCAAGCCAGTCTACGCGGCGGCCCTCATCACGTTCCTTGCCGTCAAGCGAAATCCATGCGCCGAGCATGCCCAAAACACCGAAAGGCACGATCATGAAAAAGGCCCAACGCCAATCGATTGCCTCGGCGACGAAACCGCCAAAGATCGGTCCCAGCACCGGACCGAACACACCACCAATGCCCCACAGCGTCAGCACCAGCGCGTGCATGTGTTTTGGAAAGCTGGCCATTAGCATACCCTGTCCCAGCGGCAGCAACGGCGCGCCGAACACACCTTGCAGTACGCGGAACATGACCAACATCTCAAGCGAGGTCGACAGACCGCACAGAGCAGTAGAAATTGTGAAACCACCGACCGAACCGAGCAACAGATTGCGCCATCCGAGCCGTGCTGCCAATGCTCCGGTGATTGGCGTCGCGATAGCCGTCGCCACTAGATTGAAGGTAATGGTCCAGGCAACCTGATCCTGCGTTGCCGACAGGGCGCCCTGTATCTGCGGCATGACAACGGCCACAACCGTAATGGTCATGCCAAAGAGCAGCGTCGTCAGCTGAACGGTCGCGACCAGCAGGACGCGACGGGTGGTCATGTATTGGAGCATTGCGCCCGATTGGAACATGAATTCGCGTCGGTGAATATGGCTGCCTTTACACCGCATCCACCATCCTTCGATAATACACACTAAGCTAAACCAACGAAGGCCGAACATGTACGACACAATTCTGCGCGGCGGCCGCGTCATAGACCCGTCGCAAGACATCGATATGACAACGGATGTCGCCTTCAAGGACGGCACGGTGGCAGCCTTTGGGAACGAAATTTCTGACGAAGCTGTGAACGTCATCGACGTCACCGGAAAAATCGTCGCGCCAGGCCTGATAGACACCCACGCCCACGTCAATTGGGGCGCAACCTATCTCAGCGTCGAGGCTGAAACTGTAGCGAAGAAAAGCGGCACGACTACCTTCATTGACGCTGGTTCAGCTGGTGCGGGCACTTTCCATGGCTTCCGGCGCCATGTAATCGAGCCGTCACCGCTACGTATCATCGCTTTCCTGAATATCTCTCATGCGGGTATCTACGGCTATGGTCCGGGCTTTATGGTTGGCGAGTCAGCGGATCTGCGTCTATTGCATCCCAGCGCCTGCATCGATGTAGCGCGACAGCACAGCGATCTGATCTGCGGCATAAAGGTGCGGCTCGGCGGCAACGTATCGGGCACACTTGGCACCCAACCGCTCGATATCGCCATCGATGCGGCAGAAGAGCTAGACCTTCCGGTCATGGTGCATATCGGCCCGACCCCACCGCGCCGCCAGGATATTCTGGAGCGTCTCCGCCCAGGCGACATTCTGACCCATTGCTGCCGCATGTTCCCCAACGCGTTGATAGACCGCGAACGCAACATTCGCGCTGAGGTTGAAGATGCCCACCAACGCGGCGTCATCTTTGATGTCGGTCATGGGCGTGGCTCCTTCGATTTTAAGGTCGCCCGCGCGATGGTCGAGAACGGTTTCACACCCGACATCATCAGTAGCGACGTCCATATCGTGAGCGTCGACGGCCCCGCCTTTGACGTGCTCGTAACCATGTCAAAGTTTCTCTGCCTCGGCTTAACCCTGCCAGAGGTACTGCGCACCGTGACAGTAAATGCCGCCCGAGCGATTAACCGACCGGAGCTAGGGTCGCTTAAACCCGGATCACCAGGCGACGCGACAGTGTTACGGATAAACGAAGGCGAGTTCGAATATTATGACAGCCTTGGTCATATCATGATTGGTAAACAAAAACTTGAGGTTGCACATATCCTTATCGCAGGTAAACGCTGGCCCTAGATCAGATATTCGCGTTTTTTATCTAGGACGCCTTTTCAGGCTGTCGGGTCAACGCATCGTAGACCCAGAGCACAACCAGCACGAAAATGCCCTCTATTGACATGATCAGTAGCGCCGTGTGCAAGCTGAAGGTTTCCGCCATCCAGCCGACGTTGAGAAACCCGATCGGCCCTGTGCCGATACACAATGCCAACACCCCGAATACGCGGCTCCGGAATTCTAGTGGCGCGTTGACGTAGGTCAGTGTGCTCTGCATGGTCGCAAAACCCGCACCAAACAGGCCGGCCATGGTCAATGTTATCGAGGTGGCGATGAACGAGTGGTATGGCCCTCCGGCGACGTAGGCGAGAATGCCGAGATAAAACACTACTCCAAGATAACCTGCGCAACCCCAAATAAAAATACGGGCAAAATCTTTCTGTTGCGCGAACACAGCAACTACCATGGCTCCCACAAAGGCACCAAACCCTTCCAGACTTGACAGTAGTCCTACCAGAAATGGTGCAAGATCAAGATCTTCCTTACCGAGAATTGGGATCATTGCGGTGAACGGGAAGCCAAACATGTTAAATACGATGGTGATGAGAAAGACCCGCCGCAGTTCCCAATCACTCAGGACGAAACGCATTCCCTCTATCAGGTCACGGATCAAGGCCGGGGAGACTGAACGTTTGACGGTTGTCGGCAATTGCGCCAAGAGGACAAGAGCGAGACCGATCGCGTAGACGGCTGTGCTGAGCGCGAAGACGCCGGTTATACCAACCCACTGCAACATCACTCCGCCGAACAGTGGTCCGACCATTCGGGTCGCACTGTTTGTCGCTGCGTCGAGGCTCATTGCTGCTGACACAGATTCTCCTGCAAGATCGCCGACGAGACGTCTCCGAACGGGCATATCCGTCGCCCAGAACAAACCGCTTAGAACCGATGCAATCGCGATATAGGAAAAGGTCAAGAGCCCCTTATAGGCCAGTACGACCATGACCACCGAGACGGCTAGGACCATGGCAATCGAGGAACTCAACAGAAACTTGCGGTTTAGTCGGTCAGCAAACCCGCCAATAATCGGGCCGCAGAAGGTGAGCGGTAGCCCCCATAAAACCGGAACCAGCGCAACCAGGAACGGCGATCCAGTGATTTCGAATGTATAGATACCAAGCGCCAATAGCTGGAACCAGCGAATGAACCCAGTCAAAGTTCCCAGCAGCCAGATCGATACATAGTTCGGGTTCTGAACCAGTCCGCGGAGGCCTGTCTCCTTTGGGCTATGATCGACTGTCGCATCCAAGCGCCTGTTCCCTATCGCACAAACACCGCGCTTCGCGCGGCGTCATGTTGATCCGTTATCATATTGCTGATAGCGTAACCTGATTGAATTTATTTCATAATTCATGACAGCAACAAAGTCGAACTGCCGCTTGCAAATCTCGTGGGGCAGTGACGACGCGATCCCTTGGTGTAGTGAGCATTCCGTCTTGAACCTGAAAGGTAAAGTCAAAATTCTGCTTGTCGCCTGCGTGATCAGCATGCTGGGCTTGCTCGCCTACGAGGTGTTTTTCTGGTTCACTCACGTGTATGAAAGCAACGCCAAGGTCCAGACCGAATTCACGAATATTTCAGCACAGATTGACGGAAAGATCGAACAAGTCCACGTGGCGGAAGGCAGCCACGTTAAAGCGGGCCAGTTACTGATCACCCTCGTTCACGAGGATATCAGGTTAAACATTGCGTCCCTGCAAACTGATCTGCTGCTGGAACAGGCCAATCGGACAAGCCTGGTATCCGAAAAATCTGCTTTTGAAACCGAGCTAAACTCTAAACTTGAAACCCAGCACGAAAAAATTCGCACACTTGAAGTCGCCTACAAGGCCCTGCAGGCACGGCGCAGCCTGGCGGAGAAAAACCTGTCGCGCACTCGGATCCTATTCAAGAAGAAGCTCACTCCGGAAACCAAGCTGACAGAGGAGCAGGACAAAGTCCTCGTCCTGAAAGCACAGGCGACGAGCTATACCGGTAGGATCGCAATCGCTAAAAAAGAGCTGAAGCAACTATCGGCAGAACTACACAAAGTCGACGTCCTTAAGAACAAGATAAAAATTTCGGACATCAAACAGAACAGGATCCAGGACTCTATCCGCAAACAGCGGCTGATCCTCGGCTATCGGCTGATCACCAGCCCCATCGATGGCGTCGTCGGACACATCCACAAGTTCAAGGGCGAGTATGTCGAAGACGGGGTCAACATTCTAATTTTACACGACCCGGATCGATATTGGGTCGAGGCCTATGTTGATGAAAGTCAAATTCGCCATGTAAAGATTGACCAAGACGTTCGGATCAACTTTGACGCCTATCCATTCGAGGATTATTTTGGCTCGGTTCGTCAAATCGGAAACATTACCACAGCCAGCATCGCGAACGGTGGCAATGGGGCAGAGGGCAAGAAGCTGGGCGGTTCTGTGGAACGTGTACCAATCCGCATTTCACTGGACGCGCCACCCCCTTACATAACACCGGGTATGGCCGCGGACATTAATGTTCGAATTTACGAGAATATCCGCCTCTGGTAGCCGCGAAGGCTGACTTTCCTCAACGCCTATCCATTAACGTTTTTCACCACTCTAAAAACATACCGTCAGTAAACTGGAGCAAACACACTCAGACAAACAATCTGCTCCAGGTTAAGCTGGATCATGTTGCGCGCTATTTAATTTGCATCGAAAATCTGTTGCGAACGAAATTCTTCAATCAATTTTCATAAGCTCTTAGAACCCGAATATGCACATTTTCTCGATCTCGACACCTCCTCAAATTCTGCAATTCGCAAAACGCTCAGCATAGTCATTACCAGCGGTATTATTGGGATCGCGTCATTCGTCTTAGTGGCATATACCGCTTCATGCCATTGAACGAACTGGACCACCGGCTACGCGATCAGCAGATTTTTTGGAAATCGAACTTTGTTTCCGCCCCGGTCCAATACGGCCAGACGAAACGCCTGTCAGTCAACATTAGGCCAATGCAAGTCGGCACTTTTACCCAGGGATGCGTATCCGTGCCGCCTGCTTCGACAACCAAGACGGTGTTCTATCCATTCTGGTCAATCGGTTAACCAGGACACAGCCCGCCGACCCGGCACCAATTACAATAAAGTCTATTGTTTCCAGTATTCTAGGTCGAGATTTCCGGCAGCCCTTCGTCACTTCGCACTTCGTTGATGATCTGTAATACCCGTTCCGGGTATGGCCTGTATTGCAAACCAAATTCATTAACCAGCCGACTATTATCCATCAGAAACACGCTTGAATCTTCGTAACCACCGGTCTCATTCTCGAAGGTTATGTCGGCATCCGGTAGCAAATCACGCACAATCTCAGCGATGTCACCCATCGAGACACTGGTACCGCCGGAATTGTAGACTGCGTGCTGTGGGTCGTCGGCCATCAACACTCGCTTGAAAACCTCGGTGATATCGTCGACATGGATTGGCAGTCGCATAAAATCAGCGTAAGGAAATGACACTGGATTGCCGCGTGCCGGCTGGGTGATGCAGTTTACATGGTCAATGGAACCTCGCACCTTGTCCGGTCCAGTCACATTGGTCGGTCGCACGCCGGTGATCGACATGTCGTATTTGTCCATATAGTCCTCGGCCTGCCATTCGTTGAAAATTTTGTGCATCGCATACTGGTCATGGCCATGTGAGTAATCTTCCTCCGTCACTGGCCGCTCACCGTAATGGTGCTGCTTGCCGTAGACCGCAAGCGAACTCGCATAGACCACACGCTTTACACCGAGGATACGAGATGCCTCAAAGCAATTATCCATGCCAATCACGTTAAGCTTCGTCGCGACATGCGGAGGGTGAAAATTTCCAAGGAAATAGGATAGGTTGATAACGCGCTCCGTTTCTGCTTCCGCCATCATCGACAGCACATCGTCAAACTGGGTCATATCGCCACGCACGACCGAAACTCGATCCTCAAGATCGCTGAAATCGGCGGTATGCGGATTGATATCCATGCAGACGATCGTCTCACCCTGCTTTGCGAGGGCGCGGGTCAGCCGCGAGCCGATAAACCCGGTACCACCAATGACAAAAATAGACATACGTTTTCTCCTTCGCTTCCATTCCTGATAGGGAACTTTACAATCACCGCACTTCTTTATCCGAATCGGCTTCACGGAGACGGACAAAAATGCAGACCCGACAACTCGGCAAACTGTGGCCGGTAAGCGCGCTCGCACTAGGCGGCGGCGGCATCGGCCAGCTCTGGGGGGAAACGACCAGGGAAGAATGTATTGCCACCGTGCACGCCGCGATCGATGCTGGGATCACCTTGCTTGACTTGGCGCCATCCTACGGGATGGGCGAAGCGGAGACCGTCATTGGCGCTGCCTTCGAGGGCAAACTGCCAGACGGCATCAAGGTCACAACGAAATGTAGGCTGGCCACAACCGACCCAGCCGAAGTGGAAAAAACACTCACGGATAGCCTTGCGGCGAGCCTGGAACGCATGTGCTTGGAGAGAGTGGACCTGTTTTTCCTCCACTCCAACATCGTTTCAGACAACTACGACACCAGCGCATATGGAGAACGCCCAACGACACGGCGCTGGATTTTCCACGACCATGTGCGTCCGGCCTTCGAGAAGCTGGTCGCGCAGGGCCGCGTCGGTGCCTGGGGCATCACTGGCATTGGCATACCACCGCAGATTCTAGAGGCGTTGGAATCAGAGCCTATGCCTGCCGCTGTACAATGTCTTGCCAACCCAATCGACTCGGCGGGAGAGCTCAATTTCTACGGGGGCCCGACCCGCGCCCGCGAGGTTATATCCACGGCAAATACACATGGCATTGGTGTCATGGGTATCCGTGCTGTGCAAGGTGGCGCTTTCACAGATGCACTCGATCGCGAACTACCGGAAGAACATGGCGTGCGTACTGACTTCAAAAAGGCCAAATTATTTAGGGCCCTCGCTGCTCAACTTGGCGAGACTGCCGCAGCTTTAGCGCATCGCTACGCGCTCAGCATGTCGGGTATCGACACAGTCGTTCTGGGTGTCAAGAACCGAACCGAACTAGAAAATTGCCTGCAAGCAGAAGCGGCGGGATCGCTCAGTACTGAAGAGATGGCGCAGGTGCAAGCAGCCTTTGAATAATACGGAGGGAATGGGTTATGGAGATGTACGACTATGTCATCATCGGTGCCGGTTCGGCCGGCTGCGTATTGGCCAACCGACTAACCGAAGATGCGAACATTTCGGTTCTTCTGCTGGAAGCCGGACCGAAGGACACCTATCCCTTCATACATATCCCAGCTGGCTTTTTCAAAACCCTTTACAATGAGAAAGTCAATTGGTGCTTCGCAACAGAGAAGGAGGAAGGCTGGGGCAACCGGTCGATCCACTGGCCACGCGGCAAAGTGCTTGGTGGTTCCTCCTCAATTAATGGCCATCTGATAGTCCGTGGCCAGCGCGAGGATTATGACGGCTGGGCACAACTCGGCAATCGCGGTTGGTCCTTCGACGACGTAGTCGGTTACTTCCAGAAATTCGAGAACACGGAGGTCGGCGACCCAGAGATCCGTGGTCGTGGCGGCCCAATCAATGTTCGTGAGCCGATCGAGCAACATCCACTTACCGCAACGTTCATGGAAGCCTGCGCAGAGGCCGGCATCCCCCGGAATAGCGACTATAACGGCGCCACACAGGAGGGTGTCGGATACTTTCAGCAGGCCCTCAAAAACGGGCGGCGCCAAAGCACGGCGCAGACCTACCTGAAGGCAGCTCGATCGAGGCCCAATTTAAGGATCGAGACGGAGGCGCTTACCCGCCGGATTATAGTCGAAAACAAACGTGCTACCGGTGTCGTCTATAGTCAGAGTGGCACCGAGAAGGAAGTACACGTCGGCCAAGAGGTGCTTCTTAGTGCTGGGTCCATCGGTTCGCCGCAGATCCTGGAATTGTCCGGCATCGGCCAAGGCGAGCGGCTCAAATCGCTTGGCCTAGAGGTCGTACATCAACTGCCGGGCGTCGGCGAAAACCTTCAGGACCATTATCTTGCTCGGCTGTGTTTCAAGGCAAAGGATATAGGAACCTTCAACGAGCGCTCGCGTGGCTGGCGGTTGGGCGTCGAACTGCTGCGCTACGCGACAACGCGCACTGGACTGCTGACGGCCGCTCCTGGCAACGTAAGCGCTTCGATTAAGGTGATGCCCGGGGTCGAGACACCAGATATCCAGATATCCTTCGCACCAGCCAGCTATGTGGACGGTCAGATTGGCGTGTTGGACGATTTCCCAGGGATGACGACGGGCTTTTGGCAGCACAGGCCCGCGAGCACCGGTTCGTTGCACTGCAAATCCAGCGACCCGATGGCACACCCCTCGATCCGGCCAAACTATCTAGGTGATACGATCGACCAGGATACGATGGTGGCTGGCGCCAAGGCCGCGCGGCGCATTTTCGAACAGCCGGCCATTGCAAAATTTGTCGATGTTGAAGCGATTCCGGGTCCGGAGGTGCAAAACGATGACGAAATCCTAGATTATCTGCGCGGCAACGGTGGCACCGTCTACCACCCGATCGGTACCTGCAAGATGGGTACCGACCCACTAGCCGTTGTCGACCCAAGCCTAAAAATGCACGGCCTGGATGGCCTACGCATCATCGACGCCTCGATCATGCCTCGCATGGTCTCAGCAAATACCAATGCGGCGGTGTTGATGATCGCAGAGAAAGCGGCGGATATGATCAAGGCGGACCGAGGGTGACGGCTCAGACAAATTTAGAGGAACACCTTCGTACCCATTATCTGTCATATCTACAAAACAACAAGCAGCTCCACTTTCTGCGCTGCGAGGTAGACCGGGGTGCAACAGTCAAACACCAATGGGAATGTGCCGGTCCCTTCATACAGGATGCCGATAGTCTATAGGCCAAGGCGAGACGTCAGCGATTTTTTACCGGGTCAAAGAGTTCTGCCAGTGCCGGAACATTCTATTAGGCATGCAATCCATCGACCAGTTTGATTGTGGCCGGATTGAATACGGCTGTGCCCCACAAAAACGGTAATCCGCCTATCTCTATATATGTTATGCTTCAACGATCCCGGCGCGTAATGCAATGTTCCAATAAGTCTCGCCAATACGCGTCACGTCTGCGATGCGGGCATTAACCCCACAATGTGTCAAAGCGCGATGATAGAGTGCGGATAGTTTGTCGTCGCCAACCACCAAAACTGGATCCGATTGATCAGCTAAGCTAACCGCTGCAATTTCAGCACCGATCAGCAGTCCCGATAAATAGTCAGAAACGTTTTCTGCCGCAAGTTCATCGAACAAAACCCGGCTTCGTGCGCCAAAGAGAACATGGGTCAACTCACTATGATGCAAGCGGCCGACATCAAGTCCACGGTCGAATGAAACTGTATTTAATTCGGAACGCTTTACGGACAGTGTGGATACAACCGTGTGGTTCAACACAGCCGCATGCAGATCACCGGTCATGAATGTTTTGAATTTGACGATCCGGTAGCCCTCTATTCGTACCCATTTGCTATGGGTCCCCGGCAGGACAATAAGGCTATGCCCGCCTTCTGCGGCCGCAATTGCCTGAAGCTCCTCGCCGCGCATCACATCCGGCATTTCGTTCTGTCTGCCTACCGCAACACCGGGTACAATCCAGACTGGTGTGTCGTGGCTCACCGGTTCCAGATTGGCCGCTAAGTCGTCCATATCAGCCGGCAGTCTGCAGTATGATGCTTCTTTCCAACCCGTCGAAGCGCCAACCATTCCCGAAAGTAGTGCAGGCAATACACCAAAGTTGCAGGTCCAAGACTTGATCATGGCGTCGAAGGCCGATCGGAAATTAAAGTCCTCAACATTCGCGAGGCCGAGACCATCTGCACGACTATCCAGAACGTCACCGTCTGAACCAATCAGGAAGCCGCGACGATTAGTCGTACCCCAATCTATCGCGATGAGCGAAGCGGTACCAACCGCAGACTGAACTATCACACGCTCCTGCTATTGAATTTCTGAATAGTTAAAGCACTAATTCATAGACTAATGGGGGGTAAAGGCTGGTGGCCGCGTATCAGATCTGCCGCGCGTTCCGCCATAGCAATGACGGGAGCATTGATATTGCCACCAGGCATGTCTGGTATGATCGATGCATCCACAACCCTCAAATTGTCTACGCCGAGAACGCGCAATGCCGGATCGACGACCGTATCTGGAACGTCAGCAGAGCCCATTTTGCAGGTACCAAGCGGATGATGCACGGTCCACGAAGTTTTTCGGATATAGGATTGGATACCCGCCCGTGACGCGCAATCTGGTCCTGGTGAAATTTCCTTTCCTCTAAAATCGTCAAGCGGCTTTTGCCGCACCACATCTCGCACCATTTCGACGCCACGGATCAATGTTTCCCAATCCTTTTCGCTACTGAGAAAGTTTTGGTAAATCCTTACTCGGTCACGCGGATCAGCAGATCGCAGCTTCACATACCCACGGCTCTCAGGATGGAGCAGGACGGGCCTAAACATGAACGCGTCCTTCGGGCGCGATCGGTAGCCCGGAAACCACGGTTGTGTTTCCGGCGGCACGAAACGGCTCAACATTTGGATATCCGGCTGATCCAACGCGGGATCGCTTTTCAGAAATGCCATCACCGGCCCCGGCATTGCTGTCGCAAAGCCAGTACCAAAGACGTAGGCACGGGCCATTTCTAAAAGAAGCCGGTCGCAGCGCAATGTGTTCACAAAGGGACCGTCACCCTTACGCTCATACTCTATGCCGACCGATATATGATCCTGCAGGTTCTTGCCGACGCCCGGCAACGCAACACGGCACTCGACCCCTTGTTCAGCTAGTTCGTCCGGGTCGCCAACTCCAGACAGCATCAAGATCTGTGGCGAATTGATTACGCCTCCACTCAACACAATCTCACTGTCGGCGCGAGCGGTGAACAACTGGCCTCCTCGCTCGAACCGGACACCGACGGCCCGCGTTCCCTCAAACAAAATCTCCAGCACCATGGAATTTATCGACAGGGTCAGGTTTGGACGCGACAGCGCAGGGCGTAGATAGGCCACCGACGCGCTGCAGCGAAGCCCCCGCCGGATGGTTGACTGCATGATGCAGAAACCTTCCATCTGAGCGCCGTTATAGTCTGCCGTCGCCGCATGTCCTGCCGCCGCCCCAGCGGCAAACAGCGCCTTTACAAGCGGATCGGGATATTTATTCTGAATTGTGGTCAGCGGCCCACCCTCACCGCGATAGTCGTCCTCGCCACCCTCCCAGTCTTCTTGCCGTTGGAAATAGGGTAGCAAATCCGCATAAGACCAGCCGGAGCAACCGTCACGCACCCAACGATTAAAATCCAGTGGGTGACAGCGTACATAAGCCATAGCGTTCACCGATGAGCAGCCGCCGATCACCTTACCGCGGGCACATTCTACTTCCCTATTGTCCAGTGCCGGCTCCGGCTCGGTGAAATAGCCCCAGTCATAAAGCTGTTTCTGCAAAATGCGCCCCCAGCCGATAGGCACACGGATGGTAGGACCTCGATCGGAACCACCAGCTTCCAGCAGCAAGACCTTCGCAGCCGAATCCTCGCTCAATCGGTTAGCGAGGGTGCAACCTGCCGATCCCGCGCCAATAATTATGTAGTCGTAGTGCTGATCCACCACGCCGTTTTGACCCCCACTGTATTAATTCGGTGCGGCGAACTCGTGCTTCGGATCACCGGCAAGCCTAGAGTGAAACATCACCCGCGGTTCTGCCATATCCCAAGGCCGCGCCTGGTGCATCAGACAGCGGTTATCCCAAACGACGACATCACCCGGTTTCCAACTATGATGATAGATACGCGGTGGCTGGCAGGCGAAGTCGACCAGCTCAGCCAGCAAAGCCTCCGAATTAGCATCCGAGAGGCCGGGAATGGCGTGAGCGTGTCGGCCGATCGTCAGTGTCTTGCGACCGGTTTCGGCATGTGTCTTGACCAGTGGGCGCAGCGGCGCCCCCTCTTGGTCCAGCCCATAGCCTGAGTATTCGCTATCCTTACTCTTGTGAGTGAAGCCCGACTTACTTTGGCTGTAGACCAGAGAATGATGTGCCGACAGACCGTCAATCCGATCGCGCATCGTATTGCCGAGGGCATCGTAGGCAGCACACATATCAGCCCAGCCTGTTTCCCCGCCGCGCGATGGGACGGTATCCGCTCGGAACACAGCGCCTTTGGCCTGAACCGGCATATAGGTACTGTCGTGATGCCATCCCATATTGCCTCTCAGGATTTTGATACGGTCATCGTCAGGCGCGGTACGCAAGGTACCGTCGTCCTTGACGTTACTTAGCTCCACGATATCTATCTCAAGTGCACCGAAACGCTTCGCAAAAGTGACCTGCTGATCATTGTCGAGATGCTGACCAGGAAACAACAGTAGTGAATACTGCAGCCAATATTCATAGAGTTCGGCGAAACCCACCTCATCCAATTCGGCGACCTCCACATCGGTGACCGTCGCGCCAAACGTCTCTTCGAGCGGTATCACGCGCATCGACATATTATTTACCTCGTCAGACCAACGCCGCAAATTCGTGTTTAGGATGACCGGAAAGACGGCTATGAAACATAATTCGCGGCTCAGTCATGTCCCAGGGGCAGGCACGGTGCAGCAGGCATCGGTTGTCCCAGATCACGATGTCGCCAGCCGCCCATTCGTGGTGGTGTACCCGCGGCGGCTGGCACGCGAAGTCGACCAGCTCAGTCAGAAACGTTTCTGATTCGGCATCGGTCATGCCTTGAACACCGTAGGCATGGCGGCCGATGGTGAGTGACTTTCGCCCGGTCTCAGAATGGGTCTTGACCAACGGGCGCAGCGGCGCGCTCAGCTGATCCATGCCGTAACCCATATATTCGCTGTCCTCATCCTTCAGCCCAAAACCCACTTTTTTCTGGCTGTGCACCAACGAATGCTGGGCCGACAAAGTTTCCACATGGTGACGCATCGAGCAGTCAAGAGCGTCGTAGGCAGCGGCCATATCAGCCCAGCCGGTTTCTCCACCCGTCTTAGGCACGACCTCGGCGCGGAAAACTGCACCCTTAGCCTGAACTTCCATGTAGGTACTGTCCTGATGCCAATCCATATTACCCTTCAAGATCTTGATCATGTCATCGTTTGGACCGGTACGCACACTGCCATTCGCCGCAATATTGCTGAATTCATATAGCTCGAGTTTTGGTTCCAGCGGACCGAAACGCTGCGTGAAAGCGACTTGCTTTTCATTGTCGAGATGCTGTTCTGGAAAAATCAGTAGCGAATAACGCAACCAGGTGTCATATAGCGTTTGAAACAGACCGTCATCTAGATCGGTCAGTACCAAGTCTGTCACCGTCGCGCCAAACGTCGCATCGAGTGGCGTCACGTTCATCATCGCACTCCTTCAAACGACCGAATATTCAGGCAATATCGGCAAATGCCGCCACGCCTGGAAACCGTCTCGGCCAGATTGCGTTTCAGCGGTTACGAACTCTCAACTTCGCCGATGCGCAAGCTATACAATGCAGACAACTGGCGTTAGCAAAAGCAATAACCAGATTGTGTATACCATACTAAAGAAGACCACCCTCTCTAATGTCTATCACATTTTTGTGCCTGCCCGGGTAGCGTTCACCAGCCACCCAGCGAAGAGAATGCAAAATTACACTCCGCCTCTGATTTTTGATGCCTAAAGCGGCATCACCGGCAGCATCACGTGCGATGGTCGACTAATATCGTGGAAAACCGTCTGATGGGCGACGGCCAAAACCGGATCGAAATAGTCCTCAGCGCCGGTATTGTGGTTCCGGTCGAAATTGGGGAAGTCGCTACTCTGAATATCTATGCGGATACGGTGCCCTTCCAGAAACCGGTTTCCAGTAGGATTTAATGTGATCGCGTACTCGTAAACATTACCCGGTACGATTAGTTCAGCCTTATCAGTCCCGTTCCGATAACGGGCGCGCACCAATCCATAACAAAGCTCCTGCGCGAAGCCATCTGGATGAATATCGATTAGTTTGGCAACGAAATCTGTATCCGGTGCAGATGACGATGCGAACAATGTCACTTCGACCGGTCCAACCACCTCGATTGGAACCTCCAAAGGGGCAGAGGTGTAGCTCAGAATGTCTTGCCGGCCATCCAAACGGCGCTGATCCATGGGTACTTGTTGGCCCTCCATCGTATAGATAGTCATCACCGGGTCACGCGGATCGTAATCATATTCGTCCGCCGGTTCATCGAGCGGTGGCACAGGTGAGAGGATGCCGTCCCCATCATTGCCGTTCGCATGTCCACCGCTGCGCAGGTACCATGGTGTTGGCACCATGCCGTCGGGCGGCCAGGTCTCCTCGTCGCGCCATTCGTTGCGTCCCATAACAAAAATTTTCGCCCGCGGCCAACTATCCACCCTCGTATCATCTCCCTTTAGCCATTTGCTGAACCAGGCATCGGCAATATCGAAATAATCGCGCTGTGCTTCCGGGCCGAAATCCATTTCGCCGAGTTCTCGATCAAGCGCCAGTGTTGTATGCCCCCAAGGGCCAACGATCAGTCGCTGGTTATCACGGGCCTGTGCGGTCATAGCGTTTTCAGTCATGCCGGTGAAGTGCTTGATAGTACCAACCTGCTGATCATACCAACCGGTCGCGCTCAAAACCGGAACCGCTACGTCCTTATGACGTTCCTCGTGACGGAAATGGTCCTTAACCGTGTCGCGCAACAGACGCTGCCAATATTCAACCATACCTGGCATGACGTACTCTGGAATTTCCGATATCGGGAGATACCAGAGCCATTTGCTGCGGTCACGAGCCTCCCACAGCGTATCTGCCTCTTCCGTTGTCTTTGGTGCACCCTTTGCCTGCATTCGATGCGCAAAATCCGGGCTAATATTGATAACTGTCCAAGTCAAGCGACGGCCAAGCCGGATCACGCCGCTCATATGCCGATCCAGATGATTGGCAACGACCCCTTGGGCGAACATACAGACTAGATGCGGCGGCCGGGTCGGCGCCATTTCCCACTGTGTCATACCACAATAAGAATTGCCGAAGGTTCCAACCTTACCTGTCGAGCCGGGTATTTGTGCACACCACTCCACCGTATCGTAACCATCTATAATACAGGGGTTTTCTGGATCAGAACCCATATGTAGCCGCGCCTGACCATCAGACTCGTAACGACCACGGATATCCTGAAAGACGGTTATGTAGCCACGCGCCGCCATTTCGTCGCCGATACGGACATGCATGTCGCGTCGCGTTTTCCCATAGGGCGTGCGGCACAATATCACCGGGAAGTCACCATCGGACCTTGGTCGGTAGATATCGGCACGCAGGATAACACCGTCGCGCATTGTAGCTTCGGCATTATACTCAACCGCTACTTCGTGGCGCATCGCGTTCCCCTTGTTGTGCAGGCCGAACCTGACAAAACCGCAACAACTGGTCAACTGAAGGCACACAACTTGTTAGCACATCAACGGATGCCTAAACTTTTCCTGCCTTTAGCAAGAAGTGAGGACGTCCATGGATTTCGCCATCGAAGATTCAGCGGAGCAGAGCGCGTTTCGCGAAGAGGTTCGGGCCTGGCTTGATACCAATATTCCCGATGGCATGGAGTTCCCGGTAGATCCCAGCAATCTAACCTTGGAGCAATACCACCATCGACGCGAGTTAGGCCGCAGGCTCGGCGAACGCGGTTGGCTCTATCCCAACATGCCGAAGGAATATGGCGGCGGCGAACTACCAGTTGAGAAGGTGGTAATCCTGCACGAAGAGATGGGCCGCGCCGGCCTGACTTTGCCACCCTATTACGATGCGGGTGGTCGCATGGCCGCTCCGACGATCTTGGTCTGGGGCAGCGAAAAACATAAGAACCGTTTTCTGCCGGAAATATGCAAGGGGTTAGTGCGTACCTGGCAGCTGTTGAGTGAACCCGGAGCGGGGTCCGATCTCGCCGGCATCAAGATGACCGCAATTCGCGATGGCGAAGATTATGTTGTCAACGGTCAGAAAATTTATGTCGGCAGCAGCCACGGTGCAGAGCAAAGCTGGACGATCGTCGTCACTGATCCCGATGGCGACAGACACAAAAATTTGAGCTGGCTGATGATCCCCATGGATCTGCCGGGGATCACAGTGACACCGCTGAATTTGCTCACTGCCGGCGGCGAAGGGGGCAGCGGCTGCGGTCACAAGAACACAATTTTCTTTGACGATGTGCGCGTCCCAGCCGAGAACCTAGTCGGTGGAGAGAACAATGGCTGGAAAGTCGCGACCACCCATCTCGAGGTCGAGCATGGCGGAGCCGGGCGTTTGGGCGACCGGCGCGTCATCCAGGAATTCATCGATTACGCAAAATCCGAGCAGGACGGCTATTCGCTGCTAGAGAGCGAGGAGGCCCGCGAAGCACTAGTTGACCTCTACATCGAGTCCGAGGTAACGCGGCTATTCGGCATCCGCAATTATTGGATGTCACAAACCGGCCAGCCTCGCTCCTACGAAGGATCACAGTTCAGCCTTCGGCGCAAACTGAGCGGTCTCGACATTGCGGAAAAGATGCTGGAAATCGCCGGCCCCTATGCGCTGACCAATGACACTACCTATGGCCCTATGAACGGCGCACTGGAACTGTACGGACGTGAAGCCATAACCGCTCTGCATCCCGGCGCGACCACGGATATCCAGCGCGTCATCATGTCGCGACGCATCGGCATCGGACGGCAGGACCGAGAAAAAGCAGGCGCTCTGCGTTAGGAGCTTAGGCCATGGATCTTTCCCTGACAGAGACACAGCAGCTGATCCGAGATTCAGCACGTGACGTGGTGCACAACGATTTCGCAAAAGAGGTCCTACTGACGCTTGATGAACAGCCGGTTCCCATGACCGACGCGCTATGGCGGAAGACAGCACAACTGGGCTGGATGGGTATGGTAATCCCAGAAGTCTACGGCGGCACGGGAAACAGCCTGACCGATGCCGCGGTGCTGTTCGAGGAGCTGGGCCGCGGTCCAGTGCCGGGACCATTCTTTTCCTCCGGCGTACTTGGAGCGCTCATCGTCTTAAATACTGGCAACGAAACTCAAAAGAAAGCCTGGCTGCCCGAAATCGCCCTGGGCGAACGGATCGTAGCGCTGGCAGTCACCGAAAAACGTTACGGCTGGTCACCGAACCATATTTCGATGTCAGCGAG
>CAYYUG010000007.1:20623-66410 GCA_964474755.1 uncultured Rhodospirillaceae bacterium | reverse complement strand
CACTGAACAGTGCCATACCAATATTCTGCGCCTATAAGGTAGGCGCCTGCGAAGCATTATTCAAAATGTCCGTCGATTACTCCCGAGAACGCACCCAGTTCGGCCAGCCGATCGGAAAATTTCAACGGGTACAGGACCACATCATCCATATTGTAAATTTTCTGGACGCCGCCCGCTGGCCGACTTACGAGGCATTGTGGAAGCTGGACACTGGGCAGAACGCGACCAGTAGCGTGCATATGGCCAAGGCGCTGGCCTCCGATGGTTATTTGCGCGCTTGCGACTATACGCACGAGGTCCATGCCGGCATCGGCGTGATGCGCGAATATGGGTTAACCCTACACACCAAAATGTCGCGCTCGCTCTATCACTGTCTCGGTGCACCAAGACATCACCGTAAACTCATGGAACAAGCACTTGGCCTGGTACCGGCATAACGGGGAGATCGTATCGATGACCAAACAGACACCGTTTTCTACTCTTGCCGGCATACTTGATACGGTCGGTTTCGACACGGTCCCTGCCGATCATGTTACCTTCAGCGGTGCCGATCCAATTTTGCCATCGAATTTCCTGATCGGTACCGCTGGTGCAGCATCAATTGCCGCCTGTGGATTGGCAGCAGCCGACCTGTGGGAGCTGCGAACCGGCCGCCGGCAAGATGTCGGCATGGATCTACGGACTGGCGCGATAGCTATGCGCAGCAGCCGATATACGCGCAAACTGGGTGGCGAAGCATCTAGCGGCATGGCTGACATTTCCGATTTCTATCAATGCGGAGACGGGCGTTGGGTCCAGTTGCACTGCAATTTTCCACATCATCGCGATGGCACCTTAAAGATCCTTGGATGCGAGGCCACCAAGGAAGCGGTTGCACAGGCAGTTAATGGATGGGATGCCGAAAAATTAGAAGCAAAACTGGTTACAGCAGGCTTGTGCTGCACCATGACCCGCACCGCAACAGAATGGGAAGCATCTGAACACGCGACCGCAGTGGACGGCTTGCCGCTGATGGAAATCACCTGTATCGGCAACAGCAAACCGGAGCCGCTACCCGCGGGCGACCGACCGCTCTCTGGCATCCGTGCGCTCGACCTGACACGGGTTCTGGCTGGACCCACTTGCGGCCGAACCTTGGCCGAACATGGCGCCGACGTTATGCGGATCAGCGGTCCGCATTTGCCTTTCCACCCCGCTCTGGTCATGGATACCGGACACGGCAAGTTGGCCGCCCATGTCGATCTACGGGTCGCGTCCGGACGCGAAACCCTTAGAGAGTTGGTCCGCGGCGGCGACATTTTCACGCAGGGCTACCGGCCGGATACGCTCGCCGCTCGGGGCTTCAGCCCAGAAGAACTTGCGGCAATCCGGCCCGGTATCGTCTACGTCTCGCTTTGCGCCTATGGACGCGCAGGACCCTGGTGCAACCGGCGCGGCTTCGACACGCTAGTGCAAAATGCTACCGGAATATGTGACGAACAGGGCAAGGATAGGCCTCGTCATCTGCCGGTCTCCTTACTGGACTACGCCAGCGGCTATCTGATGGCCTTCGGTGCGATGGCAGCGCTAGGCCGCCGCGCGCGCGAAGGCGGTAGCTATCACGTCCAGGTGTCGCTGGTTCAGACTGCACACTGGCTGAAGGGTTTGGGCCGCATTAATGCCGACGCAGACGCGTTTTCGCTACCGGACCCAAATGCAGAGGATGTTGCCGACCTATTGATGCGCAGTAACACGCCCTTCGGCGAACTGGAACATCTAGCTCCTGCGGTTCAGCTCTCCGAAACGACACCCCATTGGGCACGTCCGGTCGTGCCGCTTGGCACGCATGAACCGGTCTGGCCAGCGTAAGGGATAAATCTTGATGGAACAGCAACTTCGCCCCACCGTCATGGCCAGCCGGCATGTTGTCGCATCTGGACATTACCTCTCGGCGCAGGCCGGCTTTCAAATTCTCGAAGCAGGCGGCAACGCAATCGACGCTGGAGTAGCAACTGGGCTAGCAACCTGTGTAGTGGAAAGCGAGTTTGTTGGTTTCAGCGGCGTCGCACCCACCCTGATCTACCTCGCCGACAAACGAGAGGTCGTGACGATTAGTGGCGTAGGGCCCTGGCCGCGAGCGGCGACCTGCGACTACTTCCACGAACATCACAATGGCAAGGTACCGGACGGTCTACTGCACACAGTTGTGCCTGCTGCACCGGATATTTGGCTGACCGCACTAGAACGATATGGCACGATGTCGTTTGGCGAGGTCGCCGCAGCAGCGATCCGCTTCGCTAAGGATGGCTTTCCTATGTATCCCATGATGCGCGACCGCCTTGCGGATAAACAAGGCTCTTTCAGCCGCTGGCCCAGCACTGCAGCGATCTTTCTACCAAACGGAAAATTACCTGAGATCGGTCAAATATTTTGCCAAAGAGACCTCGCCAAGTCGCTGCAATATATGGTGGATGAGGAGACTGCACATAGAGACCTAGGCCGCACGGCTGGATTCCAGGCTGCCCGTGACGCTTTCTATAAAGGCGACATCGCTGAGGCCTTAGTCCGCCATCAGGAGTGTGACGGTGGCCTCATGACACGCGAAGATCTCGCTGCATTTCGGGCTGAAATTGAACCCCCTTGTCATACGACTTTCCACGGCACTGACATCTACTCGACTGGCCCTTGGTGCCAAGGCCCGATGATCCTCGAAGCGCTGAACTTTCTCGAGCCTATCGACTTAGTTGCACTCGGCCACAACTCGACAGAATACATCCACACTGTCGCCGAAGCGCTTAAGCTCGCGGCAGCAGACCGCGAATATTATTACGGAGACACCAAATTCGTTGACGTACCACTCGACACCTTACTTTCGAAAGCCTACGCCAAAAAACGCAGTGCGTTGATCCAACCGGACGAGGCCTGGCCGCAGATGCCACCGCCCGGTGCCATTAACGGCAATGTGCCGCCGCCTTGGACACAGGATGCATCTAGCGTGTCGGTGACGGTCGACGAAGCTACGCAGCCGTTGGAAACATCCTATCTTTGCGCAGTAGATGGCGACGGAAATGTCTTCTCCGCGACACCGAGCGACCCGGTAATCAGTGGGCCGGTGACACCAGGCACAGGTCTTACTGCCTCCATGTGGGGTTCCCGTGCATATACTAACCCCGATCATCCAGCTTGTGTCGGCCCTGGGCGACGACCCCGCATGTCTGCGAGCCCGATGCTCGCGATTAGTGCAGACGGCACTATACAACCCTTCGGTTCGCCGGGAAGCGAGGTCGTTGGCCAGGCGCAAATGCAGGCGTTTTTGAACGTACACGTCTTCGGAATGGACCCCCAAGCCGCTGTCGAAGCGCCGCGTATTGCGAGCTACAGCTGGCCTGGCTCGGCTCTACCTCATAGTTATCAGCCCGGCCGAATAAACTTGGAAGGCCGCATCGATAGGGCAATCGGCAACGCACTGTCGGAACTCGGGCACGATGTCGCCTGGTGGTCGGACTTTAAATGGCTCGCTGGCTCCGTCTGCACCGTGCGGGTCGACGGAACTACAGGAATTAGGGAAGCGGGCGCCGACCCGCGACGCAGCGCTTATGCGGTCGGCTGGTAGCGCAGCAACAATAGGAAATGCCAATGGCACGAACCGTTGAACAGATCCTGGGGAAACGCGCAGTTACGGCAATCCGTAAACCCATAGAGAAAGCCGGAGGGCTGCCCGGTGCAGCCTATACAAGCCAAGAATTTTTTGACTTAGAACAGGAAACATTCTTCCCCCGCACATGGATGGGGGTAGGCTTCGAAGCCGATATCCCGAAAGCCGGCGACGCGATGCCAGTTATGATTGGCAAACTACCGATCATCCTAGTGCGCAACGAGGTGGGCGAGATCAAGGCGTTCCACAATGTCTGCCGACACCGCGCAGCGACGGTGCTTACCAAGCCAGAAAAGGGCCTAAAGGCGCTGACCTGTCCCTATCATGCTTGGGCCTGGAACCTTGATGGCGCGCTTAGGGCGATTCCGTTTTTCGATGGCACGAAGGATGGCAGCCGCACTGATCTCAATCGCTGCAAGCTCAGCCTCGTCCCAGTGCGTTGCGCCGTCTGGCATCACTGGATCTTCATTAACCTCGATGGCAAAGCACCACCGATCGAAAAACATGTGGAACCGCTCCAAAAGCTTGTCGCTGGCACCCAAATAGGCGCAACCCATCTGGGCAAGCGCCAGGACTGGGAATTCCAGGCGAACTGGAAATTCCAAAACGACAATTGGGAAACCTATCACCATATTTGGGTCCACAAGGGCATCTTTAATAAAATCTCGGATGACCTTGAGATGAAGACCGGCGAGCCATGGACGGAGGCCTTGCAAGATCGCAGCTTTATCACCCTAAAAGCGCGCAAGGGAAGGCCAGCTCGTGCCAAAAGTGGTGGCAAAGGCGACGTGAAACATCCCTTGCCAGCAATCCCGGTATCGCCGGGCGCATCGCAGGCGGTCTGTACCAGCGTACTATTGCCAAATGTCACGGTGACAGTGACTGAAAACCATCTGGCGTCTGTCATCATCGACCCATTGGGCCCGGACCGTACGATTGCTAAAATGGGCTTCTTCTTTGCCGGCAAAGGGGCGACGGACGGGGACTTCGCTGCTGCACGCAAACAAGTGCTCGACCGCTGGCTTGGCAAGAGCCGCAAGCCGGACGGGCGCGATGGTATCCGCAGCCAAGATTTTGGCATTTGGGAAGAACAGCAAATTGCTCGCCATTCTCCGGTTGCTGACGAGGTCGTTTTCTCGCCGGTTTGGGAGCGTAACGTACACCATTTCCAGCAGCAGTTACTGGAAGTTATGCAAGGCTAACTTAGCACTTAATTGGCGATATAAAAATTAGCCTGCAACTGGCAGCATGTATTTAGCATCGGCATAGCATGTGTAAAGCTGGCCATTCTTCAACAAATTAAAGCTGGCCATCAACAGACAACGTTCAGCGTTGATCATTTTAGCTAGGCGTCACGTCCACCTTCGGCCTCAATTTTTTCTGCCAAACGGCGCATTCCTCTTAACCAACGTTCAGTGTTGTTCGTCTTTCCTTCCATCCAGGTCTGGGCGATCTCGTCTGTCAGGATTAGGAAGCGTTCTTGTTCAACAGCAGATGCAACCATCTCGGCCACCTCCTCCGGCTCTTTGATAGGTCCGGCGGCGTTACGAGCGAAGGGCCTATCCGTATCGCCAAGCATTGGTGTGCGGACGCCGAGGGGCGCCAGCAAGGATACGCGAATGCCCTGATGATGATGCGTGACCGACAAATATTCGGCGAGCCCGACGACGGCATGCTTTGACACCGTATAGGGCAGGTTACCGTTAGACATCAGGATGCCGGCCATCGAGGCTGTATGAACCAGATAGCCAGCTCCGCGCTCTAGCATCCCGGGCAATACGGCACGTACCGCATAGACATGCGCCATGACGTTGACCCGCCAATGATCCTCCCAAACCGATAGATCGGTATTGAGGAGTTCGCGCCCGCTATTGATGCCGGCATTGCTGAAGAAAATTTCAACCGGCCCGAATGCGGCTTCAGCCTCCTCAACAAGCTCATTCACAGCCGCTTCGTTACCTATATCGCAAACGACGGCGTGACCGCCGATCTCATAAGCGATCGCCTTAGCCCCTTCGCCATTCACATCTGTAACAACAACCTTAGCGCCTCGCGCTGCAAATTTCCGCGCAGAAGCTGCACCAATCCCAGACGCACCGCCGGTAACTATGGTGACCTTATCCTTTAAATCCATGATTTTTCTACTTGTATTGGTGTTTCAGTTTCACTTCACCATGGCCCTTCTGATGGGTGTAGTTAGCGGCCCAGAACTCCCGCACCAGATCGCCAAGTTCGACCGGTTCGTATTTCGGCGGATTGTCGGCGTCGACGAAGGATGGCAGCACCTCGATCGTGTTGGTAACCTTGGGGCTGTGAAAATAAGCGATGGAATACCGATCCTGTCCACCTTCGACGATCACACCATGCGGTGTCGACAGAAAACGGTCATTAGACATTCGGCGCACATAATTGCCGATATTAACCAGGAAGGTTCCTGGAATGAGCGGCGGCACGACCCATTCACCGTTTGGCAGCCTAAGACGCAGACCCGGTACATCCATACGCGCCAAAATCGTCAGGAAGGCATTGTCGGTATGCGGACCAGTGCCAAAATCGTTGTCCCCCAGCTTGGTCGGAGGGTAATGCAGCATTCGCAGCTGCACATGGCCTCCCTCGGTGAAATAGGGTGCAAAATAATCCTCCGACATGCCCAGCGCGATGGCAAAGGCTGGAAGCATACGTTGCGCCAAACCGTGCACCGCCGAGAAATAATCCTTCACACCCTCACGGAACCCCGGCAGCCCTTCCGGCCATTGGTTTGATCCGCGTAGCGGCACAGGGTCACCAAATGCATCCGATTCGTGCGTGATAAAGTAGCTCGCATTCTGGTTCGGCTTGGTCGCCTCGTGCACTGTCGAATGGCTCTGCACGCTGGCATTCATCGGCAGATAGCCAATGTTGTAGTCGTTGATCCGAAGTTTTAATTTTTCGTCAGATGGCAAGGCGTGGAACCGCTTCGAATGTTCGAAAATACGATCAATCAGTTCCTGCGGTACGCCGTGATTGGTAATGTAAAAGAACCCCACTGTCTCGCAGGCCTGTCGGACTTCCGCGCCAAGTGTCTGCAGCGCCCCTGCCTCATCCGCAAAATAACGACCCAGATCGATTACCGGGATCTGCGCCGCAGCGGCATCCATATCTGCCGGCGCGTGTCGTTCGAACAAATGCATTACGCTCTCCGTTAGACGCGATGTGAAGTTAAGTCACTAAATTTCAATTCAGTCACATTACATCTTACTTTGTCCTACTCAGGCTCAACCTAAATTTCCAAGTTGATCAAGAACACCGTCGATAGAGTTGGGCCGGCGGATCGGCGTCCGGAGGCAAAACACTAATTTCCTACCTGCTAACCTTCTAAAGCTTTTCACGCGCCAGTTTCGCTCCAGCCACCATTGTCTTTAATTTTGCACGCGCCACCGACAACCCCAGCGGCACTAGCCCACAGTCGGGCGCAGCCTGGATTTGCTCTGCCGACATATATTTCGATGCTGCCAGCAGCTTACTCGCTACATAATCCGGGCTTTCGATTTCGTCGGTACCGTTGTCAATACAGCCAAACATCACGGTTTTCGACGGGCACAAGCGTAACAAAGCTGGGTTGAGATGTGACGCTTCAAATTCAAGAGCCAATTGGTCGACCTTGGAACTCTCTAGTGCTTCAAGGATCACAGGATAGCTGTCAACGATCGGCCGCGGCACGCCCGGCATCGGGTAGCTGTAGCAAATGTGTGCGGCGGTCTTGCTGTTCTCGACCCCTTCGAGGCAACGGTCCAGCGCCACGATGCCCCATTCCTGGACCTTATCCGGATAGCGGCTAAACACCGGCTCATCAAACTGGATTACCGCGGCGCCCAATGCATCGAGATCACGTGCTTCTTCGTTTAGCGCATCCGCAACTGCCATCGCCATGGTCGCTTCGTCACCGTAGTGCTCGTCGGCCGTCGAATCGACCACAGTCATTGGCCCTGGTAGGGTGATCTTCACAGGACAGTCGGTCTCTGCCAGCATGAATTTTAGATCCTCCGCTAGCATTGGCTTGCTGCGCTTTACAGGGCCAACGCAGCGGCCAACTTCAGCCAGCCGACGTCGGTTACGGGTCCATTTCTTCGTGAGAGTTTCATAATCGAACCCGTCGAGCCGCTGCGTAATATAGGTGAGGTAGGATGTCCTCCTCTGTTCCCCATCGCTGACGATATCGATCCCGGCATTTTCCTGATCGTGTAAGGTCACCCGGGTAGCATCATCCATGGCATCGGTCAGCAAATCACCCGAGAAACCCCAGTCAGCACCCTTGCCATGCACCTGTTTGCCTACTTCGTTAAGTGGCACCTGTTCCATGAGCCAAGCGGGTTTCGGCATAGATCCCACAACAGTAGTCACAAACGATTTGGTCATAGCCAAGCAACCTTTTACTGCACGTAATTAAAAGCGCACGGTATCGTCCTACAAGTATGACAGCAATGCCGTTCGACTCGTGGCACCGAGATTTGGGTGGCAAAAGCGTTCCTGTGCAGCCGTCGCTCCCATACTTATAGACCTAGCTCGCCAGATCGTCGGTTGCGTGCCCGCAGAAGACGCTGGCAATGCATTGGTGCGCATCGACGTGCCCGGTCATTCGATCCGTAACCAGAACCAATAGATCGTCACCTGTCAATTTCCTTCAGTATTATCCCTGTTTACATTACCCATTTCTGAGCCGCGTCTTCGGTAATGATTTGGTCAAACTCGTGCGCACAACCCTGCCGCTAATCGCAGACTCGATCGATTAAGAGCACCTAACCGCCCGAGCTCATTAAGCCAGATCCCAAAACTTCTTGCGGCCCGCCCGCTTGCGGCGCGGGGGGAAACTTTATACCGGCCTCAGCTATGACCTCCCGCAGGTTACCGCAGTCGGTTACCGTAAGATCGACGCCTTCGGGCTTATGCTGTAGCGCGCGTTGATAGAAGTATCCACATCCGGATAGTTGATGGTCTAGCCGATTATGTACACGCACTGTTGTGCCTTCGTAGCGATCAGAACGAGCTCTTTCACTCCATTGCTGGAGATAGAACAGATTTTACGCTCGGTAAACGTGCAATTAGAAAGCAACTTATCCAGGTCGTGACGGCAAGGGAATCGGGCAGACACCATCCTCCAAGTTACCGGCTGCAACCTCGGCTAGGGTCGTAGCATCGACATCCGTCTGAAACGTGGCATGGAACCTATTGATCAAATTGCTCATTCCAACCGTCATACAGATGTCGATTATTTGCTCTTTGCTAAAATGCCGCGCCAGATTGCCATAGGTTGCATCGTCTATAGGCTCCAGCCGCGTCGATTTCTGCGCGTAGCGGATAATGGCTGCTTCCGCGCTACTGTAAAAACCTTCCGGCAAGGGATCCTCGGTAAGGTAGCGCATTTGGTCCTCTGTCAATCCCAGCCCCCGACCGAGGGCGATATGAGTGGGAATTCAGTAGAAACAGTCATTGACCGCAGTAGCAGTCAGATAGGCTAATTCCCCCTGCCGCGGTTCAAGGGTCGATTCGGAACGGTAGACGGTCTGTATCAGCCCGGTCACCGCGGATAGCGCTGCAGGCCGATTGGCCATCGCTCGGTATACATTGATTAAGCGTCCCCTCGCCTTACCAGCATTCAGCAATGCGTCGCGAGCTTCCGCCGGAATGGTGGGATCGTTTTCGTCGATGAGGGGTATGCGGGCCATGTCTATCACCTCGCTTCTTTTTGAAGCCTATTATCTGTCCGAAGTTAATCAGCCTTTACCTGTTTGTCCTCCGGCAAATTTTTGTAATAACGCGCAATTTCCGCCGGAGTTGTAATCCAGATTTCGTCGCGATGTTCCGCGATATGCGCAAATGCGCGTCTCAAATGGTGCAGCCGATGAGGCTGGCCGACGATGAAATGGTGTAGAGAAATTGAACACACTGCGGAGTATTTGTCAGAGGACCTCAGCATCTCGGTGAAATGATCAATAATCATATCAGCGTAGTCGCGCGCCGTGTCGCGCCGGAAGACAATTGCTGGTTGGTCGTTCAGTTCCAGTGGGTAAGGTACAGCGAGCAGCGGGCCTGACCGAGTACGCGACCAGAAGGGCTGATCGTCGCAGATACCCCAATCCAGTATATATTCGTAGCCTGCCTCCTTTAGAATATCGGGCGTGACGTCTGACGGCGTCAGGTAGGGCGTCAACCAGCCAGCCGGCGGCTTGCCTTCATTCTGTGCAATCAGATCGGTGGCGATCCGGACCATCTCGGTTTCCTCCACCTCAGTCATCTCATCCACACTCTTCGAATTGGTCACACCATGACCAATGATTTCATCACCTCGGTCGCGGAATGCCGAGATCGAATCCGGGCTATGATCATAGATTGACGCATTTGCGATCACACCAATCGGCAGTTCAAATTCGTCGAACAAATCGAGAAGACGCCATACGCCGACCCGATTGCCATAGTCTCTCCATAGGTAGGAACGGTGGTTAGGCGCGCGAGTTGGGCGATCGAGATCCACTCCGCCCTCACCGAAGATGAAATGCTCCAGATTGATAGCTATATGAACGGCGAGCCGCTTGCCCTCCGGCCAAACAAAGTCCGGACGCGAACGCAGGGCAGAATAGGGGAACCGGTTTAGCGATCGAAGACTGGTCATCTCTTTACCTCGGTTCTATGGCTTCAAATTGCAGACGACTTGCGCAGCGCTGCGATCTCTTTTTTGGAATATCCGAATTCGGATAGAACTGCATCGGTGTCCGCACCAACGGTGGGCGGCGGATAAGCCGCACCAGTCTCCTCACCACTAATTTTAAAGGGCGTGGTGCAATAGGTTGCCTTGCCACCCACTGCAGGCGCAGGAATTGTTCGTATGGAATTCCTGTGCGCAATCTGAGCGTCAGAAAGAATGTCCGGCAACGTCGCCACCGCAGCAGCGGGGATCCCAGCATCGGCAAAGCGCTGTTCCCAGGTCTCGGCATCCTCGGTTGCCAAAGCCTCGTGCAAGATATGGAGACACTCTGTTTCATTTTCCATCCGAGCTTCCAGTGTAGAAAAACGCGGGTCCGTCGCCATCTCAGGCGAGCCGATCACCGACCAAACATGCAGCGACTGGGTTTCAATTGCCGGCATTAACAGCAATACACCATCTTTAGTCGGGTGAGTGTCAGCTAACGGGTTGCCGGACAGCGAGCGGCTACCCATTAGCTTCGGTTCACTGCCGTAAATCGTCTGCAGTAAGCTGGGCGATACCATACCGGCGGCTACGTCCTGCATTGACAGATCGAGATAAGCACCTTCACCGGTCCGCTCCCGTTTGAATAGTGCGGCTGAGATCGCGAAGGCGGCCGTCAGGGCAGACGACATGTCACAAAGGATCGCACCACATCGCATCGGACCAGTTTCCTTCGTCCCGTTCAAGGCCATGATGCCGCTCAGTGCCTGGATTGTTGGATCATAGGCCGCTGCCGCAGCGCGCGGTCCGGTTTGGCCGAAGCCGGTGACAGAACAGTAAATCAGCTTTGGATTGATCTTGCGCAAATCTTCCCAGCCGAAACCGCGCCGCGCCATGGTACCCGCCTTGAAATTTTCCACGACCACATCGGCCTCGCGCACTAGCCGCTCGATAACACCAACGACTGCCTTTTTCTTAAGATCAAGTGTCAGGGACCGTTTGCCCGCATTGGCGCTCATGAAAATCGCTGAAAACCCATCATCTTTATAGGGGCCATCGAGTGGGTACATCTGGCGCCCCTGGTCGCCCTGTCCGGGCTGTTCGATCTTGATCACTTCCGCGCCCATCAGAGCGAGCTGAAATGTCGCGTAGGGGCCGGCAATCGCTTGGGTGAAATCAATTACTCGTACCCCTTCGAATGTGCGCATACGGTCGCCCTCCCTGCAACAAGTGCAGGGAACATTACGGCAGAGCGGCCAAAGAGCGAAAGGCTTGCGAAAACCAACACCAAAACGGCATGGTACATGCAATTCAAATTTCAGGACGTATTTGTCAATATGACCTACCAAACCCTCGAGGCGACACCGTTCGCCGGTGCACTGGGCGCCGAGATCGGCGGCCCCGATCTTTCGCAGTCCCTCGACAATCAGGCATTCAACGACGTTCATCAGGCGCTGATCGATTATCAGGTAATTGTCTTCCGTGATCAGAGACTGACCCCAAAACAGCAGCTCGCCTTCGCCAAACGCTTTGGCGACATCCACCAGCACCCGTACATCTCGGGACTGCCTAATTGTCCGGAAGTGATGCCGATCGTAAAGGATCCAAACGATACGCATACCTTTGGTGCCGCTTGGCACACTGACCAGATGTTCACCGCCAAACCAGCCATGGCAACCATGCTATACGCGTTAGAGGTTCCTCCAGCCGGTGGCGACACGCTGTTCGCTAACCTTTATCTGGCATATGACGCCCTATCCAACGGCATGAAGCAGATGCTCGCCGAGGTCAAAACCTACAGCGTTGGGGACCGCTTCAAGACAGCTGGCGGAAAGTCGCGCAAGGATGACTACAAGGGAACCAGTGCCATGGCAGGTCAGGTACGCAACCCTGGGAACGTGCAGACAGAGAGCGAACATCCGCTGGTCCGCACTCATCCGGAGACTGGCCGCAAAGCGCTCTACATCGGCGGCCACGCACAGCGCTTCGCCGACATGACAGACGCGGAGAGCGAACCGCTGCTAAACTTTCTAAAGCAGCATGCAACGCGGCCAGAATTCACCTGTCGGGTGCGATGGACGCCGGGAACATTAACTTTGTGGGACAATCGTTGCACCGAGCACCATGCAATCGGCGACTACAACGGCCATCGCCGCGTAACACATCGCATCACGATCCAGGGCGATACGCCGTTCTAGCTAAAACGGAACCCCGCGCTCCGCGGGCAAGTGGAAGCCTGTGCGTTTCATGAACCGGCACTGTTCAGGCGGAAAGCCGTCGCGACGGTGCATAACCGAACTGTTGTCCCAGATGACCACGTCATTCTGTTGCCAACGGTGTTTATAGACGAAGCGGTCCTGAGACGCCCAGTCCTGCAGCCGGGCCAGTTCCGCCTCGCTGTCCTCAAATGACAGATCACCAATTCCAGTAATATGGCTGGGACTGAGATATAGCGCCTTCCGATCGAGATAAGGATGCGTGCGAACTAGCGGGTGCCACTGATCGGGTGTCTGATCTTTTTGGTATTGCGGCGTCTCGTAGCGGCGCTTGAGCGACTTCTTCTCAATCGAGTAACACGCCTTATATCCATCGACCGTCGCGCGCATCTCTGCCGGCATTTCCGCGTAGGCGGCGGCCAAGTCACCGAACCATGTATCGCCACCTTCCACCGGCACCTCTATCGCGTACATCATAGTACCGAACACCGGTCGACGTGTATAAGTTTGGTCACTGTGCCAATTTAGCTCGCCGTTACCCAGCGCACCTAAAGGCCGCCCATCTTCTTCGACATTGGAGATGTACATAATTTCTGGCCGGTCGAGAGCGCGAAACTGGTCGCGTACATGCACGAAAAGAGGCCCCATTCTTTCGGTGAAACCCACCAGAGCATCATCATTGAGCTTTTGGTCACGCAGGATTGCGACCTTGTGTTCCATCCAAAGGTCGCAAACTTCGGACAAGGTCGCATCATCGATATTGGCCAGATCGACTTCTAGTATCTCTACTGCGAAATCGTCGCCCAGCATACGTGTTGATAGTGCCATATAGACCTTACCTCCCAAGGCAGAGCCGACCGCAGCACTTTACGTGGGAACGCTGCATCAGCCGGTGAGCGTTATCGGCGTAAAGACCCCGATAGTGCATGCAGCAACGATTGTCCCAGACCTACAGTTCCACTGCAAACCGCTCCTACCGCCAATAAAAAAAGCCCTTTCAGCAATGCGCCCAAAGCGCTTCGAACAAGTTCGAAATTTGCTCCCCCAATTTTACGGAAGCACCATAACGGCAGCCGAGGAACAATGCTTCTTGGCAAATTCCGGATGTCGAATAGCAAGCTGATGGCGGAACTAGGAGTAATTTCTAGGCTGCCATTACCACCGAAATTTGTGTATTTTTTTGCATATCGCAGCTACTGGTATAGGTCGATCCTTTGGACCTTGGCAGAATCCGTATCGCTCAATGGAATTTGATCTAGCATAGCGCCTATTGCCATCCCTAATTAGGTTCAAACTGGGCGCGTGCCTTTGACTTGCACCCGATGCATCAACCGGCGGTAGCCCGTATAGTCGTTCATCGCCAGATGCATAGCGCAGCGATTGTCCCAGAAGGCTACAGAATTCACCTCCCATTTAAAGCGGCAAGTAAACTCCGGTTTCGACGAATGGGCATAGAGGAACTGTAACAATGGCTGGCTCTCCTCCACCGTCATGTCTTTCAGTCGCTCGGTGTGCATCTCGTTGACATAAAGCGCTTTACGCCCCGTCTCCGGATGGGTGCGCACCACCGGATGTTCCGCCCACATTTCAGACCAACCCGCCGAAGCGCTCTCCGTGCCCGGTGTAGGTGTCTGTCCCTCGGCCAATGTGCGCAGGATGCGGCCATTTGCATGTAACGCCACCAACCCATCAAGCAATTCCTTCATCCCTTCCGACAGTGTTTCGTAGGCGAGGTACTGATTGGCGAACATCGTATCACCGCCGGCTGGTGGCAACACTTTGGCGTAAAGGATCGAACCCAGGGTGGGTGTTTCAAGATGGCTAGTGTCGCTGTGCCACTCCCAGCCGAACACCATTTCGTCCTCTGGCTTAGTCTCGACAATCAACAGCTCTGGATACTTGCCTGGGACCTGCCGGTGCGGCGGCAGCGGCGCCAGTTCGCCAAAACGACGGCCGAACCTCGCCAGCACGTCATCATCCATCGCCTGGTCACGGAAGAAGATCACGCAATGTCTAAGGAAAGCGGTATGCACCTCCTCAAACACTTCCGGTGCCATTGCTTCTTCCGCCAAGTCAACGCCGAATATCTCCGCACCGATCGCACCGGCGATGGGTTTCACATCTATATTTTTGTAATCCATGTCTCGTTCTTGGTCTTTCGTTACTGAGCCGCGGCCGAGCCTAATATATCGCCATTCCGCGGATCTCGGAACTTAGTCTTACCGTGATGGCGGTCGGCCACTTTGTAGCCGAGCGCGTCCTCGGCAATCAGAATTTTTTGTACATTCGCGGTTCCTTCTCCAGTAAAGAATAGGTCTGCGTAAGACTTCAGCCACGATACCCGATATTCGGTCGCCAGCCCGTAGCCACCAAAAACCTGCTGCGCCTTATCCGCGACCATCTTCGCCGTCTGCGATGCGTGGTACTTGGCGATCGCAGCTATACGATTGCACGGCAACCCCGCATCCATACGCCGCGCCGCATCATAGACCAAAAGCCGGCTTGCTTCGATGCTGGCCGCCATATCGGCAATGTCGGACTGGATCATCTGGAACTTGCCGATTGGCGACCCATTTACCAAGCGCTCGTTCGCGTAGCGCACCGCATCCTCAAAGCCGGCGCGGGCGACGCCAAGCGCTTTCGCCGCCACGGTCACACGACCGGCCTGCAGCGACTGCATGACAATTTGGAACCCTTCACCTTCCTCGCCAAGCCGGTTCTCGACCGGGACCTTGAAATCATCGAGGAACACAGCGTTGGTTCGTAGCGCCTTCGACAGGCCGTGCATTTCCACGGGTCTAGCCTCGAATCCTGGGTATTTTTTGGGTTCAACGATGAAAGCAGTAACACCACGATGACCCGCATCCGGATCAGTTTTGGCCAAAAGCACGCCGACATCGGTCTCGTTTGCCATCGACGCCCACATCTTGGAGCCGTTCAGGATATAGAAATCACCGTCACGGTCTGCTCGCGTATGCATATTGCCCAACGCGTCAGAGCCACCACCCGGTTCGGTTAAAGACATCATTCCGATTGTCTCTCCAGCCAGCAGTTTGGGCACGTATTTCATGACTTGTTCGACCGTACCTGCAGCGAAAATACAGTAGGGACAGGTTGCAGCCTGTTGGTTGTAGCAGGCAGCGAAACGGACATCGTTGCGCGCCAGTTCCTCACTGACCACCGCAGCAGCCAGGTAACCCATGCCACTTCCACCCACCGATTCCGGAAAAAGGTTGCCATAAAATCCTGCAGTTCCCGCCTGTAGCACCAAATCGCGTGGGAATTCACCGGCCGCTTCGATCGCGTCCATTTTAGGCACGACCTTGGTTGCCATAAAACGGTTAACGCTGTCGCGAATTAGGCCGATTTCTTCAGGAAAAAGATCGTCCATTGATCGCCCCTAGGACGTTGTAACCCGTTCGCGGATACTCTCCAGTGCCTCAACTGAGCCAGAAATTAGATCTCGCATAATATCGGCTGCTGGGCGAACTTCATCCAATAGGCCGGCGGCCTGACCAGCCGGATTACTGTGGACTTCGAGGCGGCCAGCCGCGCGCGCCGCGGCATTGAAATCGTCCATCAAAATTTTCTGGTAGGGCATCGGCAATGGGTCGAGATCGGCATCAGTCCAGGCCTTTACAATTTCGTTGCGGAACATCCGCGCGGTCTTACCGGTATAGGTCCGGCTGATCTCGAAATCACGCGATTCACCATCAACGATTTGACGCTTATGCGTATCGTGAATGGCGCATTCCTCGGAGACCAGAAACGCGGTACCGACCCAGGCGCCGACGGCGCCTAGTGATAGGGCGGCCGCAACTCCGCGTCCGTCAGCTATACCACCAGCGGCGACAACCGGTCGCGGCGCAACAGCGTCGACGACCTGTGGGATTAACGGAAAATTTGCAATCTTTCCAGTGTGACCTCCAGCCTCGTAACCCTGCGCGACGACAATATCAACACCGGCTTCGACCTGTCGTATGGCATTACGTGGCGAGCCGACCAGCCCCATGACAGTAATACCCTTCTCACGAGCCATCGGCACGACCCAAGACGGGTCACCGAGCCCAGCCGCGAACATTTGCACGTCTTCCTCCATGATCACATCGACCTGTTGCTGGATCATGTTTTTTTGGTTGGACCCAGGCGTCTCACCACGATCTCCTGACGTGTTGGCTACAACAAACTCGTTGTCTAGTTCGGTCTGTTCGAGACCATGCTGTGCCATCAATTTCTCTACGAAGGCGACCTGCTGCGGAAAATTCGTCTTCAGCTGCGTACGCACTTCCGAACGGGTATTGCCGGCACCAACAGCTACCTTCGCGGGCAGAATTAAATCTACGCCAATGGGCTTGTCGGTCAGCTTTCGGGTTTCGCGTATCTGGCTACGCAAATCATCCGGCGTCAGGCCAGATCCGCCGACAACACCCATGCCGCCAGCCTCTGATACCGCTGCAACCAGCTCCGGCGGAGTAGCCAAGCCCCGTGATCCCATGCCCGCGAGCAGGATCGGATATTCGATTTTGAGCATTTCGCAAAGCGATGTACGAAAGACGGGGCCTTTCATGGGAACTTCTCCTGCGGTTCGTACCTAACCACCTAATATCGTAGCCTTTCACGACGGCCGGACAAACCGAAGCCGGTTTTCGCAGGATGAAGCAGCGACGGCCGAAGGAACGCGCCCGTCAAAATAGGGAGACAAAACATGCCGTATCGCGACCTTCGCGAGTATATAAAGGAACTTGATCGCCGCGGCTTGCTGCAAACCATCGACGCGACAATGGACAAGGATACCGAGCTAGTCCCACTGGTCCGGCTGCAGTTCCGTGGATTACCGGAGCCACAGCGAAAGGCCTTCTGGTTCCGAAACGTGACCGATCCACTTGGCACCAATTTTGAGGGTTCCTCGGTCGTTCTCGGCGCCTTGGGCAGCTCGCGGGCGGTCTATGCCGCCGCTTGTGGCGTCGATGAAGATGCGATTGCGTCACATTGGGCCCAGGCGCATGGCAACCATAAACCACCAAAGGTGGTGGCGGTGGACGACGCACCGGTCAAGGCAAATGTGATACGCGCACCCGAACTGGGTGACGGCGTTGGCAAGTTCCCACACCTAATCTCCACCCCAGGCTTTGACCCGGCGCCCTACATCACAGCCGGCGCTTGGGTAACACGCGACCCGGAAAATGGTGATTATAATCTTGGCATCTATCGCGGGATGATCAAGGCGCCGGATAGAATCGGTTGCGCCACCGACGTGCCGACCCAGCATTTGGCGATCCAATGGGATAAGGCGCGGCGAATGGGGAAGCACTTGGAGGCAGCGATCATCATCGGTGGACCGCCTTCCCTGTTGCTGGCAGCGGCGAGCAAAGTGCCTTACGGCGTCGACGAATACGGCCTAGCCGGCGCTCTGAACGGCGGCGCCATCGACGTCGTCCCTGCGGAGACCTTCGACTGCATGATCCCAGCCAGAGCCGAGATCGTCATCGAAGGCATTATCCGCACAGATATTCTTGAACCGGAGGCGCCATTCGGCGAGGCCAGCGGCTATCTTGGCCCACGCAAGATGGAGAAAATATTTGAGGTAAAAGCAATCACCCATCGCAACCAGCCAATCTGTCAGGGTATCATCAGCGAATATCCGCCCAGCGAAAGCAGCGTGATCCGCAAGATTGCCTTCGATGCCATTTATCTGAACCACCTAAAAGACGCCTGCAACATCCCCTCGGTAACTAAGGTAGCCTGCCACGAGATGGCGAGCTGCAACATGATGTTCGTCATCCAGCTCGATAAGCCGGCAATAGGCCAACCCTGGCAGGCATTGCGCGCCGCAGCATCCTTCGATGCCTCGCTTGGCAAAATTTTCATTGCCGTCGATTCCGACGTGGACCCAGACTCGATGGACCAAATTCTTTGGGCTTTGTCCTACAGCATGCAACCCCATCGCGACGCAGAGATCATCCGTGGCAAAGTACCGCGGCTGGACCCATCGATCCCACCTTCGACAGACGAACTCTATCCCGACGGTCAGGGTGCATCGGCACTGCTAATCAATTCCTGCCGCGAACACCCCTATATGCCAGTGTCACTGCCGCGGCAGGACTTCATGGAAGCCGCGCTGAGACGCTGGGCTGAACTTGGACTGCCCAAACTCGATTTACAGGCGCCATGGCACGGCTATCCACTAACCCAATGGACCGAGGAAAACGCAGAAGAGGCCAAGCTGGCCGTCACCGGCCGCTATTACGAAACCGGCGAAAAACTCGTCGGGCGTCGTGAAAAAACAAAATAGTCCACCACACCTATAAGGAGCCCCAGATGTCTAGAAATTTCAACTTCGAGGTGAGAGAACATATCGCCACCTTGACACTGAACCGCCCGGCAAAGCTAAACGCCTTCACTAACGAGATGCTGGAAGCCCTGGTAGCCTCTATCGACGAATGCGAACAGCGAAGCGATGTCCGCGTGGTGATCCTGACGGGCACCGGACGCGGCTTCTCCACCGGCGGCGACGTGTCCGCCATGGGCGAAGAGGTAGACAACCGGCCACATACCACCAAGGAACGTATTTACGGTGGCGTCCAGGCCTTCCCTAAACGACTAGCACGGTTCGACAAACCAATCATTGCTGCGGTCAACGGTCTTGCCGTCGGAGGCGGCATGGACTTGGCGCTGGCCTGTGATTTCCGAACCGCCGGACAATCCGCCCGCTTCGCTGAAACCTACGCCAAGATCGGCCTCGCACCCGGCGGCGGTGGAGCCTATTTTCTGCCGAGACTGGTCGGCATGGGGCGGGCGCTGGAGCTACTCTGGACAGCTGAATTTATTGACGCCGAAACAGCCAAAGAAATCGGTTTGGTGAACCATGTCTTCTCAAACGAATCCCTGATGGAGGAAACTCGTAAAATTGCCCAACGCATTGCGTCCATGCCGCCCCTATCTGTCCGTCTTATCAAGCGAGCCGCCTATCAGAGTGCCAACACGGACATCGAAACCGCGCTCGATTTGATCAGTTCCCACATCGCAGTCGCCCGAGCCGGAGCAGACCACCCAGAAGCCATCGCGGCCTTCAAAGAAAAGCGGCCGGGCAATTTTGTCGGGTATTAGGTGTCGGCAGGCTCAAAATATAGAAACGACCTTAACACAGAATAAATTCGCGATGATTAGTGATGGAGTAGCGGCATGAGTGCCGAATGACGGCTATCAAATCGAAATACTCTCTTCCTCACGCAAGGGGGAAAAGCCAGCAAACAAATTGAGCGGCGGCGGAGTTGCCGGTTCGAACTAATCAATTGACAACATACAACCAGTAGTCGACGCGACCTTAAACAAATGGGGCCGAATTGATGCGCTGGTGAACAGTGCCGGTCACGATCTACAGGCGCCAGTGCTCAATTTTACCGCTAAGGAAAGGCATAAGGAAATGAAAATGCCCTTCCTATTCACAGCGGGGGAGCAGGCTCGATGAATCTGTTCCTCGAGCCGCAATATTTAGTGGAGGCCGGCAAAAGTTAAACTGAGGCTAAAGCGGTTCCGTTGGACACCATGGTGATTTACGATTCTTTCGGCATCACGATCATTGGGGTCGCTACAGCCAAGCTTGAGTATGGCCTTTTAATCGCCAACGAAACAAACAGACAAGGAAACTTAATCCCATGACAGGACCATTCGATGGAATTCGGGTAGTGGATATGACGACCGTATTTGTCGGCCCCTATTCCAGTCAGCTGCTAGGTGATATGGGGGCAGAAGTAATCAAGGTCGAAGCACCAGATGGCGACCTAACCCGCGGCAGCGGTCCAGCGTTAAACTCCGGCATGGCTGCAAGTTTCTTGCAACTGAACCGTAACAAGCGGGCGATCACATTGGATTTGAAGACGGAAGGCGGTGCCGAAGCCTTCCGGGTGTTGCTGCGCGACGCCGACCTCTTCGTCCACAATATGCGAGCGGAACCGCTAGAACGGCTTGGTTTCGACTACGAACGAGTGCGCGAGATCAATCCAAATATTATCTATTGCAACATATGGGGATTCGGACGCGAGGGTCGCTATGCGGGGCAAGCTGCCTATGACGATGTCATCCAGGGAGCCTCGGGTTTTGTTGCGCTCGAAGGATATGGCGGCCGCGAAGCACGCTACGTACCTTCCTTGATAGCCGACAAAACGACGGGCCTTTTCGCCGCCTATGCCATGTCGGCCGCGTTGTACCACAAGCTCGCCACCGGCGAAGGCCAGGAGATCGAGGTGCCCATGTTCGAGAGCATGGTCAGTTTCATCTTCCCCGAGCATCTATGCGGTGAAAGCTTCGTGCCGTCGATCGGACCGCCAGGATCAGTCCGGCACGCCAAACCCATGCGCTGGCCATACAAGACAAAGGACGGTCATATCTGCGCCCTACCCGGGAGCGATAAACACTGGCGCGGTTTTTTAAAAGCGATCGATCGGGAAGACCTGTGGAAGAACCCGATACTAAAGGATAGGAAGGCGCGTATTTCTAACATCGATTCCGTCAACGCGTTAATCGGCGAGTTAATGTTGGAACGCACAACAGCAGAGTGGACGAAGCTCCTGGCAGAGGCCGGTGTTCCCTGCATGCCTATCTCGACCCTGGATGAGGTCGTTTCCGACAGCCATCTCGACGATGTTGGGTTCTGGCAGGAAATAGAACATCCCACCGAAGGCCGCATCCGGCTGATGAAGCCACCCTACAGCCTTAGCAAATCTCCTGCTACAATCCGGCGCGACCCGCCACGCTTCGGTGAACACACGAGCGCAATCTTGGCGGAGCATGGCTACGATGCCGAAGAAATTACACGATTGCTAGATGAAGGTGCAGCATTGGATAGCGCAGGATGACTTGATGGATAAACCAATCGCTGTCGACCTCTCCACCGAGCTTGCGGAAGGCTTCATTTTGCCGCCCGCCGGCATCCCCATAGACGTCTTACAGCACACCACATTGCCAGAAACCGGAGCCAGCCTTCACCCCCGACAAACTATGGCGCGAGCGGACAATGCACTGCTGCCGTTGATCAGCTCCGCCTACTTGGCCTGCGGATTGCATTCCGGCGACCCGCTAATCCTGCAAAGGCTGATCCCAAAACTGCTAGCAAGGAATGTCCAGATTGGCGCACATCCTTCCTATCCAGGACTATTTAATTTTGGGCAAGACCATATCACGATGACCCAGGCAGAACTCACCAGTGTCTTGCTCTATCAGTTCGGCGCACTAGACGGCATGCTTCGGGAGTTCGGTCAAAGGGTTCGGACAGTCAAGTGCCATGGCGCGCTTTATTACGATGTCGCGATTGAAACGTGGGCCTGCACAGCTTTGATTAGAGCCGTTCGTGCATTCAACCCGGAAATCATCGTGGTATCACCTGCCCGGGCGCCGACCTTGGCGCAACTGCAGGATTCCGGCCTACATATCGCTCGGGAGTGCTACGCCGACCGGCGCTACGATAACACCGGCTCGATTGTGGATCGCAGACATCCACAAGCTTTGCTGAAAGGAGCCCAGGAAGCTGCCACACAGATCGTCAACGTCGTTCAAAATGGATTTGTTGTCGCCGACGACGGTACGCAAGTGCCGATGCAAGCTGACACCTTCTGCTTACACAGCGATACACCGGGCGCCGCACAGATGGGCAAAGCCGTTGTCGCAGCGCTCAAGGCGGAGAATATCACCATCAAACCAACAACGGGTATTCTGTAAATTTCGCAGGAGGTTGTGGCTATGGTTTATGGCTTCGAGCGGCTAGCAATCGGCCTTGACTGCCGTGTCGCAAGGCTCAAAATCAACAACCCGCCAGCAAACATGATCAATAAGGAATTGCTGAGTAAGCTGAACGAACCGTCATCCCAACAGAAAGCTGATACCGGTTTGACGAACATGGTAATGCGCAGCATCAGTCCCGATTTTATCCTCACCCATTTCAATAAATCTGCCATCTAAATCTAAGCCGGACCGAGGGCCTGACAAAAGAAGCTTTTCTATTCGAAAAGCTTCTAAGTACAAACGAAATCAGTAAAAGATGTACAGCGCTCCCTTGTGATTTGCGGCCAAACCCGCGACGGTGAGTTGCGCGTTGACGAATTGTGCACTGAATTGGATGATCCGGAGTAATCTAATTAACCCATCATCTCCTCTATGGACGGCTACGGTCTGTTTTTGCAGTATATGTGGAAAGCAGGGAACGAAATAACAGAGGAACCCCTATGAAATCGATCAAAACATTCATCACCGCAGCATCTGTTGTACTGCTGGCAAGCGGAGTTTCGGCACAGGCCGGTGACCCCAAATTCATGTCCGCCGATGAGGTGAAGAAAGCCTTCGCAAAGGGGAGTATCACCTGTTCTTGGAAGGCGGGGAAAAAAGGAAAAGATAAAGGCACCGACTTCTATTATAAGGACGAATCTTCCACCTCCGGGAGTGCCGACCGCAATATAGGAAAATCCTCCACCCTGCAGGGCAAATGGAGCATCTCGGGTGGCACACTGTCACTGATGTTCGGCGTGGTCGGTGAACCGCAAATGTATAAGCTGGTTAAAGTTGAAGGCGCTAAAAAATCCTACACCGCCTATCTTAACGGCAAGAAGAAAAAGATGACTTTTAAGTGCAAGTAACATTCAGGGCGACTCGATAACAACAGAAGGGCGCGGCTAATGTCGCGCCCTTTGGTGATTTTGGGCCGGCAACCAAACCCGGAGCTCCTGCGATGCTGACGGCCGAAGAAAATGAGTTACTTACGCAATCCGGCGCTGGTACACCAATGGGCCAATATTTTCGGCGCTTTTGGCAGCCGGTTGCGCTGACTGAGGAATTGCCGGAACCAGATGGTGCACCGATCCGTGTTACCGTGCTCGGCGAGGATCTGGTCGCCTTCCGCGATAGTAGTGGCATGATCGGCCTAATTGACCGTTACTGCCCACACCGCGGTGCTGATCTTTTTTACGGACGGAACGAGGAATGTGGCCTTCGCTGTGTTTATCATGGCTGGAAGTTCGACCGGGAGGGCAAGGCCCTGGAATTGCCAAATGTCCCACCCAGCGTCCGAATGCAAGATACAATGCGGGTCAAAGCCTACCCTACCCGGGAATATGGCGGGTTGGTGTGGGCCTATCTGGGACCGGGAAACGGTGACTTACCGGAGGTTCCAAAACTTGAGTTCGGACTGGTACCGGAAAAAAAACGATACGCCATTAAGCAGCGCATCGAATGCAATTGGGTGCAGATTATGGAAGGCGATCTAGACACTTCGCATTTCTCTTTTTTGCACATGCCGGCGCCAATAGTAAAGGCGACGGAAAACCGCGATGCCAACTCACCAAACCGGCATCTAGAATGGATGCGCCGCGACGGACGGCCCAAATTCGATCTTCTAGACCACGATGTCGGCTTCGTCGCTGGCGGAGCGCGCGCAACCGACGACGAAGGCGAACTCTACTGGCGTATGACCCAATTCATGCTGCCCTCGCACGGAACCGGCCCTGCTACCGTCCCCGGCGAGACCTATTACGGTTTCACGCTGGTTCCGACCACCGATACCGGCTGCTGGATGTATTGCTACGCCTGGAACCCAGAACGGAACCTGGAAGATGCGGAGCTGGCGAAGATCAAGGAGGGCCACGGCATCTTTGCCGAGGTCGGACCCGACTTTATGCCGGTGCGAAACCGATCGAACGATTACGACATCGACCGCGAAGTTCAAAAGCATCAGACCTACACAGGTGTGAAGGGCACCGCCGAGCAGGATATTATGATACAACAGAGCCAGGGGTGGATCGCCGACCGGACACGCGAGAACCTGACGGCAACTGATGCCGCCATCGTGCATTTCCGACGACTGCTAATTGGACAAGCACGCGCACTCGCAGAGAAGGGAAAGGAACCGTCAGCCGCAAACAACGCGGCGGCGTTCTGCACGCGGCCAGGCGCTTGGGTCACAAACAGCGACAAAGAACTAGAAGCCGTCCTGACCGAACGCTTCGGCCACCCACGCGGCCTGATTACAAGCTAGATTTTCGCCCAGGCTCCATTCATAAAGCGGGCGATAGTCTCAGTATTTTCCGTTAGGTCTGCCGTGTTGACGCTAACGATGATCTCATCCAACCCCGCGTCGCGGTAAGAGTTTATCGTTTCCGCCATATCGTCGTCGCCACCGCGCAGGATCGTGCGGTCATTGACTGAGGGGTCAGGATCCTTGTTGCCAGAATAGTCGAGCGGCAGTGTGATCGAATGGCGAAGGCTCGAGGCGTCGCGACCCTCTTCCTCCGTCATCCGAACGATTTCCGCCACGCCCGCGGCAACTTGTTTCGGCGACTGTCGCAAGGTATGCCATCCGTCACCAAACCGGGCTATACGACGGAAGGCCGCCTTGCTGTATCCACCAATCAATATTGGCGGATAAGGCTGCTGTTTCGGCTTGGGCGAAAATCGTTGCCCACTGTAGCGGTAGAAATCCCCGGCGTAATCCGGAATATCCTGCGTCCACAGCGCCTGCAGCGCTCCGAGGAAATCGTCGGTCCGCTTTCCACGGTTCTTGAAATTGATCCCAAGGTTCTCGAACTCATCTTCAGTCATAGCGACACCGATACCCATATCGACCCGACCGCCGGACAGTTGATCAAGCGTCGCAATCATCTTGCCAAGTCGCGGAGGATCGTGCCACGGAAGCACCAGGACTGAGGTACCGAGCCGTATTGTCTCCGTCGCCTGTCCAATCGCTATCAGAACCGTCAGTGCATCGTAGTAAGGTCGGTCGTGCAGCCGATCCGCCACATAGGAGGCGTGAAACAGATGCTCCCGTACCCAGACGCTGGCAAAGCCAGCGTCTTCCGCTTTGACGGCGATATCAATCAATTCATTTGGGTTGTCGCCACCCCAATTATTGGGAATTCCCCATCCAGCTTTCATTTTTCACTCCCCGTTATTCTTCGTCGATACGGCCTTTCATGTCGTATCCGGCCAGCGCCTTGTCCACGAGCCGTTCGGTGGTCCCAAAATCGTAATTCCACATGAAACGGTTCTTCACGATGAAGGGCGCGCCAGCGTAGAATTTTTCGTACTGCGCATGTCGGCTAGCGAATTCAGAACCAATTGCGTCCCAGGCCAGTTTCAAAAGTTTAACTCGCTCCTCCGCTGGCCAGTCCGGCGACTGAATATAGCGGCGAATATCGCTGCCCGCCTCCGACGTCTCAAAATCCTTTACATTGGAGGGTAATTGAATCATGCCGCCACCCGTCAGTTCACGCAGTACTTCCAATATTTCTGGGTAGAGCCGCGATTGCATCACCATCGCTGCGTAATGGGTTTGCGGATGTGGCACATAGACGCCATTTGCGTTGGGCTGCGCCTTTGCAATCTGACCATCGAGCAACCCCTCATAGATTGCAGCCTGCACTGCGATGTCGGCGATTTGGCCCTGTACTGGCGGCATTTTGTTGATGCCGTTCATCTGGGTGATACGCTGCGCCAACCCAGTAAGGAAACGCAGCTTAGTGACGAAGCGGATCTGTGCCTGATTGTTGCCCAGAATATGCGCTGGTGTCTCAAACCACTGGTCGCGACAGATATCCAGGTTCTTGTATACGAAGACATGTTCCCACGGCACGAAGACATTGTCGTAAACAACCAAGGAATCCGTCTCATCGAAGCGCGTCGCAAGCGGGTAATCATACATGCTTGATGCCGCGCCGGCGTAGGACCTGCGGGAATATATTTTCAACCCAGGTGCGTTACACGGCACAATCAGCGAGATTGCGTGGTTTTCATCACCTGGCCGCATCGGGTGAATAGTGCTCTGGTGGACATAGTCAGAGAAAACCGACCCGGTGCCGAGCATCTGCGCGCCCTTGATCACAATGCCGTCGTCCCGTTCTTTGACGACGCCGCAATATAGGTCCGAGGGTTCTTGTTGATGCGCGGGCTTAGAACGGTCGATCTGCGGCGGAACGATCGTATAGGTAATATAAACATCATTATCACGCAGGAACTCGTAGATCCTGAGTGCGTTGTCCGCGAACTGTGCGTTGCCGTCGCGGGCCAGAACCTGCGGTGCTGCTGCAAATCCGGCAAAGAAACCGGCGACGTGATCCGGTGTTCGCCCCATGTAGCCGAGGCTCTCTTCCGACCAACGCTCAATCGCCGCCCTGCGCTGGTTCAACGCATCAATTGAGTCAGGCAGCTGCCAAATACGGTTTACCGGCGCACCCGAGGTCGGTGATGCATAGGTCATCAGGTCAGCATTCGCCGGATTACAGGCAATGTCGAAGAGCCCCGCAATTGTCTTTGCTGGCTCAGCGAATGCAGGATGAGACGTGACGTCCCTCACTTCCTCACCATCAATAAAGACCCGCCGCCCGTCATTACGCAAGGCGGCGAGATATTGGGCGCCGGTACGCAAACCGCCTGGGAACCGGTCGTCTTTCAAGGGCACTCCCTTTGATAGGAGCTTTGGTGAGATCGCCATGATTTTCTTTTCCTGAGGGTACGAGTTAGCGATAAGGCCGATTTGGCAATGAGGAGCCGTTAGCTATAGTAGCAGCCAACAACAGCGACAGGGACTCCAGCGACCCATGGCCAGCTCCGAAAGTTCAGCGCTCGACCAACGCGCATTCCGAGATGCGGTTGGCAGTTTCGCAACGGGCGTGATGGTCATGACCTGCACGGGTGACGCAGAAGAACTGATCGGCGTGACGATGAATTCTTTCTCTTCGGTGTCTTTGGATCCACCGCTGGTTTCATTCTGCATCGCGGACTCACTAACTGAATTTAAAACTCTGCTGGAAACCGAAAAGTTTGCCTTGAACCTTCTTCGCGAAGACCAGCAGGATCTCTCAAATCAGTTTGCAAAGACCGGTCCAGACAAATGGAAAGACGTGTCTTACCGCGAAGGTCCCAATTCGGCACCCATCATCGAGCCCAATCACGGCGTCCTGCTATGCACAAAACACGCCCAGTATGAATGCGGCGACCATTACATCATCGTCGCCCACGTCGATGAACTGGTAAATGGAGGAGACGAACCGCCTCTAGTATTTTACCGCGGAAAATACCGAAAGCTCTCTTGACGGCGCCAGCTTACTGGTCGTCCACCGGCCCGTAATAATGCAGTTCAAACAGCAGGCAACCACCCACCGATTTGAACGGCCCGTGATAGGCTCCAGGTGGGCGGCAGGCGTAAGTCGGAGCGTCAAACGGCTCGCCACCATTTCCCTGTGCGTCGTTGCCGACGGTTAAGGTCCCGCTTACCAAATAAACCTCTTCCCAATGGTCATGCACGAACGGCTCTGTCGAAAAGGCGCCCGGATCGAAGCGTAGTAGACGCGAGCGGCTGCCGGTCTTCGCAGTCTCATCTAGATCTGTGGTTAGGACCTTCTGCATTATCCCCTCCGGATAACCGGGTGGCACTGCCCACCCTTCGTCCATGTTTAACGCAGTGAATTCGATATGCGGTTTCGGCATTGTGTGGCCCCTATCCGATATTCGGTAAGTTAGTCATCTCGTAGGAATGCGTGATCTTACGGTTCAGTACCGGGTCTTCCAGTTCTAGTTCAAAGCATGGCGCACCTTTTATGCCACCGATGACCGGCAGCGTCCCACCAAACATCGCCTGGCCTGTCTCAAGCGGCGCGACATCGCTGGCATATTGTGCAGCAAGATCGATCGGGTCGATCATCGAAGCGACTGTTCCTTCCTGGTAGAGGGACCTTTTTCCGAGTTCGATCCGAAAGGACCGCAACATCAATTCATCCCAATGCTCACGGACATCATCATACCGCCACAAAATCGGGGCGATTGGTTTCGGACAGCACTGCTTTGAGACAGAGACATTGTAAGCTTCGACTTCGCGATCTGTGTGATCCGATCCTAATCCGACCCAAAAGCCGTCGTCGCGCTTCAGCAAAAAATACTCAGCCTCACCGCTGCTTCCCGTTCCAACAATCTGTATCGAAGTACCGGTGGTCAGCAAATTAGCACCGACCCTGTAGAAACACGGTGTAGAGACTGGGCGCGCGACGCCAAGTGCTTCCAACTCAACGATATGCTCCTCCAGCTTGGCCTTATCGCGACCTGTCCAGCCGCCGATGATCAGATCAGTGATCAGGACCGGCTCCGCCGCACGCCTATCACCGGAAAGAAATGTCAGTTCCACCGTATTGGTCATGTCAGGGTTTCCAAAGGTCTGCATATTGCGTTGCTACGACTTTTTCATAGGCGACGGGACCATCTAGCCAGCCGAGATCGGTCATAAATTCATTCATGCCCATAACAAAATTTTCAGAGATCGACGCGTCGTAATAGGGTAAATCGCGTTCAACTACATCGGCGATCATCTTGGCATCATCTGCTGGGAATAATTTCTCGCCAACTTCCGTCACTAGAGACAGGTCCTCCTTGATCGCCTTTTGTGTCTTCACGATGGCCCGGATTGCCGCGGCTGCGGCTTCCGGATCGCGCTCGATAAAGGCATCGCTGCCAATTAAGGCTGGGCAGGTGTAGTTGAAGGCTTTAGTCGGTTCGTCACCTCGCCGAATATCGACTAGGACCTTGCCAGCCCCCGCCCGCACCGCCGTTTCTGCCCCCATACCATTTGCCCAGAAGGCGTCGACATCGCCTTTCGACAGCGAGTTCGCGGCAGCAACCCCAAACGATACACCCGGCTTAATCTCACCTGGAGCCGGAGCGACCTTGACCTTGTCGCGCTCTAGATCGATGCCGGCCTCAGCCAACATCCGCTTCAGACCCAGCTCTACGAAGGGCGCCGCAGCGATATATAGCCCTTTCACCGCATCAATATCCCCCCGCTCACATTCCAGGTCCGTGCGAACGACGAGAAGCCAGTACATGCCCTTTGCCAAAGTCGCGAGAAGCTTTGCGCCTTCCCAGTTAGGGTATGCGGCCAGCGCACTATGCGCGGAACCCGCGACAAGATCGAATTCGCCGTCGCGCATTAGTTCACAGCACTTGTTCACCGGGAAGTAGTGAACCAATTCCATATCGAGCCCCTCATCACGGAAGAAACCCAACTCCACAGCGGCCACCGCTGGAAAATAGGAGTTAGAAATCAGATCAGGTACGGCAATTTTCATACGCTCTCTCCTGCGTGTCACGCGCTTATAACTTACCCAGCGCCTGCAATATCCGAGACGGGGTAGCCGGTGTTTCGCTCAACGTAACATCGAATGGCGTCAACGCATCATTAAGCGCGTTCAGGATCGCCCCGAATGTCCCCGTCGTGCCCGCCTCACCGGCGCCTTTCGCACCCAATTCCGAAGTTTCAGTTGATGTCTCCAAGTGTTCAACCTCAATGTCCGGCATTTCTGCCGCCATTGGCACCAGATAGTCGGTCATGGTTCCATTACAGAGCGCACCACCCTTGTCATAGACAAACTCCTCATACAATGCGCCCCCAATCCCTTGCACAACGCCGCCTCGGACCTGCTCGGCGACCAGCATCGGGTTAAGTAGCCGACCGCAATCATGCACTACCAGATAGCGGTGGAACGAAATCAACCCTGTGTCCGGATCGACCTCAATGACCGCCACATGCAGGCCATTGGCCGGTAGGAACAATCGGCCACGGCTGGCGTAGCGCGCAGTGACTGTCAGGTCGGCGGTGATATCGTCCGGGATTATGTAGGGCTTGAAATGGCCAACTGCGGCGACCTCATCCAAGGTCATGTGCTTACTGCCACTCTCCAAATCAACGATTTCACCATCCCTGATATCGAGCAAGCCGGGGGCTTTCTGTAGCAAAACACCGGCGATATTGAGAATGTTGCCACGCAGTTCACGGCCAGCGCGAAGTGCTGCCTCGCCGCCTAACGCCGCACCCCGCGATCCCCATGATCCACCACCGACCGGGCAAAGCTCGCTGTCACCACTATTAACTTTTACATCGTCTACCGACACGCCAATCACGCCAGCTACCACCTGTTGGATCCCGCTATCAATACCCTGTCCCTGATCCGTCGTGCCGACGTAGCAACGGATCCCACCAGACGCTTCTAGCCTAAGCAGGCAGGTTTCTTGGGCACTGATATGCTGTCCCCCCTCGCCATAATATTCTGGGCCAATTGAAGTCAGATCAACGAAGGTTGCGAAACCGATGCCGCGATAAACACCCGCCTCGCGCAAGGCTGTCTGCTCTGCCCGAAATGCATCGACATCTATGCGTTCCAGCGCACGATCCAAGCAGCGGTGGAACGACAGGTTTTCCAGCGCAATTCCACCAGCCGATGTTACCGGGAAGTCCGCATCGCGCAAATAGTTCCTCTGACGCATGGCCACCGGATCCATGCCCAATTCGCGCGCTCCGAGGTCAACCAGTTGTTCGGTCACCGCACATGCGATCGGATGGCCAACAGACCGGATGTGGCCAAGTACAGATTTATTGAGATAGGCCATTCGGGTCGCCGCTCGGTAGTGCGCATGTCTGTAGGGAATACCACTCACGCGGATAATTTGGTTGCCTTCGGCCACGCTGGACCGCGGGTATTGGGAATAAGCCCCCGCATGGAACAAATCGTCGAGTGCCATAGCAAGAATTTGGCCGTCCTCGTTGAATGCCATGCGCGCCTTAACCGTATGGTCGCGGCAATGTATATCGGACAAGAAAGATTCGAGACGGTCGGCAACATACTTTACCGGCCGGCCCAAAACCTTAGCGATTGCACAAGCCGCTAATTCATCCGGATAAAGATGGTGCTTCAGCCCAAATGCCCCGCCAACATCGTCACAGATCACCCGCACGTTCTGTTCCGGAATACCCAGAAGCCGAGCGTATAGGTCCTGCTGCTGGTGCGGCGTCTGGTGCGATTGGTAAACAGTCAACTGGTTTGAACTAGGGTCATAATCGGCGATCAAACCGCGCGGTTCCAGGCTTACGCCGGTGTGCCGATTGAACCGAAACTGCCGCTCAATGACGCATGTTGCATCAGCGAACGCTGTTTCCGTATCACCATGCGAGACTTCCGCGGCAAACGCTTGGTTGTCGTCAAACGCTTCATGTAGCAGTGGCGCATCCGGACCAAGCGCTGCCACCGCCTCACTGACTGCCGGTAGTTCCTTCCAGTCGATGGTGATTTGTTCTGTAGCGTCCTCAGCCTCTGCCCGGCTATTAGCGGCGACCGCAACTATCGCTTCCCCTTGCCAGCGGGCCACATCGGTCGCAAGCGACGTCTGAACAGGGACCTTCATGTCGGGAAACAGATTGTGCGTCCCACGCCAGGATGCCACTACACTATCCAGATCCACGGCCGTGATGATACGGACCACGCCGGGCATCGCCGCCGCTTGTGCCACGTCGATCGCCTCGATCATTGCATGCGGGTAGGGCGAGCGAACAAAGGCTAGATGCAGCATACGCGGCAGCACGATGTCATCGACGTATCGACCGCGCCCGGCTAGCAGCCTCTTAGCGCGATCGCGTGGCAGCGACGACCCAATCGGCGCTCTGAACGTCATTCTGCTGCCTTCGCGACATCCGCGACCGCATCAACGATCGACTGGTATCCGGTACAGCGGCAAAAATTTCCCGATAGATGTTCGCGGATCTCGTCCCGGGTAGGTGCTGGGTTCGCTTCCAGTAACATCGCTGCGGTCAGCAACATGGCCGGCGTACAAAATCCACATTGCAGCGCGTTGCGGCGGTGAAATGCTGTCTGCAGTTCGGCAATACGACCCGTCGCATCCGCCCCTTCAATTGTCTCGATCTCGCAGCCATCGGCCTGCACCGCCAGCATCAGGCATCCTCGCACGATGGCACCATCGACCAAGATCGTGCAAGCGCCGCACACCCCATGTTCACAGCCGACATGACTACCGGTCAGGCCAAGATCGGCGCGCAAAAAATCAACCAAATTACGACGCACCGGCACCGTCTCCTCTACGTCCTCACCGTTAACTCGCAAGTAAATGGCGGCTGTTTTGACCGCATCCATCACGATAGTCTCTCCCGAACCCGCGTGAGCAAACGTTGCACCAAAACGCCGCACACATGGCGACGGTAGGCAGGCGGAGTTAGTGGATCGTCTGGCGGCTCAAGTACCTCGATGACAGCCTGTTTTGTCCTTTCGATAATGTCTTCATTCAAGGTTTGGCCTGTCAATAAATCCATTGCGTCAAGGGCAAGAATTGGCCTGTCGGCGACACCGAAAAGGGCGAGAGAAACGGAACCAACAGTCCCGTTATCCGCCTCTCCTGAGATCACCAAGCCGGCTAGGGCAAAATCGCCACGACGCCGCACGATCTCGTCGATGTCGTGAAACTGGCCCAAACGTCTTTTTGGTACCCGCACCGCTGTCAGCACTTCGCTCGGCCGCAGCGCGGTCTCATAAAGGCCAAGGTAGAAGTCCAGTGCAGGAACCATACGCATCCCGGCCGCGCTAGAGAGGACCAGTTCCGCCCCGAGCGCCAGCATACAGGCCGGCATTTCAGCCGCTGGATCGCCTAAGGCCAGGCTTCCGCCAATTGTACCGCGATTACGGATTGCTGTGTGAGCGATGAAGGGAACGGCATCAGTCAGCAATGGCGCGTGCTGCCGCACCAGCGGAGCATCCGCCAGCGCCGCGTAGCGGACTAGCGCGCCTATCACCAAATGATCCGTTTCTTCAACGATATCGGCAAGGCCTGGTACCCTGTTGATGTCTACCAGTACATCCACTGCCGCCAACCGCATATTCTGCAGCGCCATCAGGGTTTGCCCGCCGGCGAGGATGCAGGCGTCGTCGCCGTATTGGGTCAACGCAGCAAAGACACCGTCGAGCGAATTCGGCCGCAGATAAGAAAAGTCGGGAGCTTTCACTGTTAACTCATCGTGCCGTCCAGCCGCCATCGACGACTAGGCTCGCTCCAGTGATCATCGATGCGGCGGGCGAGGCGAGAAAAACGACGGCGCCGACAATGTCGTCGACCTGCGCCAGATGGCCCATTGGAATGCTGCCAATAATCTCCGACCGGAAGTCGGGATCAGCCAACGCCGGGCCAGTCATTGGCGTTTCGACCCACGTCGGACCAACAGCGTTAACGCGGATTCGTTTCGGCGCCAGCTCTATCGCCATCGATTTCGTCAGCCCCTCCAGCGCGTGCTTGGTCAGGGTGTAGACGCTGCGGTCGCGCAGCGCAACGCGCCCTAGCTGCGATGAGATATTGACGACAGCGCCACCGCGCTCGTTCCGGTCATTGTCTCGTAGCATTCGATTAACCGCCGCTTGCGCGACGACAAACGCAGCCCGGACGTTCAGGTTAAGCATCGTATCGAGCGCCGAACTTTCGACACTCACAAAGGGTTGTGGAATATTTGTACCGGCGTTATTCACCAGGATATCGAGCGTCGGCAATCCGTCGATCGCCGCCTGAACTGCTGCGTCGTTGGTCACGTCGCAGACGAGAACATCCGCCGTTCCGCCTTCAATGGCAATCTCAGACGAAACGCTTTCCAGATCAGCGCGTGTCCGGCTCATCACCACGACATGAGCGCCCGAACGAGCCAAACCCTTGGCCATGCCGACACCCAGCCCACGCCCTGCCCCGCTGACTAGCGCTGTGCATCCGTCGAGCCGAAAATTAGGAGCCGTTAGTTCGTCAGACATATTCTTCCCCCTGCTAAACCGCAGTTGGACCTGATCGCACCGGCATCGTCAAGATGGATGCAATATGCTTACCTGCATGACACTATTTCCCTATACTGTCGGTAGCTCAGACGCAAAGGCATGGATATGAACTACAAGCGGCAGTTCGCTGAATTTGACGGCAAATTCATGCGTGCCGATGCGTTTGGGGGCAGACAGTTTGGGCCTTGTTGATCGCACAGGTACGCGCGGTTTGCCTACTATCCATTCCAACGAATTGCGACCGAGATGTCGGTCAAGCGCTGGAGCCCATTGTGCAACCATTATTATGGGTACTCGAGTTTGCAAAAATGCCGATGATGATGCAATTGTCATGTCAGCCGGCATGTTAACGGTCGTATCGGACGCCGCGTCACTGACAGATCAGCTACTCGACATATTCGTCGAAGAGACCGGCAACCTGGACCACCTGCGACGTCCCCAAAAATTGAAAAACCGAAGGAACCACAAAGAAGGATGTTCGGTGAATTGGCACTAATAGGCGAAGAACCGCGCATAGTCGTTGCAACTTCAGGACACGGTGCGTTGGTTTATGCCGTACCACAGAATGTCTTCGAGAACTGGCTGTCCTGGCTAGCAAGAGTAGGCACCTCCTTAGCCATATTACCTCAACGATCGTCAGCTAATTCCGTGGACAATTGGTCAACTTCTTAAAAAACAGCTGAAAAGGAAATAATAATGGACTTGGGACTGGGAGGAAAACGCGCGATTGTGACTGGTGGTACGCGAGGTATCGGGCGCAAAATCGTCGAACTGCTGGTCGCGGAAGGTTGCCATGTAGGATTCTGCGCCCGCGACACGGACCAGGTCGAGGACTGCGTGGCCAAGCTATCCGGTTCTGCCGCCGCCGTGCGTGGCGCCGCTGTGGATGTGACGGACGACGCAGGTCTGCAAAACTGGATAAGTAAAACAGCGAATGAGTTCGGCGGCCTCGACATTCTCGTCGCCAATGCCAGCGCCCTCGCGGGTCAGGCAAACATGGACGCATGGCGGGTCGGTATGGAGGTCGACATTTTGGGCACCGTCCGCGCCGTCGATGCCGCCGTGCCCTTCTTGGAACGGTCTGACGCCGCATCGATCGTCGCCATCGCTAGTACCGCAGCGGTTAACACATCCGGCGGCGTGCGTGCTTATAGCGGCGTCAAAGCCGCTCTGATCAATTACCTGTCCGGTCTCAGCACCAACCTTGGTGCCAAAGGCATTCGCGCCAACACCGTATCACCCGGTGCGATTTTCTTCGAGGGCGGTGTCTGGGATGTGCGAAAACGCGAAGCTCCGCAAGCCTACCAGGATGCTGTGGCCCGCAATCCCTTCGGGCGGCTTGGGACACCGGAAGAGGTCGCGAACGCCACCGTCTTCCTTGCGAGCCCCGCGGCGAGTTATATCAGCGGTGCGAACCTGGTTGTCGATGGTGCGTCAACAACACGGGTACAATTCTAAGTTGGTACGTCAAGCAGCCCTGGGCATTTCTGATTTTTCGAAGCGTTTGATCAAGCTCCGCAGTTCAGGCTCTTGAATATATTTTAAAGCCTTTCGGACTGACATCCATTTGCGCTCACGAAGCTCCTTCTCAGGGTAGTCATCTAGTACTCGCGTGACTTTCATCGCAAATACGCGGACACGACACCGATAACCGCCTCTTTCAGGACGTTTTCGATAGTTGTAAGTACCAATGCTGCGTGATTTCGTCTCACCGACGACACCAGCCTCTTCCAGCGCTTCGAATTCAGCAGACTCACGCGCATTCAATCCGGGTTCGATGTGCCCCTTCGGCAAAATCCAACGCTTCGTGCTGACGGACGTAATCAACAATAACTCAAGCCGTCCTTTCCGAAACACAAATGGCAAGACTGCGGATTGCTGAACTATCGATAGACTGACCATGCGTTATTGGACCCCAACCGATATGTAATTACTAAAAGGTTATCTGTTCCCCTAATTGCAAAGCGCTGACCAACTCAAGGTCGAAACTTGTAGATAATTTTTTCCAATTTGTATCAAGTTTTTTGATATCAATTGCATTTATTTGGGGCCGCCTACTGGACTTTCGCAAATTCAGACGTTAGTCAGCCCTCACTTATCTCTAGATAGTCAGAAAAGGAACTTCGGAGCAGATGCCCAGCAAAAATTATCTGGGTGGATCAGGCAAGGTTAGTGCCAGGAAATCCACAGTCGATAAAGACCTCAAGCGGATCGTCCAGTTAGAAAAGGCCTCGTCCCGGGTCAGTCAGCACTATCTAAATATGGGTTTCGGTCTTCTATTTCTGTTGGCCGTTTGGGTATTCGCCTACTTCCAAACCGGTGGTGTCGAGGTCTACTCGATCGTGACCGTTGCGGCATTGATCGGTGCCTACATGGCAATGAATATCGGCGCCAACGATGTTGCCAATAATGTCGGACCGGCCGTTGGATCAAAAGCGCTCACACTCGTTGGCGCCCTGTGCATCGCCGCAGTATTCGAGGCGGCGGGCGCCATGATCGCTGGCGGCGAAGTCATAAGTACTATTTCTAAAAGCATTGTCAGTCCTGATGCTTTTGCCGACAAGACAATCTTCATCTGGGCCATGATGGCAGCACTCTTATCAGCAGCCGTGTGGGTAAATTTAGCAACCTACATTGGCGCACCGGTCTCAACGACGCATTCCATCGTCGGTGGGGTCATCGGCGCCGGCATCGCGGCCGCCGGCTTCGCTGCTGTCAACTGGTTCGTGATGATGAAGATAGCAGCCAGTTGGATAATATCGCCGGTTCTTGGCGGTGTTATTGCGGCGGCATTCCTTGCCTTCATCAAATTCGCGATCCTCTATCGCGACGATAAAATATCCGCCGCAAAACGATGGGTTCCCGTACTTGTCGCCATTATGGCGTCCGCCTTTTCGGTCTATTTGTGCATGAAAGGGCTAAAACGGATTTGGAAACCGGATCTTATGGCACTGACAATCGTCGGCGTCGCCGCGTTTACGATCGCCTATTTCATCGTCCAAATCGCGGTCTCAAGGGTCGCAGGTACTCTAGAAAACCGTCGCCGGTCGGTTGGCACCCTATTCACGATCCCACTAATCTGCGCCGCTGCTTTGCTGTCTTTTGCGCACGGTTCGAACGACGTCGCAAACGCAGTTGGTCCACTTGCCGCTATTGTCAACGCCGTAACGGAAGGCGAAGTCTCTGCCAAAGTCACGCTTCCCTTCTGGGTCCTGGCAATCGGAGCCATAGGTATCTCTATCGGTCTATTGTTGTTCGGGCCGAAAATTATTGAGATTGTCGGCGAGAAAATTACAAAGCTAAACCGTGTCCGAGCCTTTTGCGTGGCGCTATCGGCGTCGATCACGGTGATTATCGCCTCAACTTTAGGCCTTCCCGTCAGTTCAACCCATATTGCCGTTGGGGCAGTGTTTGGCGTTGGCTTCCTGCGAGAGGCGATTACCAATCGTCGGGTGGATATCACCGCCGATAACGGCCCTAAACCGACCGATGCTCACACCAGTCCTTCCGACCGGACGATGCGACGTTGGGCCAAGGCCAGGCAACGCAAGCTCGTTCGTCGCAGTCATCTGATGACCATCGGTGCAGCTTGGCTAATTACCGTGCCGGCCTCTGCCATCATTGCCGGGTTGATTTTCCTAGGTATCAACAGCATCCGATAAACCTCGCTCCTTGTGGCGCGAGGGGTCGGGTTGCTACGTTGGCCGCTCATCGAAGGAGCAGCCAAAGGCATGAGCGATCGTACGTTACGCGGCAAGACCGCCATCGTCGGGGTCGGCGAAACGACCTATTACAAGCACGGGCAGTCACCTGACCCGGAATTAGTCCTGGTACTCAAGGCCATCCTCGCGGCATGTGAGGATGCGGGTGTCGATGCCAAGGAAATTGATGGGTTCGCGTCCTATAGCAACGACCGCAACGAACCGACGCGGATCGCTGCGGCACTCGGTATCAACGATCTACGCTATTCCAACATGAATTGGGGCGGCGGTGGAGGGGGTGTCGCGGCGGCAGTTGGCAATGCAGCGGCGGCAGTTGCCGTGGGCTTGGCAGATTGCGTTGTCGCTTTCCGTGGGCTGGCCCAAGGCCAGTTCCAGCGGTTTGGCAAGGCCCCGCCTATCACTACGGTGAGCGGCGATCCAGCCTACATGTCTCCCTATGGTGTGATGTCGCCCCTACAGAAATACGCGATGCGGGCGATGCGTTTTATGCACGAGAATAAGGTCGATCACAGCGTGCTGCGCGCCATCTCAATGGCGTCTTACCATCATGCGCAGAACAATCCCCGCGCCGTCATGTATGGGCGGCCCTTGTCGGAAGAGAAATACGATGATTCCCGATGGATCGCCGAGCCCTGCCGGCTGTTTGATTGTTGTCAAGAAAATGACGGCGCCGCGGCAGTCATTATCGTCTCGGCTGACAAGGCGAAGAATATGAAACAGAAACCTGCCTATATCTTGAGTGCGGCGCAGGGTTCCGACCATCGCTGTGGCGCGCCGGTTATGAATGCCAGCAACTTTCCATCCTCCAGTTTTTCCAGCCTAGCACCTCGGCTTTTTGAAATGGCCGGCGTCAGTCCCAAGGACGTGGACGTGGTGCAAAGCTACGAGAACTTCACCATCGGCGTCATGATGGCTGTAGTCGAGCACGGCTTTTGCAAACCAGATGAATGCAACGAATTTTTCCAGTTGGAAAATTTAACCGCGCCTGGTGGCAAGATGCCGCTTAACACAAGCGGCGGCAATTTGGCAGAATGCTATATGCATGGTTTGGGCCTTCAAATCGAGGCAGTACGCCAGATCCGCGGCGACTCCCCAAACCAAGTGCCCGGCGCCGACGTCGCCCTCAGCATCGCGGGCCCGATGGTGCATCACGTAAGCACCGATATTCTGGGGTCGGAGGCTACCTTATGAGCGAGACCTATCTTCCGGACGGCCTTCCAACACCAATTCCGATGAACGATGGATTAGATAAGCCCTATTGGGATGGTTTGCTTGAGGGCAAAATCCTAGTGCAACGCTGCGGTGATTGCGGCAATTGGCAATGGGGTCCGGAATGGATTTGTCACAGTTGCAACTCCTTTAACATGAATTGGACCGAAATAGCTGGCGAGGGCACGATCTACAGTTGGGAACGTCCCTGGCACCCGGTACACGGTGCATTGAAGGATCATGGCCCTTATCTGGTCGTGCTGGTCGAACTGCCCCAGGCGGGAAATGTCCGTATGATTGGAAATTTACTGGGCGATCCGACACAAGAAGTTACGATCGGCACGAAGGTAAAAGCGGTTATAGAACGGCATGACGACGACCAGCCCTACGCGCTGGTCCAGTGGCAAGTTGCAGGTTGAACGGGAGGGTGTGATGTCTGAACAGTTTGCCCACGAAATTAACGAAGAAAACCTGTGGCGCGCAGATACTCCGGGACCCGAGGGATGGAACCATTCGGCGCGCCCCGATGATCCCGACAAATATCTGATGATCTCGGCCGATACTCACGTTAACGAGCCTCATGATTTGTGGGCCAAACGCATCGACAAAAAATATGTTCACCGGCTACCTCGGATCATTACCGACGAGAATGGAAAGCAGTGGCGCGTCTCAGAAGGACATCGCAAAGCACGGCTAATGGAATTCCGCATGCTCGGCGAGGATGGGGTTCGCAGCAAAGCCGGTGCGACGATTGAGGGCCGCAGCGCAGATCACAAGTATGACGGCATCGACGGCGAAATTATGTTCCCCAACAAAGGTCTCGCCATGTGGGCCACCCCCGACCCAATTTTCGCTATGGCGCAATGCAAGGTATGGAACGAATGGGCGTGGGAAATGTTCAGCGCCGACAACGACACCATGTCGCCAATGGCCGCCATAGCCACCGGTGATCTGGAAGGATCAATGAAGGAGATCGAGCGGGTTGCCGCGTTGGGCTTCCGTGGCCTCACCTTGCCCTGCAAACCAATCTGGGGCGCACACGACGTCGAACACGATAATTACAATCTACCGGTATTTGATCCAATGTGGGCACTAATCGAGGAAACCGGCCTGCCTATCACCTTCCACGTGTCTACGGGCCGTGACCCGCGTGCGTCCAGAGGCAATGGCGGCGCGGTGATCAACTATGTAACCCACTCCTTGTCTCCCACCATTGAACCATTGGCAAACTTGTGTTCCTCCGGCGTGCTGGAACGCTTTCCAAAGATCAAATTCGCTCTGATCGAGGCTGGTATTGGCTGGGTTCCCTGGGTTCTCGACGCGATGGACGAAGCCTACAAGAAGCACCACTTCTGGGTCCGTCCAAAACTGCAGGGACTGCCAAGCGATTATTTCCGCTCCAATGGTGCAGCCAGTTTCCAGGAAGACGAAGCCGGCCTGCTGCTGGCCGAAAAATACGATCTTTGGGACAATTTCCTTTGGGCGAACGACTACCCGCACCATGAGGGAACCTGGCCGCATTCGGCCGCGGCGATCGAACGGACAATGCGTCATATGAACGATGAACAGCGGGCAAAGATCCTAGGTCTCAACGCCAAACGTATCTTCAACTTTGACTTGCCCGATTTCCCCAACAAGCAGACCGTCTGCGCAGATTGATCGAGAGGAACCGATATGGACTTAGGTCTCGCGGGTAAAACCGCCCTCATCACCGGAGCGTCAAAAGGCATCGGTCTTGCCGTCGCGCATGTTTTGGCGGCGGAAGGCTGCTCGCTACACATCGCATCGCGCACAGAAGCTGATTTGAACGCGGCGCGCGACGACATAAACGCAAAATACGGAGCGCAGGTATCGGTCCACGCCGGCAGCCTGGCCGACAGCGCTACGGCGACAGCATTAGCTGAGGCCTGCAAGGACGTGGATATCCTGGTGAATAATGCCGGCGCTATTCCAGCCGGCGACATAGAGATGGTGGACGAAGCGACCTGGCGAGAGGCTTGGGACCTCAAGGTATTCGGCTACATCAATATCAGTCGTATCATATACCCCGCTATGTGCAAACGTGGCAGCGGTGTGATCGTAAATGTGTTGGGCAATGCAGCTGTGCGACCAAGCCCAAACTACATTGCCGGCGCGGCGGGAAATTCCAGCTTGACCGGGTTCACCCGGGCGCTCGGCAGGGAAAGCTACGACCACGGTGTCCGAGTTGTAGGGATCCATCCAGGGCCCATCGAGACAGAACGGCTGGTTACCTTGCAGAAAGTGCACGCAAAGATAGACCTCGGCGACGAGAACCGCTGGCGCGAGCTCATGTCCGGGGGGCCTGGCGGCAGGGTTGGCACGCCAGAGGAATGCGCCAACGTAGTCGCCTTTCTTGCCTCCGACAAGGCGAGCTGGGTTAACGGCGTGGTCTTCTCGGTCGATGGAGGCGGGAGCTTGCGGTGATGCCCAAAGCACTCGCTCAGCCCCAGATCGAACATTTCCACGAACAGGGATTTCTTTCGCCCGTCCCTGTTTTAACGGAGGACGAGGTTGCGTATTTCCGTCGATGCCTGGAAGCCTTCGAGGCCAAATTTCCTGACGAACGGCTGAAGCTGAAGAGCAAGTCACACTTGCTTTGCCCCTGGATCGAGGAAATTGCCCGACATGATGGGCTTCTTGACGTCTACCAAGACCTGATAGGGCCAAATATTTTATGCTACAGCATGGCTTTCCGGATTAAGGATCCGGATGGCAAGACCCACGCGGGTTGGCATCAGGACGGCGCACATAACCCGATCCGACCCATATTAGTCATCGGCGCTTTGGCGTTGGCGGACTGCACGCTAGAACATGGCTGCCTCAAGGTCATTCCAGGGTCGCATAAGACGGGTACGCTAGATCATATCGATACCGGGAATCCGGAGAGTATCCTGACCCGAGGTCAATACATCCCAGAAGGTTTCGAGGAAGCGACAGCCGTCGAAATGCCGCTGAAAGCAGGCGAAATCGGCCTGTTTAACGCCCAGATCATCCACGGTTCCGGTATCAATACTGCTCACGACCGGCGCGTGATCCTACTTGTGGAAATGATGCCAACTCATGTCGAAGCCCGTGCGCATCGCGATTCCGCCATGCTGGTACGCGGTGTCGACAATTTTGGCCGAGTCGATTTTGATCCCTCGCCGCGGGAGGAATTTGGGCCAAACGAATTGGCGGCCTGGCGCAATACATCACGGAAAACGGGCCAGAACGTTTTCGCGAACAGCCCGCTAAGGCCAAATGGCATCTACAGTGAGGAACACCTCGGCCAAAGCTGACTGATCGGATACCCGCTAACTCTGCGTGACAGGCCCCGTGAAAGTTATCCTTCGTGACAATGGCAGACGGGAAGAGAAACAAATGACGAAACGCAGTGACGCCCTGCAAAACTTTATAGCCTCCCTAAAACTGGCCGTATTCAAGGGCAACCTGCCCAGTGCCGCAAAGCCAGCGGCAACGCGTATCTTCGATGCTCTGGCCGGCGAGTGCGGCAGACAAGACCCTCCCGCCCCTAATCGTCTTCCGGTATGCGAGCATCTTCCAATCGCATTCGAAAACGCCAAATCAGGCCCCGACCACACGGTACAACTAGGCGCCGCACTGGCAGCTATAGAGCCGCAGCTCGAATGGATCCAGAAACCAGCCGGCGACGAACACTTCCGAGCCAACCACGCCAATACCGTAGTCGTTGGCGTTGATGGCATCGAGCGACGTAACGATGTGCGCATTGGCGTTAGCCTAGTTGCTCCCGACACAGTCTATCCCGACCACAACCACCCTCCAGAGGAAATTTACGCGGTCCTGTCCGATGGTGCCTGGCGGCAGAATGAAGGCCCCTGGCGCAAACCAGGCCTCGGCGGCACCATCCACAACGTGCCGAACATACTGCACGGAATGCGTTCGTATGACACACCACTCCTAGCGGTGTGGAGCCTATGGGTAGGGAGTTAGAGTGTAACCGGAAACTGGTGTGTGCCCCCATCACCCAAGGGTAAAGGTGCAACTGAAATAGTGGCATCAGTTCGCAAAGGCCCATAGAGGTGCGGAAACAAGTCACCGCCGCGAGACGGCTCCCACTTTAGTCTATCGCCCAGCCTATCCGGATCGACGGCGACCAGCACCAACCCCACTTGACCGGTAAAATGGCGGCGGGCCGTTTCTTGTACCTGCGCAGCTGTAGAGAAGTGGATGAAGCCGTCGGCTTGGTCCACAGCACTGCCCTTGAAGGTGCCCTGCGCTTCGGCCTTGGCCCATTCTGCTTCGGTACAAATTTTATAAATCATGCCGCCGTTTAACACTCCGTTTATTCTTTCCCCTCTTTCCGCCGGAGAAGGTTGATATGAATGGGTGACAGGGCTTCAGTCCCCATCCTCTAGTCGCATTTTGCCAAACACTTCCTTCGCGATAATCATCGCCTCCCGGACGGCTGGGACACCGATATAACCACCGGTATGCAACAAAGCCTCAGCCAGTTCGTCTTCTGTCCAGCCCTGTCGGCGCGCCATCTTGAGATGGATTTCCAGTTCAGGCCAACGGCCGGTCGCGGTATCAGTAATGCAGCAGATCAACGCACGGGTCTTCATGTCGAGGCCTGGCCGCGACCACAATAGGCCGAATACCGCCTCTCGGGCGTAATCCCCAAACTTCTCCATGATTGGGTCGTCGTATACCGACTTCGCCATGTCATTTGCCATGGCATCGCCCATTAATTGCTGACGGATCTCGCTGCCCTTTTCATAAGCCTCGCTTCTGGACATCTCTCATTGCTCCTCGTTTGGTTTGAGGCGCCAGCCTAGACCGTGATCGTGAACCGGCCAACCGCGTGCAGATTCTTCTTGATCCAAACGGCCAAGCGCACGCAGACTCCAATCGTGACGTTCGCAAAGGTGAGGAACTTGAAATGTCTAATACCGCTGAAGCACCGAATAATGCCGAAGCTGCCCTGTTAGATCGTGACATGGCGCATCTGATCCATCCGTTGAACAATAAAGCGGCCCAATCGGGCGGAAAGGTCTGGGCCAGCGGCGAAGGTGAGTTTTTGATCGACGCCAATGGAGACCGCTATATCGATGGTCTCGCCGGACTGTGGAACAACACGGCGGGCAACGGTCGTCAGGAGCTCGCGCAGGCTGGTGCTGCTCAACTGGCCGAGATGGGGTATGCCTCAGGCTATGCCGGGAGTTCAAACCCACATGCCATCGAACTCGCTGAGCGTCTTGCTGACATCACCTACCCGAATATTAATCATTTCTTCTTCACCTCGGGCGGCGGCGAATCGACCGACAGCAATATCAAGATGGCGCGTTATTATTGGAAGCTGAAGGGTAAGCCGGAGAAAACTAAAGTCATCTCTCGCATCTGGGGCTATCACGGCGTCACCTTGGCAGCGATGAGCGCGACGGGCATCGACAGCTATTGGCCGATGTTTGAACCACGAGTGCCAGGCTTCATTCACATCCCAGGTCCATACCCATACTTTTACAAAGCGCCCAACGGTGTCAGTCAAGGCATCGCCGCGGCAAACGAGCTGGAAAAGGCGATCCTGGAGGCCGGGCCAGACACGGTCGCCATGTTCATTGCCGAGCCGGTGCAGGGCGCCGGCGGCGTAATCGTGCCTCAGGACGACTATTTCCCGCGTATCCGCGAGATCTGCGACGAGTACGAGGTATTGTTAGTCTCCGATGAGGTGATCACCGGTTTCGGTCGCACCGGCACGATGTTTGGACTGGAGCATTGGGGCATCAAACCCGACTTGATCCAGTTTGCAAAAGCAATTACCTCGGGCTATTTCCCACTTGGTGGCATCGGTGTCAGCGACGAGATTACCCGGACCATGGATGAAAGCGGTAAGCCCTTTATGCACGCTTATACCTACAGTGCACATCCAGTTGGCTGCGCAATCGCCAACGCGATGCTCGACGTAATCGATAAAGAAGACTTCCCTGGCATGGCTGCGGCCAAGGGTAAGCGCCTGTTAAACGGACTAAAAGACGTGCTGGGCGATCACCCAAATGTTGGCGATATACGGGGATTAGGCCTAATGGTCGGCGTGGAGTATGTGAAAGACCGCTCGACAAAAGAGGTCTTTGATGCCTCGGAAAATATCGGCTCTCGCATCCATGCGGAAGGCATGCAGCGGGGCTTGTTCAGTCGAGTGCGCGGCGACGCCTATTGCCTCGCGCCACCAATCGTTACCAAGGAGTCAACCATCGACAATATTATCGACATCATCGCGGACTCAACGAGAGCGGTATTGGGTTAAAGCAGTTGGCAGTTGTTGGAATTGCCTTAGATGGTCCAACAAACGCACAAATCCAATTTAAAGCTTTCAAATTTCTAGATTAACAAAGATGAGTGTGACCTGCGTGGTTCCATTCAAATTTGATCCGATCTAGTAATGCCGCTCCGATAGGACTCGAACAAGCCTGCGAGCGACCTAGCCCTCGGCACCAGAGAGGACACCAACAGATACTTTGCCTAGTGTGTACCCCGTCGCCACACACGCCGTGACCATCCTGGGTAGGGATGCCAAGTTCGCCAGTAAAATTACCGTCACTACCGCCGCAAAATTGGCCGTGGTCGAGGTCTAACCCAACTTCGCGTGCCACCTCTAAAAGGTCGGGTGTCGCAGGTTCATCAAAAACGGTGCTGCGAGCGGCCTTTAGCTGCTGCCTGCCGCTGAGTTTTGTATGCCAATCGGCGGGTGC
>CAYYUG010000007.1:0-20523 GCA_964474755.1 uncultured Rhodospirillaceae bacterium | reverse complement strand
GAGCGGCCTTTAGCTGCTGCCTGCCGCTGAGTTTTGTATGCCAATCGGCGGGTGCTCGCGAATGGCTTCCTCATTCAATTCAACACCCCAACCTGGTCCTTTTGGCAGCTTAAGATAGCCCTCCTCGATCTCTGGTACATATGTGACAATATCGTCTTTCCAGGGAACATCGTCGACATCGATTTCCATAATCCGGAAGTTTGGCAGTGCCGCACATAGATGTGCGCTCATGATGGTCGAGAGATGTCCATAGAAATTATGCGGCGCGCAATTAATCTCATAGGCCTCCGCCATGGCGGCAATCTTGAGACTTTGCCAAGCGCCGTTCCAAGGCAGATCGATAATGGCCACATCCATCGATTGCTGCTCGAAGAAGGGGCGGAATTCACGTAACCCATACAGTGACTCACATGATGCCACGGGCGTCCGGATCGAGTTTCGGATGTGGCGAAGGCCCGCGGGGTCATACATATCGATTTCGAACCAAGTCAGACCCAAATCATCCAGCGCCCTTGTGATCTGCAGAAAGCCCTCGGTCTTACAGTTAAAGTTGAGATCAAGGTGGATGCCCATATCCTGCCCGGCGCCCTCTCGGAAGGCTTCGATCTGCGCTCTCAGCCCATCTATGATGCTCTTTTCGACATTCAGTTCAGGGCCACCTCCGCCACGCGCAAATCCTGGCATGTAAAGGCCCGGATTACGGTCCCACAAGAAAATATTAGTCTTCAATGCCTTGTAACCGCTCGCTTTCACCCGACGACCGAGTGCCACGACATCGTCAAGCGAACGCATACGATCGAGACCCATTGCTTCAGACGCATCATCGTTCATCAGATAAGTGCCGCAATGTGACCAATAGAGCTTCATCCGATCGCGGACTGCACCGCCCAACAACTGATAAACCGGCACATCCAGTGCCTTACCAGCAATATCCATCATGGCGTTTTCGATTGCTGCGATTGCCTGCTGGTTAATGCCTCCCGGTGCCTGCCGGGTCATCTGGTAAAGCTGCTGGCTAATAGGTTCGTGAGCGATCGGGTTGCAGCCGACAATCGTCGGAACCAGAGCCTCTATAACACCAGTCAAACCCTTGCTGCCGTAACTTTCGTTGTACTCTGCAATGCCGCTTAGACCTTCATCAGTCAGCAGCTTGAGGAAGGAAAAGTTACGCCAACCGGCGCCACAATGAAGCGTTTCGCAGCCTGTGATTTTCATAAATATCCCCGTCTATTCCCGATAAATTGGCGCGTTGAGCAACGTATCTGGTCCGACGATACCGCCGGGCCGATCGACCGTCGCGCGCGTCCCATGCCGTTCGTAAAAAGCATCCGGCAACGGCCGACCATCCATGGCCTTCAGCCAAATCCGTAGTAAATGCCGCTTGCGGTCCGGATCTACATGATCGACATAGCCGCGGCGCGAGTGGAAAATTACATGGTTGTTGACGAACTGCATGTCGCCGCGACTGAAGCCCTGGTCGAAACGCATGTCGCGCGCTAACGCCTGTGAATATTCCAGCGCTTCCTTCTGTGCCGCAGTCATCTCGCCACATTCCGGGAATCGATTTGCGGAGCCGATATAGGTCGGCTCGACATTGGCGCTAAAATAGCCCTTGTGATAATTGAAAACTGGGACCTTGTAATAGGGCGGCATCCCGGAAGGTATCTCGTCGCGGCGGTCGCGGTAGTAGGGTTCCGCCAACACCCGAACCAGGTCAGGCCGTTGCTTTAGCATTTCATTGTGCAAGGTTACCGAACTGACGATGCTACTCTCGCCACCTGAAACCGGGGTTTCCAGGCACAACAGCCCGACGATATCGCAGCAATCAACATGGAAGGGAATTTCCTCGCGCGAATAGGGGCCACGCTGGCTGGGGTTGGAGCGGCTTTCGCCAAGATCCGTAACATGGCCCAACACATGGCCGCGCTTGTTCTGCGAGAAGACACCGTCGCTCATTTGTCGACTAACCGCCCAGAATGCAACTGCGGTTCCACGCATACCAAATTCTTTAACCGGAAGCCCGCGAAACAGAACGAAGCCGCGACCATAAAGTAATTCCCGGCGAATTTTCCTCAAGGTCCCAGACAAACCTGGTAACGCGAAGTCTGCCGCGTCTAGGGTCATTAAGTCGATATCGTCTCGGTCGAAGGGTGCAATTGCCGCTCGGAGTTCCGCAATTTCTGGCGCACTGAAGGTGTAAAGCCATGCCTCGCTCTCGGCCATCTCTTGCGCGTTCCAACCCGCAGGATCAATCACCGGTTCGAAGGGAACCGCCGGTTCGTGTTGTGCGCTGAAAGGATCTAAAGCCTGCTCATCCGTGAGCGCCATCACATCCACCATCCAGTTGAAACAGTCTTGCCGCTGTACCACCAAGGATAGCACTGGTGTCCAACTCGCTGAAGGCCGCCTTGTGGACGATATTACAGGGCGCCATGTCGCCAATAGGAAAGGGATAGTCGGAACCCATCATCAGTTGTGTTGCATCGGTCTTGCTGGCGACGAACCGCAACGCATCGGAATCGAGCAAGACCGTATCGTGATATAGGCGCCTAAACCCTTCGGTCGGGTCGGCGAACTGGCCCGGATGGATGGCCGCATTGTGTTGCAGCCGGCCCAACATGAAGGGTAGCGCGCCACCGCCATGCGATAGCACAACCTTCATACCAGGATATTTGAGGAAGTGGCCAGTGAACAGAAGCCGCGCGACGGCTGTCGTTGTATCGAGACCACGCCCGACAGCGTTGATCATAGCGAAATCGGCCAGGCGCGGGTCGCCACAGCCAAACATCGGGTGGATATAGAGAACGGCGCCAAGCTCGGACGCAGCCTCCCAGAACGGATCGAGCATCGGGTCGTCGAGATTACCGGAACTGCCATGCGGCTGCGTGCCGATCATCGCCCCCTTGTGGCCGGCCTCGATCAACTCACGCAGCACTATGGCGGCCAGCTTGCCGTCCTGCAGCGGCACGCTGCCAAGCGGCGCCAAAAACGGGTTTGCCTCAGTCGCTTCCTTCAGATGATCATTCAGAAAGCGGCTCCAAGCAGCACCCTCCTCTGGCTCTAATTCATAGCCGAAGGCGTCAAGCCAACCGCCAGTGACCTGCATGTCGATCCCAGCTTCGGTCATCCAGGCGTGCCGGCCTTCCGCCTCGCGCAGCTTAGGATTGACCGGCCGTGTCAACGGGCCACCGGCAAAACCAAGCTTGAAGGTATCACCATCATGCAGGAGTTCGACATGCGGGAACGAAACGCGGCCGCTTGCCAGAGAATCGAGCAATTTTTGAGGCACGAAATGTGCGTGAATATCGACGATCACCGGACGATCTCCTTTATGGGTTTTGCTGCGCCGGAACGTTATCGATTGACGTATCCGGCGACAACACGCTTGAGTGTCGCAAAGCAAGCAATTTCATTCGAACGGAGAAAACTATCATGCATGTCGGCGTCGCCATGTTTGCTACCGATTATTCCATGCCGCCGGCCGCATTGGCGGTTGCACTCGAGGAACGCGGCTTCGACTCTTACTGGTTTCCGGAACACAGCCACATCCCGTTGTCGCGCGATTCCGAATTCCCAAAGGGAGGGGATCTACCTAAAAAATATTACGATGTGATGGACCCATTCGTTGTCGCGAGCGCGGCGGCGGCGGTTACGAGCAAGCTAAAGATCGCAACCGGCATCTGCCTGGTGCCGCAGCGCGACACCATACAGACGGCAAAGGCGGTAGCTTCGATCGACCAAGTCTCAAATGGACGTTTCCTTTTCGGCGTCGGTTCCGGCTGGAACGCCGACGAAATGGAAAATCACGGCACTGTTTTCAAGACCCGCAACAAGAAAATGCGGGAGCAAATTGCGGCGATGCGTTCTATCTGGACCGAGGGCAAGCCGGAATATCATGGCGCTTTCGTTGAATTTGGCCCGATGATGACCTGGCCGAAGCCGGTGCAGAAACCACACCCGCCGGTCATCGTAGGTGGCGGTATGCCTTGGGCGGCGCAACGGGCGCTGGACTATGGCGATGGTTGGCTGCCGCACGCGCACCGACCGACCTACAAACTGCTCGACCGCTTGCCTGAGTTTCGCGAGTTGGAAAAGGAAGCCGGTCGCACGGTGCCTATCTCCGTCTTTGGAGTGGAGCACGATGCAGACGAGTGGCAAGCCTACGAAGATGCCGGAATCGAGCGCATTGTCCTTAGCATAGAATCGGAACAGGCCGATGCGGTACTGCCGAAGTTGGATGCATGGGCAAAGAGACTATAATCGCCACAAATTACATCCACAGGGAAAATCTGACATGGACACTATTGAATTTTTCTTTGACTATTCCAGCCCCTGGACCTTCCTGGCATACGACCGGATCGAGTCCTTCTGCGCCGAGAACGGCGCGGAATTGACCTGGAAGCCGTTTCTCGTCGGCGGCGTCTTCAACAAAGTCAATCCCAGCGTTTATCAGCGCCGCGAAAATCCGGTGCCGCCGAAGGACAATTACTACAAGAAGGACATGGCTGATTGGAGCGCCTATCAGGGTATCCAGATGATCAAACCGAGCGTCTTTCCCGTGAACAGCGTCAAGGCGTTGCGCGGCGCCTTCGTTGCCATCGAAGAGGGGACGATTTCGCCTTATTCACGTGCCCTTTTCGAAGCCTACTGGTGCAATGACAAGGATATTTCACAGGAAGACGTGCTGCGCGAGGTCGTCAGCGGTGCTGGCATGGATGCAGATAATTTCTTCACCCAGATCGGCGACGATAGGATCAAGCGCAAGCTGTTCGAGACCACGGACGAAATCATCGAGCGCGGTGGCTTCGGCTCGCCGACCTTCTTCGTCAATGGTGACGATATGTATTTCGGCAATGACCGGCTAGAGCTAATCAAGGCCGCAATCGACCGCAGCAAAGCCGCATAATATGGCGAAAGTCACTGTCAGTTTGGCTGGGGTTGCGTACGATCGGACCCGGGCGATTTTCGACGGCAGCGTGGGGATCGCCGGCTGCGAGGTGATCGCGCACCCGATGACACCAGAGGAAGCGTTCACTCGCGCGCTCAGCCATCAGGAATTCGACATCACAGAACTGTCGATGTCGAATTTCATGACCCTCACCGCGCGTGGCGAAAACCCCTATGTCGCGGTGCCCGCCTTCGTTTCCCGGATGTTTCGCCATTCTGGGATCTATATCCGGACCGATAAAGGGATCGACCGGCCCGAAGATATGAAAGGCAAGATCATCGGCGTGCCAGAATATCCAATGACGGCGGCGCTATGGATTCGCGGTATCCTCCAGGATGAGTACGGCGTCGCAGCCAGTGATATGTCCTGGCGAGTTGGCGGGCAGGAAGCACCTCTGACCAAGCCACGGATCGCGATCGAACTACCGCCCTCAATTGATTTGCAGCGGATCCCGGGTGACGCGACCTTAAACGGGATGCTCGACAGCGGTGAACTCGACGGCATGATGTCAGCCAGAGCGCCTTCCTGCCTGGAGACCAACGAGAAAGTCGTGCGTCTTTTTCCAAATTACCGTGCCGACGAAGAAACCTATTTCGCCAAAACTGGCTTGTTCCCGATCATGCATCTGGTAGCCATTCGCCGCAGTATCGTCGAGCAGCATCCATGGCTACCGGTCCATGTTTATCGAGCCTACCAGGAGGCCAAAGCGATCTGCTACGAGCATCTCAGCGAAGTAGGTCACCTGCACACCACGTTGCCCTGGCCGGTCGACGAATTTGCCCGTGCGCGCGAACTGATGGGCAACGATTTCTGGCGCTATGGCGTTGCGGAAAATGCCAAGGAAATTGAGGCGATGACACGCTATGCCTACGAACAGGGCATGACGGATCGGAAATTGGCAGCGGAGGAGCTGTTTGCACCCTCAGTGCTACTTTAGGTTTGCGGTAGCTGCGGTTGTCCCATTTTTGGGATTTTTATTGATTGTTGGACAATCGCCCCCTCTAATGCCGGTATCGGCAGTTGAAAGGGTATGCCTTGGACGACAGCGTTTACGGGGTCAGCGTTCCACGCCTAGAGGATGAGCGCTTGCTGCGCGGAGAGGCGCGCTTCGTTGATGATATTTCCCTACCGGACATGCTGGAAGGCGCTTTTGTCCGCAGTGCCTACGCTCATGCCAAGATCCGGGGGATCGACAAATCTGCGGCGCTGGCCGTTACCGGTGTTCATGCGGTCCTCACGCTCGACGATCTGAAACCTCTCCTGAAAACCGACCGACTAGTCGTCGGCCTGCCGAGCCCGAGCTATCGCCAGGACCGCAACCGGATTGCACTGGCTGGCGCCGAAACCGTGCATGTCGGTGAGCCGATTGCGCTGGTCATCGCCAATAATCGCTATATCGCCGAGGATGCCGCAGCTCTGGTTGATGTCGATTACGACCCGCTACCGGCCGTCGCCGACGCGCGTGACGCACTGGCCGAGGGAGCAGCGACAGTGCATGACGGGGCCGAACATAATCTGCTCGCCGAATTCGATATGGCGTTCGGTGATACAGACGCAGCCTTTGCTAACGCACCGCATGTCTTCAGCGAGAGTTTCCATCAGCATCGTGGCGGCGGTCATTCCATCGAGTGCCGCGGCAATGTGGCGGCCTACGATCCACTCGAAGACAAGCTGACGCTGTGGAGTTCAACTCAGACGCCACATACCGCACGGCAGTTAATTTGCGACATGCTGGGGCGGGACGAAAATAGCGTGCGGGTCGTGTCACCCGATCTCGGCGGCGGCTTCGGACCAAAACTCATATTCTATCCCGAAGACATTACCCTCGCTGCCGCAACATTGATCCTGCGACGACCTGTCAAATGGATAGAGGACCGGCGCGAGCATTTCATCGGCACAACACAGGAGCGTGATCAGTTTTGGGAGGCCGAGATCGCGATCGACGGCGAGGGTAAGATCCTGGGATTGCGTGGGTCACTAATTCACGATCATGGCGCATTCACCGCACGAGGGGTCAATCTACCCTATGAGTCGGCAATCACGGTGACCTTACCCTACGAAATTCCTGCCTATGCGATGAAGGTGCAATTGGCGTTGACTAACAAAGTGCCGGTGACGCCGGTTCGCGGCGCGGGACAGCCACAGGGCGTGTTTGTAATGGAACGTCTGCTCGACCGGGCAGCGCAATCGCTTGGTATCGACCGAGCTGAGATCCGTCGGCGCAACCTTGTCTCTGGCGCCGATATGCCGAAGACAAAACCGCTGAAGAACCGCGGCGGCGGACCTGTGATCCTCGACAGTGGCGACTACCCGAAATGCCAGGCGGATGTGCTGGCACGCGCCGGTTGGGACGATTTTCCAACCCGGCAGCAGGCGGCGCGAGCTGAGGGCCGATATATCGGTATCGGTATGGCGAATTTCGTCAAGGGCACCGGCCGTGGTCCATTCGAATCTGCCACCGTGCGGATTGCGCCTTCGGGACAGGTGCAGGTTGCAACCGGAGCCACCGCGATGGGACAGGGGACGGAAACAATGATGGCGCAGATTGTCGCGGCGCAACTTGGCGGTGACCTGAAGAATATCAGTGTGACCGCTGGCGACAGCGCGGCGACAATTCTTGGCATCGGCGGCTTTAACAGTCGCCAAGCAGTGACGGCTGGCTCCTCCGCCCACGTCGCAGCGTTGAAGGTTCGTGAGAAGGCGCTGACGATCGCCGCCCACCTGCTAGAGGCCTCGGAGGCAGACCTGGAGATTGTCAGCGGCGAAATCCGCGTTGCCGGCGTCGCTGATATGAAGGTCAGTCTAGGCGAAGTCGCGCGGTCGGTCGCTGGTGTGCCGGGCTATAACCTGCCGGGCGGCGTTGCGCCGGGGCTGGAGGCGACGGAGCATGTCGTCATCGATGATTTGACCTATGCCAATGGATCGGCCGCCGTGGAGGTCGACGTCGATCCGGAAACCGGTCATGTCACCATCCAAAACTTCGTTCTGGCCCATGATTGCGGTTCTGTGATGCATCCGCAGATCGTCGATGGTCAAATCGTAGGCGCCGCGGCGCACGGTATTGGCAACGCGTTGTACGAATGGATGGACTTCGACAACTACGGCCAACCACAAACGACCAATCTCGCCGACTATCTGCTGATCACCGCTCCGGAAGTGCCGAGGATCGACGTGATACACCACGAAACACCTACGCATCTCAATCCGTTGGGCGTTAAGGGTGTCGGCGAATGTGGCGTATTCCCCGGACCGGCCGCCATCATCTCGGCGATCGAGGATGCACTGTCGCCTTTTAATGTTCGGCTGACCAAATCGCCGTTGAGCCCAGTCGAGATACTCGCCGCAATAGACTGATGGCGATCCGCTTCGACGATATCGGCAATCGACTGCGGGCCTTCCGGCTCGGCTCCGGCCTCAGCGCTGACGAGGTGGCCAAGCGGATCGGTATTTCGCGCACTGCTCTCTATCGATTTGAGAAGGGCGAGTTGGCCAAAATAGATACGCTCGAGAAGTTGGCCGAATTGCTGCAAGTGTCGATCCCAACTCTGCTTGGGGTCGGCGTCGAATACATCGCTTCCGCCGTCAGCTATTTCGAGCGCACGAGACAGATCGAGGAGACATCGGAACATATCGTTGTGCTGGCCGGTCCAATCTCTTATCTGCTCGCCTCCGATGCCTTCGATGAAACCTTGGCGACGATCCTGCGCGAGAATATTCCTGACGATCTGCCCGAGCGCGATGCCGCGCTGGAGCAGGCTGGCGACATCATGGACGTGCTCTTTGCTCGTAAGGCGACCTTCCGGCAACGCCGGCCTGGCGTCGTCAATTTGCTATCGGCGGCCGAGATGGAGGCGTTCTTGCGCAACGGGCTTGTTGGGCGTCTCGACCTCAGCGGCGCGGAGCGGGAGAAACGCCGCATGCTCGCGATAGCTGAGGCCCGGCATCTAGCCGGTATGATGGCTGATGAGCCAATCGGCGTGCAGATCGGTATCGTGCCCGATACCTTGCCGCATACCGGATTCCAAATTTTCCGCCAGCCAGACCGCAAGATGCTGACCGTTAGCCCCTTCCGGCTCGGTGCACAGCCGAATGTGCGGGTCGGTGTCGCCATGATTACGTCCGCTCCCGAAGCTCTTAGCCTGCATGAGAAAACTGTCGAAGATATGTGGCGCCGCGCGCTGAAAGGTAGTGCCGCAGGCGAATTCATGTGCAATCTAATTGCCAAACATGCCAGTTGATCTAGATTTGTATTATTTTTGGTACTAGTATCAATTTTTAAACAATACAAATTTGGAATAACGCATGTCTTCAATGTCTGACACTGTCTTTTCCACCAAACCCCATGTGGTTGGAGACGACAGTTTCGTTGACCACGCGCCCACCGCGCCAGCTGAGGAAACCTTGACTACGGTCCTGACGAACGACTGGATCAATGAAGAATACAAGCATCTTGTCATTACCGCCTCCCCCAAAGCGCTGAACGCCAAACCCGGCCAGTTCTTCAACTGGCTCTGCCCGTCGCCAGACGAAGGCGATCTGTGGCTGCGCCGGCCACAGAGCATCTATGTCGTCGACAAGGAAAGGCAGCGCCTTGAGTTTCTATACAAGACTGTCGGCCGCGGCACCAAAGGTACGGCAATGCTGACACCGGGCAATACGTTCAACATCGTAGGACCTCTTGGCGTCGGCTTCTCCATCGCGCCGGAGTGGAAAAATGTTGTGGTACTGGGCCGCGGTGTTGGCCTGGCGACACTGGCACCGATCTCGCAAATGATCGCCGATGCCGGCGTCAATGCGACAGTAATCCTGAGCGCGCGCAGCTCGGAACTGGCCATGTCCGGCGACCTGTTCGAGAAGGCTGGGGCGGAAATAGTCACACTCACCGACACGGACGGCAGCAGCGATATCGCAAATGTCGAAACAATCATTGAAGACCGCATCGCTCAGGGCCGCGCGGACGCCTTCTACACCTGCGGCTCAAACCGGCTTTTCATGCTGATGAAGCGTCTCGGCGCCAAACACGGTATTCCGGGGCAGGTGGCGATGGAACAGATCATGGCGTGCGGCCTGGGACCCTGTTACGTCTGCGTCCGGACCTTCGAAATTGACGGCGTAAAAACACTCAAACGGGTCTGCGTCGACGGACCCATCTTTGACATGCAGGAGGCGATGGGATGGTAGACCTTTCGGTCAAGCTGGGTAACTTAGAGATGCCCAATCCGGTGATGCCAGCCTCTGGCACCTTCTCGCCGGAAATGGCACAAGTCATTGATATAAATGCGCTGGGTGCGACCATGACAAAGACAGTCAGCCGCGAGTTACGCGATGGAAACCCGCCTCCTCGGGTCTCCGAGGTCGAGTGTGGCATGATCAATTGTATCGGTCTTCCCGGTAAAGGACTTGACTATTTTCTGACCGAACTGTTGCCGCAATACACGCAGTACATTCCTCCGACGATCGTCAGCATCACTTCAACAACGGAAGAAGACTTTGCGGCCATGGCAGCAGATTGCAGTGTTCCGGGCGTGCAGGCGCTGGAAATAAATATCTCATGCCCGACCCGCGACCCGAACGGCGGTAATTTTGCGTTGCATGCAGATCACACAGCCAACACTGTGCGTCAGGTGCGTGCGGCGACAGACCTGCCGATCATCGTCAAACTATCGCCCAATGCTGGCGATGTGGTCAGCATAGCCAAGGCAGCGGAGGACGCTGGCGCTGACGCGCTGACCGTCGCAAACACAATCCTGTCGATGAGAATTGACACCAACAGTTTTCGTCCCTCTCTCGGATTCAAGGTGGGCGGTATGTCGGGGCCGGCGGTCAAGCCGATTATTTTGAGGATGGTCTACCACGTCGCAAAGGCGGTCTCGATCCCGATCATAGGCTGCGGTGGCATCGTAAAGGCCGAAGATGTTGTCGAATACATGCTGGCTGGAGCCAGCGCAGTGCAAGTAGGCTACGCCTCTTTCCGCAATCCCACCGCAATGATTTCGATCCTCGAAGATCTTGAAAAATGGTGCAACAAACGCGGTATCGCCCGAGTTAGCGACCTGACTGGCGCAGTCGACGATGATCTCGAAACGGACACCTATATAGCGGCGGCCGCCGGCATCTGATTACAGAGAAGACGTCATGGACGCGGAACATTGCTATATCGGCCAGCCGATCCGCCGGTCTGAGGATTATCGCTTCCTAACCGGACAGGGACGCTACATCGCCGATCTACCTTTCGACAGATTGACACATATGGTGGTCGTACGCTCGGTCTATCCTCACGCGGCACTCCACTCTATCAATGCAGAAGATGCCCAATCAATGCCGGGCGTGCTAGGGGTCTGGACCGGACAGGACGTCAAGGCGGATGGTCTCGGCGGCATCCCGTGGGAACGCCTGCCACCGACTCGACGCGATACCCCTATAGCTTCAACGCCAGAAGCCGGTGATCCAAGCGTCGGACAGCCGCAGCCTATCCTAGCCGACAACCGGGTACTCTATCTCGGCCAACCAGTCGCAGCGGTCGTTGCCGAAACTCTTGAACAGGCCAAGGATGCTGCGGAAGCATTACTCATCGACTATGCGGAACGCACCCACCTCCTCGACGTCCGCAATGCTGAAGCCAGCGACCCCTTATGGGAACAGGCGCCGAGAAATGTTTGCTTTAGTACCGATGTTGGTGACGCTGCAGCTACCGATGCAGGCTTCGCCAAGGCTGCCCACATCACAAGGGTCACCATCGACAACGAGCGACTGGTGCAGAACCCGTTAGAGACGCGCGGCTATGTCGGTCTCTACGACCCGGTGACCGAGCGTTATACAATGCATGCGGCGGCAGGTAAGCCGCAGACCGTTGGCCGCGCCCTGGCACGCGACATTTTCCATCTGCCCGAAGACAGCGTCCGAGTCATCACCAAAGACGTCGGTGGCGGCTTCGGTGCCAAGAACCCGCTTTATCCGGAGCAGGCTCTGGTACTGTGGGCAGCGCGCCAGCTCGACCGCACCGTGCGTTGGCTGGCGGAGCGCGGTGAAGGATTTCTGAGCGATTATCAGGGCCGTGGCCAGGCGACCGACGCGGAAGCCGCTTTCGATGCGGATGGTAAAATTCTAGCACTACGGGTCTGTGCCCGAGCCGATCTCGGCGGCTATCTTGGCCCGCGTGGCTCCACTGCTGGGAGCATGTGGCGTATAATGGGTACCAGCGTCTACGACATCCCCGCTATCGATTTCGACATCGCGGGTGTCCACACCAACCGTATGCCAACTTGCCCCTATCGTGGCGCCGGAGCACCGGAAGCGGTCTTCGTGATCGAGCGGCTCCTCGACACCGCCGCGCGGGAAATGGGCCTCTCGCCGGCAGAACTTCGCCGCCGTAATTTGGTGCCCTCCACAGCAATGCCTTATCAGACGCCGGCCTTGTCGATCTATGACAGCGGCGATTTCGCTGCTGCCATGGCGGAGGCTGAAGGACTGGCAGATGTCGCCGGGTTCGCGGCACGGCGCGCAGATAGCGAGGCGCGGGGTCTCTATCGCGGCCTCGGTTACGGCAATCTATTGGAGGCCTGTGGCGCCGGCATCGCCGACCGTGCCGACCTAGAATGTACCGCCGAAGGCGAGATCATCGCGCGCATCGGCACTATGTCGAACGGCCAGTCTCACGAGACCGTCTACGCCCAGATGCTAGCTGAAAAACTCGGCGTCGCCATGGACCGTATCCGCCTCGTCCAGGGCGACAGCAATGAGACGCCCTGGGGAATGGGAACCGGCGCCTGTCGTTCGATGACCATCGGCGGCAGTGCCCTGGTCAATGCTGGTGACGATCTCATCGAGAACGGACGCGAGGCTGCGTCAAAGTTATTGGAAGCCGCGGCCCAGGATATCGAATACGACAATGGCGCCTATCGTATCAGCGGCACCGATCGAATGATTACGCTGACCCAGATTGCTACCGACCGGCCGCTCACGTCGTCGCATCACTACGCACCGCAGAACAGCACCTTTCCCAACGGCTGCCATATCGCTGAAGTTGTGATTGACCCGGAAACCGGCGTAGTCATTCTTGATTGCTACAGCATGGCCCAGGATGTTGGCCGCGCGCTAAACCCGATGGTGGTCGAGGGCCAGTTGGCGGGCGGGGTCGCTCAAGGTGTCGGCCAGGCTCTCCTAGAACGCAGCCACCACGACCAGGCCTCCGGACAACTCCTGACCGGCAGTTTCATGGACTGCGCCTTGCCACGTGCTCACGATTTACCCTTCTTCAAAACACGGATCCTCGAAGTGCACTGCACGCACAACCCGACCGGCGTGAAGTCCGTCGGGGAAGCTGGTCCCACCGCCGCACCAGCAGCGGTGATCAACGCTATCGTGGATGCGCTGGCACCGCTCGGCGTGACGGAGATCAAAATGCCGGCGACACCGGAGACGGTGTTTCGGGCGATACAAGGCGTGCGGTTTCCCAACTAGACAGTTTTTTTTCCAAACAAACGCCGTATGGCGTCCCACAACATATTTAACAACAGGGAAATTCCGGATATCGGTTTCGCAGCCGGCGGCAAAGTGGGCGCTTCGACGGCAACCGATTGTGCCGCTAAATCCGCCTTCAACGCATCCGCAAACTGGCCAATAAGCTGATTTGCCAAGCCTTGAATCATACCGACGCCGCGGCCATATTGCGCGATAGATCCCGACAGCATCAGATTTGTGTGGATATCAACGACCGAGCCCGCTTCGTCCGGCGCGACGGTAAAATTGACCGTAGCATTAGCGCCACCGCGGCCCTTCGCGTCCTTACCATCCGCTTTGACAAGCGCAGACCGGACAACGTCATCGACCGTTTCGAATTTAGCCTGACCTTTGAAGGTCACCGACACCGGGCCGAGGCGTACCGATACTTCGCCCTTATAGGTGTCCTTATCAACCGTTTCGATCAGGGTCGCTCCGGGCATACAGGGCGCGATACGTTCGATGTCGCGCAGCAGCCCCCAGGTCTCGTCCGGCGGCAGCGGTACGGTGAAAGAATTGCCAAATTCCAACGGATTTTCCCTTTTCCTTTTTGAAGCGGCGGCATCCTAGGCGATTGGCCGGTGACCGTACACCAGCAGCGTATCTATCGTCGACGGAGACCATCGTGTAAAAGATCGGAGCGGCTCCAGCATAGTGGGAAGGCAGGCGAAGAAATGGGCCAACGGACTTCCCCTCACCTTGCCCTCTCCCCGAGGAAAGGGTTCATTCAGTCTCGTCTTTTTGCGTATTTGGTAACGTGTTGGAGCATTTAAGAGAGGTTAAATGACCTACACCGAAAAGACCTTGGCCAATGCCGCCTGGCCCTATTGGGAGGCGGAAGGTGAAATCGCAAAACGTTTCTTTGCCAAGGCGACGGAAGAGGACCACATTTTCTATTTGCGGGCCCAGCTGTGGAAGGAACTCAATCCCGTCGATGGCTATTTCAACGGACTGCACCGCGAGTTAACCAAGCTCGTCGATCTATACCCACAGGTCGATAAGGAGATCGACAGGCATGACTACCACTTTCTGCTCACGCAACTGACCGAAGAGTTCAACCACTACGTCATGTTAGCCGATATTTTCGAGCATCTGGTGGGACGAACGATTGTGCCAGAAGACACGGTGCAGCTCGCCGAGGAGAAACGGTTGGGTGACCTGCGGCGCAGTTATGTAGAACAGGACGATGCTCTATTGAAAGCCGCCGTCGGTTTCACCGAAGGCGGCGGAGCGCGGCTATTTCGCGAGGGAGCAAAACTAAACGGCAACACGGTCAATAAGATGACCGCCAAAGCGATGCAGACGATCTACGACGACGAAGAAGATCACTATCAAGTTCAAGCGAAGGAGGCCATACAACACATAAATTCTGATGCTGACCTGCAAACCATGATCGATGCTATTATCGCGATTAGCGTTCAGCGGGTGCGTATGCGTGCGGAAATGTTCCGAGACGCGATGACCCTTGCGGAGATAGACGCATTTATCGAAGCGGAAATGGCAAAGCTGAATTAGGCGGCCGGTACCTCTTGCGGTTCCGTACTGCATATCCCGGACGCTTCGCAAACGTCACATAGCAGGCCGCCAGCCTATCGCGACCTGGGCGGAGTTAGCCCAACCAGTCGCGCCAATCCTTATAGCCGCAGGCGATGCCAGTGGTGATCTAATCCAAATCGAGCGGCCAAACCGTTGGATGCAACTCGATCTACTCCCGCAGTCCTAGCTCTTTAGCGCAAACAACCGTCTTGTGCGTGAAGGGCAGAGCCGGGAACCAGAACAGCTTCATGCATCGCTCTGCTCGTCCGCGGTCTGGGCAGTCTGATTGAACATTACCTTTCGTTCTTCGTCGCTGGGCGGGCCGCTGCGGCGAAATTCCTTCCCGACATCGACGCCGCGCTGGACGGCAGGCCGTAGCTTGATAGCGTTGCGCCAGCGCGCCACATTTGGGAACTCTTCAAGCGACTGACCGAGCGGCTTGGCAATCAGCACCCAAGGCCAACAGATCATATCGACAATGGAATAGTCACCGATTATGTATTCCCTGTCCTCCAGTCGCTTCTCCAACACGCCAAGGCATCGATTGTACTCATTGGAGTAACGTTTTTTGCCGTATTCGATGCCGCCATCGGCGTAGTTCACAAAATGGCTCAACTGTCCCGCCATTGGCCCTTGATTGCCCACTTGCCAGAACAGCCATTCAAGCACCTCCTTACGACCACGCCTGTCAGAGGGCATAAATTTACACGTCTTCTCCGCTAGGTAATAAAGGATCGCGCCAGACTCAAAGACTGATTCCGGACCGCCTTCGACATCGTTGTCGACGACCGCTGGCATGCGATTGTTTGGGCTTATCGCGAGGAAGTCCCTTTTGAATTGGTCTCCTCTGCCGATATCGACTGGGATCAAATTGTAGTCTAACCCGCACTCTTCCAGCATGATGGAAACCTTCCACCCATTCGGGGTCGGCCAAAAATAAAAATCGAGCAAGTCACGCCTCCTTCTGTGAGGCGTCATGATAGGCGCGGCCGCCACGGGGCGCCACGGCGCCGAATCGACAGTGCCAACGTGCAACGATATCCTTCACGCCACACTACATTAGGAGAAGAGGTCATGGCCGAAATCGCCAGCATCGCCACGCAATCGACAAATGCTCCCGTCGGGATGCCCAAAACGGAATGGGAAGCGCGTTGCGAGCTCGCCGCGGCGTACCGGCTCTGCGCGCTGTATGGCTGGACCGATCTAAACAACACTCACCTGTCGCTGCGTGTGCCGGGGACACGCGACCATTTCCTGCTCAACCCTTTCGGATTGTTCTTCGAAGAGATCACTGCCTCGTCGCTCATCAAGGTCGATGGTGAGGGCAATCTGATCAGTGAAAGCGATTATCCGATGAACCCAGCCGGCTTCGTTATCCATGGCGCGATCCACATGTCAGGAGACGACCGGCACTGCGTCCTTCACACCCATAGTCGATACGGCACCGCGGTCTCAATGCAGAAGCACGGGTTACTGCCAAACAGCCAGAAGGCGCTGACGATCATGGGCTGGGTCGGCTATCACGATTTCGAGGGGCCTGCGCTGGACGAAAGTGAACAGCCACGGATCGTTAGCGACATCGAGGACAAGTCGATCCTGATCTTGCGCAATCACGGGCTGCTCTCAGTCGGAAAGACCGTGGGCGAAGCCTTCGTGCTGCTATACCGCATTGAGACGGCCTGCAGACATCAGATCGACGCGATGTCGGGCGGCGCTGAACTGCAAGAAATCTCGCCCACAACTCAGCAAAAATCAATCGATTTGGGCCTCAAAATGTACGGCGAAGGCGGCTTTATCGAAGCTGGCAAGGAATGGCCAATGCTACTACGCCAACTCGAACGCGCCGAGATGGACGGCTACGCGCGGTAGCGCTCACCCTCTACTCTGCCGCCTCGCCCTTATTCCGTGCCTGATAGCGGTCGATTTCTGTCTGAATCGCCTGCGCCGCCTCACCGACGAAGGCGTCTCTGTTCTTGAAGCTGTATTCGTAGCTGTAATCGCGCAGCCAGTTGCTGTTCTGGAAGTGCGGGAAGACGTAGCGCGAGATCAGCTCGTAGCTCCGCTTGGTGTCCTCCCAATCAGCCCAATTGTGCGCCAACTGCATCAGTGCGCCGAAGCCGCCGGCACCTTGCAGAAGGGTTTCGATATAGGCGATAGCATCATCCGGTGTACCGATGCAGGCCATCTTGTTTTCCAGGAGATATTCATAGGCGTCCTCAATATCGGCAGGGACGATCGGGAAAGTTGCAATTTCGCGGAAATACTGCGCCCATTCATCAAGGCCAAAGAGAACGTTTTCACGGGCTTTTTCGCGCGTTTCGGCAACATGCATCAAGGTGACAAGGCGCCATTTTTCACGGTCCACGCTCTGGCCATTGTCGGCCGCCGCCTCTTCACACATGCGCCAATTGTTAGCATGAGCCGCCAAAGCGTCATCACTGGTGCCGCCAATCGATAGCATGCCAATACCATGCTTTCCTGCTGCGAGCGCACCAGACGGCGAGCGAGCGCAGGCAACCGCCATCTCAACCCTCGGCACCTGGAAAGATGGGATCTGGAGGCGCGCGTCCTGCAAGTGAAACCAGTCGGTCTTCATATTGACTAGTTCACCATCCAGAAGTCTCACTATCGCGTCGAGCGACTCGTTCATCATGCGACGCTGTTCGGCTGGATCGATACCCATGCGGTAGGCATCGCCGGTCAGCGCGCCAGGCCCGACACCAAACATAAATCGGCCACGGGTCATATGGTCGAGCTGCGTAACCCGTCCGGCTACTGTGAACGGTTGGTGATAGGGTAACGACACGACACCCGTGCCGAGCCGAATATGTCGGGTCCGCTCCGCCGCAGCAGCAATGAATAGCTCCGGGCAGGCGAGGATTTCCATGCCACCGGAATGATGTTCGCCGATCCAAGCCTCATGATAGCCAAGATCATCTAAATGCTCGAGCAGCAGCATGTCGCGATGCATCGCCTGTGTGGGGTTCTCCTTCATGCCCTGGAAGGGAGCGAGAAAAATGCCGAACTTCAAATAGTTGTTCGGGATCAAAGAAAGCACGGACTCGGTCATGAAATTCTGTTCCTTGTGCTACACCAATATCTTTACCGTATTGTGGAGGGCAAAGGGAGGCTCGGCAAGGATGCGAAAAATATTGGTTACCGGCGCGCAAGGACAAATAGGGTCGGAATTAGTCCCAGCTTTACGTGACCGCTACGGTGCCGATGCTGTCGTTTCAACCTTCCACCGGAAGCGGCCGAAGCTTGAGGACGGTCTCATCGAACATCTCGACAGCACCGACACTAAGCAGTTGGGCGGCCTTTTGGACCGGCACGAAATCGGGACGATATACCATCTCGCCGCGATGCTGTCGGCAATTGGCGAAACGGACCCACAGGCGGCCTGGGGCGTCAATATGGGCAGCCTTTATGCTGTTCTGGAAGCAGCAAGAGCGCGGAACTGCGCAATATTTTTCCCGAGTTCAATTGGCGCCTTTGGTCCAGGCACGCCACTAGACAATACACCGCAAGACACCTTGCAGAGGCCAAACACGATCTATGGGGTTAGCAAGGTTTCCGGTGAGCTGTTATGCGACTACTACGCCCATCGTTACAGCCTCGACACACGCGGGCTGCGCTATCCAGGCCTAATTTCCTATGTCACACCCCCTGGTGGTGGCACGACGGACTACGCCGTCGAAATTTTTCATCACGCGCTACGCGATGGACAGTACACTTGCTTCCTCGCGCCCGACACCAAGCTCGACATGATGTACATGCCGGATGCCGTACGTGCAGCGATCGAGCTAATGGATGTCGACCCGATAGCCCTGAAGCACCGTAACGCCTTCAACGTGACATCGGTGAACGTGACGCCGGAAGAACTCGCCGACGCCATTAGGGTACATATTCCAAATTTTTCTATTACTTATAACATCGATCCCGTGCGACAGGCGATTGCAGAAACTTGGCCAAATTCCATGAATGACAGCGAAGCCCGAGCGCAATGGGGTTGGACACCGCACTATAACCTGGCGCAAATGACAGCAGATATGCTGGAAAAGCTGGGAGGCTAGCGCAGCCTTTCCCGGAGACGTCGGGTCCGAATTGACTTAACCGACGTCGACATCTCATCCTTTCCGGAAACATTCAAACGCGAAACGGAGAATGTGCCATCATTAATGATAACTCTCTGATTAATAGAAAATAAATTAAAGAAAGATGCGCTACACCGACGATACACCAGAATGAAAATCTTCGATTTTCAGTAGGTACTCCAAACAAAGCATACACTTTTAATACACCTATACCCTCAAACAGACGCGGTAAATCTACCTGCTAAACGCACGATAGACACTCGCGCGACCTATTCCCAATTCCTTCGCTATCGTCCCGCATACCCATTTTCTGACTCCCAATCGAACCCCAATCCGTGGCAGTGTTTTCCTGCAATACGCCTGACTGACAAATATTTAAATACGGAAGGTAACAACAAGATGTCTTCGATTGCATGCTCATGTGGTCAATGCAGATTAACTTTGACTGACAATCATCCCATTATGAGTTTGTACTGCGAATGTAAAGATTGCAGGCAAGCAATCAAATGGGGTGAATTAAGGGGGGGTAAGGCACCACAAAAACTCACTCAAGCGGTCTACGTTCGGTCAGATATTATATCTGTGGATGGTGAAAATCACATGAAACCCTTCCAACTACGTAATCCCGCCAAGTCCACCAGGGTCTACTGTAAGAGTTGCTACTCAATATTAGGGATAAACCACCCCGCATATTCCAATAACGTATTCATGTTTTTTCCGCACCATTGTGAGGCAGATATGGATTTATCGATTAAACCTTGCGCTGCCATTCATATGAGTAGTCATCCTTATGATGAAAAGGCGGATATACCTTATGAAATACCTGTATTCCATAATTTGGATTATTCACAAGAAAGAGACCGGTTTTTATCTTTAGTTGACGTAAAAAAGGCATTCAGGAAACCTTTAAAATCGCCAGTTGGAAAAACATTTAAAGAATTGATCAAAAGTTTAGCCGATATAGAGGTCTTGAATTTAGAGATTGGTGCTGATCCCAGTTAATTTGTTTAATGGGGATCATATTAAAAAGAATGATGAGTTTGAACCCTTACAATTTTCGCCTGTCTTTCCCCACAAATTTAAAAGTCACGAAATTCACTCCTATGAGGTATTTGACCGCCGCCATCTGCCTCACTATTTCCCTGCATTGTGGCAAACTTGGAATTAGTAATATACCGAAAAAACGTTGACCCTATTTTTTGCCGACATCGTTTTAGTAATTCATTTTTGCATTGTAGTTTTTATCACCTTTGGTTTTTTTCTTATCCCAATTGGTTACACGGCCAATTGGGATTGGATTTCAAACTTAAAATTAAGAATATCTCACTGTGGGTTAATGGTGTTTGTCACACTGGAAACATTATTAGGAATCACCTGCCCACTTACCTCTCTTGAACATTATTTACGAGGCGTCACTCAATCTGAATCATTCATTGGATATTGGAT
>CAYYUG010000006.1:85005-94217 GCA_964474755.1 uncultured Rhodospirillaceae bacterium | reverse complement strand
CGATTTTAAACGATTTATCGATCGTCTAAAACTGAGAGAAAGACAGCTAATAAGGCTTAGACAGAGTCTGGGAATTCCAAGGTCGCCCCTTCTTTATTTATCAACTCGCGTTGGTCGTTTTAAATCAGACGAACTTTGCCGAAATAGTATCAAAATGAGCCTCACTAGAAAGCTCAGTGGATCATTGATGCTATCGTTTTGGTTCAGATCGGCCGATCATCCAAGCGGGTCCAACGGCAAGTAATGCTGTTACAGCTATGGCAAGGAATGTGTCTTTGAAACCTAACGTGCTGGCCTGGGCTAATACGACTTCTGCTAGAAAATTTAGAGCGCCCGACGACACGCTTGTATCCGAAATTCCAGATGCAGTGAGAAGGTTTTCGACCTTGCCAAGGAGATATTGAGTTGTTTGATTGTCTGAAGTTTGTGTTGCCGTAAAGGCTTCGCCGTGGAAACGAGTTCGATGCTGGAAGAATGCAGTTAGCAACGTAATACCGAAGCCGCCGCCAAGATTACGGAAGAAGGTGGCACTCGAGGCTCCACGCGCCAGTTTGTCTGACGGGACAGAACGCAACGCAGCGACGCTTAGCGATGGAATTGCGAAACTTAAGCCGATCTTAATGATTGCCGTATAGGCAACAAGAGTCCAGAAAGTCGTATTTACGTCGACGGCTTCTATTAGAAAGAAACCTATAGCGAAGATAAGCAGCCCGGCGGCTATGGGGATATGTGCCGGTATCGAGTCAGTTATTCGCCCTGCCAGCGGAAAGAATAACATCATGACGAGGCCACCAGGTGCAAGCAGCAATCCGGCACGAGTTGCACTGTAATCCTGAATAGTCTGAACAAAGACCGGGATGAAATAACCTGAGGCATAAAGGCCAACGCCGAACACAAAACCCGCAATCATGGTCAGACTAAATTGCCTGTCTTTGAATAGGCTCAGGTCAAGCAATGGATAGGTTGCACGGAGTTCCCAGAATATAAATACGATGATCCCAATGGTACCGCAGGTGAGGCGGATGACAACGGCATTGGAATCCCAACTCCAACGTGGCCCATTTGCGAGACCACTGAGTACATTGAATAAAATAAAAAAGATAAGGCCAAGACCAATCCAGTCGAATGGCGGTAGTTGTTTGGGTAATATTTTTCCAGGCATGAAAATTAGGCCGAGGAGGAGAGCGGGAAAACAAAATGGCAGAGGTAGATAGAACAAATACCGCCAACTGATTGTGTCGATCGCTATCCCTCCAAGAATTGGACCGAACGTTGGTGCGAGAACGCTGGCAAGACCGTATATGCCCATTGCCGTGCCGCGACGATCTGGTGGAAAAACACTGAAGATACTGAACATGGCAAGCGGCTGGCCGATTCCAGTCGCAAACCCTTGTAATACACGGCCTAGAATTAACAGGTCGATATTAGGCGCAGTGGCACTCATGAAGGCGCCAGCACTAAAGATGGTCATCGTCGCGATGAAGGTAATGCGTTGGCCAAGCACCTCGATTAGCCAGGAACTGAGCAGCATCGTCGCTGCCATTGTTGCCAGGAACCCGGTCGCCATCCACTGCGCTTGGTCAAGCCCTACCCCGAAAGCACCCATAACCGAAGGGACGGCAACATTGACCATAGATGATGCGAAGCCCATCGCTATAGCGGCAGTCATCACCGTTGCGGTGACCAGCCAGCGATATATGGGGCCAAAGCGTTCGAACAGATCATCGGTGCTGGCGTGCGCGGCGAATGTCATTGCTAACGCATTTGAATGGGCTGGTCAGGCGAAGTGGCCTGGTGCCCCGCATTAAAATTTGTATGCAACGCGTTAGCCAATAAATACATCTCGCGCGCAGCTCGATTTTGACTTCATGAGAGAATTAATACTTCCTAAAATCATACCCTTCTTTCTCAGGGTTAGGAAAATCTGACGACCAAGTCGACTTGTTTATACAGGCGGCGATTGAGTTCTTTGGTAAGCGATGGTTTGTTGGCATCGCTGGTTTAACGCTTCGCTCCGACAATGCGGTCATACCGTTCAATGTTTATCGCCCACCTACCTGATAGGCTGTGCATCCTTTTTAGAATGGCTTAGAAACATCGTTGAACGAACAGTGGATACTAACCATAGGCTAAATTCCTTCCAATTCTCTTGCGGGAGAGGGCAGATCATCGGGTGTGTTGGCAGACTTTGACGCATTGCTGAGCAGAGGAAATCGTGGGCTTGCGTCAATGAAGTCGCGCAAATGTACGTTCACGCAACCATTCTCAATCAAAACGACGCCATAAGCAGGGCGCTCATGTGTTCCTAACATCTCCGGTGATCCGCCAAGGGTCAGCCCAACCTGGTGATTAGTTCCGGGCAACGCTGATGTTGGGACACCATTCCAACTGCCCCAGACTGCTCGGTGCACGTGGCCGTAAAACAGATGGCGAATATCGCCATGTGCCTTGATCAGCTGAGTAAGTTGTTCCGTATCTGGTAATCGACTTTCATCCAGAGAACGAATTCCTATGTCGAACGGTGGGTGGTGCATGAACAAATATACAGGGTCTTTAGCGAGCGTTGTTAGTTGTCGCTCGAGCCATTCAAACCTGAGATTGCAATAGACGCCTTTCGGTGCCTCGGTTTCCATCGTATCCATCATGATGAAGGCACCAACCTCAGTCTCGACAACATATTGGACGAAACCGCTGTCATCGAGCGGGGTCTCCGGGAAAACTTTCCTGAAATTAGTACGGTGATCGTGGTTACCCACCAATAAATGGTAGGGAATTGTAAGGCTATTGAGGAGATCCCGCAGGTCTTCATAAGCGCTGGGCTCTCCAAGATATGCGAGGTCACCGGTTAAGACGGCAAATTCGGCGTCCCGATGATGTCTATTAATATCGTTGATCGCCTTTTTCAGTCGTGCTCGTGGGTCTAAAGCGCAGAGCATTCTTGGGACCGGAACGATATGCGGGTCGGTGATATGAATGAATTTCATGGTTCGTCCTTCAATATAAAAACTCATAAGCAGCTTGGCGTACTTGATTACATTGCTTGCGCATCTGGCCTATTCGCCGTACCACAACTGTACGCGAAACAAAATCGGGAAGCGTCATGGCGCAAGGAAAACCACGCGGAAAACCGAAAGGGCGTGCGAAAGGCAAGAGTAATGTGAAGTCACTCCGCGAAGATTTATTGGCCCGTATGGCGCAATATTCAAACGCAGAAACGCTGAATGAAAACGTCATTACACCCTTTGTCTCAGCACTTGAAACGGTTTGTGCGGACCGCGGCTACGTTCTCAACATCTATGGCCAGGGCAGTAATTTGGTTATTAGTACGCCGGACGATGCGTCGGTTATTTTTCAATTGGTTGAGGACTATTTCTCGGCACAAGAGGATGAAGGCAGCGAAGAAGCCTAGTCGACTTTAATTATCGTTACGTTCTATTGGAAGGTTGTGTAAGGAGACTGTTATGCCCGAAACACCTGCGCCTGCATACGTTGGCATGCCCGTGGAAGAGGTCGATACCCCCGCGCTTTTGGTCAACTTGGACACTTTTGAGCGAAATTTAAAGCGCATGGCAGACAATATTAGAGGTAGCGATGCACGACTGCGGCCGCACTCCAAGACCCATAAATGTCCCGTCGTCGCATTACGGCAGATAGAACACGGTGCAGTGGGCGTCTGTTGCCAGAAGGTCGGTGAGGCAGAGGCCATGGTTTATGGGGGCGTCCGTGATGTTTTGGTGAGCAATCAGATTGTAGGTGCACCGAAACTGGCCCGCCTTGCAGCGCTGGCTCGCCAAGCCAAGGTTTCGGTCTGTGCAGATGATGCCGGGAATGTGGCGGATCTCGATGGCGCCGCTGGTGCCGCTGGGGTTTTGCTCGATGTACTAGTTGAGATTGATGTCGGAGCAGGGCGATGTGGCGTGGCGCCGGGAACGCCCGCCGTTACCTTGGCGCAGATAATTGATAGCAGCAATAATTTGCGCTTTGCTGGTCTACAAGCCTACCAGGGCCGCTCTCAACATATTCGTGCCTATGACGAACGCCGGGCTGCAGCCAAGACAGCGATTGGGCTAACCTCGGAAACAGTTGCCCTGCTTAGTGCAGCTGGTCTTGCGTGTGACATTGTTGGCGGGGCGGGGACAGGCACGTATCAATTTGAGGCCGAAAGTGGCGTCTATAACGAGTTACAGGCCGGTTCCTACGTCTTTATGGATGTCGATTACGGGCGGAATGAGGCTGAGGATGGGTCCGCCTTTGCTGAATTTGAGAATAGTCTTTTTATCTACGCAACCATCATGAGTCGAGTGACAGAGGACAAAGCCATACTCGATGCAGGGCTCAAGGCGCTAAGTATCGATTCTGGTATGCCGCGTTTATGGGATACGCCGGGTGTCGAGTTCGTCGGTGCTTCGGACGAACATGGGAAATTATCGATTGATAGGAACATTACTCAGGGAAACCGTGACCTTAGGGTTGGCGATAAGGTGCAGGTTGTTCCTGGTCACGTTGACCCAACAGTCAATCTGTATGACTGGTATGTAGGGATCCGCGACGGGCACGTAGAATCTCTATGGCCGATCACTGCGCGAGGTATGCTGCGATAAGCAATACTAAAGTTTGTGGACACTTATCGGGTAAGAAAGCGATCCTTGGTTGGCACGAAAAAATTGTCTAAACGCATAGCATCAACTTCTGCCATTTGCTTCGTGCAGATAGAGTGGCCCCAGGAAGAGAAACGTCTGGGTGTTTAGATAGGCCTTGCCTTGTTAGTGAGTTGATCCTTTCCCACCTCTCGCCTCAGGAAACAACCATATCGCAACCATCATAAGGGCTGCAATTCCGATTACAATCTCGCGTGCGTTTATACCGATATAGTAGACCAGTCCTGCCAAGGTAGCGACGACCAGACAGATGATGATCTTCAAATAGTTTGGCATGAGGCTATCGACGCATCTTTGGAGTGACTATTCCGCTGCTATCGGATGCGCCGCTGCTTCAATTGGTGTCTTCGGCTGGCCTCGAAGGTCGGATTTGAGATGCTTTGTGCTGTATCCGTTGAAAAGGTGACCCAGCAGGCCGCGGTCCAGATCCGAAGTGCCGAACATCCAATCTGCGATCGGAAACGTCAGGTTCATGTTCGTTTCCATCATAAGGCGTGAATTGTGGTGGGCGGTGTGGTGCCGCCGCAACGTATTGACGAATGGGCAATAGCGCACGAACCAATTCTCATCTACATGACAGCAGAAATGCATGAACTCGTAGATAAGATACATGCTCGTCGTGGTACACATGAGCAGCCAGCCGACATTCGGTGAAATTAGATAGCCCAGGATCACGCCTCCAGCCGCTGACATTAGGATGAAGATCACGAGAGCGTATGGTGGGAAGACGGTAACCCGCCAATCCATCTGATCTCGAAATCGCATCTCGCTGTCGGAGAAGAATTGGTGGTGGTTCAGGGTATGACGGATATAAATTGGTCGCAGCCCTTTTATCGTAATTGGACGGTGCATGATATGGGTGTGCAGGAACCATTCAAAGATGTTGCACATCAGGAAAGCTGCGGGGATCGTTAGCCACTCCCACCACTGCACTGTGGCGATGTTTTGGATATAAACATACATCGCCTGGATACCGATCCCGTAAATTACGGCGATATGGACATAACCATTGTACCATCCATCGATGCGTGAACGGTATTCGCCCCGGAACGATGCTTGTTTCTCACTCATCATGGCTTCGATCCTCCGTCGATTTTGGCAATAGCTCTGTCAATATCAGCAGCCGTCAATTCCCAGTCATTATCGAGATTAGCGATAATGCGCCGCATGAAAGCATCGCACAAGCTGAGCGCCTTTGTGTCATCGCCCAGATGATGAGCTAATAGGGCAAGGGCGAGTTGTGCCGGTTCGACGCCTTCGTATGTCCATTCGAAGCCCCGATCCGTAAAGCGATTTAGATCAGTCCGAGGATCTAGCGGTTGCCCATCCGCTAAAACCTTTACTCCATCAATTGTACGTGCGCCCTGGTAGGTCCCCATACGCTGCGAGCCTCAGCTGATCTATCTATGATATTTTAAAATCTATTATGAAACCTGTAAACTAGTTGCAGTAACTAATCATTACGATACAGGATCGCTTTGCCGACAACTTGTCGCTTCGCAATGGCGTCCAGCCCTTTGATGACTTCTCCAAAATGAAAACGGTGTGAGATGTGGGTGCGAATTTTCCCGGCCGCAGCCCATTTCAAAAGCGTGTCCATATTCGTTTTAGCGGTTATTGGGTCGCGTCTGGACATGGATCCGGAACGGATCCCGGTCACTGATGCGCATTTAATGAGTAAGTGATTGGTGCGGGCTTTGGCTGCTCGGCCGCCAGTAAAGCCGACGACAACGAGGCGGGCACCCATATTGAGGCAGCGCATAGATTCATCAAATACGTCACCGCCGACCGGGTCGAAAACAACGTCGACGCCGCGTCCGCTGGTTAGTTCTTTGATCTGGTCACGAAAACCGTTCTTGCAATTGACCAAGTAATCAGCGCCACAGGATCCTACGATCGACAGTTTGTCATCGCTTTCAGACGTCGCGATAACGGTTGCACCTAGCTGTTTTGCTATTTGTACGGCGGCCAGCCCCATACCACCGGTGGAACCATGGACCAAAACTGTCTCACCGCACTGCAGCCGACCCCCTTGGACAAGACCGTGATATGCAGTTGCAAACCCTGCACGGAACCCCGAGGCTTCTTCAAATGACATGCTGTCTGGCATGGGAATAATGTTCGCGCGTTTTGCAACGACTAACTCGGCAAAAGCGCCCGGCCGGTGACTCGTCATCACGCGGTCGCCAACGCCAATATCGTCGATTTCTGCACCGACAGCCATAACATAGCCGGCTGTTTCACCGCCCGGCACGAATGGCAATTCGGGTCGTAATTGGTATGTTCCTCCAACCATGATGACATCGACATAGTTTAGACCCCAAGCCTGTGGCGCGACGCACACTTCGTTGGATGCTGGCGTAGGTGCAGGCCAATCTTCTATGACGATGTTCTTGTAAGGGCCGAATTTATGGCAAACAACGGCCTTCATGTGCTCCCCCGATAAGCAAGATTAAATCTAACGTGATCCTATACGTTGGCTGGATGCGGGGAAAATCGACGTCCCATGATAACGGTGCGGATGGTCATCTGGCCTGGGTCCTGTTCAATCAAAGACTTAATCAAGCCACTAATCCAATACTGAGCTTCAGTGCACGGCAGAAAATTAATGCCGGCAAAGGCCGTTATCGATCCGGTAACGATGGCAGTTGGTTGCATATAGAATTTAGTAGTTGTCATTGTATTAACAGAAATCATAAGAATTTTTATCAGTCCTCAGTTAGTATGTTTTCTCAAAATTATGTTAAAAAACGTTATACAACAGCAATCTAACAAATATTATTCATGTATAACATGAATAATAAGGTGTGTCCGCGAAAGCCTATGCTAATCTTCAATGAGTAAGATTGCTGCGTTGTGCATTTAAGACAGCTTAAGCAAAACCATTATGAACAGCTGTTGCGGCCATGAACCAAACTCGAAATCTCCATCGCAATGAAACTGGGGGGCGATACCAATATCTGCGTAGACTTCCTTCAGATCGTCCGGCACCTCAAATCAAAGGCCAAGTTCCGCCGGGTAGTAATTTACTGGGTCGGACAGAAGCTGAAAATTTAGTGTGTATTTGTTTACAAGGGCCTGATTATGCTCTGGCAATTGCGGGTTAGTGCGACAAGGGTCGCGCGTTTTTTTTCTTCAAGGTCTGCTAAGGCGCCCTGCAAAGCATACAGCTCCGCATTACAGTACGTTCACCAAACTCCACGAAAGATGGTCAAGACGACAGCACTTTGCGACAGAAGGTCGGGTTGATGTAGTTCAACTCCTTGGGCGTTTTTCGGTGAAAAACCCGGAAGAGGATCGCCTACTTTAGGGACGTCGTCGAGAATTTCCGACCTTCGAAGGTCGGTTATGGCGCGGCCCATCATGGGGCGGTTATCTATAGAAATTCTCTTGGCACTTGCTTCACGAATGGCATCTAGCTTTTCGGCTAGAGGCATTTAATTATCCAAATTATTTTTTTATCCGACCGGTCACTGACGGATATTCATGGACTATGTGAATAGAATTACGTGCCAGCAAATTCGTGTTCAACTTTTTACGCGCGATGCGATTGCATCCGCCACGACGCAGAGGATCTCATACATAAATGTCGCGCCGACGAGGGCAGTGTTGCCACTCTGGTCGAATGGCGGCGCGACTTCGACAACATCTCCGCCGATAATTTCGAGGCCCTGAAGTCCGCGAACCATGCGTTGCGCTTCGTGGGTTGAAAAACCACCGACCTCGGGTGTACCGGTGCCGGGCGCGTAGACCGGGTCTAACCCATCTACATCGAAACTGATATATACAGGTCCGTTGCCAACCACGCGGCGCGCTTCTTCTATTACTGCTGGAATTCCCATATCGTAAAATTCCTCGATATAGATCACCCGCATGCCGCTTTCGTGGGAAAAATCATTGTAATCAGCGTCTGAACGCGCACCGCGTATGCCAATTTGTATGGTCCTTTGGGGATCTAATAAGCCTTCTTCCACCGCACGGCGAAAAGGCGTTCCATGGTGGTACCGCTCGCCATCGAAGGCTGCATCAGCTGTGTCCGTGTGTGCGTCGAAATGAACCATTCCGGTTGGCTTGTCCCTGCAGAGTGCTCGCATAATGGGCAGCGTGATCAAGTGGTCGCCGCCGCAGGAAAGTGGCGTAACGCCGGCTCCCACAATGTCGGTATAGAATTCTTCGATCATGTCGAGCATGCGGTCGTTGTTAATCGGGTTGACCGGCGTGTCTCCGACATCGCCAACGCGGCACAACTCGAAAGGATTGATGTTGCTGACATGGTGTACGCGGCGAATGAGGCTCGACATGTTGCGCACCTCTCGCGGACCGTGCCGTGCACCTGCACGGTTCGTAACGGCACCGTCCCAAGGGACACCGGCCAGGGCGATGTCAATCGTGTCGTAGTCGGTTACCACCGGTGTACGCATAAATGTTGCTAGCCCCATATAACGCGGAGCAACATTGTTGCTTGGCGGTTGCGGTAAGCTGCTTTTATCCGGCATAGGTAGGCTCCTAGTTGGCCGTAATTAGGTCATCAATTATTGTAGCCGCATCTCGTCG
>CAYYUG010000006.1:57772-84905 GCA_964474755.1 uncultured Rhodospirillaceae bacterium | reverse complement strand
TCAAAGCCAGCATTGATATCTTCAAATCCAATCCTCGCATCGATCAACCTATCGACGGGCAGGCGACCCTGACGATACAGGCTAATGAAGCGTGGAATGTCTCGGACCGGCACGCAGCTGCCCATCGAACTGCCAAGGATTCCGCGCTCCTCACCGACTAACTGCGCCGGTTTGAAAGAGAAGTCGGACTTGGCCGGCGGCAAACCAGCAGCGATGACACGTCCTCCTGTACGGAGGATCGCATAACAGGTTTCCATCGCTGCGATAGCACCTGCCGTTTCAATTGCAAAATCGACGCCGCCCTTGGTTGCTTCGATTATTTCAGAGACGCAATCGGCGTCAGTTGCGTTGAAGGTATCAGTTGCTCCCAACTGTCTTGCCAAACCAAGTTTTTCGTCACTGATATCGACGGCGATGATACGTTCCGCACCGCCTAACTTGGCTCCCAGGAGGGCATTTAGGCCGACCCCTCCTAGACCGACGACAGCCACCGCATCGCCTACCCGGACCCGTGCAGTATTAGTGACTGCGCCGACACCTGTCATCACCGCGCAACCGAATATAGCGGCTTCGTCAAGCGGCAGGTCTTGATCAATGACAACAACCGTGCCGCGATCGACAACAGCGTATTCAGCCATGCAGGAAATGCCCGAATGGTGTGAGATTGGTGCTCCGTCAAGAGAAATTCTTTTGCCGCCACCCATTAGGCCGCCCGTGGCTTTGGCCTTGGCCGATATCTCACACAGGGCGGGCCTTCCCTCGGAACAGCGCCGGCACCGCCCGCAACTAGCACGGAACTGGAATACGACATGATCGCCGGCCTTAACGTCGGTCACATTGGCGCCGACCTCGACAACCTCGCCAGAACCTTCGTGCCCTAACACCATAGGCAGTGCACGTGGGACCGAGGCGTTGATGATTGACAGATCAGAATGGCAGAGCCCCGCTCCGCCTATCCGCACCAGGACTTCGTTTGTCTGCGGCGGGTCTAGATCGACCTCCTCGACGCGCAGCGGTCGGCTATCCTTATAGGGTGCAGGCGCTCCGGCTTTGAACAAAATGACGGCTTTCATCTTCATTGCTACAATCCTTTATCCGCATGACAACCGCATAAGAATTCTGGTTAACATAGCGTTTGATGTCCTCACGATGAAAGGTAAGCCATGTTCGATCAAGCAACATGGAACTTGTGCCGCTTTTTGATACCAATATGCGACTGGCGTACTTCATTGGGTCTGATCCCAACCGGGATAGTCCCAGGATAGGAGATCTGAACGCATGACCTGCGAGACATCGATCCGTACGACTTGCCCGCGTGACTGCTACGACAGCTGTGGTATTCGAGTTGTCATGAAGGGAAGAGAAATCGACCGAGTGACCGGCGATCCCGAGCACTCGGGGAACCGCGGGTCTCTGTGTGGTAAGTGCACGCTTGCATATAACGGCGTATGGCGCGACCCGTCAGTGCGGCTGAAGGTGCCGTTGCGGCGAACCGGTAGGAAGGGCGAGGGAGCTTTCGAAAAAATTTCCTGGGATGAGGCGCTGGATATCGTAGCAGGGCGCCTGAATTCCCTAATCGACGACGGTCGGGCAGTCGACATTCTAACGGCTCACTATACTGGCACTTGCTCAGTTATCGCTAACCAGTTCCCGATGCGGTTTTTTAACTATATTGGAGCGACTGAAGTTGAACCAGACTCAATCTGTAACCTCTCTGGCCACATTGGGCTTGGTTACGTTATGGGTGAAAGTGCAAAGGGTTTCGATCCCCGCACTGCCAAAGACGCTAGCTGCCTGATTGTTTGGGGTGCGAACCCATCGGCCAGTGGGCCGCACGTCGATAAACATTGGCTGGCCGAATTCCCTGGAACACTAATCGTCATCGATCCGATCCGCACTCCGACTGCCGCCCGTGCCGATATTCACTTGCGACCGTTCCCGGGAACGGATGCGGCGCTTGCCTTCGGGCTGCTGCACGCTCTCAAGCAAATCAGACGTCTGGATAGCGCTTTCATCGAGTCACATACGGTGGGTTTTGAGGAACTCGAGCCGCTGATTAATGAGTGGTCACCTGCTCGAGCGGCGGCAGCCACTGGCGTGTCGGAACCGGAAATCCGCACCGCAGCAGAGGCCTACGGTGCCGGCCCCTCCATGCTATGGCTTGGCCAGGCGCTGTGCCGCGCGCCGACCGGTGGCAACGCCTTTCGGACGGCTGCTCTGCTGCCTGCCTTAACAGGTAATATCGGTAAGCCAGGGACTGGCCTGAATTTCCTGAACGGCAAGGGGCCAACCCGCGGTATGGATATGGAATATCTTGCTCGAGCCGACCTGCGGAGCAACGATGCCGTCTCCATAAGCCATATGGACCTGCGAGCCCATCTAGAAGCTGCACCGCACGATAAGGCGCTGCTTCTTTGGAACATCAACGTGGCTGCTTCTAACCCAGATCAGAGGAAGCTGCTTAATGCTTTGCAATCGGAGGATCTATTCACCGTAGTCGCTGATTTGTTCATGACCGATAGCGCGCGCTACGCTGATATTGTCCTGCCGGCGGCGAGTTTCCTAGAGTTCGACGATATCGTTGGATCATATTTTCATTTATCGGTTGGACCGCAGTCAAAGGCGCTTGAGCCTGTTGGCGAAGCACTGCCAAACCAAGAAATTTTCCGACGTCTGGCGGCGAAGATGGGGCTCCAAGAACCAGCCTTGTTCGAAGAAGACAGAGCTATCATAGAGCATATGCTTGAGCCGTTCGGGATCACCTTTGAGGAACTGAAGGTACGGGGTACGGTTTACCCGGAGACTGAGCCTGTAGTGCTGTGGGAAAATCTCGACTTTCCAACTCCGTCAGGCAGGATAGAACTGGCAAGTACCGAGGCTGAGGGTGATGGTCACCCCCGTCTGCCGGAGCCTGAACCACTTGCGCGGCCTTTGCCTAACCAATTGCGGCTGCTGACCCCTGCTAGTGAATGGCACATGAATTCCTCCTACGACAACGAGCCGCGCATTCGTGAGCGTACCGATCCGGCAACGATCACGCTCCATCCCGACGATGCGGCGGCGCGAGGACTAATGGAAGGTGACGAGGCGCAGGTTTCAAATGAAAATGCGACGCTAACCCTCACGGTACGGGTTTCTGATATGACACCGCCTGGCGTTGGCTGGGCGCCAAAAGGACGTTGGCCAGGTGCGGCGGGGGAAGGTCTCAATATCAACGCACTCAATCCCGGCTTGCGCAGCGACATGGGCAACAGCACCGCGGTGCATGGTGTAGAAGTTACGGTACGCGCGAGCGCGTGCTAATTTGGTCTACTTCCTCTCCTTCGTTACTCTTTGCCAAAACGGAGGAAGGTATGCCCGGCAAGTTGACCAAAGTGCAGATCAGCGATCTCGAACTGCAGTATGTCGCGCGGCTCAACGTACCAGACGCAGATGCCTACACCGACCGCTCGGCGCGTCGAAGTAAGCGAGTTCGAAAAAAAATTGATTGCCATTTGGATGTTCCCTACGGCGAAACTGCTGGTCAGGTATTGGACGTTTTTCCGGCCAAGAAATGCGGGGCGCCGGTACATATCTTCATCCATGGTGGCTATTGGCGAAATCCCGCGCTGACAAAGGACACTTATAGCCATATGGCAGCACCGATGGTGGCAGCAGGCGCTGCGGTGGTGTTGCCGAACTATGATCTCTGTCCGTCTGTCTCGATAACCGAAATTGTACGCCAGACACGGCGCGCCGTAATCTGGGTGTACCGCAACATCGCTAAATATGGAGGCGATCCCAAACAGATCTACCTTTCCGGCCATTCTGCGGGCGGACATCTTACAGCAATGATGACGGCAACAGATTGGTCCAAGGAAGGGCGCATACCAAAAGGCCTTATCAAAGGCACTGCGGCGTTGAGCGGCTTGTTTGAAATCGAACCGCATCGTGGGTTGGAGGAATTTCAGAAGGATCTCCGGATCACAGCTAAAGAGGTTAAGACAATGAGCCCGATGCGTTTAAAGCCGATCGCGAAGGGATCAGCTATCGTTGCCTTGGGCGCTGACGAGACCCATTTATGGCACTGGCAATCGCTAGCCTATGCGGCTCATCTGCGGCACCACCGAATTTCGGCACAATTCATTGCAACACCCGGTGATCATCATTTCGATATCACCGATCGGCTGGGAAACGCACGGGATCCACTAACCCGAATGTTAATTACGCAAATGGGGCTGTAAATCTATGGAATTCGATTTCCCGGAGGAATTAAAGCAGCTTCGGGATACGGCGCGCGATTTTCTGACTGACCGCTGCCCAGCATCGGTGGCGCGGCGTGTCATCGATGAGGCTCTGACCCACGATGCGGGCCTGTGGCGCGAGATGGCAGGGATGGGATGGCTGTCGGCGACTATCCCTGAGCAACATGGCGGCCTCGGCCTCGGTCCACTGGCGGTTTGTGTCCTGGCTGAGGAGATAGGCCGTGCTATCGCACCGGTGCCCTTTGCATCCTCTGTCTATTTGGCCACTGAGGCGCTGTTGCAGTTTGGCAGTCCGCAGCAGCAGAGAGATTTTTTACCCAAGCTGGCAGACGGCTCGTCTATCGGCACCGTCGCGATTTCGGAGCGTGTTGGGCCATTAGTTCCGGAGCAGTTTGATACAGTCTTCGCCGATGGCTACGTAGATGGCGAGAAGGTGGCCGTCGTGGATGGTACTATTGCCGATTTTGCGATCGTTGCAGGACGGTGTGCGAGCGGTGGTCCGGCGTTATTCCTGGTGGACCTATCCGATGCGGCAATAAAACGCGTGCCGCAGGATACGATCGATCCGTCACGCGGCCACGCTACCTTTCGGTTTGAGACATGCCCTGCAGAACTGTTGCCGGGTGCCATCGGCGGTACGGCGATCCGTAATATGATCGACCGTGCCGCGGTGATGATGGCGTTTGAGCAGATTGGAGTAGCGTCGTCGGCGCTAGAAATGGCCTGCACACACGGAAAAGAACGGTTCGCATTTGGCCGGCCGATTGGCTCTTTTCAGGCGATCAAGCACAAGCTGGCTGACGTTTATGTCGCGTTGGAATTAGCGCGCTCCAACAGTTTTTACGGTGCTTGGGCTTTAGAGTCTGGTGGGGATGAGCTACCGCTTGCCGCGGCAACAAGCCGGGTTGCTGCATGCGAAGCTGGCTGGATGGCGACGAAGGAGAACATCCAAACCTATGGCGGGATGGGCTTCACCTGGGAACTTGATTGTCACCTGTACTACCGACGCGCCGAACTGCTGCGCTTGGCATTGGGGGGTACTCGTGAGTGGAAACGCCGCCTTATGCGAGCCTACCGGGCGCAGCAGAATTATGATGATGCGGCAGCCGCGGGAGAGGCGCGATGAATTTTAAAGATTCGCCAGCGGAAGCTGAATATCGTGCCAAGTGCCGCGCATTTCTGGACGCTCATCTAGAAAAACGCGGCCCCGGTGATGTCCGCGGCTACCGACGTGGGGAGGACAGTCCAGGCGTGCTTGAGGAAGCGAAATCCTTTCAACGCATAAAGTGGGAGGCGGGATTTGCTGGTATCACCTGGCCGACTGAATGGCATGGCCAGGGTGGTTCGCCGGTCCAGCAGATGATTTATGACCAGGAGGAGGCACGCTACAAGACGACAGTTAATGCGATCGGTCTACAGCTCGGTATCTGCATCCCCACGATCTGCCGTTGGGGCACGCAGGAGCAACGTGATCGCTTCGCGCCGCCGGCACTGCGCGGCGAGGAGGTTTGGTGTCAGTTCTACTCGGAACCAGCCGGTGGGTCGGATCTTGGGGCGCTGCGGACATCGGCAGAGCGAGATGGTGATGATTGGATAATCAACGGGCAGAAAATCTGGACCTCGTTCGCACATAAAGCAGACTGGGGTGTATTGCTCGCACGCAGCGATGCCGACAAAGGCAAGCATGATGGTATCACCTTCTTCTACCTCAGTACTAAGACGCCCGGTGTAGAGATCAGACAGATCAAACAAATGTCTGGTGCTCGGCATTTTAACGAGACATTTTTTCGCGACGTTCGCATTCCCGATAGCCAGAGGCTGGGACCTGTTAATGGTGGGTGGAAAGTCGCAATGAACCTGTTGATGGGAGAGCGTTACGCAATTGCGGATGATTTTGGGCCATCGTTTGAGGAATTGTACCACCTTGCTGTAGATCTCGATTTCGATGATGGCAAGGCGGTCGACGATGCGGAAGTTGAGCAACGGCTTGCCGAGTTTTATGTCAAAGCTCAGGGACTTCGCTTCACCCGCTACCGGATCATGACGGCCCTTTCGAGAGGAGATGCTCCGGGACCGGAGGCTTCAATCGGGAAGCTTGTGGCCGCCAGCATGATCCAGGACGCATCGGCGTTTGGGATGGACCTCATGGGGGCGGCGGGTGTGCAGATGGGGGCTAAGATGCCGCTTGACGGTATCTTCGAACTTTCATTTTTAGATTCGCCCGCATATCGCATAGCAGGTGGTACCGATGAAATACTACGCAATACGATCGGTGAGCGTGTACTTAAATTACCCCAAGAAGTCCGGATTGATAAGGGCATCCCCTTCAAATCAATTCCGATAGGCTCTCGATAGCCACGATCTACTTTAGTTTAGCCTGATTGTCGCACGGTTTTCTCTGCAAGCGTTGCAGCCTGTGTTGGAACGACGCAGTTCACTTTAAATTAATTGGTTGCCGTGGATTCAAAATTACTTGGCGTATAGATTTCAGTATGTTGGAGGGAGCCAAAGGCGATGATTAATTATGTCTAAATTAGGTTTGAAGGAAATCGAATTTAATGAGTACCAGCACTGAGACGATTCGGACCGTCGAACTGCGCGATGTGTCAGTTGACGTTACCTTCAAAGGGTCGGGACCGCGCTTGTTCATGCTGCATGGCGGCGGTGGTCCTGTTGCGTCAATGCCATTCACGGACAAACTTGCGAAAACCTTTGAGATAGTTGCTCCGGTGCATCCTGGCTTCGGTGGTTCCGAAATTCCAGAACACTTCGATGATATGCAGGACTTGATCTATCTATATCTCGACCTGATGGATGAGTTGGATCTGCAAGACGCCATCATGATGGGTTTCTCTATGGGTGGCTGGACGGCTGCGGAACTAGCAGTCCTCTCGACGACGCGGATCTCGAAGCTAATCTTGGTTGATGCAGTTGGCGTGAAGGTGGGAGGCCGTGATGAGCGAGACATCGTTGATGTGTTTGCAACGCCGCAAGAAGATCTAACCGAGTTAATGTGGCACGATCCGGCCAAGGCACCCGACCCTTCGCAGATGAGCGATGAACAGCGTCAGATCGTGCAGTCGAACCGTGTCGCACTGGGCCTGTATACATGGCAACCCTACATGCACAATCCCAAATTACCGCGACGGTTACACCGCATCGACGTGCCTACACTGGTTCTATGGGGTGAAGACGATGGTCTGGTTACGCCAGACTATGGCCGAGCTTTTGCCGGCATGATCCCGAATGCTGAATTCGCTGTTATCTCGGAAGCCGGGCACGCACCACAAGTCGAACAGCCAGAAAAATTCGTGCAGCATGTTCTATCCTTTGTAAGCAATGGGTCGGCATAGAATTTTTAGGTAACGCAGAGGGTTTTCACTATGAGAGCATGGTTTTTTACCGAAGACGCCTACCCGCAGTTGCCCGAACAGGAGAGCTACCGGTCCATCCGCGTCAATCTGCCAAATAAACATTTTGATCCCGAAACTGGGGCTGATAATTACCATCAATTTATTGATATGTGGCTGATGGCAGAAGAACTCGGTCTGGAAATCATGCTTAACGAGCATCATCAGACCGCAACCTGCGTCGTACCAGCTGTGCCCATCATTGCCGGCATCTTGGCCCGTGAGACGAAGACAGCGCGTATTCTTGTACTTGGCAACCCGCTGGCTAATCTACCGCGTCCAACCCGAACGGCAGAAGAGATGGCCATGGTCGACGTGATTTCGCGGGGTCGTTTGGAATGCGGGTTCGTGCGCGGTGTGCCGTACGAGTCGGCTCCCGCCAACGTTTTACCCTATCGCGGCGCGGATCGTATGTGGGAAGCGCACGATCTAATCGTCAAGGCCTGGACGACCCATGATGGCCCATTCAATTTTGAGGGCCGCTGGTTTCATGCCCGCCAGGTCAATGTTTGGCCGCGGCCTTATCAGCAGCCGCATCCGCCGATCTGGGTGACGATTGGTAGCGCTCGGTCGGCTGTGCCTGTTGCCGAGCATGAATATATCGGTGCCGTTTTTCTGGCTGGCTACCCAGGTATCCGGGCGATATTCGACGGCTACCGGGATGGCTACCACAATAAGCATGGCGAGGCGCCGCCGCTCGACAAGCTCGCCTATTGCGCCTTGGTCTATGTCGCCGACGATGAAGAGGAAGCTAGAAAGGGCGGTGAGGAAGTATTGTGGTACATGACATCGAACAAGGTGCCGCCGGAATACAGCAATCCGCCGGGCTATCACCCGCCCGCGGTGGCAGCACAAATCGCTAGTGGCAGCCGCGGCGGTGCCGGTATTCCATTACAGACGACTTTGGATCAACAAATGGCACGCGGAAATATGTTCTGCGGAACGCCGGATCAAGTTTTTGAACAGATCAAGGCGTTCTATGATTATTCGGGCGGATTTGGAAACTTACTAATCATGGGCCAGGCCGGTCATCTGACTTTCGAGCAGACGCGCCGTTCCATGACACTATTCTCAACTGAGGTCTATCCGCGGCTAAAGGAACTGACTGCCGCCTACGAGGCGGATGAAATGAAGGAAATTCGTGCAGCGCTGCCGGAAAAAGAAGGGATTGATCTCGGCACGTTTGGATTGGATTTTGCGCGCTGAGGCTGTTCTAGTTATATTTTAGTCCACATAGAAATCGCCTCACAATCTTCATATAGGCCGGGCGATGAACTGTTCGCGGATGACTACCCCGAGTTCGAGTGCTTTCAGACGCCTAACCCGGCGTGCGATACGCGCCTCCACAGCTTCCCTGCCTTGCAATTCGGCCAGTGCCTCGAATTGCGCTTCCTCTTCAGCCCGCATCCTGTCAATTGCGACGATATAAGCGTCCGTTAAATCAATACGCTCTTCTAGTGTCCAGCCGGTTGTCTCTAGGAGTGCAGCATAACCATCCTTCACTTCCACGTCCGCTGGACCATACTCGAGACCGAGCTTGTAATCCGATGTCGAAAGGCCGTCTGGCAATGCAATAACGGAAAATACGCAGACACCATTGTCCTTAATGACCCGCCTGCATTCTTGCGACACGGCAAGTTTGGCAGGAGTTCAACAGAAAACATCTGAATGAAAGACCGCGTCGAAACTTTTGTTGTAGAAGGGCAGGGAAGCACCGTCGCCGCGAACGGCGGAGAGGTTTTTGGATACGCCATCCTTCTCAGCGCGCCGGAGGGCCACTTGTAGGCCTTCAAAAGGGAGGTCCAGGCAGACAACATCGCAGCCGGTTTCTCCGACCCAATAGATGCTGGGCCAACCGGTGCCTGCGCCAACATCAAGAAGCCGTGTAGCCGGCCCGAGGCCAAGCCTTTCGCTCACTGCATTCGCTTCATCTTTGGTCGTCCAACTAGTAGCCCCGTATACGCAACCGAATACCTTGCGTTCGATATCCTGGCACAAGGCTGTCTGGCCATCGCGGTATTTTGTGGAAAATCGGTTCGCGAGCGCAGATTGCCTTTCGGTTTCTGTATCTGTTGGCATGAGGTTCCTCGGTGTTTGAAATCCAAAATAACAACGCCCGGAATCAAAAATTCTGGGCGTTGTTTGGATTGGATTTATGCACAATTACTACATCGTGTTGCGTCCATAGATGGATAGCTCGATGGCCTCGAACTCAACGCCTTCGCCGGTGACTTCGTCATACATAAAGTCGGTGGGCTTAGCATCGGAGCGAAGGATCTTTGCCTCTGGACCGCGCGGCAGTTCGTTAGTAGAGCCATAAACTTCTTCTAGTGTGGCGATCTGTTCAGCCGTGCATTTGACGACACGGCTTGGCACACCTTTGATGTGAGGGATGCCTTGTTCGAGATCTATTAGATCCGGATCATCGTCGGCGGTCATTTGTGCATCGCTAAAGTCCCACATTCCCGATAAATGCTCCAGTCCTTGGCGCGATTCCGGCTTCCACCAGCCATGCGGCACCCGGACTAGGTTCTTTTGCATACTGGAGCGGGCGTAGACGCGCCCGTAGCAGCCGCCTAGCTTTGTTTCAACACGGGCCCACTCGCCATCCTCGAAGCCGTATTTTTCGGCATCATCTGGATGCATAAAGAACATCTGGTCGGGCACACGGCGGCGTAACTCCGGTACATGACGCATACCTGTCCGGAAATACTCATCATCCGCCAAACCTATAAAACTATACATTGGATATTCGGCGTCCGGCTCAGCGGCCTCGCGATAATAGGGTAGAGGATCGAAGCCAAGACCTTCGAGTACCGTAGAATAGAATTCTACCTTGCCGGTTGGTGTGGCAAAGCCGGTTTTTTCGTATTTTTTGTATTTATCCTCCGGTGCCGGTCCGCGGTGCAAGTTTGGCACTCGCCCTGAAGCCACCACTTCGTCCCAGGTCACTTTGCTGGGCTCGAGCCGATAGTTGATCAATTCTTCCTGCGTTTTCCATGGGATAACGTCGCCCATTCCCATTCGCTCCGCCAGCATGTGCCAGAACGTTACGATGTTCCGGCATTCGCCCGGCGGCTCGATGGACTGCTCGCTGATGCCGGCCTGCATACTGGGCCGTTCAAGCCAAGAATCTCCTGGAAGAACGTAGTCAGAAAGCTGTGCCGTCGGCGTCATCGCGTGTTCAAAGGTAACGACCAGATCCTGGTTCATCAGGCCTTTATAAATACGGTCTGAATTTGCGTAGGCCATAAGCGCGTTGTTTGCCATAGCGAAGAAAGCTTTGACCGGATAGGGGTCACCATCCGCCATGGCCTTGAATACTGACATTGGATTTGCCATGTAGCAGCCGCTAACAAGGTTCGCCCAGCGGGTACCCCAAACTTTTTCTGTTGCATCGCCCAGTGTTTCCATGCCGCGATAAGTGAAGACGGGGTGGTCTTGGCTGCCAAGTTGTTTTGCCTTTTGTTCATTGGCAAGAACGTGATGCATGTCAATTTCCGTATCCGACCGGACGGATGGGCTAAAACCAACAAACGTGTCACCACCCTTTACGTCGATATTACCGCACAGGGCGCGGAGATAGCATTGTAAGCGTATAGCCGATGTGCTTGAGACTTGCTGGTCCGTGATAGGTGACCAGGGAATTGTGGCCGGACCAGAAGTCGCATACATGCGGGCCGAGGCACGGATATCTTCAGGGTCGCAGCCGGTAATCTCGGCGACGCGGTCGACGGGGTATTCCTTTACTCTCTCCACAAATTCATCGAAACCGTGTGCCCATTTCTCGATGAATGCTTTGTCGTAAAGCTCTTCCTCGATGATGACATTGATCCAGCCCAATGTCAGAGCGGCATCGGTACCGGGACGCAGAGGCAGATGAATATCGGCAGTTTCGGCATTCTCGCTACGCCGGGGATCGACGACGATAAGTTTTGCGCCGCGCGCTTGCGCCATCCGGATCGATTTGTATTCCATCGTCCAGCTATGGCGTCGCGGGTCGTGACCGAAGAGGACAATACATTTTGAATTCAGGATATCTGTACGTGGATACCAGCCATAGGCAATACGATTGACTGCGGCTGTGTTACCCATGCAATAGGCAACACCGCTGATCCAGTTTGGCGAGCCCAGATGGTTCATGAAGCGGCGCGATAGTCCGCTGTCCGACTGACCTGTTGCGTTGCTTAATCCAACGGCGAAGGCTTCCGGACCGTACTTATCTACAACTGTTTTAAGTTTTTCAGCGATTTCGTCCATCGCCTGGTCCCAGGATACCTCTTCCCATTTCCCTTCTCCGCGTTTGCCAACACGCTTGAGGGGATAGAGGATACGGCTCGGATGAGCGAAGGATTTCGGTGCGAAGGCACCTTTCATGCAGATTACATCCTTGAACATCGGATGATCTCGCGTCGTGACCTTGACGGCCTGGCCCTCCTTCACCTGAACGGTGAGAGGACAGAACCCATCACAGCTGGTACATACGACCTGCTTTACTTCGGTCTTTTGACCAGCCAGAACTTGAGTTTGGCCATCAGGCATAATTATTCCCTCCGATTACTAAACTCGTGAATATTTACAAAATTTTATCAACTCGGTCAAAATATGCCGTTTATGGCATGGTTGGCGTACAGTCTGTTCCGTCCAATTGCAGTTTTGGATGTAGAAGTAAGTTTGAATCAAGAGTTGGTAATCGCGGAATTACCGTTGACCTACATTTCTGAATTCTAAATTCCGGTATTTTTTCTAAAGATTATGTGGCTGCGATTTCCGACAGGAAATGAAAGTTCAGGTATTATGAAACGCGGATATTCTGATACTAGAGAAGGTCAAATTTATTACATGGAAGCCGGGGTGGGTCCGGAGTTGGTTCTGCTTCATCCTTCGCCACAATCGAGCCGCGTATTCTGGCGGCTAATGCCAAAACTCGCCAGACGGCACCGTGTTATCGCCTTTGATACGCTTGGTTTTGGCCGTTCGGATCCGCTGCCAGAAGGCATCACGGTGGAACGACTTGGTGTCAGCGTCAATGATGCGATGTCGACGCTTGGTATTGAAAAAGCACACATCTTCGGCTTCCACACTGGTAACAAGATTGCCGTCGCACTCGCTGCAGAATGCCCGGATAGGGTTGATCGTCTAGTGCTTTGCGGCCAGACCCATAGCCTAATAGCAGAGCAATCGGCACGAATCGCCGCATTCGGACCTATCACCGATCGTTATTTCGAGGCAAAGACGGCACAAGCCGAAGCGGACGGTGCCGCCGCCGCTTACATGCAGTGGGCAACCGAGATGTTTGCCGATATGTCACGCCTATGGTGGGATAAACGCGCAATTGCCGAGTTTGGTTACACACCGGAACTCCAGCGGTATCTCGCGGCTCGAATATCTGATTTGCTGGAAGCAAAACCCAGCGCAACCGCAATTTACGCCGCAAACTTTAAGTTTGATTTCGAAGGCGCTTTGCGCCGTGTAGCGTCGCCAAGTCTAGTTGTCGAGGTCAGCTCTCGAGCAGAAGCATACCTTGGGCCACAGGCGGAGCGTCTTGCTGCGCTGATGTCGGATGCCCATGCTCATACAATCCAAGAGGGCGATCGCGAGGTGTTGGAAATGCGTTCCGAGGAAGTGGCTGATCTAATTTTAAATTTTCTATCAGCTTAACCTGGCATTTTATCAAAGCCTTTGATCCCGGAATCTACCGGTGTCGAAGGTATCTTGCTGGAGAGGAAGACATTCGCACCCGGCTTTACGAGCTCCTTCTCGGCCATTACGCCTGCACGCACACTCAAAATACCTTCACGGTTCGAATTTTTGCCAAACATCTGTGAGCCGCAATCCGGACAGAAAAGCTTCTGCATAGCAGCGCCGCTGTCCGCCGTGTGGTGGAACGCCTTTATCGAGCCGTTGATCTCGACCGCATCCTCTGACACGAATAGCAGCGTCCCGAATGCCGCGCCTGTGGCCCGACGGCAATCGTCACAATGGCAGTTGGCAATCATCTTAATTTCGCTATCGGCGTTGAAGGTAATGTTGCCGCAGAGGCATTTCCCGCTGAATTTAGGCATGTAGGTTTTCCCTGTTGTGACGTTCTAAAATGCATAGACGAATAGTTATCTTGCGAAAACAGGAAAATCGTTCGTGAGCTTGAGTGTAGTATTGCAGGAAATGGTGGGCGCGGCTGGGATTGAACCAGCGACCCCCGCCGTGTGAAGACGGTGCTCTCCCGCTGAGCTACGCGCCCGCGCTGATGTGCGGATACGCGAGATTTATGGTTGTAGCGGTGGCAATGTCAAGCAGGAGCGTGGCCAAGCTGGCGGAGGGCATCAGGGACCTGATTGAAATGTTTAATTAGAATGTCCGCGCCCATTTCTTCAGCAGGAATTCGGCGATAACCATAGGCCACAGCAATTACAGGAACTGCTGAATTAAGCGCGACCTGCACATCGTTTGGGCTGTCACCAATCATCACTGCGTGCTCTGGTTCGACATTCATTTGCCGCAGTAGCCCGAGTAGATGCCCGGGGCTGGGCTTCCGCACTTGAAAAGTGTCCCCCCCAGCTACGGATTCAAAAAAACGAGCAAGATCAAATGCGTCCAGCACTGCCGTTGTCGCCTTTTTCGGTTTGTTGGTGCATAGCGCCATCCGATGTCCAGCCTCTGTTAGACTTTGCAAGGTATCCACGACGCCGGGATATAATTCGGTGAGGTTTGCCGTAGCGTTGTTGTAATGGTCGTGAAACCGTTCGAGCCATCGAGCGGAGTTGTCGTGGACGCCACCGGTCGCGGCAAAGCCGCGTTCGACTAGCTTAGCAACGCCGTCGCCGATCATTTGTGTTACCTGGTGGAGTGTGACCGAATCGCGTTTGGCTTCGCGCAATACCTTATTAAGCGCTGCAGCCAAGTCGGGAGCACTGTGGATTAGCGTCCCGTCGAGATCAAAGACGAGGGTTCGAGGTGCGTTGCTCACGAATACTGTGCTTGTTTAAGCTGCATCTCGGATAGCTTTTTATTAAACTGGTAAAATACGGTACCCAAATTTGCCACCTCGGAAACGAGTATTTTTTAATAAGAAACTGCGATCCAGAATATGAACCGCAGCCAGTTAATAAAACTGCGATGTTTAGATGGTCGTCATATCGCCACCGGGATACTGATAAGTCCTGTCCAATCCGTCAGAATTCGGTGCAAATGTTGGAATTATTCGCGAAACGGTGCCATAGGCGGCTCAGGCAATTATCATACGACCCGCGTCAGTTATTTTGCATACCAGCCAGTCGGGCTTGATCGGGTTGTTGAACCAAGGCTCAGCCCAACCCTGCTCGATGCAGCTGCGGATCGTTCGCTCATTTACTCGTTGTCCTTCAGCGTTAAACAATGGGAGCTTACCGCCCGGTTCCTTCAGTCCCGCCTTGAGCCAATTACTCTGGGCCTTGGTAGGTCTACGGTCAGTCTTGCGACCTGCCGGACGCGCATGTGACAATTTTACGACGTTCGATTTCCGCGTCATGATCCACCCCAATCTTCAACGGTGGTGGTATCCTAGGCAAAGCTATAGATGATTCCAAGGTAAGGTAGGGAAGGGGACGCAGATTTAGTTCACATGTCGGCAACCGATAGGACAGAGGTGACTCGGATCGGGCGAGGGCTCGCTGAGGAGAAGCTCCTAGCTTTTGCGAATACTGTCGCCGGTATTGCATGGATCTATCGCTGGCAGGATAAATTTTGTGAGGACGCTGAAACTACTCTGTTTGCAAAAACGAAGACGGCTACGGCGCCAGCCTTGGCGGAATGTTCAAGGTATTGCATAGGTTCGATCGCCCCTATGTCGTCACCGTGCCGGTTTTCGGGGTAATGCGTACGTTCTTGGATTGGATCGTGGGACAGATAAAGTAGAAGGAACGATAATGCTGGAAATTGACCATCTTGATCATTTCGTCATTCCTTGCAGTGATATCGAGATAATTTGCGAATTCTACATTCGGGTTCTCAACATGCGCCGGATTGATTTTGGCGACGGGCGCGTGGCGCTTGGTTTCGGCAACCAGAAAATCAATCTGCAGCCGGCTGGATGGGAAGAAGTGATGCGGGCTCGGAACCACATCAAGGGTACAGCAGACTTTTGTCTCATAACCGAAACGCCTATGGATGAGGTGCTGGCTCATCTTGAAGCCTGTGGGATCGAACTGGAAGCGACGCCGAGTATTCGCAGTGGTGCTGTCGGTCCAATTAATTCAGTTTATTTCCGTGATCCTGACGGTAATCTCGTTGAAGTTTCGAACTACGAATAAGGATCAGGGGGTCCTCATGGCAAATTCTACAGATGTAACCGGACGCCACTATCCGGAGGGCGGACAAGATACGGACCCGTCTTATCTGCATCCAGAATACAAATCGACAATTAAGAAATCTCCAAAACAGCCTCTGGTAAAGCTGGAACATACCGTTACCGAGTTGTCAGGACCGGTATTTGAAATGCATGAGGCCAATGAGAATGATCTTACGTTGCAGGGCGATGGAATGCCGTTGGGTGAGCGCATAGATATACATGGTCGTGTGCTCGATGAAGATGGCAATGCGTATATCGGTGCGTTGGTGGAGATGTGGCAGGCGAATGCTTCCGGCAAATACCGTCACATAAATGATGGGCGCGATGCGCCACTAGATGACAATTTTTTTGGAGCTGGGCGCTGTGTGACAGATGATGAGGGTTGGTTCAGCTTCAAATCAATCCGTCCCGGCCCCTATCCGGTGCCGGCTGGTTGGTGGCGGCCTGCACACCTCCATTTTTCAGTAACAGGACCCAGCGTTGTGACACGATTAATCACGCAAATGTACTTTCCTGGCGATCCATTACTCGAAGATGATCCGATCTATCATAGCGTTGTCGACAAAAAGGCGCGCGATGCGCTTATCGGCAAGTTCGATCTATCGTTTGGTGAGCCAAGTGTATCGCTCGGCTATCGTTTCGACATGGTGCTGCGTGGCCGCGCATCTATATAAGGACGATCGATGGCAAAAATTCTCGTTGAACGCTCCGGTCCTGTAACGAGTATCATCATGAACCGTCCGGAAGTCCGTAACGCTCTCGATAATGAGGCTATTGAGTTGCTGGGCGATGCGTTCCGGGAGTTCGAGGGTGATGATGACGCACGTGTCGCAGTTTTGGCCGGCGTGGATGGTTCGTTTTGCGCCGGTGCGGATCTAAAGGAAATATCAAAAGGAGCCAATTATGTGGCCTGGGCCGGTAGCCACAACGGGACGCTGCGGACGCCGTTGTCGAAGCCGCTCATCGCTGCTGTGGAAGGTCATGCCTGTGCCGGTGGTTTGGGCCTCTCTCTTTTCTGTGATCTGCGCGTCGTGGATAAAACTGCAGTTTTCGGTGTTTTTTCTCGACGTTGGGGCGTCCCGATGAGTGATGGGACAACTGTGCGCTTGCCTCGCTTGATCGGGATGAGCAATGCACTTGATATGCTTCTAACGGGCCGAGCGATTGGCGCGGAAGAAGCCCTACAAATGGGCCTTGCCAACTACGTTGTGGCTGAAGGAAAAGCGCGTGTCGAAGCTGAAAATCTTGGAAGGCGTGTCGCTGAATTCCCGCAGATAGCTACGTGCTCTGATCGGCAGTCAGCTTATGCGCAGCTTGATTTGTCTCTTGACGACGCCTTGTTAGAGGAGGCGCGGCTGGCACAAGCAGCAAAAGAACAGGAAGCTCAAAAGGGAGCGGCACGATTTACCCAAGGAGCTGGTCGACACGGATCATTTGAAAGAGAGAGGGCGCCATGAGGCTCGCGCGGACAGCATCACAGACGATCGGACCGTTTTATAATTTTGCTCTGCTCAGTGATATTGATAACGATCTCACGCGTCTTTCTAAGGACAGCCCGCAAGCCGCGGGTGATGTCGTTGAGATTAAGGGTCGGGTAATTGATGGCGACGGCGCACCTTGCACCTGCGCGTTAGTGGAAGTGTGGCAGGCAGATGCCGAGGGCCGATACGGTGAAGAAGGAGACCCGCATTTTTCTGGGTTTGGCCGTGCGTTAACCGACAATGACGGCTACTACGTCTTTACGACTGTTTTCCCGGGGTCAGTTCCAGGAAAGGGTAATGCCTGGCAGGCACCTCATATCAGCATGTCACTGCATTCCGGTGGCCTCCTGAAACAGGTTAACACGCGGATTTATTTTCCTAACGAAGAGGCGAATTTAGAGGACCCCGTACTAACCGGGATTGCCGACGCATCGTTGCGTGAAACATTGGTCGCGCGTTCGGCTGGCGATCGCCTTTACGAATTCAATGTTATCCTGCAGGGGGATGGGGAGACAGTTTTCTTTCAGCTTTAGGGCAGTCGACCGCGTTATCCAAAGGTTTTATCGGTGCAGCTTTGGAGAGTGATCTGTCTTTGCGACAAATATAATATCGGCAATTTTCGGGAATTTGCGATAAACGATGTCGATATGCTGTATCGGAGATATTTAGTGAGGTAATTTGGTGGCCTCTTCGCAGCCGTATGCCCTTCCTTGAAAAGGGGTGGAAAGTAGTTTTAAAGCAGAGGAACAACCGGACTCTCAGGCCATATTGCGATATCGCCAACGCAGACTGGTTCACGGCCGAAAAGTACCCAAGCATCCTGTACCTGGCCGATTTTTCGCTCGAGCCTGAAGCGGCTCGGATATTGTTCCATTAGTTCTAAAGCCGTAATGCCTGAGTCCAAGCGACCGGCTAAAAGCCCGTCAGCTACAGCAGTAATGGATGCTTCCGGCACCTGTTCTGTCCAGGCGCTGAGGTCTGAATAGTGAAGTGTTGCCGGCTGTAGACCGATTGTTTTCGGGGTATCTACATTCCTGCGGGTAAGGATCCCAAGTGGTTTAGACGGAGCAATAAAGGTGTCAACGATAAAGGTACGTCCTACGAAGCGTGCTACGCATTCCGCATGTTGTGGATGAACTGAAACCTGGAGCACGAAATCGAGCGTTCCCGCTGAGAGATCTTCAAACGCCGGAATAAAATCTTCATAATAGTTCACTCTCGTATCTATGAGTTTGCGCGCCTCAAAATAGCGACACAACACCAGCGCATGATTGCTTTCCGAAGAACCGAGGGTGCCGAAGTTCACGCGACTACAGCGCCTGCTCCACCTGCGGGAAGACTTCCTCGGCCATAATATTCATCATATCAAGGACCAGATTGTTAGGCATGCTGACCCAGTGAATGCCCAGAATGAAGTGGTTGGCGCCAAGATTTTTGTTAAATTTGACGATTTGTTCGGTCACCTCATCAGGCGAACCAAACAAAAAGCGGTCGCGGGCAAGGTCGTCAAAATCAAGGTTTAAATTGTCATCGCCCTTAGGCATTGCCTTGTCCTGGCCCCATTGGTGATAGACCTTGTATTTGGCTTCAAGGTAGGGCCGAGCCAGTTCCTCGGCTTCCTTTCGGCTGGGCGCTACGAACAGTTCACGCATCAATGGCAGTTCGTCCGGGAAAGGCTTGCCTGCCTCTTCTAGCCCTCGCTTGTATATCTCCATCTGACGCTCGATGGTCGCCATACGTTGGTGCGGGTTGATAAACCAAGTGTCTGACATAAGTGCTGCTCGACGCACAGCAGCGTCCGCATTAGCACCGATCCAGATTGGTGGATGAGGCTTCTGTACCGGTTTGCAGGATAGGGTGACATTGTCGAGATTGAAATGCGAACCCTTCAAGGTAACGTTATCTTCCGTCCAAAGCTTGACAACTGCCTCGAGATTTTCTTCGAAACGCGCGACGCGGTCTTTTTGTGTAGTCCCAAAACCCTGAAATTCGACCTCGCGGTAGCCTAAGCCAGCGCCAAAGGTGAGTTTGCCGTTCGACATAACATCTATGGTGGCGAGCAGTTCAGCGATGTCGAGCGGCTTGTGCAACGATAATAGTACGATGCCGGTGATCAGACGAAGGCTTGGGCATTCTGCCATGACGCGGGATAAGAAGGGGATCTGCTGCAACTCTTGCAGAGGAGCGCCAGCATAATGTGAGCCTTTTAGCAGGCTGGCGAAGCCGAGTTTCTCGGCAAGCCGCGCTTGTGCCATACAGTCATCGAACGCGGCGACCATGTCGTCGCCAGCTTTGTACTGACTGCGGATCAGCAATCCATAATCCATAATTTTTCCTTTCTTCCCTTATATTCCTTGTTCCACGAGGGGGCGTACTTCCTCGGCGAAGCGTGTCATAGATTCTAGGCACATGGCCTGCGGCATGCCGACCCAGTGAAAATTAAGGATCAAGTGATTGATCCCAACGCGTTTGTTATGGGCAATGACCTGTTCGGCGATCTCTTCTGGTGATCCCAGCATGAAGCGATCTTCCAGAAGTTCGCCATAGTCGAGAGACAAGTCGTTATCGTCGTCGGGCATATCCTCATCCTGGCCCCATTGGTGGTAGACTTTGTATTTTGCCGCTAAAAATGGCTTCGCAGCTTCGATAGCCTCTTCGCGTGAATTCGCGACGAACACCTCGCGGCAGCCCGGCAAATCGTTCGGGAACGGTTTGCCCGCTTCGTCGAGTGCACGCTTGTAAAGTTTGGCCTGACGTTCGATCGTATCTAGGCGTTGATGGGGGTTCACGAACCAAGCATCGGCCATCTTCGCTGCGCGGACGATGGCTGCATCTGCATTGGCGCCGATCCAGACGGGTGGCGTCGGTTTCTGTGATGGTTTGAGTGACAGCGCAGCATCGTCTAACTCGAAATGCGAACCCGTCATAGAAACACGGTCTTCCGTCCACAAGCGCTTAATGGCGATGAGATTTTCTTCGAAACGTTTGACACGTTCCTTACTTGTAGTACCGAACGCTTTAAATTCCACTTCACGATAGCCAAGGCCTACCCCAAAAATGAGCCGGCCACTGGACATGACATCCATTGTTGCGAGCTGTTCTGCTATATCGAGCGGTTTGTGCAGGGACAACAGCATGACACCGGTAATCAGTCGTAGGCTGGGCGCTTCTGCCATTACACGGCACAGAAACGGGAGTTGTTGAAATTCTTGTAGTGGATGTCCAGCGAGATGAGAGCTCTTCATTAGAGAATCGAAACCCAGTTTTTCCGCCAGACGTGCCTGTTCCATTTGTTCTTCGAATGCGGTCTGCATCTCGGTGCCGGCTGCATATTGCGTACGCATACCAATGCCATATTTCATCACGCTCATACGTTTTGCCTTCCTTGGGAAAACGCTGACATCATACGGCCTGGTTCACGCGCGGAAAGACTTCCTCCGATAGTAATTGCATAGCGTCCATAGTGATGCGGTAATCCATCCCAGGCCACTGCATACTGGAAATTATGTGGTTGACACCGGTCTCTCGGTGCAGCCTCACGCATTCGTCGGCAACTTCATCCGGCGAGCCGATCAGAAATCGGTCGCGAGCCAACTCTTCGAACTCGAGAGAAAGGTCATTGTCGCCTTCGGGCATCGCTTTGCCTTGGCCCCATTCGTGATAAACCTTGTACTTTGTGGCAAGATAGGGTGCGCAGAGCCGGAGCGCTTCCTCCCGTGTTTTAGCTACGAAGACCTCGCGGCGGATAGGAAATTCGTCTGGGAAAGGACGATTGTACTCGTCCAGCGCACGCTTGTAGATATCCGACTGGTCGAGGATCGTCCCAATTCGATTGTGCGGGTTGACGTACCAACAGTCGCCCAATTTAGCCGCACGGCGGATCGCTGGGTCGGCATTGGCGCCGATCCAAATGGGTGGGTGTGGCCGCTGTACCGGTTTGATTGAGGTGGAGGTTTCCTTCAGCTCGAAATGGGAGCCCTCCATATTGACATCGTTTTCGCTCCACAATCGTTTGATTGCTGTTAGGTTTTCTTCAAATCGCTGAACGCGCTCCTTCTGCGTCGTTCCAAAACCAAGGAATTCCACTTCGCGATAGCCCAGTGCAGCGCCAAAAATTAGCCTTCCACCGGACATCACGTCGATCGAAGCGAGCTGTTCTGCCAGATCTAGCGGCTTATGGAGGGATAGCAGAGTGATCCCAGCATTAAGCCTCAAGTTTGGCCCTTCGACCATGGCGCGGGCCAGGAAGGGCAATTGCTGGATATCTTGTAACGGATAGCCCGCATAGTGCGATCCTTTGGTGATACACGAGAACCCAAGCCTATCGGCATGACGGACCATTTCCATGCATTCCAAAAACCGTACCTGCATATCATCCTCTTGCGGGAATTGACCGCGGATCATCAGGCCAAACTGAATTGTTGTCATTACTTTCTCCCGATAGATAGGCGATGCTACCCTAGTCACCGCGACCCGCTCGATAAATAGCGGTTCACTAAAAACACATGAGGGATAATGATGCGTGTGATGACCGCCTTACCGAAACGCAATCTCACGCAGGTTGAATCTGCGGCGAAGGCGGCTGAAGCTACCGGCTTCGACAGCATCGCGACAATGGAGAACTCTAACGATCCATTCCTGCCTCTCGCTATTGCAGCGATGGAAACCGATGCGATCGAGTTGATGACTGGTATTGCAATTTCTTTTAACCGCAGTCCGATGGTAGCCGCGAACATGTCCCATGACCTGCATCTCGCCTCTGGTGGCCGCTTTAAGCTGGGCCTTGGCAGCCAGGTGAAAGGACATAATGTGCGCCGCTTTAGTGTGCCTTGGACGGCGCCCGCGCCGAGAATGCGGGAATATGTCGAGGCGCTTCGTGCAATCTGGCGTTGTTGGGAGACTGGAGAAGAACTGAACTATGAGGGCGAGCACTATCAGTTCACCCTGATGACACCCTATTTTGTTCCGGACAAGACTAATTTACCCATGGTGCCGGTGACTATCGCCGCGGTCGGACCAGCGATGCTGCGAGTGGCAGGTTCGTCCTGCGATGGGGTCCAACTGCATCCCTTCTGCACCCGTAAATATATGGAACATGTAGTCTTGAACCGCCTTGAAGAAGGGCGTGCCAAGGGCGGTGTACCGCGAAAGCATTTTGAAATATCTGGCGGAGGTTTCATCGCGACGGGGCCGGATGAAGAAACGGTGCAGAAAATATTTGAATATGTCCGTTTCCGCATTGCCTTCTACGGGTCTACCCGGACCTACTGGCCTGTTTTCGAAGTGCACGATCTGCTTGATTTGGGTGAGAAGCTAAATGGAATGGTCCGTAAGGGTGAATGGGACAAGATTGCTGCAGAAATTTCGGATGATGTGGTGCATCTGTTCGCTGCTGTTGGGACACATGACAAGATTGCCTCGGCGATCAAGGGACGGTTCGGCGGTGTAAGTGATATGGTGAGCGCCATTGCTGCTCCAGATGCAGAGCCTGGACTAACGCCGGATCTTATCCAAGATCTGCAGCGTATCGAAACACCATTTCAAGGCTTCAAGACCGACTATTAATTATGGCGAACGCTCCCCGTATTGCGCTCTGTGGCATCGATCTTGAAAGCAACGCATTTTCACCTCCCGCGACTGAAGCTGATTTCCACAAGCTTTGCTATTTGGAAGGCGAGGCCATTGTAGCGGATGCACGAAGCACCGCACCACGATGTATCGCCGATGTCACAGGTTTTGTTACTACCATGGATGTCACCGGGCCTTGGAAGCCAGTACCACTGGTCTACACCCATAGCCACCCTTGGGGGCCTGCCGATCAGGGGTTCTTCGACCGGACTGCCGATAAGATTGCAGCGGGGTTGCAAGGGGTCGATGCTATCTTTGTCGCCAATCACGGCGCTATGTTGACAACAGAGAGCCAGGATCCCGATGGTGATCTGCTGCAGCGTTTACGCGATACGGTAGGGCCCGGTGTGCCTATCATCGTAACCTTAGATCTACATGCGAACGTATCGGCACGCATGGCAGAGGCGGCGGACCTCCTAATCGCCTATCAGACCAATCCGCATGTCGACATGTACGAACGGGGTGAGGAAGCTGCTCATGCTGTGCGCGGGATATTAGGCGGTGCAGTGAAACCGCAGTCGGCTTTCGTGAAGTTGGCGATTGCCCCTCCGACGACAACGTTGCTGACGCGGGAAGGTCCTTACGCTGATCTGATTAACTACGGCCAGCGCCGCAAGCGGGAGTTGGGTGGCGCTATTTTGAATGTATCAGTGCTAGGTGGTTTCGTTTTTTCTGATGCGCCACGCGCAGGTATGTCGGTCGTTGTGACGGGGCGTAACGCTTTGGAGCCGGCACAACATTTGGCCCGTGACATTGCCGAGCGTGCATGGGCGGACCGGAAACGCTTCCAAAAGGAATTGATGCCGGTGCCGGAAGCAGTTTCGGACGCCGTTTTGCGCGGCGAGAATCCAATAGGCCCGGCTATTATCTATGCTGATTCCGGCGACAATCCCGGCGGTGGAGGTGGCGGTGACACGACGGATTTTCTTTCCGCTCTGGTAGCAGCCAATGCCCGAGGTGTCCTATATGGTTCGTTTTTTGATCCCGCCCTTGCAGCCGAGGCGCTCGAGCGCGGCGTCGATGCGGAATTCCTCGCCGTCTTCAATCGCGATCCTACGACACGCTTCTCGCAGCGATTTGAGACAAATGTTCGCATCAGTGCCATCTCGATCGAGCCATTCGTAGGGCGTCTTGGCCTCTATGCCGACATGCAGATTAGCGCCTCACCATCCTGCGCGCTTGAAATTGGTGGGCCGAATGGGATCACCGTAGTAGTTATCTCGAACCGCTATCAGACAGCCGATCCGATGTTTTTTGAACACCTCGACCTGGATATTGCGGCGGCCCGAACGGTCTGTGTTAAGTCACGTGGCCACTTTAGAACTGGGTTTGAACCCTGGTTTCCGCCGGAACGTGTGATAGAGGTCGATACAGAAGGCTTTACCTCGCCTGTCCTCTCGCGTTTTGATTGGAGAGATCTGCCGCGACCGGTTTTTCCGTTGGATCAGGATACAGATTGGGTTCCACCTAATTGGTAGGCAAAACGAAAGGAGATAAATCATGCTGGATATGTCGTCGATTGAAGCTGCGCGTGCGGAATTCCCTGGAACCGAGGAACTTACTTACATGAATGTCTCAGCGCGTGGCCTGACACCACAGCGCTCGCGAAATGCCGTCGACGCGATGATGGACAAAATGCAGTCTGGCGCGACCGATAAGGCGGCAATGTTCGACCTCATAGAGCAGTCAAGAGACGGTTACGCCAAACTGATTAACGCCACGTCAGACGAAATTTCATTGGTAAAAAATGTCTCTGAAGGGCTGAACGCGATTATTGCCGCCTATCCCTGGAAGAGTGGCGATAATGTAGTGCTGTGCCAAGATCTCGAGCATCCGAACAATGTCTATCCGTGGCGCCATCTAAATCGCCGGCTTGGGGTTGAAGTACGGTCGGTCTCGCCACGTGATGGCGCCATTCCGACTGATGAGATCCTGTCGCAGATCAATGAGAACACTCGCATGGTCACTGCGTCCAGCGTAACCTTCGCTCCTGGGTTTCGCACTGATATTGGGCCGATCGGCGCTGTATGCCGAGAGAGGGATATTCTGTTTCTGGTAGATGGGGTGCAGTCTGTCGGGATATTGAACACCGACGTTGAAACGCTCAATATCGATGCCATGGCTGTCTCAACGCAAAAGGGACTGCTTGGCCTCTATGGTATGGGTTTCCTTTATTGTAGAGCTGATTGGGCTGAACGATTAACACCGGTTTATCTAGCGCGTTTTGGGGTTGACCTTGGCGGTTCAGGAGTGCACGAGGCCTCGCTAGGCGATGATGACTACGCGTTGATGCCCGCGGCACGACGCTTCGATCTTGGAAACTACAATTATGTCGGCGTCGCTGCTGCCGACGCGTCTATTAGCATGATGCACGAGCTTGGGCCGCAAGCAATTGAGGATTACACGGTAGGCCTTTCGCACGATTTTGCGCGCGGCATGCTGGATTTAGGTATGCCAGTATGCGGTGGAGAGCCTGGTCCGCACCTGGGGTCAATCATTCCCGTTGGTAGCATAGGTGAGGGACAGCATGACACGACAGACGATCCGGCAATGAGTTCGCTTCACGACCATTTGGCTGAAAATGACGTTCAGCTATCTATACGGCGTGGTATTCTGCGGTTCTCGCTGCATTTCTATAACAACAGCGACGATGTCGAGCGCGTGCTTGATCTCACGCGAACTTGGCGCGGCCACAACCGTGCCGCCATGAGCTAAGGGAGGGCGTTATGGAAAGCACGATTTTTGCCGGTGCGGTTACCGTCGAAGACAGCGGACTATTTCGCCGCAAGTCGGGGCAGAATTTTTGGGAGCCATTACAGGCCGGTTTGCCGGACAGGGTGAAAGTCTATGCTATTGTCGAAGGGGACGGGGGCTCGCTGTTTGTTGGCGCGCACCAGGGTGTTTATCGCAGCGACGATGGTGGTGAAAACTGGACGGACATGCATGTTCCAGCGGATGGAAGGCCAATTTATTCGCTGCTCTCGCATCCGGATGCGCCTGGCACAATTTACGCAGGTTCTGATCCCGTAGCCATCTTCAAATCGAAAGATGGCGGTCTATCGTGGCGACGATTGGCGGCCATACAACCTAAGGGTGCAATAACCGGCTGTTTCCCGGTTCGCGTCTTAAAGATGGCAATTGACCCAAGTGACACGGAGCATATTTACGCGGCGTTGGAAGTCGGTGGTGTCATCCGCAGCCTGGATGGTGGCGAGAGCTGGGAGGATATCAGCGCCGGCCTGCTCGAACTGTCGCAAGAACCGCATCTTCGAAACTGCATTCTAAGCGATAACCTGACGGAAGGCATGATGGATCTGCATGCGCTCACAGTTAGCGCCGAGCAGCCGGGGACGGTTTGGGTTGCCAACCGGATGGGATTGTTCGTTAGCGAGGATCGTGGAGACCATTGGCGCGAATTCGGTATCGGCCGTTTTTCCGATTTACAATACGGTCGCGATTTGATGGTCAGCCCGCATAATCCGAAAGTTTTTGTCGCCGCGTTGAGTGATTCTTCGCGCGGTATCGCTGGATCGGTCTACCGCAGTGACGATACGGGCGAGAATTGGCAACGTATTGACCATGACATTTCCATCGACAGCACCCTGATGACCGTCACCGTTAGCAGACGCGACCCATCGCGCATTTTTTGTGGCGCGCGGGCGGGTCAGATATTCGGGACGGAAGATGATGGCAAGAACTGGGTGTCGCTACCCTTGCCGGAAGGAGTAGAAGACGTGCGCGCCGTGGCTTGTTTTTAAAAAGAAGTAAATCAGTGCATACCAAGTACCTTGAAGATTTCGAACCCGGTCAAATATTTCGAACTCGCGGCATGTCCATGGACGAGTCGGAAATCATGGATTTCGCCAGAAAATACGACCCGCAACCGATACATACAGACCGCGAGGCAGCGGCGGAGGGGCCGTTCGGGGGACTGATTGCCTCCGGCTGGCATACGGGTTCAATGGTGTTCCGCCTTTGGGTTGATCTTGGCTTTATGGAGAAATCGAGCCTAGGCGGGCCAGGTATTGAGAATTTGCGCTGGCT
>CAYYUG010000006.1:17500-57672 GCA_964474755.1 uncultured Rhodospirillaceae bacterium | reverse complement strand
GACATAACGGGATCGAAACTGATCGGAGAATGATCCACCGTATGTCCTAAGTCTCGTAACTTGTCGATTTCCGAAGACTGCACACGAGCCTCGGCGTGAATGCCTTTACCTTCACAATGGATGCGTGGGACGGTAACCGCTTCGATTGGTGACATGCCAAAATCGACGATATTCAGGATTGTCTGCAATACTGAACTGATGATCACGCTGCCGCCAGGTGCCCCAACGATGATCCATGGTTTTCCGTCATCGCGGAACAGCATGGTTGGTACCATACCTGTTGTCCGCCGCTTGCCCGGTGCTATTGAATTAGCTCTTTCTGGAATTGGGTCAAAAAGCTTCATTGAGTTATTGTAGACAAAACCAGTGCCCGGAGTGACAACCCCCGATCCCGTGCCCAGTGTGTGGGTGCAGGACACGGCGTTGCCCGCCTCGTCATAGACGGAAAGGTGAGTGGTGCAGGAGGGTGGGTTTTCCTTTCCATCGCCAAGAAATTCGCCCTCCCGTATTTTCTTAGCCCACATGGCGGCTCTATCCTTCGAGGTCAAAAACTCGACTGGCACTTCGGTGAAATTAGGATCAGCGAGAAATTTGTTACGGTCCCGATGCGCCGCAGACATCGCGCGGGCAACTAGATCGATATGCAGTGCCGAACCATGGTCGTGCGATCCGAGATCGAAATGCTCTAAGATTTGCAGCATCTGGACCAAGGTGATCCCGCTGCCCGGCGGTGGGTTCGAAGATACTGGATACCCTCGATAACTGCCCTTGACGGGTGCGCAGCATTCCGGTCTGTAATTGGCTAGATCGCTGGCTGTCACATAAGAACCGTTCGCGGCCAAGTCGTCTGCAATTTTTTTCCCTAACGCGCCAATATAGAAGCTTTCCGGCCCATCCGTAGCCAAGGCGTCGAGGCTATCAGCATAACCTGGATTTTTAATGATCTCGCCGACATTGTGGAAGCGGCCTTCGGGATGAACATAAATTTCGCTGCAGGCATTGGTCTTAGTGACCCGGGTCATGCCATCGGGAATGCCTTCCATGAAGTCACGAGTGAAAAAGTCGCGCACATAAGAAGTCATTTGAAAGCCCTCTCGTGCCATGCGGATTGCAGGTTGTAGCAGGTCAGCCCAGGCCAGAGTGCCGAAACGCCGATGTGCCTCAGCGAAACCTGCAACCGTGCCCGGCGTCATAATCGATGTATAGCCGAGCTCGCTACGGTAATCGTCAAACAGGGTGTAACCGGAGATTGGTGTGCGGCCTTTCATGTCCGCCTGCCACATTTCTGGTGTCACCTTGGCACCTGAGGTGGCATGGAAGTCGATCATGCCGTTTTCACCTGTTGCGGCGTGGTAGTACTGGAATGAACCCATGCCACCAATGCCGCACATAAATGGATCAACAATCATCTGTGCGAACGCAGTCGCAATGGCTGCGTCAAAGGCAGTTCCGCCTTGGTTCAGGATCACAGCACCAACATCGGCGGCGCGGGGTTGTGGACAAACTACCAGACCTTTCAAAATAATCCTCGCTTATCGTTACTGATGTTTCTTCTCGCGAAACACGATTGCAAATAGTAGCACGCCTGCGCCGACGATCGCTCCGGTAAGTAGGTAACCATCGGCGAAATGGCCGGTTGCGTCGATCACTACACCAAAGACGGGCGGCCCCACCATGGCGCCTGTATGGCTACCTAGCGATGTATATCCCAAAGCGGCGCCGGCGTTTTCTGATGGCACGGCTTCGATCGACATTGTTTGCATCAATGTCGCATAAGAGGCGATAGTTAGCCCCAACAGCATGGCTATCCCCATACTGAGACCGACCGCCTGAGTTTGACCTGCCGCTGCCATGGCGCCAAAAAATAACACTGCAGAGAAGCATACGCCAACGGTCAGCCATTTGCGTCGGCCGTGCAACATCGTGTCGCTTAACGCACCCCAACCAATGCGGCCTGCAGCGCTGACGGCTTGTGCTATGCCAAGGGTCAGGCTCGCGAGTTCCTGGCTTGCTTGAGCGGCTTCGCGCATGAAGGAGGTCAGGTAGGTGAAAAAATTATATTGCCCGGTATTAAAAAATCCGCTCGCTAGAGACAAGACGACGAGATTTCGGTCACCTAACAGACGATAGATCTCAACAAATAAATTGGCCTTGATATTCCTGTTTAGTTTTGGTTTTTGGACAAGCGTGGCACAGATCAACGCGTTTACGATGGTCGCGCTAATTATGATCCAGATAATGGTCTGCCAAGCTATATAGGTGGAAAGGATGAGTGTGCTGGCTGCCAGCACGCCGCCTATTGGAACTCCGGTTTGTTTGACCCCGATGGCCGTGGCACGCCGGTTCGGTGGAAACCATTCAAGTACACCGCGCGCAGTCGCAGGATTGGTGAGTGAATATCCCCAACCCACAATCAGCATGGCGAGCAACGCATGGCTGTGGCCCTCCGCCTGCGTGAGTATGACTGCGCCAGTGCAGAGGATCGCGCAGGCGGTGACCAATCCCCAACCAACGCCGACACGATCGACATAGGCGCCGGACGGCACGGATCCTGTGACTTGTCCGGCACTGTAGGCGGTCATGAGTAACCCGAACTGGGCAAAACTGAGGCCTAGGTCGGGCCGTATCACTGGCGCCAAAGCAAGTACGGACACGCTGTGCAGCGTACCAACCGCATGTGCACCCAGCAGGATTGCAATGCGAGTTCGCCAAGGGTTGTGGGGTTGGGATTTGTTCATAAAAATCGAGACCTATGACACCTTGGCCTTTTGGCAAGGAAATTTGATGGCCCGAGTATCGCACACCTGCCCAACACTTTGTCGTTAGGCCGTGCCTTTTTATGACCGAATTTATCAGCGTTCGGCAACATGACATTGCAGGAACGGGCCTTAACCAAAGGGATATGCTTGATGCTGCGCTATTTATATTACGGGACTATGAAACGACCGATTAGACGGTCAGTTTTATCGCAGGAAACGAGTAATTCTGAAGATGTGCCGGGCAATCGCCGCTGAGGTTGGCGCGTTGCACGATCACTAACGGCGTACGGACCAGTCGCCAACTACGTCTCGAAGAGCGGTCGTCAAAAAGGATAATTCAGCCTCTTCGATGATGAAGGGCGGCATCAAATAGACAACATCACCAAAGGGGCGGATCCAGACCCCCTTTTCGATGAAGCGGGCCTTGAACTGATTATGTTCGGAGAAATTTTTCAGCTGGACGATGCCTATTGCGCCTTTAACTCGTACATCGACGACGCCAGTCATATCACGGCAGGGTTCTAGCGCTCTGAGTAGATGTTGTTCGATAACGCTGACTTGATTAAGCCGTGGTTCCTGTTCAAACAAATCTAGTGAGGCATGTGCCGCGGCGCAGGCGAGAGGGCTGGCCATGTAAGTGGGGCCGTGCATCAGGGCGGCTTCTGGATCATCGGATAGAAAAGCGTCAAAGATATTGTCCGTCGCGACAGTCGCTGCGAGCGCCATGGTACCGCCAGTCAGCGCTTTCGAGAGCGTGACGATGTCTGGGGCGATATCGGCTTGCTCACTAGCAAATAATGTTCCTGTTCGGCCAAACCCGGTCATGATTTCATCTGCAATTAACAAAAGATCATGATGTTTGGCAGCCTGATGAATGCGCGCCAGCGTATCTGGGGTATGCATCTTCATCCCACCCGCTCCCTGGATCAGCGGTTCGATGATTATCGCCGCGCAACCTTTGGCATGCTCTCCCAGGAAGGTCTCGAAACGCACGAACTCTGCATCGTTGCGGGGCAGGGGTACGATATGCTGTTCCGGGAGCAAGCCGCTGAACAGTGCATGCATGCCTTCTTCAGGATCGCAGACTGACATCGCACCGATCGTATCGCCGTGATAGGCGTACTCGAAGCCGATGAATTTGCGCCGCTGTTTTTCGCCGCCGTTAATCCAGTATTGGAGGGCCATTTTCATCGCGATCTCAACCGAAACGGACCCCGATTCCGAGAAGAACACCCGATTTAGATCACCGGGCAACAGGAGACTTAAACGTTGTGCTAGGGATAGGGCTGGTTCATGTGCCAGGCCGCCAAACATGATATGAGGCATTGTCGCCAACTGTTCGCTGACTGCTTCTCGAATATGTGGATGATTGTAACCGTGGCAGGCTGTCCACCAGGAGGATACGCCGTCAATCAGCTGCCGGCCGTTGGCCAGAGTAATATGAACACCGTTGGTTGCCGTAACGGGCACTGGCGGCGGCGTTGTTTCCATCTGAGTGTAGGGTAACCATACGTGCTTGAAGCCTTCGGCGAACCAATCCGGCCAATCAGTGGTGTCCGTCACGTTCGTATTATAACGGCATGGATTCGATGCCGAGCCGGACGAACAGCGAATCGTCTTTGTCGCGTTCTGGGTTGTCGGTGGTCAACAGTTTCGGTCCGACGAAGATCGAATTAGCGCCAGCCAGGAAACAGAGCGCTTGTACTTCGTCGCTCATCGTCTCGCGGCCGGCGGAAAGACGGACCATCGATTCAGGCATAATTATCCGTGCCACGGCGATGGTTCGAACAAACTCCAGAGGGTCGAGCGCTGCTTGATCGTCGACAGGCGTTCCCTCGACCTTTACCAGCATATTAATCGGCACGCTTTCCGGATGCTTCGGCATATTTGCCAGCGTGATCAGCATACCGACCCGATCATCACGTGCCTCGCCCATGCCCACGATACCGCCGCTGCAAACATGGATGCCCGCGTCGCGGACGCGGCCCAAAGTGTCGAGGCGATCCTGATAGGTCCGAGTGGTTATTATCTCTCCGTAAAACTCTTCCGATGTATCGATATTGTGGTTGTAGTAATCTAGCCCGGCCTCGCGGAGGCGGGTTGTTTGTGTGTCAGTTAACATGCCCAGTGTCACACAGGTTTCCATACCAAGGGCGCGGACCCCTTCGATCATTTCACAAACCGTTTCTATATCGCGGTCCTTTGGGCTGCGCCACGCTGCTCCCATGCAGTACCGGGTCGCACCACCATCCTTGGCTCGGCGCGCTTCGGCCAGAACAGACTGGACGGCCATCAGCTTTTCCGCCTTAACACCCGTATCATAGGAGGCGCTCTGCGGGCAGTATGCGCAATCCTCTGAACAGCCGCCTGTCTTAATGCTCAAGAGGGTCGACATCTGAACCTGATTGGGATGAAAATAGCGCCGATGCATCAATTGCGCTTCGAAGATTAGGTCATTGAACGGGCGATCAAACAGGGTAGCAATTTCGGTTCGGGTCCAATCGTGACGGATAGTGTCAGCATGGTCCGATTTCACAGGAGAGGCGGTATCCTCTTCATGTGAAGCAGTTTGTTTCTCAACAGTTTCGGTATGAATTGCGGACTCTAAGGTCATCGATGCTAGGTTCCTCGTCGATACGCAAATGCGTCTAATAAACGTACGCGAAGCATAGGCGCTTATGATGGCCGGTCAAGCAGCGGCAGTCGCCAGCGCAGGGGATCATTGATGTCACAATCGTTGGAGGAATTCGCTCGCGGGAAGCTAGGCGCTCTTGAACAGCGGCAACTGCGCCGATCGTTGTTTGAAACAGATCGCTTGGAAGATGCCGTCGCTATCCGGGACGGCAAGCGTCTCATTTCCTTTGCCTGCAACGATTATCTAAACTTGTCGCAGCATCCGTCCATCAAACGTGCGGCAATCGACGCAACGGAACGCTATGGAGTTGGATCCGGCGCATCGCGCTTGGTCACGGGGAACCATCCACTATTCCGTGAGTTAGAAAAACGCTTAGCACGTCTTAAAGGAACCGACGATGCATGCGTGTTTGGCTCTGGCTACCTGGCTAATCTCGGCATAATTCCGACGCTTATCGGACCTGACGACTTGTTGATTGTAGACGAATTGAGCCATGCCTGTATCTTGGCGGGCGGGACGCTAACGCAAGGGCCGGTCTATAAATTTCAGCACAATGACGTTGACGATGTTGCTACGTTGCTCACAAGGCATCGCTCCAAGCATCCCCGCGCCTTGGTCGTGACCGACGGTGTTTTCAGCATGGATGGGGATCTGGCGCCTGTTAACGAATTGAGTGTGCTTTGTAAGGCCCATGATGCATGGTTCATGACCGACGATGCGCACGGGATAGGTGTGATTGGAGCGGGGCGAGGTAGCAGTTTCGTCGGTGGCAAGAAAGCCGCGGTCCCGCTTCAGATGGGTACCTTATCGAAAGCGATTGGTACCTATGGGGGGTATCTGTGCGCAGCGCAGCCGGTGATTGATTTTATGCGCACCCGCGCTCGCACTTTCATTTATTCCACGGGGCTGCCGCCAGCAGCTGCGGCGGCAAGTATCGCCGCTTTGAATTTAATCGAAGAACAGCCGGAATACGCAGCTTTGCCCTTGGTTAAGGCGCAGTTGTTTTGTGAATTGCTCGGCCTGCCGCGCGCTGAGAGCTGTATCGTGCCAGTAATTCTTCGAGATCCGGTAAGAACATTGTCGGCATCACAGATGCTTGAGGATGAAGGCTATCTAGTCACGGCCATCCGGCCACCAACTGTGCCTGATGGAACGGCGCGATTGCGTTTTACCTTTACGGCTGCGCACAAAGACACAGAAATTCGGCGCCTTGCAGAGATTGTTAAAACACGCTTGATGAACTCATGACCGCGTGCTTCATCACAGCGACCGGTACGGATATAGGTAAGACCTACGTTACCACCATGTTGTGCCGGGAAATCCGACGAAACGGCAAGGCAGTCCGCGCTTTGAAGCCTGTCCTTAGCGGCTATGAGCCCGCGAATATTGGCGAATGCGATAGTGGTTTAATTTTGGACGCGTTGGGAGAGATAATATCTGAAAATTCGATTTGCGAGATCACGCCTTGGCGTTTTGCCAAACCACTTTCACCAGACATGGCGGCTGCTCGAGAGGGGAAGGTGATTGATTTTGAGAAGCTGATCGAATTTTGTCGGCCTTACAGTGAGGATTACTTGCTTGTCGAGGGTGTCGGCGGGGCAATGGTGCCGTTGACCTCACGTGAAACCGTGCTTGATTGGATCGTTGCGTTGGGATACCCCACGTTGGTCGTCGCCGGAAGCTACTTGGGGACTATCAGTCATACGTTAACCACGGTACATGCGATGCGGGATCGCGGTGTCACAGTTGCAGCTATCGTTATAAGTGAGTCCGAGGTTTCACCAGTCCCCGTCTCTGAGACTGTCGAAACAATCAAGCGTTTTCTTATCGATGTTGCCGTTGTTGCCGTACCACGAGGTGGTACGGTTGACCTGCTTCCGCTTCTATAAATTTAGGGGGCGACCCTAAAATGTTAAAATGGTAGGGAGCTACATTTATTCGTGCCAACCTAGGAAATAGGTACACTACGCCTCGTAATAGTTTGGAATTGTGGGAAAATATGAAGATGTCAGATAAGGGAAAATGCGGAAATAGCGGTCCGGGTTACGCGAAGAACCCCGAGTATCGGATCACGCTGAAGCCAGCGGGCAAGAACGTTCGGGTTGAGGTTGGTGATAAAGTTATTGTCGAAAGCGAAAACGCTTTACTGATGCTTGAGCAAAACCATCAGGCAGTCTGCTATTTTCCGCAGTCTGAAGTTCGAATGGAACATTTTCAACGCACTGATCACGTGACCCACTGCCCATTCAAAGGGGACGCCTCATATTGGAGCCTTACAGTTGCCGGTAGAGAGTTGGAAAACATCATGTGGAGCTACGAAACGCCTTGCGACGAGGTCGCCGCGATCAAGGAATATGTAGCGTTCTACCGCACGCGATTGGATAATTGGTATGAGGATGGCGAACTAATCATTGGCAGTGCGCAAAATTAGTTTCTCGCTGCGTCGTTAAGCGTCCAGTCATACGCATCTTCGATATCGATAGCTTCCTCGAGGATTAAAGCGACCTCTGGGTTAGCGTAACTTTTCAAATGTGAGAGCACTCCAGTGAGATCGCTGCCAAAATCATCTTTAAACCAGGCGTATATGCTAGAAATGATCACCCGCTCGTCCTGGGTACTGACGCCGCGCTTATCGTTGATATAAGCGTATGCTGCCTCTTCGAGCACCTGGCTGACGGTGGCTCCGGTGAATGCACTTTTCAACAAGTTGGGGCAGCCAATTGAGGCGCAGTTTAAAGCGTAATGTAGACGGGGGTCGCGCCAAATCGGGCGTAGAATGCGGTGTTCTATATCGTTGAGACTAATTGCTTCGCCATCAATATGGATTAGTTTTTTATCCCAAGGTCCGTCACTGAATAGACCGGGTGAGATGTCGATATCACGAATTGTATCGACGGGATAGTGTGTCAGGACGACCTTCACAGTTAGCGTATTATAAAGGTTGATCCAGTAGGCTAGTTGGTCGTCGCGGGACAGTGTTTCTACGGAAATCGCGGCCATGTAACGAATGTAGGCGTCGAGTGCTTGTCGATCCTCCTTGTTGACATCTCCATAGGCAACACGGTTCACGCCGTCACCATGTGTGCTGACGTAGGATTTGAGGAATGTATCCCAGGCACCGTGGTCAACAGTCGGGTTCGATACGGATTGGTGTTTTGTCCATTTTTCCCAAAGTTCAGCCTTCGGGGCAAATAGGGATTCGAGCCTGCCAAATCCGGACACGCCGAGTGCGACGAGGAGGAATACGACTGCACGGATAGCGTATTTTGAATTTTCAATGTTAAACATGAGTAATAATTTTAGTTTCTTGGCGATAAACTAGCATTCATAGGTCGTAAATACTCGTCCGGTGGCCGCAGGCGGGTTAGCATGCGAAAACCGCAACTGGGGAGGCAAAACGTGATCGTCGAACAAATCTGGACCGCAAACGCGTACCGCAACTTCAATTATTTAATCGTTTGTCCCGAAACAGGCGAAGCGATGGCAGTGGATCCCTTGGATCACGAAAAATGCCTGGCTGCAGCAAAGAAGAATGGCTGGCAGATCACCCAAGTTTTAAATACGCACGAACATGGCGATCATACGGGAGGTAATGACGATGTGGTCGCAGCTACCGGGGCGATAATCCTGGCACACGCCAACGCGAAGGCAAAAATTCCTAATATGGACCGCGGTCTCGGGGCGGGCGACGTCATCAAGATTGGCAAGGCTGTCGAGCTAGAGTGCCTTGACACTCCGGGTCATACCATGGCGCATGTTTGCATGATGTCCCGCACGGAGCAGCCAGCGCTGTTCTGTGGCGACACGTTGTTCAACGCCGGCGCTGGTAACTGCCATAATGGCGGGCACCCAAACGAACTCTATCATACCTTCGCGACGCAACTCGCCAATCTGCCGGATAACACGCTGATCTATCCAGGTCATGACTACATGGTCAACAATCTTCAGTTCACGCTGGATCGCGAACCGGACAACGAGCGTGCGAAGGCATTGCTTGATGATATCGAAGACCAAGACCCTAATGCTGCCCTGGTTTCGTCGCTAGCGATGGAGAAGGAGATCAATACCTTCTTCCGCCTGCACAGCCCTACAGTCATTGCGCGTTTGCGTGAAGAATTTTCGGATCTGCCGGATGAAGTCGACCCAAAGACGGTCTTTTTGAAACTGCGCGAATTGAGGAACAGTTGGTGAGTGATGTTCGTTTGACGCTTGAGGAGGTTCGCTCGACCGCGATGCGTGGTCTCACGAAGTCCGGGATATCTGAAGAGAACGCTGCCGTAATCGCCGATGTTATGACCACGGCAGAGCAGGACGGGTGTAAATCGCACGGTCTTTTTCGAATGCCAGGTTACTGTTCCAGTTCGCGCAGCGGGCGGATAGATGGCAAGGTCCAACCGACCTTGCATGATGATGCGCCGGGTGTGATCCGGGTCAATGGGCATCATGGGTTTACCGCGCCTGCGATGGCCGCTGGCCGACCAAAATTGGCCGAAAAGGCACGATCGCAAGGTATAGCGGCAATGCCTATTACGAATGCCTGTCATTTTGCAGCATTATGGTACGACGTCGACGCTTTGGCGGAGGATGGTCTTGTGGCGTTTGCTTTTGTCAATTCCCGTTCTTTCGTGGCGCATACGGGCGGCATTCGTAAGCTCTACGGGACAAATCCGATGGCATTTGGTTGGCCGCGTCCCGGCAAGCCGCCAATGATCTTTGATCAAGCCTCCAGCGCGTCGGCACGTGGCGAAATTCAGATCCACCTGCGCGATGGACAAGATATTCCGGAAGGTTGGGCCATTGATTCGGAAGGCAATCCGACAACTGATCCCGAAGCTGGTCTAGCGGGCGCCCAACTGCCATTTGGCGGGCACAAGGGGGCGGCAATCGCCATGATGGTCGAACTGCTGGCAGTCGGCTTGACTGGCTGCAAATTTGGATTCGAGTCGGCTCAGGATAAAAATACAGATGGAGGTCCCTCGGAAGGTGGCGAGTTGCTGATTGCGATGGATCCAGCCCGCTTCGGAGGAGCCGGTGATAGTGAAGCTGCGCTCGCGCATGCAGAACTCTTGTTCAATGAAATTCTTCAGGAGGACGGAACGCGCCTGCCGTCAGACCGTCGTTATGAGGCGCGCAAACTTACGCCGACAGAAGGCATCACTATCCCGAAGTCCTTGTACGATACGATCCAGGGTTACTGCGAGGATTAGTCCGAGCATTGGGAGAATGGCAGGTAGTGCTGCTAAGCCGCACATAATTGCCGCAGACATATTGAGGCTGTAACGAAACCTCGATGTTATTTTTCTAGACAATTTAGGGAAACGCGCAGCGACTTAATATGAGAGTTCTGAAACGGTTGCCTAATTTTCCGTTAAGATTAATATCGCCAGCTTTCTGCGCTTGGTCACAACTAAATGAGCCCCCTTCAGGAGTATAAGAATATGGCGACGCAGGGTAAGGCAGTGCGTCTCGCTGTCGATATAGGCGGCACGTTTACCGACGTTGTCGTTGACAATCAGGGCACGAAAACGACGACAAAGGTTCTCACAACAACGCGGGCGCCGGAAGAGGGTGTACTGGAGGGCATTACACTCGTATTGGAGAGTGCGGGTCTTAAACCTAGCGACGTAGGTGTCATGATCCACGGTACCACGTTGGCGACGAATGCGATTATCGAACGCAAGGGGGCTGTTACTGCACTGATTACGACCGAAGGATTTCGCGATGTCCTCGATATCGCTTACGAAACCCGATATGACCAATATGATATTTTTTTAGAGAAGACTGAACCGCTTGTACCTCGTTACCTACGGCTGACAGTTCCTGAGCGTCTAGCGGTCAACGGCGAAATCCTAAAACCTCTAGAAGAGAAATCCGTTCAGGCGTTGCTATCGACACTTGATCGCGAAAATGTCGAGGCGGTGGCGATTGGTTTTTTGCACGCTTACGCTGACGGATCCCACGAAAAACGCGTGCGCGATATCTTGGCACAGGCGCGGCCGGAACTGATGATCACAATGTCTTCTGAAGTCTGCCCTGAGGTCCGGGAGTTCGAGCGGTTCACGACGGCGACTGCCAATGCATATGTTCAGCCATTGATGGCAAGTTATCTTACTCGATTGGAGACGGAACTCGATAGGCGGGGTTTCACCGGCGCATTCTTCCTCATGACCTCTGGCGGTGGGCTAACAACGTTGGAGACGGCAGTTCGATTTCCGATCCGGCTTGTCGAGTCAGGTCCCGCGGGAGGGGCGATCCTAGCCACGGATATCGCGCGGGAATGTGGAGCCGCGCAAGCGTTGTCTTTCGATATGGGTGGTACCACGGCAAAAATATGCCTGATAGAGGATTACACACCGGAAACTGGTCGTAGTTTCGAGGTTGCCCGGCAGGCCCGGTTTCAGAAAGGTAGCGGGTTGCCCTTGCGTATACCTGTTATCGAAATGGTTGAGATTGGAGCCGGTGGAGGTTCGATTGCCGCGATAGATGGAATGAAGCAAATCACAATCGGTCCTCAGAGTGCTGGGTCAGAGCCAGGGCCGGCGTGCTACGATCGAGGCGGCACGTCGCCAACGGTGACCGATGGCGACGTTGCCCTCGGTCGTATAGATCCAGCTTCCTTTGCCGGTGGTAAGGTAACGCTTAATCCTGATGCCGCCGCGGCAGCACTCGAGAGAACGATTGGCGAACCATTGGGTCTAAAAGGCGAAATGGCAGGCTACGGTGTGATCGAGATGGTCGATGAGAACATGGCCAATGCGGCACGGGTTCATTCAATCGAGCGCGGCAAGGTGATCAGTGAGCATACGATCATCGCTTTTGGTGGCGCTGCGCCGTTGCATGCCTCTCGTTTGGCTGAAAAACTCGGCATCGAGAGGATCATCATTCCTACGAATGCGGGCGTCGGGTCAGCGGTTGGATTCCTTAAGGCACCGATTGCCTATGAGGTTGTGCGAAGTCGATACATGACCCTCCGGGATTTCGATGCAGAGCAGGCTAACGAAATGCTCCATTCCATGCGCGACGAGGCCCTCGGCGTGGTCAAGGCAGGTGCAGGCGATGTGTCTTTGACGGAAACATGCATCGCTTTTATGCGTTATATGGGTCAAGGACACGAGATCGTCGTGCCATTGCCAAACAGAGACCTAACACCAGAGGATAGTTTGACATTAAAAGGAACCTACGACCGGGAGTACCAGGAACTCTACGGGCGAACCATCCCGGATGCAGATATTGAAATTCTTACCTGGGCAATGACTATAAGTACCGACAGCGATACAGTTGACGTTTTGACACAGCCTTCATCCTCAGTGATCCCGAAAGCATCAGGCGAACGCCGCGTTTTTGACGCTGTGCAGGAGGCCTTCGAGACCGTTCCGCTCTATAAGCGAGAATCTCTGCTTCCAGGTATGCATGTTCCAGGACCAGCAATCTTTGCCGAGGACGAAACATCGACATTCGTATCCAGCCGCTTCGATGCATCAATAAATCGTGCAGGCTATATTATTCTGCAACGTATGCGTGAATAGTCGCGGAGAACCAGGTGCCATCATGATCATTAAGGATGCCAAAGTTAATCTGCTGCGATTGCCCTATCGTGAGCAGCCAGCCCTGTCTGCAGGCTATGACAAAGATCGTGAAGTTTTGGTGATTGAAATCGAAACGGTGTCCGGCATTGTCGGCATGGGCTATCAGCTCTATTTACGAGAAGGTTTTAAGACGACCAAGGCGTGTCTTGAGGAAATGATGATACCCCTCATCCTGGGTAAGGACGCCTCGGCTGTTGAAGCTATTTGGCGCGAACTCTGGTCCGTAACACTGGCTGATGGTCGCGGCGGTGCGCCACTGCTGGCGCTGTCTGCGATTGACGTCGCGTTATGGGATATTGTTGGACAAAAGGCCGGTCTGCCGTTGCATCGGCTCTGGGGCCATTATCGTAGTAAGGTGCCAGTCTACGGTTCTGGGTGTTGGCGTGGTCTCGGCGGTGAAGGCATGGCGGCCAAGGCTGAGCGTTTCGTGAGTGAAGGATACAAGGCGATCAAGATGCAGGTCGGTCATATTTGGTCGGATGCAGAAGACATAGCGCATGTCCGCCAGATGCGCGACACAGTTGGTTCTGACATCGATATCATGGTCGACGTCAATATGGCCTGGACTGCGGACAAAGCAATTCTGATGGGCCGTAAATTCGAGGAATCTGAAATTTACTGGCTCGAGGAACCAGTGGTTCCGGATGATTTTCACGGTTATTTTCGGATTGCCGACGCTCTCGATTTGCGGGTCGTCGGAGGCGAGAGCCATTTCACACGATACGATTTACGGCCGTTTTTTGAACATCCGAAATTACCGATCCTGCAGCCCGACGTAATCCGCGGAGGCTTGACCGATTTAAGGAAAACTGCGGTGATTGCCGACACATGGGGACTGCAGATTGCCCCGCATCTCTATCCCGAGCTTATGATTCATGTGATGGCGTCGATCCCGAACGGTCTAATTCTAGAGAACATGGAATTCATGGACGACTTCTGGGTCGAATGGCCAAAACCAGTTGACGGAATGATGACGGCGCCGGAAACACCGGGGCATGGACTAAAGATTAAATCCGAGATCATAACAGATTTTGTCGTACAAGATTAGCCTGTTTCGATTGGCAACGAGGTATCCTTAGCCCATTCACTCATAGAATCGTCATAGACGGCAATATTTTGGTAACCGAGTTGGTGTAGGAGAAAGGCATCCAGGGTCGCTGCGATGCCCCCACCGCAATATGTGATAACCCTTTCAGCCTTGTCAGTTCCGACGTCCTCGAAATGTTTGGCTGCGGCTGATGGTTCGAGAAATTTATTCGTCTGGGGCTCGAGTAGGGAGGCCGCTGGAATGTTGACGCTTCCCGGAATGTGGCCTGGGCGGCCGTAGCGATTGTCTTCACCACTGTGAAGAGCTTCGCCCAAGGCATTGATGGTACAGGTCCCGGAATCGTCAATAGCGGCCAGAACAGCTTCTTTTCCAACGAAGAGATTGGCGCGAGGTTTTGCTTCGAAGGTTGTTGCCGGATAACTGGACAGAGCCGTCGATACGGCATGCCCGTCGGCCTGCCATTTTTGCCAACCGCCATTTAGAACGGCGGCATTGTCAAACCCAAAAGCACGCATCATCCACCAGATCCGCGTTGCCCATTGCGCGTTACCCGTGCTGTACAAAACCACTCGAACGTCATCGCCAACCCCGTGCCGCGACATGACCCCTGCAAACTGGTCAGTGCTCGGTAGTGTGAAACGATAGGGTGAACTCTGAACGGAAAGTTCACCTTGTAAATCCAGGAAATCAGCACCGGGAATATGCCCGCATTCGTAGTCTTCTCGGCCACTCTTGACGGTATAAGGATCGGACGACCCTTCGGGATTATAAATCAAGTGTGTTGTGCAATCGAAAATGCGCAGCGTTGGATCTTCGAGGTTGGTCGCCAGCCAGTCGGTTTCCACGATTGCTTCCGGGTAACGATAGCAAGGTGCCTTGGCCGGCATGGTCATTTCTCCAGAGCTTTTCTAGTATTAGGTGATTGTTCCGTAACGTCGATCGCCAGATGACCTAAAGGGTAAATTCGATTTACGTGGCCCATCTTGCGTCCTTTGCGCGCTTCGGATTTTCCATAAAGATGAAGATGGGAATTGGCCTCTTTTAACACCGCTGGCCAGCTATTGATTTGATCACCAATAAGGTTTGTCATGATCGTGTCGAACCTGCGTTCCGTCGAGCCAAGTGGCTGACCGCAAATTGCTCGGACAAACTGTTCAAACTGCGAAGTTGCGCATCCGTCTTGGGTCCAATGGCCAGAATTGTGCGGACGGGGTGCAATCTCATTAACCAGTAAACCGTCGTCCTGCGTTACGAACATTTCTACTGCTAGCAAGCCCACTATGTTGAGTGCAGCGGCAATCTGTTCCGCTATCACTTTCGCTTTGTCAGTCAGTGTTTTTGAAATTCGAGCGGGTGAGATAGACGTATCGAGTATATGGTTTTGATGTTGGTTCTCTGTCGGATCGAAAATAGCCGTTTTGCCATTGGTTCGTCGCGCGATAATGACCGAAATTTCCATCTTGAAATCGATCCATTTTTCTAGGACACCACGAAGCGCACCCATAGTGCGATAGGCATCATCAAGGTTTGTGTCCTTCGAAATTAACACCTGTCCTTTTCCGTCATAACCCAAGCGGGCCGTTTTCAACACCGCCGGTGTTCCGAGTTCTGCTAATGCTTTGATCAACATCTCAGCATTATTCACCTCCGAAAACGGCGCTATCGGGATATCGATGCTGCGTAGAAATTTTTTCTCTACTAGGCGGTCCTGCGCTACCGCTAGTGACTTTAGGCCTGGATGAACCGGCACCCGTTTCTCAAGGAACTCGATGGACTCAACGGGCAGGTTTTCAAACTCGAACGTCGCCACGTCGATGCTATCGGCAAAGCGGGCGAGGGCGGTAAAGTCTTCGTAGGGTGAAACTGTTTCAGTACTAGCAACTAGAGCGGTAGGGCTGCCAGCTTCTGGAGCAAATACGTGACAGCCATAGCCCAGTCGTGCCGCGGCCAGTGCCGTCATACGTCCTAATTGCCCGCCACCCAGTATGCCAATTACGCTTCCCGGGCTCAACGATGCAGGGTCGGAGCTATGCATCAGAGGGGGTTTCGGTAATTTCTGAGGTTTGCTTGGCACGCCAAGCATCGAGGTTTTCACGAACTATGTTGTCCTTTAGTGCGATTACAGCAGCGGCAAGCAGGCCCGCATTAATAGCGCCGGCACGGCCGATCGCCAGCGTTCCAACAGGGATGCCGCCGGGCATCTGTACAATCGAAAGTAGGCTATCCATCCCGCTTAGGGCTTTGCTTTCAATTGGCACGCCGAAGACCGGTAGCGCCGTAATTGCTGCGGTCATACCTGGCAAATGCGCTGCGCCGCCGGCCCCGGCAATAATGACTTGCAGGCCTCGATCTCTAGCGCTTTCGCCGTATTGAAGCAGTCGCTTTGGCGTGCGATGCGCCGACACGATCCTTGTCTCATGAGCGACGCCTAACTGCTCTAAAATATCGGAGGCATGGCTCATGGTTTCCCAATCCGATTGGCTACCCATGATTATGCCTACTACAGGAGCGTCGGCCATGTTGAAGTCGCTTCGCTGTGCTGCGCCTGCCGGCGCGTAAACATTGGAGTATAGAAATCGATTAGGACCGTGCAAGCGAACAGTCAGAATGAGCTGACCTGTGGTTCGTAGCCTAACTTTATCTCATCATTTTGCCGCCATCCGAAATGGCTGGCGCGGCTATTCGACAAATGTTGAAGAACTGGTTTCCTTTTATACACCTCGTCAAATTGGAAGAGAATGTTCTGTGCTTCGAACGACAGGACAGGCCCCCGTCCTGGGTAATGCCGAATATACCGCAGTGTTGAGCTAAATCGGCAGGTGTAAGGGTCCAGTGGATCAGGCGATGATATCCGGATTCAAATCGTCTTGGAGACGGGCGATCGCATCCTTTAAACCTAATTTACGTTTTTTGAGCCGCTGGAGTTGAAGTTGATCGAAGGGAGCCCTCTCGGTCAAACGCGCTATGACTTCGTCGAGATCACGATGCTCAATACGTAGCTCTTCCAGCAGACGTCTAAGCTCTTCCTGATCGTCCATGGCGTTGTTGGCCTTCGCGAAGCCGATGGGTTTAAGATTAGCAGATTTAGCAACAATTGCCATCTTGCGATGTAGCTACATGCTCGTCATCTTGTCGATCATGGAGGTATAGAATGAGCGATAGTAAACGTATAGGAATTTTGACCAGTGGTGGGGAGTGTGCCGGATTAAATGCAACTTTACGTGCGGCTGTGCATCGAGCGGTAGGTCTCGGATGGACAGTCTTGGGCATAGAGAACGGTATCCTCGGACTGATGGAATCGTCGTCATCGGCACGCGTTCTCCAACTGGCCAATTTTGATAGCTCTGTGATGCACCGAGGTGGCACGATTTTGGGCAGCAGCAATTTTGGCAATCCGTTTGCCTGTCCTCAATTAGACGGCGATGATCTCGACCGGTCTGATGAGGCGATTGCAGGTTATCGCGCGCTCAAACTGGACGCGTTAATCGGGATTGGAGGTGATGGTAGCCTCAATGTTCTGAACAAGCTTGCGCAGAAAGGAGGAATCGACCTCGTTTGTATTCCTAAAACAATCGACAATGACCTTGGTGTGACAGAAATTTCGGTTGGCTATGACACCGCGGTGCAGGTAGCGACTGATGCACTGGATAAGCTGCAACCGACGGCCGCTAGTCACGACCGGGTCATGATCCTGGAAGTAATGGGACGTGATGCGGGACATATCGCGTTGGCCTCCGGCATCGCCGGCGGAGCGGATGTTATTCTTATCCCGGAGATCCCATACCGTATCGAGTATGTAGTTCGGAAAATTAGGGGCCTGCACGAAGCAGGCCGGCGTTCCGCATTGGTTGTGGTCGCTGAGGCGGTACCGAACGAGTCCGGTAACGAGATCGTTCAGAAATACGCTGGCGGAAGATCGTCTTATGGCGGCATCGGCCACTTGCTGGGCGATCGACTTGCGGAAACGACCCATGCGGAAGTGCACGTGACGGCACTCGGTCACATTCAACGCGGCGCAATGCCAAATGCACGAGACCGGGTAATGGCAAGCGTATTTGGAGTGCATTCCGTTGATCTTATCGCAGAAGGGCGTTTTGGACGCGTGGTGGTGTGGCGCGATCGACAGGTTCTCGATTTGCCAATTGACGACGTTGTCTCTGAACCGGCGTTAGTCAATCTTGACGGGCCGGTCGTGCGTACGGCCCGCGGTCTCGGGATCTGTCTGGGGGACGTTTAGCGGTGCCGGATGAAAACCCGTTTTGGGAATTTTCTGTTGAGCTCTATAAGCGAGAAGGCGTCGCAAACGCTTGCCTCAGGCTGCAGGATCGTTGTGGTGCCGATGTCAACATACTTATGTATTGTTGTTGGGCTGCATACCATCACGGTGCCCAGTTTGATGCTGATACCGTCGACCGGATCCTTTCGGTTGTAGCGTCATGGCAGACAGCCGTTATCAAGCCTTTACGCGATATACGCCGGGCGCTAAAGGCAGCGACGCATCAGGGCATAGCTCCTGATGCTCAGGAACGCCTGCGGAACGAGATCAAGCATGTGGAATTACGCTCCGAACGCTTGCAACAAAATGCTCTTTTCTCCGTTGAACTGCAAAGCATGGACGTATCGAAACCCGCCGCAGAGGCTCGGAAGCAAGCGCAACGGAACGTCGAATTTTATCTGACTTACCTGGATGTGGGGACTGATAAAATTGCGTGCAACGACGCTAAGCTCATCATCGATGCGGTTTTCGACTAAATATCGAAAAAGATTGTTTAACAATTCGTAGGTGGCTCCGCTTAACCTTGGCCCAAATATGCAATCCGCCTTAACGCGGTCGCATTTTAAATCTTTACGGATCGAGCTTTGTGGGAACTTCCAGCGGCAAACCCATCTATTGGACAATGTGGGAGCAAGTGGAACTTTATTCAGATATCAATGCCTGCGGCTAACAAATTAAACGTCTACGAGACATGAGCCTTCTGCCCCGCGTTCTGGATTAATTTGGTGGCAGGGTATGCCGAAAGGCTGATGTCGTGGCGGCCAATTCTAGCAGAATGTTTGAGAAGACGAATGGTTCCGCAGCAATATTCGTAAGGTCAACTACTTTCGCGGAGGCGGACATTATCAAAGCAACTTGCGAAGATGATCTTATTGATATAGCCGGTCTGGTAAGCATATGCCCTAATCGAGCTGTGACCTGACATATCGTTCGCGCGGATAATAGCAACGTGACTAAAGGGCTAGCGTTTAGCCCCTCCGCCGCTCAACTTGAATGGATTCGTGCAGTATTGGCTTTGATCTTGATCGGGGCCCGCTAGTTGAATTTTTTCCGGCGCACGGCACGTAGGGGTTTTCTGCCGTCGGTGGCGGGTTCGCCCCATCGGCGAACCTTGCCTGTATCAATATCAAATAGATCCAAAACTCGGCCTACGGAATGATTGATCACATCGTCGATCGATTCGGGTTTGGAATAAAGAGCCGGCAGCGGTGGGGCAATGATCGCGCCCATCTCCGATAGTGCGGTCATCGTCCGGAGATGCCCCGTGTGAAGTGGCGTCTCACGTACCATAAGGATCAACCGGCGGCGCTCCTTTAGAACCACATCCGCCGCGCGGGTTAAAAGCGATGCGGTCACGCCGGTAGCAATTTCTGACATCGAGCGGATGGAGCATGGTGCGATGACCATTCCGAGGGTTTTGAACGAACCACTCGAGATAGCCGCGGCGATATCTGCTTCCGGATAGACGACATCGGCAAGTTCGCGTACGGCTGTAATTTTGAGATTGGTCTCGTAGGCGAGTGTGACTTCGGCCGCCTTACTTATAACTAGATGTGTCTCAATCGGCATATCCCGTAGGGTTTCGAGCATTCGAACCCCATAGATAACCCCAGAAGCGCCGCTAATCCCCACGATGAGGCGTTGTTCATCACTCATGTTGCTCTCGATTCTGCCAAATTGCAGCATAGCAATCTGCTGACAGGGCTATAAATAAGCGCTACTATAATGAACCATATGATTGTTACGGGCGGGAGACTAAAGGCCTGGCCGCAACGCAGCAAGGGAGATCGGAATGGCAGAAATGGACAGTGCGGAAGCAGTTCAAAGCGAAATGTCGACCAGCGACCGTATAGAAGTCCTGAAGCAAAAACATGCATCCCTGGAAACGGCTCTAGAGGCCGAAAATAATCGTCCAATGCCAGATTTTTCAGCTGTAGCTAATTTGAAACGAGAAAAATTAGCAATTAAGGACGAGTTGCAGTGGCTTGATTCATCATAGCATTCTGCAATCAAATTGCCGGCCTATTCACTTTTAGGCGGATGATTTAGTAACAATCAAACCTAGCGGCTGGTTGCACAGCGCTTTTCGTTTTCAACCAAGCCCAAAGAGAAATTTCTATGATCACCGTAGATGAAGCGATTACGGGACGCCGTTCGGTGCGCGCGTTCCTATCTGACCCAGTATCCCGGAAATCCATCGAACATATACTTTCGGTAGCCAGCCGCGCCCCGAGTGGGACGAATACGCAACCTTGGCAGGTACATGTCCTATTCGGCGATGCCCGTCAGCGCTTGACCGACGCTGTCGTCGATGCATTTAAAAACGAGCAGGGTCAGCACGATCATGAACGTCTTTACTACATGACAGAATGGCGAGAGCCATATATTAGCCGCCGCCGCAAAGTCGGTTGGGATATGTACGGTTTGGTTGGTATTACCAAGGACAACCGAGAAGGAATGATCGAACAGACCGCACGGAACTATAAATTTTTCGACGCGCCGGTTGGGCTGATATTCACAATCGATCAGGACATGCATTGGGGCAGTTGGCTCGATATTGGCATGTTCATCGAAAACGTGATGCTTGCTGCCCGAGGACAAGGATTAGAGAGCTGTCCACAGGCAGCTTTTGCCAATTATCACAAAGTTGTTCGTAAAATTCTTGATATTCCCGATTCACAAGCCATTGTATGCGGTATGTCAATCGGCAAAGAGGACACAAGTGCCGTGATCAATGAACTGATCACGGTTCGTGAACCAGTCGAGGCGTTTACCACATTCCATAGTGAGTAGATGTACTGATTAGACCTCGGAGGTTCACTAGCGCAGCGCTAACTTCTAGACCCCGTTGTTTTAGGTCTCGGCAGTTCGTTAAGCACAACATGCTTCGGCAACTTGAAATGGATCATATTCTTTTCAGAATACGATGATCTCATGCGCGAAAGTGGCACGAACGGATAGGGATATGGTTATTTTTTATCAGGGCTAAGCTCACATCCTAGCGGTGATCAGAGTGCTTAATAGTCGACGTTTCGACTCAAACGTAGTCACCCAACCGTAAACGATATCACCATGCATGACTTCTGGTTGGTCGGAGATATTCGATGCATAGGATGAAGCTCAAATCCTTGACAGGCATATTAATCCCGCCCGCGTTGTAATAAAAAGTTGAATTTTTGCAACTGTTTAGTTGGCGTTCAGTGCTTCGCTTACGATCTCGAGTATGGCGCCCGTCAATACGGCTTTGCTTGTTGCGGCAGCGGCTTATAATCCGGCAAACTGGACACAATAAAAGTGGGGTGGCGTTATGGCTGAGCGATTCAACGAAGTCTATGAGCGCGCCCTTAATAATCCCCAAGAGTTTTGGGCTGAAGCGGCTGCAGCGATTGACTGGTTGAAACCCTTCGACGCAGTCCTGGATGATTCCAATTCGCCGTTCAATAAATGGTTTCCGGGGGCGGAGTGTAACACCTGCTACAACGCGGTCGATCGGCATGTGGAGGCCGGCCGCGGCGAGCAAAATGCGATCATTTATGACAGTCCAATAACCGGAAAACAGGGCAAGATCACTTATAGGGAATTGCAGACGCAGGTCGCACAGTTTGCAGGCGCTCTGCGTGACCTTGGGGTCGAAAAGGGTGATCGCGTCATCATTTATATGCCAATGGTTCCACAAACGGCAGTTGCGATGCTGGCCTGTGCTAGGCTTGGTGCTATTCATTCGGTCGTCTTTGGTGGCTTTGCCCCCAAAGAGCTGGCGACCCGCGTCACGGATGCTAAGCCGAAAGTTATCGTAGCTGCGTCCTGCGGGATCGAACCTGGCCGCATCATTGACTACATGCCAATCGTCGAAGACGCTTTGTCGATTTCACCGCATAAAGTTCCAAATATTGTCGTAATGCAGCGTAAAGAAAGTTTGGCTGAGTTGAAGCCGGGACGGGATCACAACTGGAATTCGCTCATGGATAATGCGACGCCGGCCGATTGCGTGTCAGTCGCGGCTACCGATCCGCTTTATATACTGTACACGTCCGGGACAACCGGACAGCCGAAAGGGGTCATTCGCGACAATGGCGGTCACATGGTCGCGTTAAAATGGTCGATGAAGAACATTTATAATGTCGAACCGGGTGAAGTGTATTGGGCGGCGTCGGATGTCGGCTGGGTCGTTGGGCACAGTTACATCGTTTATGCTCCCTTGTTACACGGCTGCACCTCTATCCTTTTCGAGGGAAAACCTGTCGGTACGCCTGATGCTGGCGTCTTCTGGCGTATCATCGCTGAACACAAGGTATCCACCCTGTTTACCGCACCAACGGCCTTTCGCGCGATCAAGCGGGAGGATCCGGACGGCAAGTTGCTGGAGCAATATGATATCACCTCGCTCAGAACCCTTTTTCTTGCCGGTGAACGGACGGACCCGGACACGCTGAGCTGGGCCGAGGAAAAACTCAAGGTGCCGGTTATTGATCACTGGTGGCAAACAGAGACCGGTTGGCCGATTGCCTCGAACTGCATCGGGATCGAGGCCTTACCAGTCAAGCCAGGCTCGCCTACCCGTGCTGTCCCCGGATACGAAATACAGGTATTAGATACAGCTGGCTGTGAGGTCCCACGTGGTGAAATGGGAGCTATCTGCGTCAAGCTACCCATGCCGCCAAGTTGTCTGCCTACACTATGGAACGCTGATGACCGATTTATCGATTCTTATATGGCTGACTATCCCGGTTACTACGAAACGGGCGATGCCGGTTATATGGATGATGATAGCTATATTTTTGTCATGGCGCGTACGGACGACATAATCAACGTGGCAGGCCATCGTCTTTCGACCGGTGCCATAGAGGAAGTTTTGGCTGACCATCGGGATGTAGCGGAGTGTGCCGTGATTGGCGTAAGCGATGCGCTGAAAGGACAATTGCCATTCGGCTTCCTGGTCTTAAATGCCGGCGTAAACACAGCAGGGAATGAGATCGTCCGCGATGTGGTCGGAATGGTTCGCGAACGCATTGGGCCTGTTGCGGCGTTCAAGTCTGCTGTCGTGATCGATAGATTGCCAAAGACCCGATCTGGCAAAATTTTACGCAGCACCATGGCGAGCATCGCGGACGGCAATGAATACCGGCAGCCAGCAACAATTGACGATCCAGCGATTTTGTTAGAGATAGAACAAGCGCTGCAAACGGTTGGCTACGCGAAAAAGTAATGATGCTGACCATTTATGATTTTCGCCATAAATCGGGTGGCAAAATGCAGTGCAGGTTTAAAGGAAACGCATTTCCGTAGGCGCTTATCTCTCATACCTTTTAACGTGGCACAGTCCTTAAAGTATGCCTAGACGTCGCGAACCATACCTTTAGAGATGCAATCGACATAATTTGGCCGGTGATGATAGCCGTTGGGTAGGTGAACACATTTAAAATGTGTTGAGGCGTTCGAGGTGAGTTTCTGCTAACTAAATTTTTTGCCATAGACACGATGGCCACTTTGCGGCTCGTCAATCATATAGGGCCGTAACTAAAGTCCCCGACCACAAGGGGAAAGCTATCTATGGGACGTAAACTACAGACATAGCGGGCATCGAACGTACTGTCAGTCCTGACTTCGAATGCCCACTTTTATGATACCGAAGACTAAGTCGTCGTGTGCGTATATCTCCTTCGTGAGGTCACGCGTATCAATCAGTTTTAGTCGGCCATATATCTGCCAATGTACCGCCGCTGGTATCATCTTTATTGTTTTCCGGCTCATCCAAATTGTCGTCTGGTTCATCCATCTTCTTGAATAAAGCTTCGGCCGCCGCTACAGGATCTTTTGAAACCTTTTTTTCTGGTTCGGCTTGCACTGATTCGAAGGACTGTTCCGGCGGAGTGGGATCTAAGGTCGACACGACGTCCGATATGGAGGTCTCAGGCGTTTCTTCCGTTGTCACGGTCTCCTTGGGGTTGCGTTTGGCGGCTCGTGTGGCGGCTAGAACGACCACATCGTGCAACTCCTGATGTGAGCAGAGACCAACTTCCACTGGGCTTCGCGGCTGCAGGTTAGAGGAATTCCAGTGGGTCCGGTCGCGGATCGCATTGATTGTCGGTTTTGTCGTTCCGATTAGGCGGCCAATCTGGGCGTCACTCAAATCTGGCTGGTTGCGCAACAGCCATGCAATCGCATCGGGTTTGTCGGCACGTTTCGACACTGGTGTATAGCGTGGTCCTTTTTGACGAGCTACCGGTTGCGGAATGTCGGATTTGGCGATCTTAAGCCGCTCACCTGGGTCGGCTTCGCAGCGTTCGATCTCCTCCTTGGTCAGTTGCCCATTCGCAACAGGGTCGAGCCCGACGATACCTATGGCAACTTCGCCATCGGCGATTGCTTGAACTTCCAGTTCATGCAAATTGCAAAAGTCGCCAATCTGTAGAAAGGAGAGCAATGAATTATCCACGAGCCAAACGGCGGTTGCTTTCGGCATTAAAAGTAGTGACATGGGCTTGTCCTCGGACAGATAGGTCGATCAAACGAGCGTATCATTGAATCAACCGATATGTGATGGGAGTATCCAGTAATCGTCTATATATACCCGCGTTGTATAAACGGCAATTCGCGTATCATCGCCTATCGGGCAATAGTTAGGATTATCTTGCCGATATGAACGCTGGATTCTAATAGCGCGTGCGCTTTTGCTGCCTCCGCTAGAGGGAACGTCTTGTGTATGATCGGTTTAATGGTGCCAGAATTCAACAGTGGCCAAGCTTTTTTAAATACTTCCTGTGTAATGCCTGCCTTCGCGTCATCGGACTGTGGACGGAGGGTCGAACCGGTAAGTGTTTGGCGTCGTACCATCATGTTGACGAAGTTGACTTCCGCCTTGGAGCCGCCAAGGAAGGCAATCATGACCAATCGCCCGCCAATTCCCAGCGCATTGATGTTTGCTTGAATATAATCACCACCCACCATGTCGAGGATCACATCGATTCCGTCGCGACCAACTAGGTCCTTGATGACCGTGGGCCAGTCTTCGGTTTTGTAATTAATTGCCCGCTCGGCGCCGAGCGACTCGCAAAACCGACATTTTTCGTTGTTCCCGGCCGTGGTGAAAACCCGTGCGCCAAACTCACGAGCTAATTGGATAGCCGTCGTCCCGATGCCACTGGAGCCTCCATGAACAAGGAATATTTCGCCTTTGGCCAGACGTCCGCGCTGGAATACATTATGCCAAACGGTAAAGAATGTTTCAGGCAATGCGGCGGCCTGCACGGCATTGTAACTATCAGGGAAGGGCAGGCAGTGCCCAGCATTTGCCACACAATACTCCGCATAACCCCCGCCCGGTGTAAGCGCACATATTGGGTCACCGACCGACAGGTTAGATACGTTGGTGCCACAGGCAGCAACTGTTCCCGATACCTCTAGTCCTAATAGGTCCGTTGCGCCAGGCGGGGGTGGGTAACTGCCGGCACGTTGCAACGCGTCGGGCCGGTTGACGCCTGCGGCGGCAACTTTGATCAACACTTGGTCCGCGGTCGGCTTTGGTAACGGTCTTTTCGCGGGCGCTAGAACATTGGGACCACCGGACTCCGAAATTTCAACGACCGCCATAGTATCTGGCAACGGCATGAAGCAACTCCTTGCGTGGCAATCTGATAGAGCGTATGTCGATGTGAGATTGCTTATCTAATGCGATGGAAAGGCTGTTGCAAGAGGTGATGGCGGGAGGAGGATATGGAAGAAGAAGATCTTGAACCTAGAACCTTGCGACCAAAACCACTGGATCTGGGTACCTTGTCGATCGAAGCGCTGAGCGACTATATCAGCGAACTCGAAGGGGAGATCGAACGCGTGCGAGCAGCGATCTCAGTCAAAGAAACGTGGCGGGGCGAAGCGGAATCCTTCTTCAAGTCATAGGCCTGCCAATCTAAGGAATCACTAAATGCTTTACGGGAAGGCCGCCCTAGTCACAGGGTCGACAAGCGGCATAGGATTGGGAATAGCGCGTTCCCTCGCCGCAGAGGGTTGCGCCATCATGCTAAATGGATTCGGTGATCCGTCAAAAATAGAGACACTACGGGATAGTTTGGCACAAGAGCATGATGTTTCGGTTTCCTATAGCAGTGCTGACCTATCCCAACCCGGTGATATTGCCAATTTAATCGACGCGACTGTCGATCGTCTCGGCGGCATTGATATCCTAGTCAATAATGCCGGTATCCAATATACGTCGCCGGTGACCGACTTCCCGGCAGAAATTTGGGATAAGATTATCGCGATTATGCTGACCGGCGCTTTTCACGCTATCCGGCATACATTGCCACTAATGCAAGCAAAAGGGTGGGGGCGGATTGTCAACACCTCGTCGGTCCACGGTTTGGTCGCGAGCGTGCACAAGAGCGCCTATGTTTCCGCCAAACACGGCATTATGGGGCTGACCAAGGCCGTTGCTCTCGAAACGGCGGGACAAGGCATTACCTGCAACGCCATCAATCCCGGCTTCGTTCGAACCGAGTTAGTCCAGGCGCAGATCGATGAACGTGCACGAATACGGGGCACCTCCGTTGAGAGGGCTGCATGCGATATGTTGTTGGAGAAGCAACCTTCGCTTGAATTTGTGACCCCGGATCAGATTGGCTCACTATGTGTTTTTCTATGCTCCGATGCCGCTGCTCAAATTACCGGTGTACCAATCCCTATCGATGGCGGTTGGACTGCACAATAAATACTGTCATTGGGAATCGCGAACTTTCCGCAGCTAGTTGGGAGTACGCAAGCGTTAGTGATTAGGCCGACGCCTAGCGAAGAGGCGCCAAATAATTTCCGACATTAAGATGGATGAACTGTCTGTGGATTAAGGAAATAAGCTGCCAGCAAGCTTTAAAAAACGCTGTAATTCGGGGTTACGATAAAAATTGGCACAAGTAAAGCGTTCTCGGAAATCCGCAAGAGATAAAGCAGGGTGGCTTAGTCGTTTTGCCGTATTTAAGTGTAGATTTAGCAGTATGCGCCCATTTCCGAATTGCTGGCAACGGAGAGAAACGATAGAGGGAAGGCAGCAGGTAAGCTTGATGTTCAGGAACCCAAACAGGCACCGTAAAGCAAAAATTTAGAGTAGTTTATACCGCTATTACAATATCGAATGCGCCCCCGAAGGTGACGCATCCAATGCTGTAAAGAAAGACTTAGACTAGGCCGCCTTGTCGTCAATTGGCTTCAAATTATTGTTGATGGCAATAGACCTTGGCTTCATCGCTTCGGGAACCTCGCGGACGAGATCAATGTGGAGCAGACCGTTAACCAGATTTGCGTCGGCGACTGTTATATGTTCGGCTAGATTGAAGTGGCGTTCGAAGTTGCGTCCGGCAATCCCACGGTGCAGGTATTGCTTTTCAATCGCGCCTTTGGCGCAATTTTCGACATTGCCAAAGACCATGAGTCGATTGTCTTTAACTTGTACATCAAGGTCTGCTTCGTCAAAGCCAGCAACCGCCATTGTGATCCGATAGGAATGCTCGTCGACCTTCTCGATGTTGTATGGTGGATAGGTTGAAGACTGGCCAGCGTCAATGCCGTCTAATAGGCGGACCATGTGATCAAAACCGATGGAATTACGGAATAGTGGGGGGCTATTAAATTTGCGCATTGCCATATCCTCCTTGCAAGCGACATGGATTTCAGCGGGTTCGCCAGCATGGCCAAACCCTATTTTTTTAAAAAGCGCTAGATCCAAAATTTGGCACCTAACGCTTTTTGTTATTTAAGATTAGGACGCACAAGTTCAAGGGATACAGTTTACAGTGGGCACCTGTTTCCAAAATTTAATTTCTAAATTTTGCGGGAAAGGTGAATTTGAAATTCACCTTACCTTATATAAAACCGCTGGATCGTAGGTTTTATCACCCAATATTATTCAGCACTGAATGATGAATTAATTTTGTTATTAGTTGGATCATATAATTACTTCTGCGGGGTGAGTTTGCAGGCCGAGTAAGATATTCATAGGCAGTGTGATTATCTTGATATCAATTATTTAACAGATGCGGAAAACGTCTCAGCCTACCTTAAAATTATAATTTTGCGCTTAATATCAAGGCTGTGGCAACCAAGAAATAGCGATGGGAGGGACGCCCTTGTAGACGCATATTGTGAGGACTAGCTATACGCTAGCAGTTTGTGTCCGAGCACACATGCTTGACATAGGTTTTGCTAAAATTATTTTAGCCTTAATCAACAGGTCCGCTGTCTAGGTAACCTGACAAACTGTCGATCGGTAGTGTCTGGACGCGGTATAACACCAGAAATTATGGATTAAACATTCGATCTAAGACCGGTCAAGACTTTAGACCAAAGCCCTCAAAGCGCTTATTAAACTTGGCAAGTTGGCCACCTGAGTCGATCAGTCGATGTACACCTGTCCATGCCGGATGGGAAGAGGGATCTATTTCAAGCTTCAATGTGTCGCCAGGCTCGCCCCAGGTCGAACGTGTCTTGTAGGTCGTCCCATCTGTCATTTCCACAGTAATTTCGTGGTAGTCAGGGTGGATCTCTTTTTTCACAGTCTATCTCCCAGCGAAACAGAACGCGGGTATAGCGGAGACTGATGCTGATAGCAAGACGGTCTTCTAGTTTCAGCGTTGATCCAGTTTAAGTTCGATACGCCTGTTTCTACGGTAGGCAAATTCATCGTCCCGGGCATCGAGAGGTTGGAATTCCCCAAATCCTGCTGCAGCGAACCGGTTTGCTGGTATGCCTTGCGTCATCAAGAATTTAACGACGGAAATTGCTCGGGCAGAGGATAGTTCCCAATTTGATGGAAACCGTTTGGTTTTTATCGGAACCCGGTCCGTGTGACCGTCGACACGCAGAATCCAATCGATATCGGATGGGATTGTTGCCGTAATTTCTTTCAGCGTCTTGCCCAACTTGGTGATTTGAAGTTTGCCAGCCTGTGCGAGGATTTCGGAACCGGATGCAAACAAGACTTCTGACTGGAATATAAATCGGTCGCCGACGATCTGAATATCTTGGCGATTGCCTAAAGCTTTCCGAAGGCGGCCAAAAAATTCCGATCGATAGCTTGCGAGTTCCTGAACTTTGCTCGCCAGCGCCGCATTCAGTCGCGCTCCTAGATTAGCTATCTTGATATGCGCTTCTTTATCCTTAATTTTTGATGCCTCTAAGGCTTCGTTTAGGGTCGCAACTTGTATACGAAGCGCTCCTAATTGTCGGTTCAACAGCGCAACTTGTGCTTTGGCTGCTTGTGATAGTTTCTGCTCCTCGCTAAGTGATTTAGATTTGGATTTGAGCTCGCGGTATGCCACCGAAATTCGCTTGCTCAGCTCATCGCGTAACGCCTGGAGTGCGATGATGTCCTGTTCCAAAGTTGCTAGCTTTGCCAATTGAACCTCAATTGTTTCTTTGTCAAACTTGATGGTTTTATTAGCGCTTTCGAGCCGTTTATAAGTTTCTTCTAGTTCCCCGGTAAGTGCCGACCGTTCATTGGCCAGCCGTTTACCTTCTTTCTGAATTTTTGCCAGATCTGCCTGGGTTGAAACTAAGCTGTCCCGGACACCGAGCAAGGAATTCAATTCCGACGAAAGATTGTCCCGTTCCACCAGCGAGCTTTGCAACTCAGCAGAAATCTGCGCGACGTTGTTACGTAAGTTGCGACTTGCACGTCGTTCTAGGGAGAGTAGTTCAGCGAGTTCAGAAACTTGTTTATTCAGCTTAAGCAAAGCCTTATCGCGGCCGGTCAACGCATCGTTGAGATAGAACTGGGCTACGACAAAAATCATAAGAAGGAAGATGATGACCATCAGGAGTGTCGCCAACGCGTCTACGAAGCCTGGCCAGATATTTAATGGACTTCGCGCCCGACGCGCCTGGGCCAACATGAGTTATCGTCCTTTGCTGCGAACTGCGCTCATCAACATCCCGCCTTATTAATTCTCCTGTTCTTCAGCAAGAGCTGCAATAGTTCGCGCTAATAATCTGATTTCATTACGTATTTCTTGTACAGCCTCAGTGCGGCCGGGACCCATCTCGTCGTGAATCCGACTTAGGTAAGTTTCTATATTATGCAAGTGGGCTTGCGTGGCCGCATCGGTTACGGTGTTGCTGCTGGCCTCCGCAAGCTTTCCCAATATCGGGGTGAGCTCCGATTGGCTTTCAGCGAGCCTCAACATCAGCTTCTGTTCCGTTACCATCTGATTGGACAGCGCGCCGATACGTTCGGCTAGTTCGTAGATGTTGCGACTGTAATCGGCACGGTTTTCTTCATTGCGGGCCAATGCCCTTTGCATTCCTTCCAGCCCATCCGCAGTCTGTTCAAGAAGTGCTTGGATGTAAGCCGGTACAGATTGCTCACCACCTTCGATACCGCCTATAGTACCGGTACCCAGACGCGTCAGGCTCGAAAGCCATTCTTCTAATTCGTTGTAGAAGCGGTTCTGAGCCTGTCCTGCCTGTAGTTCGAGAAAACCTAGAACCAGCGAGCCGGCCAGTCCGAACAAGGACGAGCTAAATGCTGTGCCCATACCGGAAATTGGCGCTTGCAATCCTCGCTTCATGTCATCAAACGCGGAACTCAGGTCTGCACCGGCAATATTTAATCCCCCGACTACGCTGCCGACAGCTTGGACCGTTTGTAGGAGGCCCCAGAACGTTCCTAAAAGGCCTAAAAACACGAGTAAACCTATCATATAACGCGAAATTTCACGGCTTTCGTCTAGCCGTGAAGCGATACCATCTAACAAGCTACGCATCGCGATGGTAGATAGGCTGATACGGTCAGAATTTTCGCCGAGCATTGTCGCCATAGGTGCGAGCAACCGTGGCGTCGGTGCGCTGATAACAATTGTATTGTTGCGAAGGAAGCTTTCAATCCATGCTATTTCGCCGCGCAACATGGTAACGGTTCGAAATGCATGAATTATGCCAATCAACAGCACGCCGAGGATCACACCGTTTAGAACGGTGTTGGCGACAAATGCCCCGCGTAATTCCGGAAACAAGAGGGCGACTGTTGCCGCTACGACAACCAGGAACAACGCCATGCGCGTGAGAAATCGTGAAGGCTGTGTCACGCGCTGCACTTCCATCACTTCCTCCGTCGGCGGTCTTGGGTCGCGCTTCTTGCCATGTGGACTGAGATCACGATGTTTGGATAATTACATCAACGCGGTTTGTTGCTCGGCTGTCTCCTGAATTACCCAGTGCGCGAACATCAATGCGCGTACTACGGACACCTTTTTTCATTAGATATGTGCGGACAGATAATGCACGGAAAAGGGATAGTCGGCGTGCTTGGCTGGGAGAATCGCTTGCGCCGTTTGCATAGCCATGTAATTGAACCCGAAGGTCCGCATCGCTGCTCATTTGTGCAATAAGCTTATCCAATGGGCCGGTCGCAGAAGTGGGAAGTTCTGACGATTCAGCTCCGAAACCGATCCGGATAGTACCATCCGTCGTGATGCGAGTTGGAACCTTGGCGGATGCGACCTGTGGTACTTTCGAAGCTGCTATTGGCGGAGGAGGAACGCTTGGGCTCGGTACCAGATTGATTTGGCTCTTCAGTGGTGGAGATTGAACAGGTGGTACGGTTGGCGGTATCGCGGGCGATACTACCGGCGGAGGTGGTACGGTTGATCGGCGCAACGGAGCAGGCTTTGGTATAACAGGTTTAGTTAATTTAGTCGGCGGTGGCACGGCCGGCTTATTAAATTCAGGGATTGCTGTTTTCGGTGTAACTGCAATGAGTTCGGCAGGTGGAAGGGGTTTCGGGATAGACCGTGCCGGTTTAACTATGGCCGACGCTTTGGCTGCTGCGGCAACCTTTGCGGCAGCGGTCGGCGGTTTTACGATCGACGGCACTGCCGGAACAGGGCGCCGTTTACGCGTAACCACGGGAGGCGTCGGCTGGATCTTTGCAAGAGGCTGCAGCGTGGTAGGTGCCAAACGTTTTGAAAAGCCTTTTGGTAACGACAATTTGGATCGCGGGGGTTCGGATGGAGGAGGCAGCAAGCCACCTGGTGCCGTTGACGCTACCGATGATCGTCCAGAGCGCAGCATGCCGGGCAGTGTCGGTTGAGGGCCCAGTTTCTCCAAGACGCTGAGGTCAACGATTACGCTCGGACGACTTGAGCCAGGAGAAAATACGTAAAATTTTTGCTGCGCACTGACAGGCGTCACCATGGCGATCAGGGCGCAGGCCAATACGCTAGAACGCCAAGAGAGTAGGCCCATGTGCTGTCCTGAATTCAGACCACACTTTTTCAATTTCGCAACCTATCTATTTGTGTTTTATCGCGCGCAGAACGCGAAATTTATTGTGTAATGACCATAACTCAGTGCTGAACCGCAGACAACTACTAGTCCCGGACCTGGGTTCTATGGAGTAGTATTCGCAACGGCTGGTGTAGTTGGTCGTTGCCGGCACATATGTTTGTGGCGCTCAACTCGTAGCGCCTGCCGGCGATATCAGTCACTAAACCACCGGCTTCCCTTACCAACAAGACGCCGGCAGCCACGTCCCAAGGATTGAGACCGTTCTCCCAAAAACCATCGTATCGGCCAGCTGCCACATAGGCGAGGTCGAGTGCGGCAGATCCGAAGCGTCGCACACCGGCGCATTCAGCCATTACAGCGCCCAACTGCGAGAGAAACTTTTGATGTCCGGAGTCGCTCTGGATACCGAGGAATGGAATTCCGGTTGCGAAAACACCTTCATTCATCCGACCGCGACCGGAAACACGCAATCTCTGGTCATTAACGTAGGCGCCAAGCCCGCGCTCCGCCCAGAACAGCTCATCCTTAAGCGGGTCATAAACAATTCCAGAAATGACCTGTCCATCGCGCTCTAAAGCGATTGAAATGCAAAAGTGCGGTAGGCCGTGTAGGAAGTTTGTCGTGCCATCGAGTGGATCAACGATCCAGCGATGGCGATTGTCCGTGCCCGCTATCTCTCCAGCTTCTTCCAAAAGCATTCCGAATTCCGGATGAGCTTGTGCTAACGATTTACGCAGAATTTTCTCCGCACGTCGGTCCGCACTAGACACAAAATCGGCTGGTCCTTTGCGACTCACCTGAAGTAGTTCGACTTCTCCGAAATCGCGAACCAGACTGCGGCCGGCCTTGTCCGCTGCCATGGCCATTACGTTGATTATTGGAGATCGCAACGCCATAGGCGTCTACCTTTCGTTCCGGATCGTGATCCTAATCTTTCGCGCGTCCGACATAGGTGCCATCAGCAGTGTTTACCTGCACACGCGTCCCCGCCTCGATATGCGGCGGCACTAAGATCCGGAACCCATTTTCGAGCAAGGCAGGTTTATACGATGACGACGCTGTCTGCCCTTTGACGACGGGGTCAGCTTCGATGATTTCCATTATCACATGTTCGGGTAGCATGACGCCAATCGGAGAATTTTCGAAAGATTCGATTTGGACTGTCATGCTGTCTTGCAGAAATTGTGCGGCGTCAGGCCCAATAAAGTCTATATGCAAGGTGACCTGATCATAGGTCTCATTGTCCATGAAGGTATATTCGTCACCATCTTTGAATAGGTATTGATACTCGCGCTGGTCTAAGCGTACGCGCTCGACGGTTTCCGATGACCGGAAACGTTCGTTCAATTTGGTCCCGTCGCGAATGTCTTTGAGCTCGACCTGAAGATAGGCACCGCCTTTACCGGGCTGCGTATGTTGAATTTTAGTGGCGCGCCAAAGCCGGTTCTGATGTTCGATTACATTGCCGGGACGAACAGCATTCCCATTGATTTTCATCGTTTCAATTTTCGGTAATTGGACTGCGGCGGCGTTATAGCTGCTTCGTTGTGGTCAAGCAATCGCTGCCATGTTTTCGTTAAACCGCTTTACCGCGGCTGCGGGGCCTTCGGGATAATTCCAAACGCCTGCTACAACAGATAGAAAGTCGGCGCCGGCTTCGATCAGGGCTGGGCTGTTATCGACCGTAATACCGCCGATCGCGACGCAAGGTATCTCCATCATCTCTTGCCACCAGGTCAAAATAGCCGGATCGGCATGATACTTCGGTTTTTTCGTGCCCGAATTGTAGAAGGCGCCAAAGGCTACATAGTTCGCTCCTTTCTCCGCAGCCTGCATGGCAAAGTCACGAGAAGCGTGACAGGTCACACCGACAATACCATCTTGTCCGACTAGGTTGCGCGCGTCTTCATAGCTCGCGTCCAGCTGGCCAACATGCACGCCGTCGCAGCCTGTCTCCACCGCTAGATCAGGGCGGTCGTTCATAATAAACGCGACGTCGCGCTCCTGCGCTACCGGCCGTAAAATGTGCGCAGCGGATCGAACGACATCATCCTCGACATCTTTAAGACGCAGCTGAACGCAAGCGATATCGCCTGCATCTAAAGCTTGTGCCAGTACATCTTTGAAAACTGTCGGCTCAAAAGCCGGCGGTGTGATCAAATAAAGACGGCAGCGATCGACGGTGATCAAGCTTTACCCTGATAGATCTGGGCAATGGTTCCCAATAGTTCCAGCGCTTCGGCCTTCGGTCGCTGGAATGAGTTGCGGCCGATAATCGAACCGGATCCGCCGCCGTCGCGGATCTCCCGAATTTCGTTTAGGACGCCTTCGGTATCCTTCGCGGCTCCTCCAGAGAAGACGACGATGCGCCGCTTGTTGAATGCCGAATGGACGATGTGCTCAATCCGCTGGGTTAGAGTGCCGATGGGAATTCCCTCGGCCTCATAGACCTTTCGCGCATCTTCCTGTTCAATATGTGCTGTCGGTGGCTTTACCTTGATGATATGTGCACCGAGCAGGGCGGCTAAATGCGCTGCATAGGCAGTGACATCGATCGCTGTCTCGCCGTCTTTAGATAGATTGCCGCCGCGCGGATAAGACCAAAGCACGACAGCGAGGCCGGCTGACTTTGCTTCCGCGGCAAGTTCCTGGAACTCTTCCATCATCTCGAATTGGTCGTCCGCACCGGGATAGATGGTGAAGCCGACTGCGGAACAGCCGAGCCGTAAGGCGTCATCGACCGTGCCGTAAAGCGCCTGGTCTTTCTCTGTCGCATGGCTGTTCGAGCTGTTGCACTTCAGTATCAATGGCACGGCACCGGCAAACGTATCTGCTCCAGCCTCTAAAGGGCCGAGGGGCGCGGCGTATGCGGAAAGATTAGCGTCGATGGCGAGTTGGTAGTGGTAATGCGGATCATAACCAGCGGGATTTTTGGCAAAGCTCCTAGCAGGACCGTGTTCGAAGCCTTGGTCGACTGGTAAAATGATCAACTTACCGGTGCCTCCAAGACGGCCGTGCATGAGAATACGCGCAAGATTGGTTTTCGTTCCGGGGCAGTCACTTTCATAGTTAGACAAGATTTTCTTTACACGCTGCGTAATTCTCATGACGGCGGCTCCTAATTTCGTTGCCCGTGAGTCAATACTCGACGCCTGCGGAAATTTCAATAAAGTAGCCATGATTCGATCAAAGGCCACCAACAAGCTTGTTGCACCACCGAGGTTATAATTGGGTTGACAATGGACACCGATGAGCAAGCCAGTGGTAAGGGACTCCGACCTGATCGTGAGTACGATGCCGCCGATTCAGCTGCTGCGCACGAACCGTTCATAAAGATCATCGGGTACGTCTTTATCGCACATACGTTCGGACTGTTGAGTTGCGTGGCAATCCATCAAAAATTTGCTGATATCGAGGGTGTGCAAGACATTATGCTTACGTCGGGGTTGATATATGCAATCGGTTTGATCCCGACGGTTCTCGCCTACTTTATTTTCCGTAATGTTCTGACAACTTCGCGTGAGGCTGCTGCAATCGACCCCGGCTATAGTGCAAATAGAGATTCTGTGGCTGACGATATGACTGCTCAAGCGATGAAGCGTGGCAAGAGTGGCTTTAAACTGTTGAGTTTTTCGGCCGTTTGCTTTGTAGCCAGCACGCTAATCGGCTTCAGTGGTCTGATATCGATCTAAAACCCAAAGTTCAAGAAAGGCTTTGTAAGTGGGTGAGGTTTGCTTCGCGCAGCTCAACTTCTGAAATCCCCATGTCGTAGGCCGGAGAAAGAATGTATTCAACAGCATTTATTTTGATCTCAACTACGCCGGCGAACCGATCAAGAAAGTCCGACCAAACCTCTTTGAAAGCGGCGCGGAGGTCATCCGACATTTGATTGTTATTCATATATTTAGCGGTGCCGGTCACGCGCACCGCTTTACGCGCCAAGACATCAATGAAGCAGATTTCCGTGCTGGGTCGTTGATTGATGTTTTTGATCGTTTCCGGTGAACGTAGGTTGCCAAATGCCAATGTCTCGTCATCGAGGATCACAAAGGTTGCTTTCGGTGAAACAGAAGGGGTGCCGTCATCATTGATCGATGCGACCATACCGGCGCGATGCTCGCTGATCAGCTTTCTCATCTCGTATGTGAGCATACTAATACCTCATTCCAAATCTAAAAATACAAGCCAGTTCGCTAGGAGGCATCCGGCTCTCAGCCTAACTGGAAAGCCAGGAACAGCAAGCGGTGATAGGGTCCTGTTTTTCGGCTTCAGCATCGCTTAAATCTAGAGACTTTGGACGTTTTTGTATTACCTTGGCGCCATACTTTTTCGCAATTTCGGTAATCGCTGCCTGCTTAGCGCCGCAATATCGGATGAATTTGATACCATGTCGCAAAGCTGCTAACGCATCACCTGGCGCGTTGCCACAATCTAGGATGGCGATATATTTTGCTGCGGGAAACCGACTAGTAGCAAGTGTCACGACAGCGTCAAACCAACCTGGTCCAACGCTCGCAGCTGCATCTGGCGCGCTGATCAACGTTATTTCGGCACACAAATTTTCCGCCGCCGACAGGGCCGCTTCAGCCTGGGCTAGGCTAATGACGGTTACGGCTTTTCCGTATTGCTTCAGCCGAGTTTCCCCATCGCTACGGCTGTATCCGACATCCGGTTTGAGAATCCCCATTCGTTGTCATACCAGGACAGGACACGGACCAAACGTCCATCGATGACCTGTGTTTGGGTCAAATCGAAAGTCGAACTGGCCTGATTGTGATTGAAATCTACGGAAACCAGGGGCTCATCGCAGGTTTCCAGAACGCCTTTGAGCGCACCACCGGCAGCCTGCTGGATTGCACCATTGACCTCAGCAATGTCCGTTTCGCGCGAAGCGTCGAATTTTAGGTCAACGAGTGAGACGTTCGGGGTCGGTACTCTAATGGCCGTGCCGTCTAATTTACCCGCCAATTCCGGGAGTACCAGGCCAACCGCTTTCGCGGCGCCGGTTGAAGTTGGGATGAGAGATTGAGACGCGGACCGGGCGCGCCGCAAGTCAGAATGAAGTGTATCTACCGTGGCCTGATCACCGGTAAAAGCGTGCACTGTAGTCATGAAACCGCGATCAATGCCGACCGCCCGGTGAAGAACGTGGGCCACTGGCGCGAGACAATTGGTGGTGCAGGATGCATTGGAGACAACGGTATGATCGACCGAGAGTTCATCGTGATTGACGCCATAGACCACGGTCAAATCCGCGCCGCTGGCCGGAGCCGAAACGAGAACCCGTTGGGCTCCGGCTTCCAAGTGCATAGCAGCCTGGTCGCGACTAGTGAAAATACCCGTGCACTCCATCGCAATATCTATCCCGAGTTCACCCCAAGGTAGTTTCGTCGGATCGCGTTCGGCAGTCACCTTGATCTTTCCGCGACCAAGATCCATCCAGTCCTCGCCGACCGTCACATCGCCGGGAAACACCCCATGAACCGAATCATATTTGACGAGATGAGCGTTGGTATCGACGGAGCCAAGATCGTTAACGCCTACGAACTCAATGTCATCACGACCAGATTCCATTGCTGCGCGCAAGACAAGGCGTCCGATACGTCCAAAACCGTTGATAGCCACCCGTACTGTCATTGATCTCTCTCCTGATACAATAATCGTCTAGAGGCGTTTCCGTGCGGCATCCGCCACAGACTGCGCCGTTATACCAAAATGCTCGTATAGAGTTCCGCCTGGTCCGGAAGCCCCAAAGCTTGACATACCAACAAACGCACCGTCGTAACCAATATAGCGATCCCATCCTTGGGCAACCGCTGCTTCGACTGCAATTTTCACTTTGTTAGTACCTAAAATGCTTTCCTGGTATGCGGCGTCTTGAGCATCAAACAGTTCGTGACATGGCATTGATATGACCGCTGTGCCAATACCATCCTTTTGCAATATATCCCGGGCGTCGCAAGCCAGGCTCACCTCGGAACCGGTTGCCAGCAATGTTACCTGTTGTTCGCCTTCAGCCTGCACGAGTACATAGGCACCGCGAGCGCAAGGATTTCCTTCTGAGCTCTTCATTCTAAGAGTTGGAACACCTTGGCGTGTTAAGGCCAAAACCGATGGCGTCGTTTTAGCTTGCAATGCTAACGCCCAGCATTCGGCGGTTTCGACGGCATCAGCTGGCCGGAATACGTTCAAATTTGGCATAGCCCTGAGGCTAGCGAGTTGTTCGACTGGTTGGTGGGTTGGCCCGTCTTCGCCCAGTCCGATAGAATCATGGGTCATGACGTAGATGACCCGCTGTCCCATCAGTGCCGCCAAGCGGATAGAAGGACGAGCATAGTCCGTAAAAATTAGAAACGTTCCGCCGTAAGGAATAAGGCCGCCATGTAGTGCGATGCCATTCATCGCAGCAGCCATGCCATGTTCCCGAACTCCGTAATAGATATAATTTCCTGAAAAATTTTCTGACGTAACACCATGCATTACGCTTGTTTTTGTCAGATTCGATCCGGTCAGGTCCGCAGATCCACCAGCGAGATTCGGAATAATGTCGGCCAACGCGACCAGAGCATTTTGCGACGCCTGACGAGTTGCAATATTGGGCTGCTCTGCAATGACGGCATTGATATAGGCTTGGTACTCAGATTCCCAATTGCTCGGCAGGTTCCCCGCAATTGTAGATTCGAAGTTTGCTTTTTCGTTCCCAGAAAGGGCATCTAACCGTGATTGCCATGCTAGTCGCGCGGTTGCTCCGCGCACGCCGATTTGGCGCCAGGCGTCAGCTATACTATTGGGGATGACGAAGGGATCGTGCGGCCATCCGAGCTGTTCGCGGGTGGCAGTGATTTCGTCATCACCTAAAGGTGCGCCGTGTGTGCCAGCCGTACCTTGCTTGTTAGGTGCGCCAAAGCCAATCACTGTCCGGCAAGCTATCAACGTTGGCTTGTCGCTTTTTTTGGCTTTGTCAATTGCAGCGGCAATGGCCTTTGGGTCGTGTCCGTCAATGCGGTAAGCTTCCCAACCACACGCTTCGAAGCGGGTGATTTGATCGTCTCGTACGGAAAGATCCGTCGGGCCGTCGATCGAGATTTCATTGTCGTCAAATAGTACGATCAACTTACCGAGCTTCAAATGACCCGCGAGAGAGGCGGCTTCATGGCTAATGCCTTCCATCAAGCAGCCATCACCGGCAAACACATAGGTGTGGTGATCGACGATACCAGCGCCATAGCGCGTGGCCAGCATCTTCTCGGCAAGTGCCATGCCGACCGCTGTAGCCATTCCCTGACCAAGTGGTCCCGTTGTCATCTCGATGCCCTGGGCATGCCCGAATTCGGGATGCCCAGCCGTGCGGCTGCCTAGCTGCCGGAAGTTCCTAATCTGATCGATATCCATGTCTGGATAACCGGTGAGATGCAGCAATGAGTATAGCAGCATCGAACCATGCCCGTTCGAAAGAACAAACCGGTCTCGATCTGGCCAACTAGCATTTTGGGAGTCGAATTTTAGAAAATCCCGGAAAAGCACGACGGCGATATCCGCCATGCCCATGGGCATGCCTGGATGTCCGCTGTTGGCGGATTGAACCGCGTCCATTGATAGG
>CAYYUG010000006.1:9938-17400 GCA_964474755.1 uncultured Rhodospirillaceae bacterium | reverse complement strand
GAGCTAAGCGTTACTATCAATGGCCGAAATTACACCATCTCCTGCGAAGCTGGACAGGAGGAGCATACTAGCCGCCTTGCGGAATACATTAAGGTTCGTGTCGAAGAATTGGTCGAATTGAACGGACAAATTGGTGATGCCAGACTTCTTTTGATGGCAAGCCTTTTGGTCTCCGACGAATTGTCGGACACATATGCCGAACTGGCGGCAGCACAAGCGAAAGAAGGAACCGCCGATGAAGTTGCTACTGACGAGGCCAGCAGGCTTGCGGAAAAAGTAGAACGAATTGCAGAACACGCGGAAACTATTGCCGAGCGGCTGGAAGCGTTTTAGATATTAACAGGCGGTTTGCTGCGCGGTGCGTTAGGCCACCATACCCCAGGGGCGATAATAAGCTCATAGGGAGCTGTCCCTGTCGAAATCTTGGTTTTGGCATACGGTGCCCACCTGGTTACCCAGGTCCTTGAGGGTTTGACTGGGCCGACGGCCGATGCGGCGCCGCCACCTTATTTTACATCGGAATTTGCTATGTTATCGATCGCTGCGCGGAAACGTCTTCTGCGGACTGAAGCCGAGAAGCGACGCGATATAGCAGCGGCTAGGGGTGATATCGGTATACGGCTGGTCGAAATCTTCAAACAGCACGTGCGTGCACCAAGAGGGATCGCGATTTCCGGCTACTATCCGATAAGAAGCGAGGCAAATGTACTGCCTTTATTAAACAAATTGCGTGATCAAGGATTTGATATAGCGCTACCTGTAATTGAGAAACGAAATGCGCCACTAATTTTTCGGCGATGGGATGAGACGACTGAACTGAGGAATGGAGCGTTCGGGATACCAGAACCGGCTCCGGACGCCATCGCAATTCATCCCGATATAATTCTCACCCCGTTACTCGCGTTTGATCTGCGTGGAAACCGGCTAGGTTATGGTGGCGGCTTCTATGATTTGTCGATCAGAAGTATCCGTAAAATACAGCCGGTATGCGCGCTTGGCATCGCCTATGCCTTGCAAGAGGTTCCGGTTGTGCCTTGCAATGAGGACGATACGGTTCTGGATGGTATACTAACCGAGCAAGGCATCGTGCGACCGGAAAGCGAAAAATCATGAGAATTCTTTTTTGTGGCGATGTGGTCGGCCGGTCGGGGAGGGAAGCGATTTCCGAACATGTACCCGTTCTACGCGATCGTCTTCGACTGGATTTCGTTATCGCAAATGGCGAAAACGCGGCGCACGGTTTCGGGATGACCGAGAAAACTTGCAACGAGCTTTTTGGTGCCGGTGTTGATGTCATAACCGGTGGCAATCATACCTGGGATAAACCTGACATAATTCCGCAAATGAATCGTGATGAACGGCTCCTGCGGCCTGCGAACTTTCCTGAGGCGACGCCCGGACGCGGTGTGGCGAATTTTACAGATGGCTCTGGACGGCGGATCAAAGTAATAAATATTATGACCCGTCTTTTCATGGAGTTGCTTGATGACCCTTTTCCAATACTTGAACGATTCTTGCCGCCTGGAACACCAAAGCAATCTGGATTTGACGCGGTGGTCGTTGATGTGCACGGAGAGGCGACAAGCGAGAAGATGGCGTTGGGTCATATCGCGGACGGGCGCGCGACCCTGCTTGTAGGGACCCACACGCATATCCCTACAGCGGACGCGTTTATTTTGAACGGCGGTACCGCTTATCAAACGGACGCTGGAATGTGTGGCGACTACGACTCTGTCATTGGGATGGCAAAACAGGCATCGATAGGCAATTTCCTTCGAAAGTTGCCGCGTCAGCGGATGAAGCCGGCCGAGGGGATAGGGACGTTCTGCGGCGTATTTGTTGAGAGCGATACCGATACAGGCCTCGCGACCCTGGTGTCGCCTGTGCGATGTGGTGGTAGGCTAGCGGAGCACATTCCTGCCTAGAGTGGGAAAACTGCTCAACGCATTTTCGCAATGTTCTCGTACGGCTATTCTTGGTTTATGAATGGTGCAAAGCATGAAAATTCGAGCGAAGAGCATGAGGCTATGCTATTTCATACTAATTATATAAAACAGTATATTGGATTAGATTTATGATCTTATTAATTAAATAGCTGTGAAAAAAAATAATATATTTAAATAGGCTTTTTGTCCTACCCGTACTGTCTGGATGCAGCGGATGTTAAAGATGGTTTAGCAATCTTAGAAGAAGCGTGCTTGCCGACGAAGCGTCCCTTTGGTTGGGAGAGAGACCGTTTGGCAGTTAAAGCTGGGTAGCTAAAGGCTTTATGCTGTACTGAAACTATTTATATCCGATTGGGCGCCTACAAGACTGGAATAGTATGTGTTGCGTTTGCACCCCTAGTTAGCTCAAAATTTTTTCTATCTAATTAAATAAACGATAACGGCTCTGTGATACGGCGCTACGCCGTATTGTCGCCATATTGATTTTCTAAGCACATCATTGCGGCCCCTTTCATTTCTGGGCACAGAACCACAACATCTGGTATAACAGACTAGTAAGAATACACATACTTGCACAAAATGCTGATTATCACACTGATTTTCGACGGAAAAAAATGGCCGGTCATTCAAAATTCAAGAACATCATGTATCGAAAGGGCGCTCAAGATAAGCGCCGTGCGAGCCTATTTGCGAAATTTGGGCGCGAAATAACTGTTGCCGCACGCTTGGGAGGAGCCGATCCGGAAATGAACCCACGCTTGCGCACGGCAGTAATTGCGGCGCGAGCCGGGAATATGCCGAAGGATAATATAGACCGCGCTATCAAGAAAGGAGCAGGCACTGGTGAGGGCGACGATTTCCAAGAAATTCGTTACGAGGGTTATGGGCCTGGTGGTGTAGCGATCATCGTCGAAACCCTCACCGACAATCGGAACCGCACGGCATCGGAATTGCGGGCCGCCTTTAGCAAAAATGGTGGGAACCTTGCGGAAACAGGTTCAGTCTCCTTCATGTTCGATCATGTCGGAGAAATCCGTTACGACGCCGAAAAGGCAAATCCAGATAACGTTTTCGAAGCGGCGCTGGAAGCTGGTGCGGACGATGTGGAGTCGACTGAAGATGGTCACGAAGTGGTTTGCGAACCAGGTAAGCTTCACGAGGTTTGCGGCGTTCTAGAAGGAACGTTGGGCGAACCGGCCTCGGCAAAGTTGGTCTGGAAGGCGCACAACAATGTTTCCGTTGAGGAGAGGGGGGCTGCAACGCTTCTTAAACTTCTTGAGGTGCTAGATGAAAGTGATGATGTGCAAACTGTTTCTGCTAACTATGACATAGCTGACGATATCCTCGAACGTCTAACAAGATAGGGAATGGCTGGTGATATGCGATTAATTGGGCTTGATCCGGGACTTCGCAATACAGGGTGGGGTGTCATAGATGTCGATGCAAATAGGCTTACCTATGTGGCTGATGGCACCGTTTCACCGAACCCAAAGCAAGTTCTTGCCATCCGTCTCCGAAATTTGCATGAAGGCTTGGCACAGGTTTTGGCTGATTTCCATCCGGATGAGGCTGCGGTCGAGGAGACATTTGTCAACAAGAACCCTGGAACGACATTGCGTCTCGGTGAAGCACGCGGTGTGGTTGTATTAGCACCAGCGTTAGCAGGACTGCCTGTTGCGGAATATTCTGCCAACAGAATAAAGAAGTCCGTGGTCGGGGCCGGACACGCCGCAAAGGAACAGGTCCAAATGATGGTCGGGCGCATCCTGCCTGGCTGCCAGTTTTCTAGCGCCGATGCGGCAGATGCACTGGCCGTAGCGATTTGTCATGCGCATTTTGCGGAAACAGGACGACGGTTGCAGCGTGCCGCAGCCGTGCAATGATAGCGCGGCTTTCCGGCGTGGTGGGCGAGCTTGGTGAGGACTTTGCTGTCGTCGATGTCGGTGGAGTCGGGTATTTGATTTTCTGCTCCGCGCGGACTTTGTCGCAATTGCCAGCAGTTGGTGAACCTGTTCAGATCGAGATCGAGACGCATGTCCGAGAAGATCATATTCATCTTTATGGTTTTATAGACGCGGCGGAACGGGCCTGGTTTCGCCAACTAACTACAGTTCAGGGTGTCGGCGCCCGCGTCGGACTGGCCATCTTATCCATTTTGCCTGTCGACGAACTAGTGCAGGCGATTGTAGCTCAAGATAAAGCCTCAGTCGCCCGGGCCAACGGGGTGGGTCCGAAACTCGCGGGTCGTATCGTTACGGAACTGCGGGACAAAGTGGGCGGTCTAGTGTTGGGAGGCAATACCGCTGTCGAAATTACATCGAATGCTAATGCGGATGTGGAAGAAGCGATTTCAGCCCTAGTCAATCTGGGCTATTCGCGCGTTGATGCCTTTAACGTAATAGCGGAAGCTGGAAAGCAGTTAGGCCAGGGAGCCCCGCTCGAATCATTGATACGGTTCGGCCTTAAGGAATTGTCGCAATGAACGAGTCGGTGAGCCGTATTATCACGCCAGATATGGTGGAATCTGATATCGACGAGGCGTCACTGCGCCCGCAGACCTTGTCCGATTTTATTGGGCAGAGCATGGTTCGGGGAAATCTTTCGGTCTTCATCCAGGCCGCGAAGAGTCGCGGAGAAGCGATGGACCACACCATTTTCTTCGGCCCCCCTGGGCTTGGCAAAACGACGCTTGCCCAGATTGTCGCGCGGGAGCTCGGGGTGAGCTTTCGGGCAACATCTGGACCGGTTTTGGCGAAGGCGGGAGATTTAGCAGCATTACTAACGAATTTGCAGCCGCGTGACGTATTGTTCATTGATGAAATCCACCGATTACATCCGGCGATCGAAGAGGTGCTCTACCCAGCGATGGAGGACTTCCAGCTCGATTTGATTATCGGCGAGGGGCCGGCAGCCCGCTCGATCCGAATCGACCTTCCACCGTTTACGCTGGTCGGAGCCACAACGCGAACTGGATTGATCACAACACCGCTGCGCGAACGTTTCGGCATACCGCTGCGAATGAACTTTTACGATATCGAAGATTTGCAGAGGATTGTCGAACGCAGCGCGCGCGTACTCGACCTAGAACTTGCAGCGGATGGTGCCCGGGAGATCGCGCGACGAAGTCGTGGGACACCGCGAATTGCCGGACGATTGCTGCGCCGTGTGCGCGATTTTGCCTTTGTCGACGGGCAACCCGTGATTGATGCGGCAATCGCAGATAGTGCTCTGCTCCGATTGGATGTCGATGCCGAGGGGTTAGATGCAATGGATCGTCGGTTTCTGACCTGCATAGCAGAAAATTATGGCGGTGGTCCGGTTGGTGCAGACACTCTAGCCGCTGCACTAGCAGAGCAGCGTGATGCGATCGAAGAAGTGATCGAACCCTATCTGATACAGCGTGGGTTTATACAGCGCACACCACGAGGTCGGATGCTGACGGGCCAGGGGTGCCGATATCTCGGTCTTGAGACACCGATTGCAGTCGAAACACAACCGGACCTATTAAACGTGCCTTCCGATAACGGGGCGCAGGATGAGTAAACGTGTGGCGGCGCATATCTGCCCTGTCCGAGTTTATTATGAGGATACAGATGCCGGGGGGATCGTTTACTACGCAAACTACCTGAAGTTTGCGGAACGCGGCCGCACTGAAATGTTGCGAGAAGCGGGCGTCGGGCACCGCGAACTATGGGACAGTCATGGCGTCGCCTTTGCGGTACGAAGCATGTCGGCTGATTACATCGTACCAGCACGCCTCGACGATGCACTCACAGTTCACAGCCGCCTGATGTCGCTGCTCGGAGCCTCAATGTCGGCCGAACAAATTATTCGCCGTGATGACGAAGATCTCGTGCGGCTCTCAGTTCGCCTAGCCTGCATCGATCAGCATGGTCGGCCGGCTCGACTTCCAAGGCCAGTCTGGGCAGTGCTGGAAGCCTATAAGCATCAAGAGCAGTAGGGACTTATTGATGGAGCAAAATCTAGTTGAGGCTACGGCATTGGCAGGCTCTGTCGAGAATGTGAACCTATCGGTTTGGGCCTTGTTTTTGCAAGCTACCTGGATCGTCAAAATCGTCTTGATCGCCCTGGTCCTAGCCTCGATCTGGACCTGGGCGATAATAATCGACAAGGTTCGGCGCTTGCGCCACCTCGATCGTGCGGCGACTGCTTTCGAGGATGAGTTTTGGTCTGGTGGGACGCTCGACGGATTGTATGAGAAGGTTGGCAAACGCCCCTCAGACCCAATGACGGCTGTGTTTACGGCGGCAATGCGAGAATGGCATCGCACAGCGTCTCGCGGCATTGAGCGCAGCCAGTTATCACTCGCAAGTGTGCAGCAGAGGATTGACCGTGTAATGCAGGTCAGTCTTGGACGTGAGATGGAAAACCTCGAGCGTTATATGACGTTTCTGGCGTCGGTGGGATCTACTGCTCCGTTTATTGGCCTGTTTGGCACAGTCTACGGTATCATGAACAGTTTTCAATCGATTGCGATTACCAAGCAGACCAGTCTCGCAGTTGTCGCTCCTGGTATCGCAGAGGCGCTTTTTGCTACGGCATTAGGTCTAGTTGCGGCAATCCCAGCTGTCGTCGCTTACAACAAGATATCGACCGATCTTACACGTTACTCCGGACGCCTCGAGGCCTTTGCGCATGAATTTAGTGGCATTCTGTCACGCCAGCTTGAGGAGAATGATTAATTGGTGACGGGTTGGACTGCAGGCAGCGGCTACCGTGGGAATGGGAAGTATCGCTACACAAAAATGGCGGAAATCAACGTGACGCCGTTTGTCGATGTAATGCTGGTGCTGCTCATCGTGTTCATGGTCACCGCACCGCTTCTTACAGTTGGCGTTCCTGTCGATCTGCCGAAAACTCGCGCCGCGGCGATCAATGATACGCAAGAACCTTTAGTCGTTACGATAGACGCTGCGGGAAAAGTTTTTCTGCAAGAGACCGAAATGGCGGTGGAAAAAATAATCCCTAGACTACGCGAAATCATGAAAGCTAATTCTGAATTACGAATTTTTATTCGTGGCGACGAGAAGCTTCCTTACGGAACTATTATGGGCGTTATGGGAGAATTAAGTGCTGCTGGCTTTCGCAAGGTGTCCTTGCTCGCCAAAATGCCGGAAACGAAGAACTTAAAAAAATAGTGCATAGGGATGCGAACAGCTGCCGCCATATCCGCAACGCTGCACATCGCTGTCTTCCTATTTGCATGGTTGGGCGTTTTGCCCTCATCGCCGCCAACAATTGCCCCGGCGGAGGTCTTTGATGTGCAGATCGCGACCGAGCAGGAAAATCCAAAGACAAAGCTCGTATCGGTCGCCGAAGAAAAGCCTCCGCATCGGCCGCTGCCGTTGAAGCCACAGGTTTCCGCCGAAACCGAAACCAAGGCCTTTTCTGCACAAAAGTTGTCTTCTGAAGCAGTCCCGATGCCGAAGCCGAAAGCGAAAAAACCGCCGAAACCGAAACCGAAACCTAAAGCGAAAAAACCACCGAAACCGAAA
>CAYYUG010000006.1:1491-9838 GCA_964474755.1 uncultured Rhodospirillaceae bacterium | reverse complement strand
AAAACCGCCGAAACCGAAACCGAAACCTAAAGCGAAAAAACCACCGAAACCGAAATCTGAAAACATACCTCAAAGGCAGCGACCACGGCCAAAACCAAAACCAAAGACTGTTAAGCCACAGCAAGATTTCTCTTCGGTCCTAAAAACAGTAAGCAAGCTGGAACACAAACCGCCTAAAACGAAAAGACGCAGTCCGAAAATGCCGAAGGAAACAATCTCACCGATGCAACAAGTGGCTAATGCGTTAAAGCGGAAACAACAGCTGCCCCGTTCAAACATTTATAGAACTGGTCTGACAGCCGGCGATGTTGACGCTATCCGACGCCAAATTGAACCCTGTTGGAATCTGCCTGCGGGTGCAAGGGACGCGCACAAAATGGTAGTCGAAATAAAAGCTAGCGTTGCCCCGGACGGGATGGTCCGATCGGCAACGATAGTAGATCGCGCGCGCGCCACTAATGACCCGTTTTTTCGCTCGATGGCTGAAAGTGCAGTGCGCGCGATGCTAAATCCACGCTGCCAACCACTTATACTGCCATTAGAAACCTATGATCAATGGCGAAACATGAGCTTGACATTCTATCCCGGGGAGATGTTCTGACGATGCAAAGGAAACCCGAATTCCTCGTGAGCTTTGCCTGTATTTTCCTGATTTTATTGGTCTTACTGCCTGTTTCCTCTTTAGCGGAGGTACGCGTCGATATTCGCCGGGGAAACATCGAACCGCTTCCCATCGCAATAACTGAATTTAACGGTCTCACAAATCCGGAGACCAGCATCGGAGGTAACATATCCAATGTGATATCTAACAACCTGGAGCGTTCAGGACTGTTTCGCCCGCTAGATCGGCGGGCCTTTATTCAAGATGCGGCCTCATTGCAGGTGCGCCCGCGTTTTTCGGACTGGCGAGTGATAAATGCACAAGCCCTTGTCCAGGGGAATGTTAAAGTCCAACCGGACGGTCGCTTGCGCGTCGAATTTCGACTTTGGGATGTATTCGCGGAAGCGCAAATGACGGGACTAGCCTATTTCACAGAACCGGAGAATTGGCGCCGCGTCGCCCATATTGTTTCAGATGCGATTTACAAACGCATGACTGGAGAAGATGGCTATTTCGACACGCGAATTGTATTCGTGTCGGAGAGTGGCCCTCGGGACAAGCGAATTAAACGGCTCGCCATAATGGACCAAGATGGTGACGGCTTTCGCTTTCTTACCGATGGGACTGCGCTCGTGCTGACCCCGCGATTTTCGCCGACGACGCAGGAAATAACTTATCTTTCCTACTATAACGATTCACCACGGGTTTATCTGTTCGATATCGAAACTGGACGAGAAGAAGTGCTCGGAAACTTCAGAGGTATGACCTTTGCCCCGCGTTTTACCACGGATGGGAAATCTATTTTGATGTCGTTTGCGACAGACGGGAACTCTGATATTTATCGTATGGACCTACAAACACGGGTGGAGAAGCGTCTGACTAGACACCCTGCAATTGATACGTCGCCAAGCGCATCGCCAGACGGTGAGTTTGTGACATTTAATTCCGATCGTGGCGGATCACCGCAGGTATATGTCATGGATGGTAGCGGGGGTAATGTCCGTCGAATCAGTTTCGGCCGTGGCCGATATGGTACACCAGTGTGGTCGCCTCGGGGCGACCTAATCGCATTCACCAAACAGCTTGGCGGAAAGTTTCATATTGGTGTCATGCGGCCAGACGGTAGCGGTGAACGGCTATTGTCAGAAAGTTTTCTCGATGAAGGGCCTACCTGGGCCCCGAACGGACGCGTGCTCATGTTTTTTCGCGAAACACCGAGCGATTCTAAGGGCAAAGGAGGAACAAGCCGTCTGTATTCGGTGGACCTCACAGGACACAACCTTAGGGAAGTTTTGACCAGTGGGGACGCTTCTGACCCGGCTTGGTCACCACTCAACCCGTAATATTAGAAAGTTGCTTAGAATTTATGCAAAATTGCTGTGTAATATTTAGGAGGAGCGGTTGTGTTTAGAAATTTGGTAGGGTTAACTGAGGGTAAATATATCCTTGACTTGCTACCTTATTCGCGACAGAACGTCCCAATATTCCGCGCAATGGAGCAGAAATAGAAACCCATATTCCGTCCAAGGGGTAAGTAGATGCGTATGAAGATTTTAAGTTTGTTCGCGGCGGCTTCGCTGGTGTCTGCGTGCGCAACAGAACCTGAAGATTCTGGAAGTGCAAAGAGCGAGGGATCGTCGACGCAAGCATCCTCGTCTTCGGCACAGACGGCCACAGCTCCGAAAACAGCATCTAAGGTGAAAAAAGCCACGCCGTCTGGTGCGCCGCCGGGCAGCCGCGTTGATTTTTTTGTAAATGTTGGCGATCGTATTTTTTTCGACTTGGATAAATCGGAAATTACAGAGGAGGCGGCGGGGACCTTGAAGAAACAGTCAGCATGGCTGCAAAAATATAAAAATCATACGGTTGTTATTGAGGGTCATTGCGATGAACGGGGCACGCGTGAATACAATCTTGCTTTAGGTGAACGTCGCGCTAATGCTGTTCGAGAGAGTCTGATTAGCTTAGGTGTGGCACCAGGTCGGATTGAGACGATCAGTTATGGTAAAGAGCGCCCTGCTGTCTTGGGTTCGAACAAATCGGCCTGGGCACAAAACCGTCGTGGTGTCACCTTGCCAAGTGGCGGCGCAGGCAGCTAGGTCCCAAAAAGAGAACTACTGCGGGGGCGGCATTGGATCGCCGAAAGCCCGTCAGATTAATCGCCTTAATGTTGCCGAATTGAGGCGATAGGATGGGCCCCATGAACCCGTTTTATCAGATAATTAAAAGACACGGACGATTTTGGAGGCAGGAGCGCTATTTATGTCTGCAAGCGCTCTTTTTGCTGGGGTTTGCACTTAGTATTTTAGCAATGCCAGTATCTGCGCAGACCGACGCTACTGTTTCGAATACAATTATTCGTGAAATTGAGCGTTTACGCCGCGATTTGACGGACATTCAACGATACACCTATCGTGATGGTAATACTGTCTTGCCTGCGAAACGGCCAATAGCTCCTGAAAACGATGGTAACGCCCGTTTACAGCGGAAAATTTTAGAAATTCAAGGTCAGATTCGCGACGTAACTGGTCTTACTGAGAGGGTACAGCACGATATTAGAATTATGGGCGAGAGACTCGACAAACTCGTTGCAGACGTCGATATCCGTCTAAGGGCACTTGAGGGCGGTCGGCCGATTGCTAGCATGGATCAAAATCTCACCGCAATAGGCCAAGTTCCGACATCGCCGGCAAGGGAAAAGACTGGAACGACGATTATTTCTTCTGGCAGCGTCTCTGGAAGCCTGACTGATCTTGCACCCGGTCAGCAGTCACTCGGTCGAATCACTGGACGTGAACTCGCCTCTGTTAGGAGCAAGCAGCGTACTCCATCCGTTCCACAGCTGCCATCGTCAAAGGGTTCGCGCTTCCCTGGTCCGGCAAATCAGGCACCTCCTCAAGCCGTGCCAGTGTTAGGAGGTATCTCAAGCAGCGCAACACCCGTTGCTAGACTACCTGGTAAAGGCGGATTGCCGGAAGGTAACGCGCGTCAGCAGTATGCATACGCTTTTGGCCAGTTAAAAACACGTAATTACGATCAAGCAGAAAATGCTCTGCGTGCGTTTGTAGATCTGCATCCTGATAACCCGCTAGCCGGTAACGCCATGTATTGGATGGGAGAAACCTACTATGTGCGCAAACAGTTTGCGGAGGCGGCACGGATATTCCTCGATGCGTATCAACGTTTTCCAAAGGGAAACAAGGCACCAGATAACCTTTATAAACTAGCTAAATCGCTTTCTCAGATCAGTGAAAACAAGTCCGCATGCACGACGTACGCGGAATTGATCAAGACATTCCCAAGCGCGAACCAACGTATTATCTCTGGCGCGAGGATTGATATGACTCGTTTGGGTTGCGGGTAATTTCAGGTTGCGTCTACGGCCCGTCTCGGATTTCAATAAACAGCAAATTACGAAGAGTGAATTTGCGGTGCTGATGGCTTCGGTTGGCCCGTTTGAGATCCGTCCCGGAATCGCTGTAGCCTGCTCCGGCGGTGCAGACAGTATGACGCTTGCCCTTTTGACTGAAGCTTGGGCGGCCAAACGCGGTGGAAGGGTAACGGCACTGGTAATTGATCACAGTATACGGGAGAATTCAAAGGCGGAGGCGCAGTCTGTCGCTGCTGAGTTAGCCAGCCACGGTGTTGCGTGCGAGATTATATTGAACAACGTGCCTATACGATCGGCTGATGTTCAGGCAACCGCGAGAAAAATCCGATATGAACTGCTGAATAAATGGTGTGTAGCTAACGGCTATTTGCATCTGGCCGTTGCACATCATCAGGAAGATCAGGCCGAGACAGTTTTACTGCGCCTCGCGCGCGGAAGCGGTAGCCATGGACTGGCCGCAATGGCACCTGTCGTTGAGACATCAAAAATTCGTATTATACGCCCGATACTGAGCGTGCCTCAGACAAGATTGCAAGCGACCCTCGCACATTTAAAAGTTAAGCACGTTCATGATCTATCAAACGACGACAAAAGGTTCGCACGTGTTAGAATACGTGGATTATCTTTGGCTCTCGCTGCCGAGGGTATGACCGCCCGACGGTTGTCTGAGACGGCATCGCGGATGGCTCGCACGCGGGATGCCTTAGAGCAAAACGTTGCAGAAGCGCTGGCACGGATGGCGGTTGTTTATCCGTCCGGTTATTGCTGCGTTTCGCAGGCCCCCTTGCGCGCGATACCAGAGGAAGTCGCCTTGCGGGTCATGGCTCGTTTGTTGATGTGTATCGGAGGCAACAGTTATAGCCCCCGCCTTGCAAGGCTTGAACGCCTCCTTACCTGGATCCAAGACGGTGCGGCAGGCAGTGGTAGAACCTTGGCTGGATGCAGGGTGCTGCGTCGCTTTGACGGCCTACTAATTTGTAGGGAAGCATCAGCAGTAAAATCAGTACTTCCGGCATGTGGCGAGTTATTGTGGGACGGACGATTTAAGCTGTGTCTGGGAAACCGCAATATTGGAGAAGTGCGGCGTCTGGGAAGTAATGGGTGGCAGCAAGCAATTGAGGTGGCTCCAAGACTACGGCAGTCATCTATACCCGCTGTCGCTAGAGCTACACTGCCCTCCATTTGGAAGGGAGATGCATTAAGTTCCGTTCCTCATCTGGGGCTATTGGGGAAAAGAATGGTTCCAGCATTGCATCATCCGCACCAAGTTGTATTTGCGCCACCGCATCCCTTAGTGCCCGCGCGCTTTACATTGCAAAAAGGTAGGTTCACACTATCTACATTAATGTAGATTAACATTTGGAAATAGGAGCGATATCCCTATATTCCGGCCCCGGAATTGAAAGGCCCTAGCGTGAATGTTTTTGGCAAGAATTTAGCTCTTTGGATCATAATTATCATTTTGATGATTGGTTTATTTAATTTATTCCAAGGGTCGTCGCATCGTAGTGCTCAGGCCCCGATTACGTATTCAGATTTTATGAGCCAACTCAATCAGGTCAACGATGTTACTATCCAAGACCGGACTATCACCGGGCACTACCGCGAAGGTGCAGGAACGTTCACGACTTACGCTCCGGATGATCCTAAACTTGTCGAAACGTTGACTGCATCTGGTGTCAAGATTAGCGCGGCTCCACCGGAAGAGAGTATGCCCTCGTTGCTGGGAATTTTAATTTCCTGGTTTCCAATGCTGCTCCTCATTGGTGTGTGGGTCTTTTTTATGCGTCAGATGCAGTCAGGTGGTGGTAAGGCAATGGGGTTTGGTAAGTCTCGCGCACGCTTGTTGACGGAAAAGACGGGTCGCGTAACGTTCGAGGATGTTGCCGGTATCGACGAAGCAAAGCAAGAACTTGAAGAGGTAGTTGATTTCCTTAAGGATCCACAAAAATTTCAGCGTCTCGGTGGTAAGATCCCTAAGGGTGTTCTGCTAGTCGGTCCGCCGGGTACCGGTAAAACATTGCTTGCCCGTGCCATAGCTGGCGAAGCCAATGTACCATTCTTTACGATATCCGGTTCGGACTTCGTCGAAATGTTTGTCGGTGTTGGTGCGAGCCGTGTCCGCGACATGTTCGAGCAGGGTAAGAAAAATGCGCCCTGCATTATTTTCATCGATGAAATCGATGCGGTAGGCCGCCATCGTGGCGCTGGTCTCGGAGGCGGAAATGACGAGCGTGAGCAGACCTTGAACCAGTTACTGGTCGAGATGGACGGTTTCGAGGCGAATGAAGGAGTTATCCTAATCGCCGCAACAAACCGTCCAGATGTCCTAGATCCCGCGCTGCTCCGACCTGGTCGATTTGATCGTCAGGTTGTTGTGCCGAACCCGGATATCCTCGGCCGCGAGAAAATTCTTAAGGTCCATATGCGCAAAGTGCCCCTAGCGCCAGACGTCGACGCCAAAGTTATAGCGCGTGGGACGCCTGGCTTTTCCGGTGCGGACCTAGCCAATTTGGTCAACGAGGCAGCTCTTCTTGCAGCACGTAAAAATAGGCGCGTCGTTTCCATGCAAGAACTAGAAGAATCTAAGGACAAAGTCATGATGGGCACCGAGCGGCGCTCCATGGTTATGACCGAGGAAGAGAAAGAGATGACGGCCTATCACGAGGGTGGCCACGCTTTGGTAATGATGCACGTCAAAGGCCACGAGCCGCTCCATAAGGTAACGATCATCCCGCGCGGACGTGCTCTGGGTGTGACCATGTGGTTGCCGGAGCGTGATAAATACGCGCAATCCTATACGGAGCTAACGGCCCGTATCGCTAGCTCGTTCGGGGGCCGTGTTGCCGAGGAAATCATCTATGGCAAGGAGAATATCACGACGGGTGCTGCGCAGGATATACAGCAGGCAACTCAGATTGCTCGGGCAATGATCACGGAATATGGGTTCAGTGACGAGCTTGGGCCACTGCGCTACAGCGAGAACGAAGAGGAAATTTTCCTCGGTCATTCGGTTACACAACGAAAGAATGTCTCTGAAGCGACTCTTAAGACTATTGATGAAGAAGTGCGCCAAATGGTCTATTTGGGTGAGAAGAAGGCCCGCGAAATTCTTAACGAACGTCTTGAGGATTTGCACGCGATCGCAAAGGGCCTGCTCGAATACGAAACCCTGTCGCGAGATGAGATCGATGCGCTGCTGCGCGGTGAAGATATATCGAAGGGATCAGATGAAGGCGAGATGCCGTCAAATGGCATTCGTACCTCTGTCCCGACTAGCGGCCCAGTCACTGATATTGGCCCGGAACCTCAGCCTGAGAGCTGATCAAAAACGAACATCCAGCTACACGAATTCAAGTAAGTTTTATATAACTGTTCAGTTGATCCTGTGTTGCCATATCAGATGAGAGCAACCAAACAAGGATTGTGATGAACCGAAAATTTTTCGGAACGGATGGTATTCGTGGGCGCGCTAATAGCGAACCTATAAGACCCACCACCGTATTGCGCCTAGCCATGGCCGCTGGACAGCGGTTTCATCGCGGCAACCATCGCCACCTTGTCGTAATCGGCAAGGATACAAGGCTATCCGGTTACATGTTAGAGCCAGCCTTGGTTGCGGGTTTTATTTCCATGGGCATGGATGTGAATCTTGTTGGACCAATGCCGACACCGGCAGTGGCTATGCTGACGCGTTCCCTGCGTGCTGACCTAGGTGTGGTGATTTCAGCATCGCACAATCCCTATCAGGATAACGGTATCAAGCTGTTCGGCCCGGACGGTTATAAAATATCCGATGAGGAAGAGAGTGCAATCGAGACCTTAATGGAGGAGGAAAAGGGAGACTATGTCGAATCCGAAGCGCTTGGTCGCGCGACACGCCTAGATGATGCGCCAGGTCGTTATATTGAGTTCGTTAAGCAAACGTTTCCACGTGGTTTACGGCTGGACGGACTTAAGGTCGTTGTCGATTGCGGCAATGGTGCCGCGTATCGCGTTGCACCGGCGGTTTTTTACGAATTGGGGGCAGAAGTCATTCCTGTCGGTGTACACCCGGACGGTACCAACATTAACCAGGAATGTGGTGCGACCAGCACGGCACTGATGCGCGAGCAGGTTGTTTTGCACGGCGCCAACGTTGGCATTGCGCTCGATGGAGATGCTGACCGTATGATCCTTGCCGACGAATCCGGGGCAATCCTCGATGGCGATCAGATAATGGGTCTTATCGCCCGATCATGGCAGCAGGCAGAGAGGTTATGCGGAGGCGGTATTGTGGCGACTGTGATGTCCAACCTTGGTTTGGAGCGTTATCTCAATGAGATAGGTTTGGACCTGATACGTACAGCGGTCGG
>CAYYUG010000006.1:0-1391 GCA_964474755.1 uncultured Rhodospirillaceae bacterium | reverse complement strand
CGAAAGTCTGGTACCGAGCCTGTCATCCGTGTGATGGCTGAGGCTGATGACGACAAACTAGTTGCCAGCGTTGTTGATAATATCATTGCGACTATCGAGCAGGTTTCCGGAGGATGACAGGACATTCGGTGCAGGGAAGGGTCCTAATTGTCGCGGGCTCAGATTCTGGCGGTGGAGCAGGTATTCAGGCCGATATCAAGACTGTTACGGCATTAGGTGGTTTCGCAATGACTGCGGTCACTGCACTTACCGCTCAAAATACCATGGGGGTCTTTGGTGTCGTCGGCATCGAGCCCGATTTTATAGTGCAACAAATGCGAACGGTGATCGATGATATTGGCGTAGACATTATCAAGACTGGAATGTTGCATAATGCGGCGGTTATCGAGGCAGTTTGCGATGTGATTACGGAATATGACCTTCCGCTCATCGCGGATCCTGTAATGTTTGCAAAAGGGGGACACCCCCTTTTGGAACCAGAAGCGATCTCCTCTTTAAGGTCTCGGTTGGTGCCTATAGCCACAGTCTTGACACCGAACATACCAGAGGCAGCGGCACTCATTGAACGCGAGATTGGGACGGTTCATGATATGCAGTCAGCGGCACAAGCCTTCAGTGAACTGGGCGCATCGGCCGTTCTCTTAAAAGGGGGGCATTTGACGGGTGCCTTACTGACCGATTTCCTGTTTGCGGGAAGTGAACGGCATCGTTGGGACGATGAACGAATTGATACTAACCATACTCATGGTACCGGATGTACCCTAGCATCGGCAGTTGCAACAGGGCTTGCACAAGAAATGCCGTTACGCGATGCCGTTGATCGAGCGCGTGCCTATGTGCGTCAGGCAATTTTGGCCGCACCAGGCTTCGGTCAGGGGCACGGGCCATTAGGGCATGGACACACGGTTGCAGTTTTCCCCTGACAAATTAAACAAATATCACAAGCGAAATTTGAGATCTTTAGTGAGGATAGCAATTTTCGCACAGAAACCCACGGCTGTTTCGGCGACGACGCGCTTTCTCGTTCTCGGGTTGGGGGTCCGCTATACGATAATAGGGAATTATACCATTAAGCTACGAAGCACAAAGCCGTGACGCTATTCTGTTGCGATCGATCCTTGGAGAGTAAGTATGCAGATCAAACAGTATCAGATAGATGCGTTTACTGATCACGTCTTTGGAGGTAATCCTGCTGCAGTTTGTTTCCTTGACGCTTGGCTTCCAGAGCAGACAATGCAGGCAATCGCGGCGGAAAACAATCTGTCGGAAACAGTTTTCTGCGTGCCCGACGCAAATGGATACGGCATACGCTGGTTTACGCCGCGGTTTGAAATCGGTCTCGCGGGCCACCCGACCCTAGCGGCCGCCTGGGTGGTTTTGAATGAAATTCA
>CAYYUG010000005.1:75490-98739 GCA_964474755.1 uncultured Rhodospirillaceae bacterium | reverse complement strand
GTTCGGCACACGAACAAAATCATCCGCAACATGCAGGGCGACAGACTTATGCCCAACCAATACGTCGCTGGAATAACCCGTAAGATACTCAGGTTCGTAACGCGAAAGCGCCATGGCCACTCGAGTTAGTTGTTAACTAAAACCTTTGGTGCTCAACTCACCTCTAATTTTGAGCGCTGAGTTGAGATACTACCAAAATTAATAGGATTTATGAGACACAATTTGTGATTAACAAGATCACAAGAGACGTGTGGCTTGATTGACACTATGAAGTGCTCATCTGTCTACTTCTTCGCTTCTTATGAAACCGACCAAATTTATAACTAAAAATTATTTAGACGGATCTACCGAAAATGCTGCATGCCCGCCGGTGTCGGATGTCTGACATTACACAAACTGCGCGGAACGGCGGCAACCAAACTAGACGACGAAGTCGCAGACAATAATGAAATTAACGGCTAAATCCGCAGCACACAGAAGAGTATTGCCTATAAATAACTGTGGTTTCCTGCCAGCAGCTTGATTGGCATCTACTCGCAGTACCCAGGCCTACAAGGTAAAAATCTGTGAATTGGTGTACACAGAAACCTACTTTAAACATTTCTATAGACATTGTTCTAAAAGCTCGCCCACCATCACGACCTCGCCTTTCTGGTTTTTTGCCTCAACCTTAAAACGAATGCGTTTTTTCTGGTCCGTTTTCTCGACCAGGCGAATTTCCGTCGTCACCGTATCGCCGGCGACGACGGCGCGTATATATTTTGATGAAGAGGAAAGCAACGCAGTACGAATTTTGTAGTGTTCGCAAAACTGCACGAGTGGCTTAGACATCAAAGCAGTGGTCATTACGCCGTGCGCAATGCGGTCCGGATAAGGCGTGTTCTCACGCGCCCATTGTCCATCCATGTGGATCGGGTTAAAGCTCTGTATTGCATCGGCAAATTTATCGATCGCATCGCCGTCAATTAGCTGTGAACTTGTCTCAAATGCGCCGACTGGCAACTCCTCATAAGTCCCAGTCCAAGCTTGTGTTCCCATAAATTTTCTTCTCCGTTAAGCAGCCTTGCCGCAACATTTTTTGTATTTCTTACCCGAGCCACAGAGGCACGGCTCATTACGGCCAACTTTTTGCACCTGCCGCGTCGCTTGTTTTGGATTAGGTACCGCGTCATCGAATACCCAAAGGCCTTTTTCTCGAATGAAACTGGATAGCTCATGATGAATTCCAGGGCCGTCCTTGTCCCGACAACGGGCAACGAATTCGACAGTACCGATCGCATCATTTTCACTGCCATCCGTCGTCGCTCGGATCTCTAATCCAGTCCAAGTTACATTTCCAAAACCCTTCTCAAATTCCGCAAGGTCAAAATCAGCACGTTGTTTGGACGAAAGCGTATCGGCGAGATATTGCACCTTGCCGAGCACATGCGCGGTATAACGTGAACGCATCAGCGCTTCCGCCGTTGGCGCCGCCAGCGTATCGAAATACTGGCCACAACAGGCTTCGAAATCACGGTCGGAACCACAGGGGCAGGACTTCATTAACTCTCACTCCTTTGTGTGGCGATAAACTCGGATATCAGAACCGCATTGTCCACAGTCACTCGATTTGTCGAGCATGAGAACATCGGCTACCGTTTTTGCGAAAGACGTGGAGACAATTTACGCAATGAAACAAAAGAAGAAGGGCACCATTAACACGGCACTCGACCAGCTGAAGGACGGTGACACGGTCCTGGTCGGGGGTTTTGGCCTATCGGGTATTCCGGAGAAACTAATCAATGGTGTCTGCGAACGTGAACTACGCGGTCTGACAATCGTGAACAACAGTTCCGGCGCAGGGCGTTTCGGCGTCGCGCGTCTGATAGAGCGCGGGTGTGTCGGGAAGATCATTGTGAGTTTTCCCTGGGGCCGTGAGTCGGATGTCTTCAAGAGACTTTATGAAGCCGGCAAGGTAGACTTAGAAATTGTTCCGCAAGGCATTCTAGCAGAACGAATGCGCGCCGCCGGCGCCGGGCTAGGCGGCGTACTTTCACCGAGCGGTGTCGGCACACAGATCGCAGATGGCAAGCCGACGCATACCGTAAACGGCAAGGAATATATAGTAGAGACCGCACTGCCGGGTGACGTCGCCCTAATTAAGGCGCACAGAGTGGACCCACGCGGCAACTTAATCTATCGGCTGGCCTCGCAAAACATGAACCCGGTCATGGCGATGGCCGCAAAACACACGATCGCCGAGGTTGACGAGGAAGTCGCACTCGGTGATCTGGATCCGGCACAAATCATCACGCCGGGTGTATTTGTCGATCGCTATATCGTCACCGGTCGCTACAAACCTGAAGCCTGGGACGGAGCTTGGCATGAGTGAACAAAGAGGTCTGAACCGTGAACAGATCGCCAAGCGAGTTGCAAACGAGTTACAGGATGGATGGTTGGTCAATCTAGGCCTTGGCATTCCCACCCTGGCAGTGAATTACATACCGGAAGGTCGTGATATCCTGTTCCACAGCGAAAACGGTATCATTGGTATGGGCCCGCGACCGGCCGATGAGGACGTTGACACCGACCTGATGAGCGCTGGTAAGGGACCAATCACCCTCATCAAAGGTGCGGCGCTGTTACACCACGCAGACTCTTTCGTCGTCGCGCGCGGCGGCCGGCTCGACGCGGCTATACTTGGAGCCTATCAAGTCGCAGACAATGGAGACTTTGCCAACTGGCGGCTACCGGACAAAAACGTTGGTGGTATCGGTGGAGCGATGGACATCGCTGTGGGTGCACAGCGGGTCTTCATCACCATGAGCCAAACAGATAAGAACGGTGCGCCGAAACTGGTCGATAACCTGACCTATCCCCTAACCACAAAGGCCTGCGTGACCAAAATTTTTACCGATATGGCCGTGATCGCTGTGACAGAAAATGGCTTTACACTGGAAGAAGTTGCACCCGGCTTTACGCCAGACGACATTGTGGAGAGGACAGCAGCTGAGCTAAACATTCCAGAAAATATAAGGACGATCGCGGCATAAATACACCACCACACTAGCCTCTCACCTTAGGCGTTACTTGGTGCCTCGCAGGCTCCGCTTAGCCAACGATGTTTGACAAGGTAAGTGAAAACTCTTGGGCTTTATAAGCCAGTAAACTCTTGAATTTTCCTTCTCGTTAGCACCGATAAGGTGCCATTTTTGACGTAGCGAATTTCTTTTTTTAAACATCCGCTACAAGGCCGAAGCACCTAGACAGCCTCTGCCGATATGAGCCTGCTCGAGTGAAGTTATCAACGCTGTAAGCTGTGCATATTATAAACGACAGACAAGGATGCTTCGGACTAATGTGGTGTTATCGTAATATAGAATAAAAGCCGGAAAGCGCTGGGGGAGGCCAGCAACTCAAGAGGTCACTTGCTACGCTGGCTCCAACGGCACGTTTAGTTTCATACCCCGTACGGAAATCCCACCACGGTTGCCAATTTCGGTACTCAAATAGCGTTCCAAAAAACTATCCGGCAGCGGGCGGCCGTCGTCTGGGCTGAGCCAAAGCCGCAATAAATGGCGCTTTCGCTCGATCTCCGGCCAATCCTCAAAATCACTGCGGGCATGGAGGATCTGGTGATTGTGCAGGAGTTGTACATCGCCAGCTTCAAATTCCATGTCGAGCCGCGTGTCTTTGTGCTCGGTGATACTATCAAATAGATCGAGGGCCGCAACTTGCCGATCGGTCATTGGCGGCAATTCGGGGAAACGATTGCAGGATTCCGCATAATCGCGTGAATAGGTCGTCGATAAACGCCCGTTATGAAAATGATACATGGCCGATGGATAGTATGGCTTCTTACCCTCGGGCACCTCTCCACGTCGGTCGCGCCAGAAAGGCTCGTACATCGCCGCCCAGAGATCCTGATCTCGGCGCCACATTTCATCATGCACCGTGATCGAACTACTGATGCTGCTCTCACCGCCCGACTTTGCTTTCTGAAGGCACAATAAGGAAACGATATCGACACCATCAGTGTGAAACAGCTGGCGAACTTTAGTTTGATAAATTCGTGCTTTACCAGGGTTTTTAAACGCATCGTAACGCGCGCCGAGATCGCAAACGTGTCCTAAAACATGGCCTTTGCCATTCTGCGAGCGCGCATTACCGAAATAACGACCAAGCCCGAAATAGACGCGCGCGGATTCTTCAATCTCATAATCGGTAACAGGAATTCCACGAATGACTACAAAACCGCGGCCATCAAGCAATTCGTGGCGCATCTCATCGAACACACCGCCGAGCGACGGCAGACTAAAATCCGCGCGCCCGATATCGACGATTTCCCTGTCACGCGTGCTTCGCATCGCGTCGTCTAACTCAGTTATTTCAGTGCTCGACAAAGTGTAAAGCCACTCATTTGGCCGAGCTGCCATCTCAACGCCGCGCCAAGCACCCGGACCACCAATTGGTCCCGGCGCGCGTTCCGGCGTCGCCCCCGTCGAGACATAACCTTCTTCAAATTCTGCTACCGCGCTCATCCATCCTGCCTCATAAGAAATCCGGTTGGAGAATCATAGCCGCCTCTGCCTAGAAGACGAAATCGGCAAAAGCTATGACAGCGATGCACATATCGATTGCAAATTACTGCCTCAGCTAATTAACGAAGAGGATACACATTTCATACTCTACCGCTCAGCGGAATTTTTACCTGTCATCCAATTGAATATTGCGGCATTGGGAGTGCTCAATCCAACATTATGGCAGAGTTGGTCTGCTGAACCATCTCCAGATAATCGCTAGAAGTAAGTCAAAGGCTCCCTTATGATTGCCAACGCATACTAGCCAACGTGGAGCCCGAGCTGACGTGTCTCAAGCGAACGAAGACCCCGTTATCGGGCTTTGGGGGACACCTTTTCTCTACTATACGCCGGACAAGTATGAGACACACCAGACAGCACTGCTCAAACTAACCGGCAGCAGATCAGATATTCTATGCGACGCAAGCGCTTCCGCGCAGTGGCTTCGAAGTCAGGTCGAAGGGGCCATTACTGCCTTACTCTTCCGTTGGGCAGAGGCTGAGCCGGGAATAGCCTCCATCGAGGGTCGGACCTTGATCCATAGCCACAGCGACTATCAACCCCTTCGCAATCATCCGAAAGCCTATCTTAGCGGCCTCTACTACATTGCTGTGCCTGGCGACGTCCGCGACCCCCACCATCGTTCCGACACGTATTCAAACGCTCTCAGCTTTTACGACCCCCGTTTCGGTATAAATACGAGTGCAATTGCCAAGGATCCAAATTTTGAGATGGAAAAGCAGGTTCGCCCGTCTGCAGGGGTGATGATTATCTGGCCATCCTATGTCGATTATTTCATACATCCAAATCTCTCATCCTCGCCGATGATTGCGATCCAGTTCAATGCCGCGCTTAGTCCTCCACTATGACCTCTGATCCCTGGGCAGATCGGGTCACTCAGCTGTGGACGACCCATATTTTTGAACGGAAACTTACTGCGAATACGGACCACAATGCCGCCCTATCAAAACTCATACTGACGCTAGACTCAAAAACAGACGATATGACCGTCGACTACAAGGGTGTCGATTTCCTTAGCCGCCCGGAGCCGGCAATCGTTTGGTTACGCAGTGCTATTGAAGAAACGCTGCGCCGGTATCTGCAGGCCTGCGATATCACCTATCCGATCCGCTGCGACATTCAAGCTTGGCCCAATGTAAACCGTTTGGGTGACTATCACGGGCCGCATAACCACGGATGGAGCTATTTGTCGGGAACCTACTACGTCCAACTACCTGAGAAAAAACCTGCAACCCTCCCCAACGATATGCAACCCGCAGCGATCACTTTTTCTGACCCCCGCTACGGCGCCTATCGGCACTCAATTGCCCCTGATGCCAGCGCTTCTGCACGCCATACATTCTATCCCACACCAGGAACGTTGCTGATGTGGCCGTCGCCGCTGATCCACTATGTCCACCCAAACCAAACGACCGACATCCGGATCTCTATCAGCTTCAATATTGTTTTAGAATGGAGCAATGATTACGCCAATTAACTTCAAAATCTCATTGGTCCGATTAATTTCTAATCTCGTAGCTAATTTCACAGTCAAGCCCGTTGTTTCCCAGCTTCGTTAGCCATGTATAACGGTGCGAACCAATTCGGGTAATATTTATTGATGGTTTCCTTGGACGCAACAATGAGCACGATCACCAGCAGGGCGACGCTTAGTTTGTGCGCCTATTATTGAGTATGACCTACTATACGACTTTTTCAGCTCGAAAGACCTAAACGGTTCGTCAGTCCGCGTCCTGCATATCAAGGCCCCGCGGGAATAGCTGTGCCTGTGTCGCACTAGAATCGAGCGCCGGATGGCGCTTTTCCATCCATTGCCAAATGCCTTCTCGCCATTTCCCGAGATAGACTGAAGGCAACGTTGCCGCAAGGCCGCCGATGGTCAATACGATTATAAAAGTAATGGCGCCCATAAAGCCTGGTAGCACAGCCATCCAAGCATTCGTAGCATTAAACAACGCTCCGATAACGGCCAATACAGGGATCAAGACTGAAACTATCCAAATAAGTTCAATGGTGAGTAAAAGTGCAGCGCCACCGACGCCATAACGTTCAAAACAATTGGAAATATTCTGCTTAATTCCTATGAATTTACCCTTGAATATTAGTGTCATTACTTCTCATTATTGTTGTTATTAAAATTACTTTAAGTCTAATGAACATAGGTCAACCGCCAACAAAATACCCGTGCGTTTAAAGCAGACCGGCTATGCAATGTTGATCTCTCGATGAAATTAGCCGAACAATTCCGATTGCCAGGCGCGTCATAGGAGCAGATCACAGAATTCTTAACGTTCAATTAAACCTTCGGCCCAAAGCACCTAGCGCCGTTGAATGACAATCGCGCCAACACCTACTAGCACAATCAGCGCACCCAACAGACGTGTGAATTCAGCACTTTCATCCAAAAACCAAACGCCTGCTACAAATCCAAATACTGGTGTCAGCAGTGTCAGTGGAAGCGCCCGGTTAATTTCGTAATGCTGCAGAAGCCAGTACCAGACACCGTAACCGAAAACCGTCACGGCGAGTATCAGGTAGGCAAAGCCAAACCAAACGGTCGGCACTATATCCACCAACGCTTCCCGGTGACCATTTTCTATTATAAACGAAGCAATGAGCATCTGAGGCGCTGCGAATAATGCGATCCAACCATTTAACGCAAACGGATCAAATACACCCAGTCGCTTCACCTGAATAGCGCTGACAGCCCAAAGGAATGCCGCAACAACTATCAATCCAGCCGAAAACGGTGCACTTGCCGTTTGTGGCTCTCCAACGAGTAGAAAAACACCAGCAAACGCGACCAACATACCGACCGCAGCTCGCCAGCCAACACGCTCCCTGAAATACATAACCGCCAATAGCGCTGCGAACGGCACTTGTGCTTGCATGAGCATGACAGAGATCGCTGCATCGACCCTTAGTAAGCCGCTGAAACCGCATGCGAAATGCAGAAACCCAAGCGTCACGGATATACCGAAGACCTGCCACAGTCGTGTCCTTTCGCGTAGCATAAAGGGCAATAGCAACACGCTGGTCATGATGTATCTGATGCCCATAAACAGCATCGGCGGCATCTCGTTGATCGCCAATTTGGCGACAACGAAGCTGCAGCCCCAGACCAGCATGACGGCTACGGCGAGGAACAGGTGAAAGGGGTTCATCAACACTGGTAATTTTAACAGCAAGTTTTCTCAGCAAACGATTGCCAGCTGTCTAATTTCGCCCAAAGTCTCTTCAAGCTCCCGCACTTCGCACCAGCCTACGCGCATCATCTCAATGGCCGGGTCGTGGAGATGGGGTAGGGTCGTCCCTGTGCATTCTTCAATGACAATAGGTTTGAAATCCCGGAACATCGCATCTTTCGATGTCGCAGCGACACATTGGTTGGTTAGAACTCCAGCGATTAACACCGTGTCAGCATTCAGCGCGCGGAGGACCCCTTCCAGATTGCTGTTGTAGAAAGCGCTGAGCCGTGTCTTGTCGACATACCAGTCCTCCTCCTTAGGCGCGAGGTCATCCAAAATTTGATAACCCCAGGTTCCCTGTCGTAACCCCCCCTCCTTCAGGAACGGTCGCAGTCGCATGAACGGTCCACCGTCAGCAACACTGCGACTACCGTGCCGCGTCCATACGATAGGGATATTTTTAGCTCGAGCATCAGATAGGAGACATCGGGTCGGCTCAATCGTCCGACGCATATGGGAAATATCAATGCCCTTCTGAGCATACCAGCCATCCGAGTGGAGAAAATCGTTTTGGGGATCAATCACGACCACGACCGTACGCCCTGGCACCAAATCCCAAGTCACCGTCTCAAAGGGAATTGCGCCTTGTTCTTGGGTCATTGCCGCCTCTCCTTCGCCAAATTGCTACCATACGCGCCAGGCATCGCCGTCAGGCACTCCAATCCTGCAATCGACATCCTTGAAATCGGGAACAGAAGCCAAACAAGCCTAAATAAAACGCAAATTCTCTTCACGTAAAGTGCCCTCTAAGCCGTATTTTCAAGGAATTCGACCCAATTTCCTTCCGGATCTTCAACCATCGAGATGCGCACGCCGGGACGGACATCGCGCGGTTCCACCGCAACCTTGTAACCGGCATCACGGCACTTATCAGTCATCGCTTGCAGGTCTGCCACAGTGATCGTCCAATAACGAATACCAGAAGCGCCAAGAGGTCCACCGAGATTGTCAGCTTTATCTGGCAGCATGTCATGGATCACCAGCTTCACGACTGTCGTACCACACATCAATCGGTGCATCCGACCGCCGCCGGCTGGCATCTCAGTGACATATTCCAGCCCCAGCGTGTCACGGTAGAACTTCAGTGCGGCATCTATATCGCGGACGACGATTCCAATATCGATCGACGCTTTACCGACATCTATTGCCATTTTTTTATTTCCCTCTTTTTTTTCTGTCGCCTGGGTACCAGGCAGCCTCTCGACGCTCGTTAAAACTCGCCAATCCTTCGACGCCATCTTCCATCCGACGTCGCATCGCATGTCTAAGTGCAATGCTAGCAGCAGAATGATCATCAACATCGTGCGCGGCAGTGTGCAGGATGAAATTTTTAGTCTCTGCAATTGCACTTGGACTACATTTAAGTAGCGCATCGATGACCGGAGCTGCTGCCTCATCCAAATTATCGGTCTTGCAGATTTCGTGGATTAAACCGCACTCCTTCGCCAACTCCGCCGAAAAGCGTTCAGCTGTTAGTGCGTATCGGCGTAAGGCGCGCATACCCATCGCGTCGCATAGCTGCGGCAGGATAGGTCCCGCGACGAGGCCCCAGCGGACCTCTGTTATGGAGAACAGCGATTCTTCCGAGGCAATTGAGATATCGCACGCCGCCATCATGCCGAGGCCACCCCCGAAACAACCACCATGTACCAGCGCAATCGTTGGCTTGGCGCAGGTATTTAGATGGCGTACCGCATCGGTTGTGATCGTGGACATCGCTAAATTGGCATCGAGCGACTGCTTCGAAAGTTCGTTCATCCATTTCAAGTCAGCGCCTGCCTGGAAGTAGTTGCCGTTGCCGCGTAAGACGATGACCCGCACCGCATTGTCTACCGACAGCGCACCGACGGCATCTAGCAAACCCTGGATCATGGCATCGTTATACGCATTGTTGCGGTGGGGCCTGTTCAGGGTAATGGTCGCGACCCCACGAGCATCAATATCGGTGAGCACTGGTTGCTCGCTCATGGCACACTTGTCCTTAGCATATTTGATAATGGCGAGACCCTAACATCCCGTATATTTAGTCGTCACGATACACCTGAAATTGTGGCGTCAGGCGGCGCCGATTAGCGGCACAAGCAGCAGGCATACATATTGATAACAACGCAGACGATGGCTTGGCCCTGATGCATCAAGGCTCCCTAGTGTGCATCAAAAGCCCACTGCAAAACGCTTCGAGTGTGTCAGTACTGTCCACCGAATGTCGGAACTGCAGAACCTAGGATACGTAAGAGTTCGTTTTTATTGGTTCGGCTAATAGGACCACAACGTCTAGACCGCAAAGAAACCACGAGCATTACCAATGCATGACGTATCAAAAAATACTAAGCGGCGCGCACAGCCCGAGCGATTTCTGTCCAGCGGCCGTGGTTGCGTGGATCGGCCGCAATAGACTGCGTCGCAAAATACATCACGACGCGGCTAGCCACGCCCTTGTATCTCGCAATCAACTGGTCCGCCATATCATCCCATCGAGCAGAAAGCCCGAATTGATTGAGCATTTCGTCGCTAACCAAATTAATCATGCCTTCTCGATCACCAACCCGCAATTTTTCGGCAAGTACCTGCCGCTTGCCCTGATATCCCAGATCGTTGAACTGGAAAGCGTAAACCGGCGTCGAACCATAGAACCCGATAGCTGCCTTAGCCTCACGTTCCAGCGCCATGCGCTCCTCGGGTGTATCGCCGGGCACCGCCAGGACAGGAACGATCAGATCAATTTCATCCAAAGACCGGCCGGCCTTTGCCGCACCTTCACTGACTTTAGGTATCAAGCGGTTTTCAATATAGGGCATGGAATGCATTGGGTGGACATGAACACCGTCCGCCACCTCACCTGCGACCCCCAGCATTAGCGGATTAACAGCCGACATATCGAGCTTGATATCCTCGAAATCGTGCCGCGCCGGCGACCAATGTGGCGTCAACAGGTTCAGCTTGTAGAAAGGCCCTTCATGCTCCAACCGCGCCTCTCCGCGGAATGCGTTGAAACAAGCGCGAACGGCTAGCATGTAGTCTCGCATCCGAATGGCCGGCTTCTCGAAATCAACACCGTAACGTCGTTCAATATGCGGCTTCACCTGGCTACCGAGGCCGAGGCGGAACTTGCCTTTGGTATTGCCTGCCAACTCCCAGGCGATTTGCGCCGTAACCATCGGACTACGCGGGAAGGCAACTGCAATTCCGGTCGACAATTGGAGCGAAGGGGCCGCAATCGCTGCAGCCGTCATCATCATCCACGGGGTATGCCCAGCTTCGGTAAACAACAAACCGGATGCACCCATAACCTCCACGTTGCGCGCTAACTTTGCGATTTTGTCCCAACTGTCGGCGCTTGTCTTAATGTCAAATTCCATGACGGTCCCTTTACTCGAATACGTCAAGCCACCATCCAACCCGCAAGCCTTTCATGCAACCAGACAAATTGGACAGGGTTGATGCCAGCTCCTACGATCCAAAAATCTTACTTATAAGAGGAAACACACCATGACCCCGCCGGAACAACTGCGTGCCTTGCTCGCCGAACCTGGTCTCATCATCATGCCAGCCGTCTGGGATGGCCTAACCGCGACGATGACCACCAAGGCCGGTTTCAAGACAGCGTTTTTATCCGGCTCCTGCGTTGCAGCAAGCCGCCTCGGCGGACCCGACCTGGATTTACTGTCTTTTGCCGAAATGATGGATTCCTTCAATCAGGCGCACAGTGCATCGCCTGACCTCCTGATCCTGGCCGATGCCGACCATGGCTATGGCAACGCGATGAATGTGCAGCGCACGGTGTCCGCCTATGGCCGTGCCGGTGCGGCAGCTATCCTGATCGAAGACAAGATCACGCCACGCGCGCTGACCGCAGCGGGAAAGCCGGCACTGCCCTTTGAGGAGGTGCGCATGAAAATCCGAGCCGCCGTAGAGGCCGCTAAAGATTCCGGTATCCTCGTGATGGCGCGTACCGATTGCCGCCCGACCCTTGGAATCGACGAAGCGGTTGCCCGCATCGAAATGTATGTCGACGAAGGCGCGGACATCCTATTTCTAGACTCTCCGGCCGACGAAGACGAGGTTCGCCGCGCGGTCGCTGCTGCTGCTGGACGTCCATCTTTCGCCGTGCTGTCACCCGGCGCACCGAGAGCTTGTCCCTCGCAGTCTGAAGCAGAAGCCCTCGGCCTCAAAATTGGGACATATCCTACCGGGATGCTATCGCCATCCATCGCCGGGATCCAAGCCGGCTTAGACGCGCTCAACGCCGGTAATGCAATGGCAGACAGCGCGCTCGAACCAGCTGATCTGCGTGCGACGCTCGGTTACGATGAATATGAGGCCCAAGCAAAGAACTTTATCCTACCGGAATAAAAGGTGTGTGATGCCGCGTTTACCAATACCAACCGACACCGACGAATTTTCCGAGGAGACGCGCTCCGCCATACGTCACATTAAGGCGACCCGCAAAACTATGCCGCCGCCAAGCAGTTATCTAACTTATGCAGGGAAAGCAGGCGCACGCCTATCCGACCTGGTAGAACATTTACGTTATCATACCTCATTAACGGACGCAGAATCGGAGTTGGCAATTTGCACCGCCGTGCGCTCGGCAAATGCAGCCTATATATGGAATGCCCATGTGAAGCTGGGGCGGGCCGCAGGCACTCGAGAAGAAGCGATCCACGCCGTCGACACCTTCGGCCCTCTCGACGATTTGACTGACGACGAGGCGCTAATCATCCGTTTTGGCCGCGAACTTCTGGATGCCTCGGAGGTCAGCGATAATACCTATGAGGCAGTAGTAAGACGGTATGGTGAAAAAGGATTGATGGAGCTCACCGCACTGATGAGCGTCTACATGATGAACGCGACGGTCTTGCGCGTAATGCAGCATCCGGCGCCGCCCGACGCTCGCCCTCTCTCACCGCGATAATACGAATTAGGATATGCGATCCCACTGCGTTTTGAGTTGCGTCAGCAGGGCCGTCTCGTCACTGGAATTATCGATGACGATATCCGCCTTAGCACGCCGTTCCTCGTTCGTGAGCTGAGATGCTATTCGCTTTCGAATTGCCTCTTCTTCAACCCCGTCCCGCGATATCGCCCGCTCTACTGCCGTATTAGGGTCGACAATGACCACCCAAACCTCATCGACCATCGGCTCCCAGCCAGCTTCAAGCATGACGGCGGCCTCCAAGACGATCGGTGCGTCGGGCTGCTCTCCACGTGCAACCTCGAATTGTGTCAGGACTAGCCGCCCTATCTCTGGCCAGATGATACCGGTCAAGCGGTCAAGCGCTTCAGGATTGCCAAATACTTTGCTGCCGAGCACCTTGCGGTCTATCTGACCATCTGCACCAACCACTTCTTGCCCGAAAGATGAGACGACCTTATCGAATGCATCCGTATCCGGTTCGTAAGCGCGATGCCCCAGCTTATCCGCATCTATAACCGACGCACCCTTCTCACCCAGATATTTTGCCGCTGTGGATTTACCGGAGGCGATCCCACCTGTCAGACCTATAATCATACGATGCTAACTCCGTCCCGATTTCCGCGCTCTAGCAGAGCTTGAACCACGGTTAAGCGCAACCGGCCTTGTTACGTCAAGAGCCGACCCTCATAATTTCTCGATGCCGAATCAGGTACATACAAACAAATCCTTTATTGGACGCTCAGTTCCTCGCCTGGAAGACAAATCACTGCTCACCGGGCACGCGACCTTCGTCGACGACCTCGACTTTCCTAACCAGCGTTATATGGTGATCGTCCGGTCCCCTATAGCGTATGGGGATCTCCGGTCGATTGATACGGCGACGGCTGCTCAAATGCCTGGTATTGATGCCGTCTGGACAAGCGCCGATATCGCAGATATCCCAGAGATCCCCTTTCGGGCCACAAGGGTAAAAGGCCTCGATCCCTATCGGCAACCAGTCCTGGCCCGTGATGTCGTGCGTTACGTCGGCGAGCCCATAGCTGCCGTATTTGCTCAATCAGCCAGGGCGGCTGAGGACGCCGCTGAATTGGTTACCCTTGAAATCGAAGATCGCGACGCGCTGCTGGACGCCTGCGACCTGCCTCGGGAGTTCGCTTACGGACACACGACGGAACCGACAATTGTGCGAAAAGCCTATGGCAACGTCGATACGGCTATTGCCGCTGCCGACCATTGCTTGGAACTCGATCTCGCTATCGGCCGCCATTCCGCCGTGCCGCTGGAAACGCGTGGCGCTATCGCCTGCTACGACCACACTTCCGATCATTTAGACATGTACGGTGCCGCCAAGCGGCCACACTGGAACCGGGACCAGCTGGCTGCAATGCTGGAACGCGATCCATCAACTATCGATCTGCACGAAAACCATGTTGGCGGCGGCTTCGGGGTACGCGGCGAACTCTACCCCGAGGATGTGCTGGTCTGCCTTGGCGCCTTGCGACTGGGGCACCCGGTGAAATGGATAGAAGGCCGCCGCGAGCATATGTTGTCCGCCAATCATTCGCGCGAACAACGCCACTATGTCCGCGTTGCCTTCCAAGACGACGGTCAGATTGTGGCAATTGATGACCGTTTTTTCCACGATCAAGGCGCATACATCCGTACGCATGGGGTTCGAGTCGCTGACATGACTGCCGGTCTAATGCTTGGCCCTTATAGAGTGCCGAATTACCGCGTAGCCGGGCATTTTCGATTGACCAACAAGACGCCAGCAGCAACCTATCGAGCACCTGGCCGTTTCGAAAGTAGCTTCGTTCGCGAGCGCCTCATGGATGCCATCGCTACTCACCTGGGCCTTGATCCCATTACGGTACGCCAGCGGAATTTTATCAGCTCCACTGAAATGCCTTACGAGCGTTCTTTAGACGCGCTGGAGGTGCCGGTAATTTTGGACTCAGGTAATTACACAGAATTATTAGACAAGGCTCTGCTTGCCGCCAACTGGACGTCGTTGCAGCGGGACGCCGCAAAACAACGCAAAAATGGTGAAGCAGTGGGTGTTGGTCTCGCCTTTTTCGTTGAGAAGACAGGTCTCGGGCCAATCGATATCGTGGACATCAAAATGGCGCAAAATGGCGAGATAGAAATCATCACAGGGGCCTCTTCTGTAGGCCAGGGTATGGAGACAGTCATAGCCCAGATCGTTGCAGATGAACTGAACACCGATTACCGTTTCTTTAGCGTAATTCACGGCCAAACCGATCGCATAGAACAGGGTTATGGGGCACACGCATCACGTGTAACTGTAATGACCGGAGAAGCCGCGAGACGGGCAGCGAAAATGTTTCGGGCGAAGGTTTTGGCGCTTGCAGCGTCGTTGCTGCAAACAGTGCCGACACGCCTAGACGTTGTTGATGGAAATATCCAACGAGACGGCAACGATACGGGAATGACGATTGGTGACCTGGATATACCATTACGGGTCAGGGGTGAATTTCGTTGCGATCATATGAACTATCCGTACGGAGTTCATATCGCAGCTGTCCGAGTGGATAAAGAAACTGGCCGGGTGACGATTGAAAAATATCTGGTTGCTTACGACGTTGGGAAAGCTGTCAACCCGATGCTCATAGAAGGACAATTGGCCGGCGGATTGGTCCAGGGGATAGGTGGTGCGCTCCACGAAGAGTTCTGCTACGCGCCAAATGGTGAACCACTGGCTACGACTTTACTTGACTATCAACTACCAATTGCTTCGGAGGTGCCGCCGGTCGAAACCTTGATTACGGAGGACGCGCCAAGCCCTCTCAATTATTTGGGCTTAAAAGGCGCTGGCGAGGGCGGGATCAACGCGGCTGGCGCCACGATAGCTGCCGCAATTGACGATGCCTTACAAAGCCCCGGCACTATCACACGGTTGCCGGTTAAGCCGTCTCGGCTGCGGAGATTGATTACTTCCAATTAACAGCCAACCAGCTCCGAAGCTGTTTCACGAAGGTGGCGCGCTACATCGTCGGGGTTGTATTCCCGTCCCAAATTCCGGAATTGGTAACCCATGCCGAAGCAATAACGGAACTGCGCATCGGTAAGACCTAATATTGTGCTGCATCCTTTCGCAGCACTCTCCATTTCCTGCGCCCAAACCGCTTCCTCATCTCCATCATTGGATTTCGGAAATAGACCAATCACTTCGCCCCAGCCCCAAGCGCAGTGCGCTGTGCCACAAGCGTGATGGACGGTGCGCAAATCAAGCAAATCAGCATCCAGGTCGGTCATGAAATCGGCAAGAGTTCGCAATTTGGTGGCGGCGCTCAGCTGATCAATAATGATACTTCCATCTTTTGGCATCGTCGCATCCTTAATCCGGGATGATAACTGGTTCTAGCGCTGGCTTACCCATAACTAAATCGGCCCCCTTCTCGCCAATCATCATTGTTGCTGCATTCAAATTGGCCGATATCATCGCTGGCATTACAGACGCATCTATTACCCGCAAATTTTCCATCCCGCGCACTCGAAGTTGGTCGTCAACAACTGCGGTGGGATCACTATCTGGGCCCATCCGGCAGCTACCCATAACATGGTAGGTGGTGTTACCCACATGGCGCGCTGCATCGAGCAGTTCGTCATCGCTGCGGATATCGGCGTCTGGGTACTCCCAGCCATCAAAAAAAGGTTTCATTGCCTTTGTCTCGCCAAGCAATCGCGAGAGTTTCATCGCCTTGATCGTAACCTGCCTATCAGTCTCGTGAGTGAGGTAGTTAGGCTGAATAGTCGGTTTCGCGAAAGGATCTGAGGATTTTGCCCGAATATAGCCCTTACTTTCTGGACGATGTTGCCACGTTGCAACAGTGAACCCCGGATAATCGTTCAGTGCGCCATGGATATTCATTTTGTAACTTGCCGGTGTAAAGATGAACTGCAAGTCATTACTTTTCGACGTCGGGTCGGTGTGCCAGAACCCATAGACCATCGACGGACTGAGGCTAAGTATACTTTTTCTTCCTAAAAAGTACTTAATAGTTTCATTTATTACATTAATACCACCAGATAACTCATTAATTGTTGTAATATTTTTTACCTTTGCACTAAACCGTGGTGCGTAATGGTCTCGGAGGTTTTCTCCAACCCCAGGTAATTCGTGGACTACATGGATGCCCAGGTCTCGTAACAGTTCGCCGGGCCCGACGCCAGAAAGTTGTAAAAGTTGCGGTGAGTTAATCGCCCCGCCGCTAAGAATGACTTCGCGAGAGGCCCGTACTTCGACTGTAGAACCACCCTGTCCACCTCTTGCATAGGCTACACCGACTGCTTTTTTGCCATCCAAAAGCAATCGCGTTGCGTGTGCATTGGTCCTTAAGGTCAAGTTTGAACGAGATTTCGCAGGCTTAAGAAAAGCGCGCGCCGTACTCATTCTTCGTCCTTTATAAGCGGTTCGCTGGACGTACGAGATACCCTCCTGTTGTACTCCGTTGTAGTCCGGATTGCGTGGTATGCCTATCTCGGCCGCGCCATCCATAAAAGTCTCGCAAAGCGGATGCGTGTAGTTGAGGTCAGTGACACGCATGTTGCCTTCGCGTCCCCGGAAAGCATCTTCACCGCCAACCCGAGTTTCGCAACGGCGAAAATAGGGAAGCACGTCGGCATAACCCCAACCCTGATTGCCACGTTGTGCCCAGCTATTGAAATCCATTCGCTGTCCACGATTGTAGATATGGCCATTGATCGAACTCGACCCTCCAAGCGTCTTGCCTCTTGGTACAGCAATATTGCGGCCGCCAGTCCAATGGCTCGGCTCAGATTCATACAGCCAGTTAACCTTCGGATTGGTCAAAGTCTTGATAAATCCTGCTGGGATATGAATGTACGGATTCCAATCCGGTGGTCCTGCTTCTAGCAAGCACACAGTATTGTTCCCGTCTGCTGTCAATCGGTTAGCGAGTATGCAGCCAGCCGAGCCTGCACCTACGATCACGTAATCGAACGTCTCCACCACGATCCGTTTCCCAATCCTTATTCAGCCGCTTGCCGTTCGGGCCAGAAACGACTCTCCGGCCTGGTCAACCCAAAATGATCGCGCAACGTATCCCCTTGGTACTGCGTGCGGAACAAACCTCGCTTCTGCAGGATTGGTACCACCTCGTCAACAAATGTATCGAGCATAGTCGGCAGAACCGGAGGCATAAGATTAAACCCATCCGACGCGCCATCTACAAACCAGTCCTCCATCAAATCGGCAAGCTGTTCAGGTGTACCCGCGAAGACAAAATGACCACGCGCGCCGGCTAATTTTGAGAGTAGTTGACGCAAAGTTAGTCCCTCGCGCTGCACAAGCCCGACGATCACTTCAGTACGGCTGCGCGCTGCCTGCACGGTTGACGGGTCAGGAAAATCTGCAGTCGTTAGCGGCTTGTCGAGGGGAAGATGAGTGAAATCATGGCCACCGAAACGGCCGGACAACCGCATCCTACCCATCTCTGGATCAGCAAGATCATTCAGTTCCTGCGCAATCTGCTGCGCCTCCTCTTCGGTCCCTGCAATTACAGGGCTCAGTCCCGGTAGTATCAGCGCATGATCCGGCGAACGGCCTTCTTCAATAACCAGCCCCTTCAAATCCTTATAAAAAGCCTGCGCCGTTGATTTCTCCATATGCGCTGTAAAAATAGCCTCTGCATGCCGCGCAGCGAACCGCCTGCCAGTCGTCGACGATCCAGCCTGAACCAATACAGGGCGCCCCTGAGGACAACGGGGAATGTTGAGCGCTCCAGCGACTTCGTAATAATCGCCCTTGTGCTCTATCGGCAGAATGCGGTCTCCTCTTGCGTAATGACCGCTTTCTCGGTCGTCGACCAGCACGTCATCGGCCCAGCTGTCCCATAAGTCCTTAGCAACCCGGAGATATTCTTCCGCTCTGGCGTAACGGTCATCGTGGCTTAGTTGCCCCTCGCCACCAAAATTTTTTGCCGCCGGCGCCGACCAAGTCGTAACAATGTTCCAACCAGCGCGGCCGCCACTCATATGATCGAGCGAAGAAAATTGCCGTGCCAAATTGTAAGGCTCCGAATAAGTCGTCGACGCCGTCGCAATAAGCCCGATGCGCTGTGTTGTAACAGCCAAGGCGCCCAATACCGTCATCGGCTCAAGCCAGGTCCGTCCGACGCGCTCTACATCCTCCCAGACGGAAAGTGTATCGGCGAGGAAGATTGAGTCGAACAATCCTTCCTCCGCACGCCGCGCTAATTCCTGGAAGTAGCGGATGTCTGTCAGAGCAAGAGGAGAGGCCAACGGATGCCGCCACGATGCCTCGTGATGGCCGCGGCTTTGGATGAACAAATTGAGATGCAGTTGTCGCTTCATAGCGGTCAGTTTAGGCGAACTAGACAATTCCGTCCACGGACGCACCGGCAACAGGTCAGATTAGACGTACACCACCAGTCATCAGCGTATATAGCCTTTTAGATAAATACCTTTTGCTGCGAACCCACAATGTTGCACGGACCCGAACGTAACATTAAATGGCGATCAGGCCTCCCAAGTCAGCCACAACTCCACCGGACCGCGAAAAGTGAAGTTCGGAAAAAACTCAAACTTCTGATCCTTAACCATATCAAGAGACGGCACGCGTTTGGTGAGCGTCTCCAGCGCGATTTCCGCCTCCAGGATCGCCAACCGTTTCCCGAGGCAAAAATGGATGCCACGACCGAATGCAATATTTGCCCGCGAATTCCTGCGATGGATATCGAATGTCTCAGGATCATCAAATACCATCTCGTCATGGTTTGCAGAGCCTAGTGACAGAAAAATCTGAGTGCCTTTCGGGATTTTAACGCCGGCAATCTCGGTATCTTCCATCGCCACCCGCCGCCAACTAGTCTGCGGCGAGTTGAAGCGTAAAATTTCTTCGACTGCGTTTGGAATCAGTCTCGTATCTGTACACAGCTCCTCCCAATAAGAGCGGTGACGCAATAGGCTGATCAGCCCATTACTCAACATATTGCTGACAATTTCATGTCCAGCAAATGAAAGGCCGTAGACAATAGATTCGACCTCTTTATATGACAGTTCCTTGGCATCTGCCTTATGCGCGGCGAGCAGTTCCGACGTAAAATCATCCGCCGGATGATCCATCCGATGCGCCACAAACGCTACGCAATAACGCCAATAAACTAACATTTTCTCGGCTATTTCGACTTGTTCTTCCTCGCTTGTTTTACCCCAGGTAAAGGCCAATCGGTTAGTCGTCCATTCCTTCAGTTTGCGATCATCTTTTTGCGGGAAACCGATCAGGCGAAATATAGTCTCACCCGGCAGCGGATGGCCGATGTGTCTGACAAATTCCGCCGGCGCACCGCTAGCCAGCATCTCCTCGACCATCGTCTCGCAACGATCCCGGATAAGTGCCTCCAACACCTGCATACGCCGCTTCGAGAAACCAGCCATAGTGTAATTGCGGATGCGTGTGTGGTCCGGCTGCGCTCGGTTCGACATCACTGCGATAGGATTGTAGTCGGGCACCGCCAAGATTTTTGCAGCCGCAGCGCAAACCGGTAGAACCGGGTCTTGCACATTTTCCGAAGAGAAGACATCCGCATTGCGGAAGACCTTCTTTACATCCGCCATACGCGTGAGCACAAGATAGCCAAGCTTCTCTGAATAGAAGACCGGCAACTCGTGCCGTAGCTTTTGCAGTTCCCCATAGGGATCCTGCATGTAGTGCTCCGCAAAGGGTGAAAACTCATGATTAACCGGACAACCGATCGGCGCCGTCGCTATCTCGGTCCGCATCTTGTGATAAGCGCTATCGGCCATGGAACGTGCCTCGCTTCGCAGTCTTTCCTAGATCCGTTATAACGCGGATACAGGCTCTAGCTGAACGCAAATCCTGCATACCCATCGGCCACGATCTCCTCGCACTTGCGGCAATAATCCGGGAAACCGCCATAATACGGCATAAACACTCGCGCCTTGCCGTGCACATTTGAGCCGAGGTACCAGCTTTCGGTGGTCGTCTTGATACCTACCGCAGCGACTTCCTGATGGTGATCCCACCAGGCCTGCTCAGCCTCATTTTCGGCTTCGATGAAGGTGTAGTCGCGTTTACTCATCCAGTTGATGCAATCAGTGATCCAGTCCACGTGTTGCTCGATTGTCGGGATCATATTGGTGAAAACCGATGGGCTGCCCGGCCCGGTCACCGTAAACAGGTTCGGGAAACCAGATATTGCAAGACCAAGATAGCTGATCGGCCCGTCAACCCATCGGTCGCCCAGTTTTGTGTTATCCTTGCCCTTGATGTCTACGGCTGTCAGGGCCCCGGTCATCGCATCAAAGCCGGTGGCGAAAACCAGTGCGTCAATTTCGAAATTCGTACCATTCGCTCGAATGCCCGCTGGTGTTATCGCCTCAATCGGGTTATCGCACACGTCAATCAAATGGACATGCGACTTGTTGTAGGTAGCGTAGTAGTTGGTATCGACACAGAGACGTTTGCCGCCAATAATATTCTTAGGGCACAGTATCTCAGCAGTTTCCGGATCATCGACGATGTCTCGGATTTTGTTGCGTACGAACTCAGCCGCCGTATCGTTAGCCTCTTTGCTGACCATCAGGTCACCATAAGCTCCCATGAAGGCGAGCCCACCCGCATTCCAGCGTTCTTCATATTCTGCCTGGCGTTCTTCCGGCTTCGCATCTAGCGCCTTGCCGACGCGGAAGCGGCCATAAATACCTGGCGGCGTTTGTTTCGCTTGGTCACGAAACTCGGTGTAGTGCCCTTTGACCCAAGATTCGTAGTCCTTATCGAGCAGCGCGTTGTGCGCTGGTATCGCGTAGTTTGGCGTGCGCTGAAAGACGGTCAGCTGGGCCGCTTCCTCGGCAATAACAGGTATCGACTGAATGCCTGAGGAACCCGTACCGATCACTGCCACCCGCTGACCAGTGAAATCAACCTTTTCACGGGGCCACATCGCTGTGTGGTAGGTCTCCCCCGTAAAGTCTCCGATACCTTTGATATGAGGCCAATTCGGTTTCGAAAGACATCCAGTCGCCATAACAACGAACCTCGCGTCATAAGCAGATCCGTCTTCGGCCTTTAGGGACCAGCGTAGCGCCTCTTCGTCATAGCTTGCCGACGCGATCCGGGTCTCGAACCGGATATCGCACCGCAAATCAAAACGGTCTGCAACGTGCCGCGCATACTTCAACAGTTCAGGTTGAGGTGCGTATTTTTCAGTCCACTGCCACTCCTGTTGCAGCGCCTCGTCGAACTGGTAGGAATACTGCATGCTCTCGATATCGACCCTGGCGCCAGGATAACGGTTCCAGTACCAGGTTCCACCAACGTCGGTCCCGGCCTCAACCACGCGCACCGAAAAACCCAGAGGTCGCAACCGGTGGAGCAGATACATCCCTGCAAAACCCGCTCCAACTATGACGACATCAAACTGCTGCAAACTCATGCCTTACCTTCCTCCTAACCAAATTGCGGCCACATAATAACGGTTGGCATCAAGACCGGCCACGAAGCATTCTGCCAATAAACTTGCCTCAGAGGCGGTACCGCGGGCTAAAATGTAATCGATGGGGCTGTGATGACACACGGGAGAACCAATATGGATTTCACCGTCACAAAGCTGACACCAACGATTGGTGCAGAAATTAGTGGTCTCGACTTACGTGAAACATTGGACCACGACACCTTGGCGAAGGTGCGGAAAATATGGCTCGATCACGTGATTGTTTTATTCCCGCAGCAAAATATCGACGATGAACAACAGATAGCGTTCAGCCGCCGTATTGGCGATTTAGAATTAATCAACATGGAGACATTACAAATGCGCGGCAAACCGGAGATTTACCGCGCCACCAATCTGAATGAAGACGACACACTTATGGCTGAAGATCACCCCATCATGCAGACAAATCGCGATAATCAGAGATGGCATACCGATAGCTCGTTTAAGAAAACCCCCGCTATGGCATCGGCGCTGCACGCAAGGATTGTCCCTGACTGCGGCGGCGAGACGGAGTTCGCTAATACCACTGCAGCCTATGACGCGTTGGATAACGACACAAAGACACGGATCGATGACCTAGTGGTCGTGCACAACTTCTTCTGGTCAAGGCGCGACGCTGAAGAAGTCGATCTTACAGAAGCAGAGAAGGCAGCTATCCCACCAGTACGCCACCCCCTAGCTAGGGTGCATCCGGAAACTAATCGTCGCGCAATCTATGCCGGCTCCCACGCTGAACAAATCGAAGGCATGAGCTGGGATGAAGGACGTGAGCTAATCGACCAGCTAAACGACCACGCCACCCAAGAACAATTTACCTATCAACATACATGGAACGTCGGCGACATGATCCTCTGGGACAACCGCGCTGCGTTGCATCGAGGCATGGCATTTGATGCATCAAATCAAAAACGCAGACTACACAGAACGACTGTAGCCGGAATAGGCCCGACGCTTTAAACACCTGCCAATAAAATAACCCTTAAAAGAG
>CAYYUG010000005.1:28461-75390 GCA_964474755.1 uncultured Rhodospirillaceae bacterium | reverse complement strand
TCATCAGGTATACTATAATCAGTTATTGGTAAGTGAACCCAATAAGCATTAATATTTTCACTAAATTCCTTAATTTCCTTTAGATAACCTTCTCCTATCTCATCAGTTTCAATCAAACTTAGTATCATTTTTGGATTAAAAATTTTTATTATATTTAAATCTTCAATTAATACTGATTTGGATAAGGTAGCTAATCCTTTTAATTCTTTTCTTCCAGGAAAATTCGAAAACCCTATGCTAGAATTATATTGTTTCAATTCTACTTGGAAAATTTTATATCCCATTTTTCCTTAAAGGCCTACTCTGCAGCAATTGATGGCTTTGTAGACGCCTTAAAAGAAAAACCATCGTAATCATTCTCTACAATTTTTTCACTAATCCTCCTATATCGGCCAACACCGCCAATATAAGGCATAAAGAGCCGAGGTTTTCCGGGTATATTTGCGCCCATATACCAGGAGTTGGCGCGAGGGAAGAGTGTCCGGTTAGCGGCCTCCTGCACGTGATCTACCCATTCATCCTCAGCTTCGCGTGTCGGCTCCATCATCGCGAAGCCCTGCTCACGCATATGCACAATGCTGTCGATGACGAAATCAACGTGCTGTTCAAGCGAGTTGAGCATATTACCCTTAACCGACGGGCTGCCTGGCCCCGTGATCATGAACATGTTGGGAAACGCTTCCGACATTAGACCCAAGTAGGTGCGCGGTCCTGCAAACCATTTGTCCTTCAGTGCCTGATCACCCCGACCCCGGATATCGACGTTGAACAAGGTGCCAGTCATTGCGTCGAAACCGGTGGCGAAGACAATACTGTCAAATTCGAAACTCCGACCATTCACGTCTAGCCCCGTCTCGGTGATCCTCTCAATCACGGAATTTTTGATGTCGACCAGCTCGACATTATCTCGGTTAAAGGTCTGGTAGTAGCCACTGTCGATACAGATACGCTTAGTACCAATCGGATGATCTTTCGGACACAGCAGTTCGGCGGTTTCGGAATCCTTGACGATCTTGCGAATTTTCTGGCGGACGAACTCCGCCGCGGTATCGTTCGATTTCTGATCGCTTAACAGATTATTAAACGAACCCAGCAATGTTGAGCCACCGGTTGTCCAGCGTTCCGTGTACACATCGCGACGGCGATCCGCGCTCACTGCCATTGCCGGCTCATCATTGAGATCCTTTAGGCTACCCTGCGGGGTGTAGCGCATCTCCATACGTCGTGCCGTGTAATCGTCCTTCCATTCTTGCTCATATTCTGGCGTCATCGACATGTTTTGCGCCGGCAGAGAATAGTTAGCCGTGCGTTGGAACACGGTGACGTGCGTCGCCTCCTCCGCCAACACCGGAATGGCCTGAATTCCAGATGACCCTGTACCGATGACCGCTATACTCTGACCTGTGAAGTCAACCTTCTCGTGCGGCCAGCGACCCGTGTGATAAGTGTTTCCCGAATACTCTGATAGACCTTCGATTTCCGGAATTTGTGCCGTCGAAATACAGCCCGTCGCCATAATCAAGTAACGCGCTGAAACCTTTTCCCCCTTATCGGTCTCCACCAGCCAGCATTCGGCCGCTTCATCGAAGTGAGCAGCAGTAACAGACGTGTCAAATTCGATGTCACGACGCAGATCGAACCGGTCGGCGACATGGTTCGCATAAGCCAGGATGTCAGGTTGCGCGGAGAACTTCTCCGGCCAGTGCCAGTCCTGCTGCAGCTGTTCGTCGAAGGAATAGGAATATTGCATGCTCTCGACATCGCAGCGCGCGCCGGGATAGCGGTTCCAGTACCACGTCCCGCCTACACCGTCGCCGCGCTCGAACACCCGCAGCGAGTAGCCCTCATTACGCAGTCGGTGAATGAGATACAAGCCAGAAAACCCGGCACCGACTACGACAACGTCGACCGACCGTGATTTAAAACCATTCTGCAACATATTCATGCGCTCCTAACACCTGGCTAGACATCAAACAACGCGCGCCAGCCTGACCATGCACCAATCGTACTTGCCATTAAATCGTAACCTTTGGCGTTTGGGTGCAGACCGTCTGACGCATTTAACGATGCAGCCCATCCCGAATGGTCTTTATACGCCGCGAAAAGGTCAAGGTAGGGAACTTGCAATTCAGCCGCCTTTTCCTTGTAGCTGCTATTATACAACTCGATCGCTTCGTTCTGAAAATCGTATACCACACCCGGTATCCGATCGATCGGCATAAATGATTCGATAATAGGCGTCGGCCCAACCCACAACACGGGCCCAAATTCGCGCGCCTGATCGAGCATTTCAGAAATAACCCGTAACGATTTATCTAGGTCTACGCGCCGACCGTCGCGATCGGCGCTTTTTTCGTGGGCGCTGTCGTTAATTCCAATCGCAAAAACAGTCGCACTATCGATCGCAGGAATTAGCCTGGCTCTGCACTCCGCGAGCCATCGAGACTGCACCAATTCCGAGGTATCTGCGCGTATTCCAAGATTATAGACGGTGACATCATGACCACGTCCAACCTCCGCCTGACCAATACGATAAGGCCAACCAAGCAGCGTTTCGTCGCCTGTACCATGCGTGATGCTATCGCCCACAAAACCAATCCGAATCTGAACCATGCATCCCTCTTGAAATACGTAATAGAGTGGCCGTAGCTTTCTCTATGGGATCCTCTGTGTCAATTTAAGCTCTAGACAGTTCCGGCAGATCAGAAGGGAATAAGCATGCGACTTAAGAACCGCGTAGCTATCGTAACCGGCGGCGGCAGCGGGCTTGGCGCCGGGATCGCCAGACGCTTTGCAGCTGAAGGCGCCATTGTCGTCTGCGCCGATATAAATGAAGAGAATGCGCAAAACGTGGTTGCCGATATCGATAACGGTTCGACCGAAGCGATGGCAGTCGGCATGGACGTAACGAACTATGCCGATGCAAAACGTCTTACCACAGAAACTGTCGAACGATTTGGTAAGGTAGATATTATCGTTAACAGCGCTGGGATCGCCAGCCACATGCCCTTCCTGGAAGCAAAACCAGAGGATTTCCAGCGGATCATAAAAGTTAACCTAGAAGGAACGCTTTATTGCGCCCAGCATGCTGCCCGCATAATGGTTAAACAGGGCTATGGCAGGGTAATCAACATCGCTTCAATTGCCGGGTTGCGCGCCGGTATCGGCAGAACCGGCTATGGCACCTCCAAAGCAGCTGTGATTGGCCTGACCCGCCAAATGGCGCTAGAACTCGGACCGCTTGGCGTTACAGCAAATGCTATTGGACCAGGCCCAGTCGACACTCCGCTCACCGCGGTCGCCCATTCTGATGTAACGCGAAGTGCCTACCTTGACCTTATACCAGTAGGCCGTTACGGAAAGATTGAAGAAATGGCTGATGCCGCCACCTTTCTGGCAGGCGAAGAAGCTGCCTATATGAACGGACATATCCTTTATGTCGATGGTGGCTATACAGCGATTGGAATTGCAAAAGAGTAAACCTGCACGAATTCGGTCTTCATCCCATAAAACCGGGCGGCGCGAACTTACTCTTCCACGATAATTTTCTTGCCATTCCCGACGGCTCTATCGCACTCACGGAGGACGTATGTTCGCAAAGTTTCGGCGACGCCGCGAATAACGTCATCATGGTAGTCGGCACAAATGTAAGGCTGTCTCTTCCGAGGCAAACTCAAACAGACGGCGATTAGAAAAAAGAGAACGACTTGATCAAAAGCGTTACCGCGTAATGGCCCATCTCGAAAGCCTACTCGTTGCAGCACAAGCCCTCTGCCAAACTAGCTAAGCCAACTGAAAGCCTTCGTAGCCGTTGGCCACAACATCTCTGCATTTGTTCGTATACGCCTCGACGCCCCCAACATAGGGCATGAATATGCGCGGTTTTCCAGGAATATTCGCACCCACATACCAGGAATTGGCCAACGGGTAGAGCGTGCTGTCCGCAACCTGATTATTGTGCTCGACCCAGCCAATTTCAGCAGCCTCTTCAGCGTCGATTAATGATAATCCATTGCTACGCATATGCGAGATGGTATTGGCGATGAAATCGACATGCCATTCGCAGGAAAGGATCATCTGGCTCTTAACACCGGGGCTTTGCGGTCCGGTCACCATGAACATGTTAGGAAATCCAGAAACCATTATTCCGAGATAGGTGCGTGGCCCGTCTTCCCATTTCTGCCTAATATCAGCACCCTTGTCGGTGCCGATTTCGATCTCGCGCATTGCTCCTGTCATCGCATCGAAGCCGGTGGCAAAGGAAAGAGCATCCATTTCGAAGGAGCTACCATCGGTCAGTCGGAGACCCGCGGCACTAAAGTGCTTAATTGGGTTAGACCGAATACCAACGAGAGTGACATTGTCCCGGTTGTAAGTCTCGAAATAATTGGTATCAAGAATAAGCCGCTTCGTGCCGATCGGATGATCATTTGGGCACAGCAGTTCAGCCGTTGCCGGGTCTTTGACGGTCGCGCGGATTTTGTCGCGCACGAAATCGGAAGCAGTATCATTGGCTTCCTTGTCAAGTAATAGATCCTTGTATGCGAATAGGAAAGAAATGCTACCGCCTTCCGCCCATTTTGCCTCGTATGATTCTTGGCGTTCCTCAGGGGTAGCCTCTGCGGCGCATTTTTCCGGCGGAGGATAACCGGCGATACCAAATGGTGTGCTGTAGGCGGCCTTTCGGCGCTCTAAATACTCTTCCTTATGCTTCCGCTCCCTCTCCGATTCAAGTGGTGCATTACGGGCGGGCAGAGAAAAATTTGCTGTTCGCTGGAACACATATAAATGCTTCGCCTGCTTCGCGATAAGCGGGATGCTCTGAACACCGGACGAACCTGTTCCGATCACTCCCACCACCTTACCGGTAAAGTCGACACCCTCTTTCGGCCATAGGCCAGTGTGATATTTGTCACCGGCAAAGTCGTCGATCCCAGCGATCTTTGGAAAGCGCGGCGTCGACAAGTTGCCAGTCGCCATTATGCAAAACGGTGCCGAGACCGTTTCACCCTGTTCGGTTGTAATAGTCCAAAGATTTCTGTCGCTGTCGAAGCGAGCCGCGGTGATACGCGTCTCCAGTTGAATATCACGCATCAGATCAAATCTCTCTGATACATGTTTGAGATACTTTAATATTTCTGGTTGCGTACCGTAACGTTCCGGCCACCGCCATTCCTGCTGTAGATCGTCATCGAACGAGTATGAGTATTCCATACTCTCCACATCGCAGCGGCAACCGGGATACCGGTTCCAGAACCAGGTACCGCCGATACCGTCGCCAGCCTCGTAGGCCCTGATTTTTAGACCCTGTTTGCGCAACCGATAAATTGCGTAAAGGCCGGCAACGCCCGCGCCGATAATGATGACGTCGAGGTCTGCTTTTCCACCAAGTTTAGCAGTCATTATTTCTCCAAAATCTCCGATAACCCACGCCAATGCGGCGCTTCCTCAATTCATCCAGGACCCGCCATTCACGTTGAAAGATTGGCCAGTGACGTGGCTAGTCTCATCCGTCGCGAACCAGACGATGGCCTTTGCGACATCTTCAGCATTAGTCAAACGGCCAAGCGGTATCAAACTTCCCAGCTTGGACCTCGCCGCCTCGAAATCAACACCTTCTTTATCTGCTACTTCACTGGTAACCCCAACATACATCTCAGTATCGACCGCGCCAGGGCAGACACAATTCACCCGGATCCCATCGCCAGCCAATGCCATGGCAAGGCTTTGTGTCAAACCGATAACGCCGAATTTCGCCGAACAATACGCCGCACTGTCCGCGCTCCCACGGCGAGAAGCACGCGACCCTACAGTGATGATGCTGCCACCGCTACCCTGCCGCTTCATCTGTTTCGCAGCAATCCGTGCGCTCAGGAACACGCCCGCAAGATTGACCGACAAAACTCGCATATAGGCTTCATATGACACCTCCAATGGGTCGCCTTTAGCAGCAAGGATAGCGGCATTGGCAACCATCGCATCAACTCGCCCAAACCGGTCGACTGCCGCTGCGACAAGCTTGTCTACATCTGCTTCAATGCTAACATCAGTTGCAACAGCGATTGCATGCGCCCCCACTGATTTAACTTCCTCCGCTACTGCTTCAAGATCTGGCGAGATGCCGTCAATTTCGCCGACTCGACCGTTATCTGCACCCAAATCAGCGAGTACCAGGTTCGCGCCTTCCTGCGCAAAGCGCAGCGCGGAAGCCCGACCAATTCCACGTGGTCGACCGACCCCCGTAATAATCACTGTCTTGCCTTTGAGATCACTCATAATTTCAATACCTTCCGCGCAAGGTGCCAATAAACAAACTATTCAGTTTAGCAAAAAAGTTCGCACCGGGGTCCAACGAAGTCAAATTGGTTTGGCCTCGTCCCAAGAAGCCTGAACAAACGTAAAGAATGACATTTGAGACCCGTTTTTGATCCGATCAGAACTTTTTCGCGATTTAAATTGGAGAGATTATGCAAAATTCTAGTCCGAAAATATCCCTCAAACGACGCGTGGTCGTGTATTTTCGACTATAGGGTAAAACCATTTTGCTACGCAGTAGCAGACCTCTATCTTTAAGCAAACTTTTTCAGCTTTGTGCGTATTTGACCGCATCGCGCAGATCATCCCCAATGCGACGCTATTATTCGGGCATTTCTGTCCTCAATCCATACTATTTACACGGATTTACTTGGCAGAGAGCGTCAACATGCAACGCAAGACGTTGATACGCATCCTCGCTCGCCAAAACTACTAAAATTCCTATACTCCTGCGCAGTAAATCGCAGTTTTAAGGGAGGACCAGGGTCGATGACTGCGGGTGAAGCAAGGGTAGCAATCATCACTGGCGGCGCCGGCGGAATAGGCAGAGCGATAGCACGTCGTATGCTCGTCGACGGGCACCGTCTGGCGTTATTGGATATCGATGGCAACGCAGCCGGACGCGTGGCAGAGACGCTCAATCGCGAATTTGGATCGAATAGCGTAGTTGGCGTCACCGGCGACGTATCTGATCACAGACAATGCGAATTGGCGGTATCAACTGTTACCAACGCGTTCGGCCATGTCGATATTCTTGTAAATAATGCGGGTTTTGGCGCCTGTCACATCCGACCTGACGGTGAGAAAAACCTGCTAACGTTGGAGGAGCTAACTCCAGAGGTTTGGGGTCAGTTTTTTGCCACCAACATCAATGGTGCGCTCTATATGATCCGCGCTGTACTGCCTGGAATGAAGGAGCGAGGTTGGGGTCGGATCATCAACGTCACGACTAGCTTCTTCACCATGCTGCGCAGTATGCCCTACGGTGCAACGAAGGCCGCACTGGAAGCAGGTTCCGTCGCCTGGGCGAAGGAACTGGATGGTACCGGGATCACAGTCAATGTCGTCGTACCAGGAGGCCCAACCGATACGCCATTCCTTAAACCAGAATCAGAAATGGATCCGAAAAAAATGTTGAAGCCTGAAGTTATGGGTCCGCCAATCGCCTGGCTTTGCACCAGCGAGGGGGACAATGTGACAGGACAGCGCTTCATTGGCGGCATGTGGGACCCGGATAAGCCAGTTATAGAGGCCACAGCCACTGCGGGAACAGCTGCCGGCTGGCCGGATCTAGCAGCTGCAACGGTGATTTGGCCGGACTAGCGATCTTCAAACCTGTTAGCGAGCCTTTTAAACTAATGGAAAACTAAAAGGTTTTGGGAATTACAATGGATGTATCGCGACTTGTAGTGCGCTTTGCACCGACCGCTGTAGACGAATACCCTCACAAGGCAGCAATGGCTGTCATGCAACGACAAAGAATTATTTAGATGTTGTCTTAGAGGCAACCTCATATTTAACCAGCGGTGAGGGTAACGCACTGCTGACTTTCTGCCCCACCCAACCTAAGCCTGCGGAAAGTGCGCTTTCCAGGCGGTCTCCGCACACCACCCCACAATCACGGCAACTGAAGCGGTGCATGTTGCGGGATGCACAAGTGACGAGCCAGTCCTAGGTTTACATGTTTTTGGGGACAATGTTCTCGGCGTGAAACGGGAAATATGGGATCCCGATACACCTGAAAAACAGCCACTTGATTGTTCGCAATACGAAGCCTTAGCGCGACGTGCAACCGCCGCGGACAAGGTGCCACTTACCTAACAAATTTTCATTGCGCAAATTATGGCTATGGAAGTAAACGCGCTTCGACAAAAGCGATTACGTTACGGCGAATTTGTTGCCAGTCAGTTAGCCATGTCCGGTCAAATTTATAACTGACGCCGATATCCGTAAAATGCCGTTCCGCCGCAACACACACCGGTGCCGGTTCATCTTCAAGCCTTTCGCATTCGGCAAACCATAAAACCCTGCCCTTTTCCGAGCGGTCGTAAAATAGGTCTTTCACCGGATCATCGTCGTAATCCGTGCGAAATAGGTTTGGTACAGCAGCCTCACCGGCATGTTCCGATAGTCCGCGGATACGCTTGACCGCTGATCGATTATTCCAGGAAGGCGACAACCTACGCACCATGATTATAATTTCATCCGGATCTGGCCCATCAAAAAGCTTTTGGTATTCCACAACGGTTTTAGACAGGATTTTTGGGAGCAAACCCCGATATATCACCTCTTCGACATACGCACCGGGCGGAAATTCCACCCATTTGGAATATGATCGGTCGGCGCGAATTCTCTGTTTGCCTAGAACCAAGTCCACATAATCGGCCTCACTGTTATCCAAATCGGAAAACAAATTAAAACTCAGAAAGAACACCGCAACCGGTAAGCAGCAAAGAGCCAAAAAGATGATCCACAACCGACGCCCACGCATACATTCACCTAGTAACTTATTCGCACACCAGAACTTAGACGATTTTCAAATTCTCAGCATAGAGCGCAGATAATCATCGCGTCCGCATAAACCGCTTTTTTTGTGCCGCGGGCCATTTCCGCTTCTAAGGTCGAGAGTGTACGCTAAGTTGGCTGCTATTCCTCGAAGGGAGACAGACTATGTCGGAAAAGGCGAAAGGCCCACTCGCAGGTGTAAAGGTTCTTGATGTCACCATGAACTTAGCGGGACCTGCTGCTGCAATGCATCTCGCCGATTTCGGCGCTGACGTTATCAAGGTGGAACGGCCAGGACGCGGAGACGACACCCGCCGGTTTGTCCCAGCATTCAACGGCGAAAGCTCTTCTTTCATGATGATCAATCGCAACAAACGTGGGCTCGCCATAGATCTGAAAAGTGATCGCGGCAAGGAGGTCTTCTGTAACCTCGTAAAACAGGTCGACGTGCTGGTTGAGAATTTTCTTAAGGAAACAATGAACCGACTAGGCCTTGGATACGAAACTTTAAAGGAAATCAATCCCGGACTTATCTATTGCGGCATCTCAGGCTTCGGCCGCACCGGTCCCTACTCTCATCTCGGCGGGGTCGATCTCATTGCACAAGGGATGAGCGGGCTAATGAGTACGACCGGCTACGGCGAAGGACATCCACCGCTTAAAACTGGCGCACCGATCTGCGACGTCATGACCGGTATGTTCGGCGCGATGGGCGTGTTGGCTGCGGTAATCCACAAGCGTGCTACCGGAGAAGGTCAGTTCGTCGATACGTCATTAATGGAGTCTGGTATCGCCGCGACCTTCCATCAATCCTCGCAATTTGTCGGTAGCGGTGAAGCACCCAAGGCGCGCGGAAACGTCCATCCTTTAAACGGTCCTTACGAAGTTTTTCAAACTAAGGATGGCTGGATGACCATGGCTGCCGGGAGCGACGAACGATGGCAGCGCCTCGCTCGGATGTTAGGACGCGAGGAATGGATCGATGACCCGCGTTTTTCCAAAACAACTGAGCGTATGGAAAATCTCGATACGGTGCGTGAGCTCTTATCCCCCTACTTTCTGCAAAAAAACCGCAGAGAATGGATGGATCTGATGGAGGAAGCAGGTATCCCTGCCGGTCCCATCTTGGATACCGGCGAAATGTTTGCCGACGAACAGACCCGCCACCGGAATATGGTGGTCGAGGTCAATCACAGTACAGTGGGTAAAATCGAAACGCTTGGACCAGCAGTCAAACTATCTAAATCGCCTGCAAGCGTTCGCCGCGCAGCACCACGATTGGGTGAGCATAGTGCCGAAGTATTGGCCGAGTTCGGCTACAATGATGCGGAGATCAAAGACCTCCTCCGCTCTGGCGTAATTGAATTGCCTGAGCCGTTGGCCTCAGCGGCAGAATGAGGCCCAGCATAGAGAAATAGATAATATTGAGGCCAGTTGCATTCAATTTTACTACCCTACACAAGCTATCATCGCCAATTTCTTGAACTTGGCATTGGTAGAACAGAATTAATTGCCTGTGTTGTACACCCGTCATAGGCTCTGAAAGTTTTCGGGGTCAACGCAAGGGATCCATTATGGGCGATAAGCATCAATCCGTATCAAAATTCGAAGTTGATGGTCATGTGGCACGGATTACGCTGAACCGGCCTGCGGCTATGAACTCGCTCAATCCGGAACTGCGGTGGGAACTCTCACAGCATTGGGACGAGGTCGAGAATAACGATAATATCTGGCTCGCAGTTGTGACGGGTGCCGGCGAACGCGCCTTTTCTGCCGGCGCCGATTTAAAGCACCGGGCACGCGAACGTGACGCTAGTCCGGAGCAGCGAGGCCAATGGCAGAAACTTGCCGAGGAGACAACCAGCCTGATTGAGCGCTGGCACTTTTCGAAACCGATCATCGCAAGGGTCAATGGTTTTGCGCTGGGCGGCGGATTGGAACAAGCGCTCGCCTGCGACATCATCGTCGCCGCCGAACACGCCGAATTCGGCCTACCGGAACCAAAGCGCGGCTTAATCGCGGGATCCGCCGGCGTACATCGACTCCCTCGGCAAATTGGACTAAAGCCTGCAATGGGATACATGCTAACTGGCCGGCATATTCCAGCTAACCGGGCGTATCAACTTGGGCTGATTAACGAGGTCGTACCTATCGGCAAGCTGGACGAAGCGGTTAATTCGTGGGTTTCCGATATACTGCGCTGCGCGCCATTGGCCGTCCGGGCCACCAAGGAGGCTACCATGCGCGGCTTGGACTATCCGTTGGCACAAGCCTACTACACCCAGTACGAATCAAACCGGCTACGCGAAAACTCTGAAGACGCCCTGGAGGGGCCACGTGCCTTCGCTGAAAAACGTCCTCCGAATTGGCAGGGACGTTAAAATACACAGGCCTTTTTCGTAACCGAGGCTCTTTTGTCTAAGGGACCATCTAAGGCCCTGACCACCAATTTCCTCTGTAGATCAAATTCTGGGCAACGAAACACCACCTCACCTACTTTAGTGCCCCAAATTCATAAGTAGTGAACTTGACACCTTATTAATAATGATTATTATTCACAACTAGAAAATATCAGAATGCTAGGGAAGATATGCAAAGAAGCGCAACACTTACGCTAAAAAACCCACCTATCCCTAGAACATCCAGCCAAATGCTGCTTTCCGGGCACAAACAATTGCTAATCGATCATGATGGCGCGGTATATTCATTACGACTGACCCGCCGCGGCAAGTTAATCTTAACGAAGTAACTACCCCAGCGATCCAATACAAAGGACCGCAAATGACTCCCTCCTTGGACTAGCCAGCCGCCGCCAGCCAGTCCCACCAATAGTCTTAATCGTGGGTAAACAAATAGCTTACGGAAAAGAGGCGAGCATTTGCCTGGCAGAGCCGCAACATTGGCTTGCTGGCGACCTGCGGCACTGCGACGTCCGTCGCCACGCCCAATTACAGGAATGGTTAGAATTCCCCGCTGTCCAACAACCGATACTGAGATTTCGATCTTTCTACGATTCTATCTCTTAGTGGACAGTCTTGCCCATTTGCAACGTCAAAATTAACGGACATACCGCTTCGTTAAAATTCGGAGATGGTCACGGAAGTAAGGCCTGATGCGAGCGCTCCATGGTGTATCAACAGCGACCTTCCAAGCGTTGCCCCGTGTAACCTCTGGTGACGCTAGGTGATAGATCGCAACGTAGCGTCGAACTCCCTCGCCTTCTGCAACGGAGCGGTATCGCCGCGCCGACAGCGTGCCGGGTACATCAGTCAACGCCGGCAGGTGTTCCTCGTCGTACCAAGCGTTGAAATCATCTTCTGCTTCCGACGCCACATTCATTGCATTGAGCAGTAAACCGCCTGCGCCCTCCGGCGCAACAGCGTCTCCTGGATTGATTTGCGAGCCCTCAAAGCGCAGCAGCCGCTGACACTTGGCTGTCACCCGTTTTGACCAAACGGTTAAGTTGGCACCGGCAATAGCCTCATAGGCGCTGCTCTGCAGCACCTCGGCGGCATCAAGATCGTAGGTCGCGATCGAAAAGTTTGGATTTTCGTCACCGATCCAGCGTTCGCAGGCTCCAAAACCGGGGACCGCTTCACGCTCCGGAATATGCTCTAGATCATACCAGTCATGAAATTCGTCAGCTTGCGCACCCGAGAAATCAAAAGAAGCGATAAGCAATCCCTTGGACATTTACTATCTCCTAATCCGCTGCGGACATCATCACAGGCAGTGCACGCAATTTCCAGAGAGTATCGCCCCATGACTATAATGAAAACTTGCCGGAGAGGAATATGACACAGCCAAGCTATAGCGAAAGTCTAGCGCAATGGATCTACGGGCTAAACTACGACGATCTGCCAGAGACCGTACGAGAGGACGCAAAATTGCGCATCCTCGACATCCTTGGCACGACCCTTGCGGCCAGCACTCTCGAAAGCAGCCGGGTCATGCGAAATGGAGCACTCGCGATAGCCCCAGGGGACGCGTGCCACATTCTAGGGTTTGGTGATCCCGCGGAGGCGGCTGGGGCAGCGCTCGTCAACGGCACCATGGCGCACGCACTCGATTATGACGATACTCATCTGGGGTCCGTCGTCCATATATCCGCGCCGGTAGTTACAACGGCCCTCACGTTGGGGGAGATGTTGCAGGCGTCCGGAACCGCTTTACTCACGGCCGTCGTCGCCGGTGCCGAAATCGGCTGCCGGATTGGGAGTGTCGCCCCAAAACTGTTTCACCAACAGGGATATCATGCGACCGCTGTGGTTGGCACCTTCGCTGCCACTGGGACGGCTGCTAAAATGCTAAACCTTGATGCCCAACAAACGGCCAATGCCTTAGGGATCGCTGGCAGTCAGTCGTCCGGCATCTTGCAATGCTTCAATGACGGAACTTGGACCAAGCAGTTCCATGTCGGCTGGTCAGCACATGCAGCTGTTATCGCCGCAAAACTGGCACAAGCCGGTTTTACTGGCCCCAACGAAGTGCTGGAGGGCATTCAGGGGTTCTATAAAATATATGCAGCCTCCGGCAAACAATATCCAGAACGGTTGCTAGACGCACTTGGCAGCCGTTGGGAATACCCTACGGCATCATTCAAGCCCTACCCCTGCGGCCATGTGGCACATGGCTTCCTCGACTGCATCCTCCAGCTCTATGACGAGGAAGGGCTGCGCGCTAACCAGGTTGAAGCCATAACCTGCCCAATCGCCGATTGGATGATCCCAATCATGTGCGAACCGCGCGACATCAAACTGCAGCCAAAGACGGATTACCACGCCAAATTCAGCTTCCCATTCACGATCGCTGCAGCTCTCACGTTCGGTCGCCTTGGCGTCGAGGCATTTTCTGATGACAATATCCACGATCCCGAACTCTTAGCACTGGCGAAAAAGATCGTGCACGTCGTCGATCCTAGTGCGTCGACCGCGGTGCGTTTCAAGGGCTGGGTTAAGGTTGACACCAAGGACGGGCGACAGTTGGAAAGGATCGTTGAGGACAGCTGGGGCAGCGACGTAAACCCGATGACCCCGAGACAGATAATCGAAAAATTTCGCGATAATGCCGCCCGAGTGCTCCCTGAATCCAACATCGCCGCCATAGTCGATCAAGTTAGGTTAATCTGCGACCTTTCTGAGGTTGGAGACCTCGTCGCCAATTGCATCGCAGAAACCGCCTAGCCGCCAAAATATACCTGATCCCGAGCACCGCATACCCGCTTGTGAAATGCCAAACATTCCGGATCCAGGTCGAATGCTGGGATTGGTTCTTTCTCAAAAAAACCAGCGCGGTCACGACCACGGATCAAGCTAGCGCTATCGCTATCGGCTTTGGTCTGAAAAACGTCGCCAGCGACATAACGAAATACTACGCCAACCCGGTCATCAGCCGAGCCATTCGGCCTCGAGGAATGCGCCATGTTGACATGGAACAAGGCAAATTCGCCGGCTTCCAAAATCACATCAACAGCTGTGTCCTCGGTGACACCATCGGCCATGGTCTGCCCTCGCGAAAGCATGTTGACCTCATCTATGATGTCTTCGTGTGTGTGTAGTTCATGATGAGAACCTGGCAAGAAACGCATACAACCATTACTCACTGTTGCCGGCGTCAAGGCAACCCAAGCGCTGACCACCTTCGCACTACTAAGGCCCCAATAGTTAGCGTCCTGATGCCAAGAGACGAAGCGCTTCGAGTGCGCTTCCTTGGTAAAAAAGGCGGAGCTCCAGCACAGGATATCCGGTCCAATGATATCCTCGACCGCATCGACAATGGCGTCATATCTTGCTAGTTCGGCGACCCAGCGCAGCACAATGTGGGGCCGTTTGGTCATCATGCCCTTGCCCCGTGCCGCGGGTCCGAATCGATCGATATAAGCATCCAGCGCTATTTTCATGTCAGCCGCATTGGCAGCCGAGACGGCGGAGCGTGGGTATAGGTATCCAACGCGTTTGTATTTAGCTAACTCGTATTCACTCAGCATCGCTATATTTCACTTTGAAAAGTGCCATGACCCAACATGGGCCACAATCCGATGACAGCAAATTTATACCGCATACTCGTTGTGCGCCGTACGAGTTAGCAGCGCATCACGACAGCGACAGTTTCTGCCTTTGCATCTTGCGTACGGGTGCTAAATTTAAATCCGCAAACTATCACAAAATAACGCTCACCTATCCCCCAATTTATCCTGCGACCAGCCCTCGCTCCCGAACCTTAGCCCGCATGTAAGCATCAAGACCGCCAGCCATAAGGATATCGTAGGGTGGCGATCCTTCCTCCCACGCCTCGGCCTGAAGCAAATCGTTAGTATTAAGGTTCTTGATTGCGCCTGTGACGATATTAACTTCCAGCCGCTGCCCTTCATCCACAAAATTTGTAATTCCAGGCGCGACTAACGTCGGCAAGCCAGTATTCACTGCATTTCGCAGATGAATACGCGAAACAGATTCGGCTAAAACAACGGCTATCCCAAGTGCATTCAGCGACTGCGAACCATTGCGGCTTGAGCCACAACCAAAATTAATACCGGCAACAATAATGTCACCTGGCAACACCTCATTTTCGGCCCACCCCGGCCGGTTTGCCTCCATACAAAATTTTGCAGCCTCCTCAACGGTCAGATCAGGATTCGCAAGCACTCTGTGTCCCGGCATCATGAAGTCTGTACTGATGCGGTCGCCAAATTTCCAGACCTTTCCGGTTCGAATTGTTTCCATCGACCTTCCCTCCTAGAGAAATTCGCGAGGGTCGACGATCTCGCCCGCCAACGCCGATGCGGCGACCGTCGCCGGGCTCGCCAACCAAACATGCGATAATGGGCTACCCATGCGGCCCTTGAAGTTACGGTTGCTGCTTGAAATGCAAGTTTCCCCATCTCCCAGAACACCCAGATGCCCACCATAGCAAGGACCGCAGGTGGAATGCTCGACAAGCGCACCAGCATTGAGCAGCGTTTCTAAATATCCAGCTTTCAAGGCCTCCCCGAACACGGCTTGGGAAGATGGACTGACGAGCATGCGGACATCCGGATGTACTTTCTTGCCATCCAGGATTTTCGCTGCAACTTCCAGATCCTCGAGCCGCGCATTGGTACAGGACCCGAGAAATGCTTGGTTAATCTTTACCTTCTCACCCTGCACGCCTTCTACTGGCACGCCGTTTCCGGGATCGCCGGGTCGTGCGACCATTGGCGTTAGATCGCTAAGATCAAACTCATACTCGGCCGCATAGGATGCGTCGTCATCACCACGGACGTGTTCATAGGGACGGTCGACACGACCTTCGAGAAACGCGTCGGTCTTCTCATCGCCTTCGAATAAGGCAAACTTCGCACCCACTTCGACCCCCATATTGGAAACCGTCCAGCGCTGAGCAATGGTCATTTGACTGGCGACCGGCCCTACATACTCAACTGATTTATAGAGGCCAAAGTCCGTACCCAGCTCGCTCGCAACCTTGAGAATTACATCCTTACCAACACACCAGCCCGGCAAGGTACCGTTAAGCACGACGCGCACCGATTCTGGCACCCGGAACCACAACTCGCCAAATGCAAGTACATGCACCGCATCCAGATTGGCGTTAGTCACGCAGGCATTAAATACGCCGCCCGCAGTCGAATGGGAGTCACACTGGGCGATCAGCTCGCCTGGCGCGTACATGCCGTTCTCGGCAAAAACCTGGTGCAAAATGCCGCCACGGCCATATTCGAAAAAATTCGTAATGTCGTATTTTTTGATTAGTCGGCGCAAATTCTGAACCTTGTTAGCAGCCGCGATAGTAGGTGGTGGCGCCTGGTGGTCATCTACCATGAATACCTTGTCTTTGTCCCAGACCTTGTCGACGCCGAGGTCTTCCAGATCGGCAAGCCGGTGTCCACTGGTCGCATCCACCTTGCACCAGACATACTGACCCGGCTTGACAGAACTCGCGCCGGCATGCGCCGCGAGGACCTTTTCCGCAATAGTCATACCCATGGTAAACTCCTATGCGTTCTCGGTTGCGTAGCGTTGCTCCAACTCATAAATTTCCGGTAATCCGAGCAAGCTGGTCGTCGCGTTAAACCGCTCTGTGTCGCGCGGCTCACCGATGCCACCACCACCTTTAAGGTCAAGTAGTGCTTGGCGAACCGCAGCGTACGAGAGTGCGTGCCCACCGCCGGTGATCATGACCTTGAAGCCTCTTGATGCGACTTCGGGCACCGGCTGCAACTGTCCGTTGTAGAGGCAGGGTATCCCTTGCTCGACAAGCCGAGTGGTGTAGATGTCAAGGTCGTCGAGCGTCTTAATCCCATCAACAAAAACCAGATCTGCTCCGGCCAAACGATAGGCTTCGGCGCGTCGGATCGCGTCGTCCCAGCCGTTCGGTGCCACTGCATCTGTCCGTGCGATGATCACCATATCAGGATCAACCCGCGCATCCAGCGCTGCGCGGATTTTTTGGACATGTTCTTCCATCGGCACGCATTCCTTGCCCTCGAAAAATCCGCAGCGCTTCGGAAAAACTTGATCCTCCAAATGCATCGCCGCAGCGCCTGCCGCCTCGTATTCGCGCACCGTACGCTGCGCATTGATTGCGTTTCCGTAGCCAGTGTCAGCATCGGCTACGACTGGCACGTCAACCGCGTTCACTATGTAGCCTAGATTAGCGACCATCTCGGCCATGCTGGTAAGCCCCACATCGGGTAGCCCAATTTGAGCCGAAGTACCGTGGCCAGTCATATAGACCGCCTGAGCTCCCTGGCTCGCTGCGATCCGCGCGGTGAAGCCGTCATAGACGAAAGGCGCTAGGACCATACCATCTGCCATGGCCACACGAAGTTTCGCACCGGGATGGGTCATTGTGCCGTCTCCCCTTTGATGTCGTAGCGTTGCTCGAGTTCGTAGACCTCTGGTACGCCTAAAATATCGTTTACTGTCTCACCTTCTTCAGGTGGACCAAACTGCGCCACCGTCTGCCGAGTGATCCCGCTAGCATTCAGTTCCTGCATTGCTGCCGTCGCGCTCTTGAAAACCGCGGCCAACGAAAGGCCGGCGAGAATTTGTATTTTGAAACCCATTCGCTGCGCATCCTCAGCCGCAACAAGACCGCCATTGTAGAGGCAGGGAATACCTTTCAGCGCTAGCTCCTTGCTGTAGATATCCAATTCATCCAATGTTCGGATGCCATCTACAAATATTAAATCAGCGCCGGCCTCGCGATAGGCACGAGCCCGGGCCAATGCGTCCTCCCAACCATTGGGCGCCAACGCGTCAGTCCTTGCAATGATCACCGTATCGGGATTAGCGCGGGCATCAAGGGCTGCCTTAACCTTCTGAACATGTTCTTCCATCGGGATGACTGCTTTGCCTTCCATGAAACCGCATTTCTTGGGAAAAACTTGATCCTCGATATGGAAACCTGCGACACCGGCACGTTCATATTCCCGCACCGTGCGGCGCACATTGATGATATTGCCATACCCAGTGTCGGCGTCAGCAACGACCGGCAACTCTGTAGCACGGCAGATATGCCGCAGATTTTGCGACATCTCGCTCTGAGTTATCAGCCCGACATCTGGATACCCGTAGCGCGCCGCTGTTCCAAACCCAGTCACGTAGACCGCTTCGAAGCCGGTGCTCTCCACCGCCTTAGCGAACAGAGCATTGTAAACACCAGGGGCCAGCACCAACCCCCGTTCCATCATTTCTCGTAACCGTGCAGCACGACCCATGGTATTTCCCCCCTCGCAATGAATTCAGTAACTAGAATTATGGCACCGATGCGCCACAGCGCAAAAAGTGGGCCGTACGCCTATCCGGTATAACTGGTGTTAGACGGGAACATATTGTGATTAGCCTCCTCATCCTGTTCCGTCTTGAAGGTGTGCTTTGCCATCAATTCGGTGACGCGTTTGACGGCGGGACGCAACGAAATCTCATCCACCAGACGCTTCAGGTTTCGCAAATCATTCCAGGCGGTCGCATCAATAACCCGGGGCATCAGCCTCGCCCAGCCCCATACGGCCATGTCGATCAGGGAATATTCTTCACCCATTATGTAAGGCCGTTTCGCCAACCGGTCGTCGAGAATACTGTAGTGTCGCTGCGCTTCGAACCGATACCGGTTGATCGCATAGGGCAACGTTTCCGGCGCATAGGCCTGGAAATGAACTGACTGGCCGGAATAAGGGCCAACGCCACTGGCGACGAACATCAGCCAAGACAATAGCTGACCACGATCGGGAGGTAAAAACTGACCCGTCTTTTCCGCTAGGTAGAGTAGGATCGCGTTGCTGTCGAACAACACCGTCTCACCATCGACCAGGCTAGGTGCTTTGGCGTTCGGATTAATCGCCAGATAATCTGCCGTAAATTGCTCACCTTTGCGGGTGTCGATGGGGATTGCCTCGTAGTCAAGCGCTACCTCTTCCAGGAAGAGCGCGACCTTCATCGGGTTGGGCCCGAGATTATAGTAAAACTGCAACATGTAGGTCCTCTTATCAGTTTAAACGCGAACCTCTGCGGGGAAAAACCGCACCCTTCGGATGCAATAGGAATAGACCTGCTTTGGAGTGCCAACGATCCCAATACAAGACAGCCGCTTAAAGATCTCCTCCCAGATTATCAACACCATCCGTTCAGAAAATTCATAGCCGTCACAACGACTGGGACCAGCACAAGGCCAGCGCCGGCAACCGATAAAGCCCTTAGCACCCTGGATACGTACTGGGGCTCTCACTCAATATTTCCAAAAAGTACCCGATCTTGGGGGCCATGCACCTCTCCTGCTCTTACTTCGCTACTTTAACCAAGATCGCTTCGATAGCACTATAGCCGATAGTACCGCGATACATGATACGCGGCTCATCGAGCGGATAATCAGGCCGCCCTAAATGCTTTTTGTATGTGACGTAACAATGGACCGAAATAGGAAAAACTGGGCTAATAACTGTGCATCTAGAATTTGAATTGGGAATACCAGTACCTAATGCCTATTAAATGCACGCTCGATTGAGGTGCCCTCATAGTTCAAAAGTAGACGTGTCAAATAAAGGCGTTTTATTTCTGCACAAAAGTCATAGGACGTCGGGCGCGCTTCTAGTGCATAGTATCTGTTTCTGAGGGCCAAAATTTATATGTAAAAGAATTCAACGATAGATAAATTGGAAGCTTTAGCGAACCTTCAATACTGTTGCTTTGGCGTTACCCATAACGCTATAGGAGATATTCTTAGCCAAATAGCGGCGATACCACGCCTTTCCAGAGTCTGCGACTGCTATTAGCGAATATTCATTCCCGACCTTCACAATTTCAGTTGCTGGGTCTCCGATGCCTATACGCGCATCAGAAACTGCAATGTCCATTTTTTCCAACATGCCGGTCGCCCTTTTGAGGACCCGCTCTGCCATCGGCAATTCGTTTCTCTCGCGTGCTACGGCGAATAACGTGATGGGGTCACCACTGATTTGTGCAAAAACAGCATCACGCCGCATCGCATCGAGCGAATTTTTCCTGCCGTCGGTACAAATTAAATGACCTTTTTTGTCACTTCCGCCGTTGCCCCGCGCAACCATTACTGAACATTGAGCGAGCACCGCGACCTTTTGCGCCACACCAGTATGGAACAAAGAACGCAACTCTCCCCGCCAATTGGTCGGTGCCCCCATAATTATCAAATTGTAAGGCCCGAGTTCGTATTGATCGAGGATACCGCTTGCAGCATCTGGTGCCGTCTTAAGCTTCAAGACGATGCTCTTACCGCACTCATGCTTATATTCAACCTTATTATCGCCCAGCGGATCACCCCAAGTATCAGTATGGGCTATTTTCGTGCTCCAGTGTTCCTCGATATCATCGTTGGCGACAATCATATCCAGTCCACGTTTCAGATAATTAATACCGGGAAGTTCCAGGCCCCAGTCGAGCATATTTTCTCGAGCGACTCGGACTTGTAGCCCACCGGTTCGTAAGCCCTGGTCTATGGTACGCACATAGAGGAGAATAATGTCGCAATCTTCTTTTTCGGCTAGCTTTTTCGCAAAGCGCAAGCCCTCATATGAAGCGTCCGATCCATCGATGCACACGAGCATCCGAAATCGGTTACGGCGCTCGGCCCTGACTACCTCAAGTTCTTCCTGGAAAACCTTATCATCACGGAGCTTTTTAAAACCGAGCACGATGCATTACACCCCAAGCAATGGCCAGTACAAGGATGCTGCTAGCATCATCATGACTATCGACATCAGCACCATTCGCCAGCCAACAATTAGAAAATCAGTCGCTTTCAGATAGCCAGAAGCATAAACAATTGTGCAAGCCGGCGTACCAACAACGGTTAGATAAGCGAATGCGGATGAAATCGCTGTAATAAAGCCGAGCACGATGGGACTTTCATTTGCCGCAGAGGCTAAGTTAAGAACAATTGGGCCTAACACGGCGACGGCAGCACCATTCGACATCGTGTTCGTAACTAAGGTCGTCAAAGCGGATACCGCCGCCCAAAGCCCAATGCCCTCACCTGCACCAAACGGCGATAGAAAGCCAAGGAAACTCTCCGCAACCCATAGTGCAGCGCCAGTGTCCTTCATTTGAACGCCAAGCGAAATCGCGGCGGCGTAAAGCAAAACGACACCCCAGTTCACACCGTTATTAACGTCTTCCCACTTAACCAATCCAACAATCAGAAAAACTGCCGCACCGGACACCGCAACGGTCCCCATTCCGTAATCGCTGGAAAGAGTGATCCAACCAACTAAAATTAATAGAAAAAATATAATCGACAACCAATCGCTCGGCTTCATAGGGCCTTCAACAATAATCTGTTGGCGCAGTTTCGTAACGGCTCGTGACAGATTTAAGTATTCTGGACGGAAGGTACGTAACAAAATAAATGTGACAAGTGGCAGTTGTATAAGAAATACAGGATAGGCGAAGGTAATCCAGGTGAGATAGTCCACAAGAAATTTGCGTGTTTCTGGGTTCGTCGGATCAAAGAAAAATTCCTTCCAATATCCAATCATGATCGCGTTACGGGCACCACCGGAAGGTGTTCCAATACCTGCCACTGAACATCCATAGCAAATTGAGAACAGTAAAACGGCCGCCAGGCCGCGAACTTTCCTAGGATCATCTGATGTCAGCGAGATTAAAGTGATACCAACCGGCAACATCATTGCCGCTACCGTGTGTTCGCCGACAAAAGAAGCCAACAAACCAGATACCACAGAGATCCCGAAACAAATACGCGAAGTTCGAGTGCCTGTAATTCGGACAATCAGCCATGCTATGCGTTTATCGAGCTTTTGCTTGACCACTGCGACTGCAAGCATGAGCGAACCCATAATAAAAAGGACAGAATCCGTCATGAGGGTTTTGGCGACGGCCGTCGAATCCAGTCCCAATAGCGTTACCTGCCCAACAATTATCAAGAGTGCCACTGTCGGTAACGGTACAGGTTCAGTCACAAAGAGGATAATTGCGACTATTGACATAGTCAGGACAATTTGTCCCTCCCTGGTCAAACCCTCCGGCTGAGGTAGCGTTAAAAGTATGGCACCAACTAGTATTGCGACGAAGAACCAGCGTTTTTCCCAAAAGTAATAGAAATTAATTTGGGATCGCATTACCAGTATCTTTTGGTAACTGCGCCTTCTTACTTTCAGCGACCAAGGATCATGAGGTTCCGGAGCGCGAAAGCTATCGCTAACCAGACTAAACGACATTAAGTATCACTTCCTTCAACCCGAGTAGTAATCTGCCAAAAGCCTGTCAGGAATTTAACAGGGTTCTGTACAGCAGTATTTGCTGTTAAATCGCACCAAAATTTCGACTCTCTACGAGAGAAATTGAGATCTTTTGATCAATACATCTCAACGATTAGCATATGTTTTATTGAATATAAATAATTAAAGGTAAGTATTCGACTTTTAAATCACTTCTATCGACTAACAATTATGGCCTTTTGTTAATTTTGCCAAAGTACCCTCACTTTCTAAGATAGTGTCGGCGACGCCGATGCGGAGACAATAGAATGACGCAAACACTTATCCTTACTGGCGATATGAACTTTACTGGCGTTACCGACCCTTCGGTTCCGTTTGCCAAAATTAATAAAATTACCCGTAGCGCAGACATCGTCTTTGGCAATCTCGAATGTTGCTTCTTCGATAAACCGGACCACGACCCAGCGAAGCGGGAAGGCTTCTATGCACCACCAATCGCCGCCGAAGCACTTGTTTCTGCTGGCTTCGATGCAGTCGGAACTGCAAATAATGTCACCTATGGCGAAGAGGCGATAATCGCGTCATTGGCGCGCCTCGACGCATTGGGCATCAGACATACCGGTTCTGGAGCCAACCACGCGGCTGCATACGCGCCAGCGTTAGTCGAAAAGGATGGATTCAGGTATGGGTTCGTCCAACGTACTTCCGCCTATTGGCCCAAGAACCAGCAGGCAACAAACGACTCGCCTGGCGTTGCAATTCTGAAAGGACACACAGCATATCGTCCACTTCAGGATGATCTCGCGCCAAACCGTCCCGGTCTGCCGCCAGAAATACTGACATGGACCGACCCACAGCAGCTTGCAGATTATCGTGCGGAGATTGCAACACTGTCGGAAGACCTGGACTTCCTCGTCGCGTCACATCACTGGGGCTACAAGACCGAAATTCTCGACTACCAAATTGAAATTGCCCACGCTGCGATCGATTCTGGAGCTGATGCGGTAATAGGCCACGGACCGCATTTTGCGCTTGGCACAGAACTTTATAAAGGCAAACCAATTTTCTATGGCGCCTGCAATCTAACGTTCAACCTGGGGCACAGTGACGCCCATTTGCACTGGATCGGTTATTTCGCAACGATCAAATCGGACACGGACGGCATTGTTGAGGTCAATCTCCATCTAGTCCGCCGTACTCCAAAAAACGAAACGATTTTGCGGCGTCCTGCCGAAGAAACGGCGACAGTACAAAACCTAATTGCACAATCTGAAGGCTTTGGCACCCCGTTGATGGTGGAGGACGATAGACTTGTCATGTTCCAGCGCGCATAAGTTTTGGGCTTTGATGTAGACACCAATACTCGTAACGTAGACCGGCACTTCCGGAGGCTGCCATTGCCGTCAGACCAATCTCCATCGCCTTCTTCTTCGACCCCTCCCGGTCCGTTCGAATTAGCGATCAAATTGGGCCTCATCGCCCTACTGATACTGCTGTGTTTTCAAATCATGGCACCGTTCATTCTGCCGGTTCTATGGGGCGTTATCCTAGCCATTGCCCTTTATGGCGGGTTTACGAAGATTTCCCAATTGCTGCGCGGGCACCCAAATTGGGCTGCGGCATTAATTACGGTCCTAACCTTGGTTCTTCTGCTTGGGCCTGTCGGTATCCTAGCTGCAAAGTTGGTCGAAAACCTTCAGGACGTTGCAACTCGATTACAATCTGGTGCAATCGAAATCCCGGCACCGCCGCTTGCGATCATAAGTTGGCCTTTCTTGGGCGAACCGATTTACAATTTCTGGACACTTGCCGCCACCGACCTTGAGTACGCGATATCAGAGCAGGCAAGCTATTTGGAGAATGCAGGCCGCTGGATGCTCGATCTCGCCACCGGGCTGGGCGGCGGCTTCCTCCAGTTCGTGTTCGCAGTGCTTATCACCGGCCTATTGTTACCCAACGCATCCAGCGCGCAGAAAGCCATCTTAGCCTTTGCCGACAAGGTGACAGAAGAAAATGGTGCCTATCTAGTCAACCTAGCCGGCGCGACAATCCGAAATGTTGCGATAGGCATCATGGGCATCGCCCTATTGCAAGGTCTATTATCCGGTATGGCCTTCCTGGCGATTGACGTTCCTGCGGCAGGCCTTCTCGCGTTTCTTGTGCTGTTCTTTTCCGCCATACAAATCGGTCCTTTGATCATAGTCGTTCCGGTGATTGGATACGTCTTCTGGACGGTCGAACTTCTACCGGCGATTTTGTTCACAGCCTGGATTATCCCGGTCAGTTTTCTCGACACCGCACTCAAACCAATACTCGTCTCTCGTGGCCTTGATACACCGATGATCGTGATTTTTATTGGGGTCATCGGTGGCACCCTGTCCTTTGGTATTATCGGATTGTTTGTGGGGCCAGTGGCACTCGGTATCGGCTACAAGTTGCTGACCGAATGGACCCGGCGAAAGGGTGACTAGAACGCGCTGGATCCGCGAGAGTAACCGATGCCGGGAACAATCGAACGCCAAATGTAGGGAAACTGCAGAAAGAAGGCCTTTTATTATCTTCAAGCTAGATCGCTAATACCGAACAATAGCAGCCAACGTGATATTTAAATCGTCGCCTACTAAGGCACATGCCCCGTAAACGACAGCTATAAATGTTCTTAAGTCTACCGTGAGAATGCTACTCCCGGGGTAACTCGTGTTTCAGTATTTTGCCAGTCGCATTATGGGGTAGTTCGTCCATCAGGCGGACCTCTTTAGGCACCTTGAAACGGGCTAGTTGCGAGGAACAATGGTCGACAATTGCGGCTTCATCCAGATTGGCACCTTCTTTTAGGACGACATAAGCGCGCCCGACTTCGCCCCATTTGTGCTGAGGGATACCAACGACCGCATTCTCCAATACACCATCCAATTCGTAGATCACGTTCTCGATCTCGACTGGATAAACGTTTTCACCGCCAGAGATAAACATGTCCTTATAACGGTCGACGACGTAGTAGTAGCCGTCCAGGTCCTGGCGTGCCGCATCGCCAGTGTGAAAATATCCGTCGTCAGTGAATATTTCCGCATTTAGTGCAGACCGGTTCCAATAGCCCGGTGTCACGTTTGGTCCTCGGATCAGCAATTCACCCGTCTCGCCCTGCGAAACATCTTTTCCGTCGTCATTGATAATTCGCAATTCGGTATAGAGTGGCGGAAGACCCGATGAACCCACTTTATCCAGTGCCTTGTCGGCACTAAGAATTAAGCCCAGCGGGCCGGTTTCAGTCATACCCCAGAGCTGCTGCAGCTTTAGTCCTTTTGTGCCGAACAACTCAATCAAGGCCAGCGGCGCCGCCGCGCCGCCGATCCCAAGACTAACAATGTTCGAGAAGTCAGCGTCTTTGAAACTTTCTGTTTCTGCAAGCATGAGAAAGTTTGTCGGTACCCCTAGCGCGTGAGTGAGAAGCAACTCCTTATCGCTCAGCAGGGCACAAAATTTATCTGGATCGAACACGCGCATCACTACATTCGTCCCGCCGGTATGAAAGACCGGATTGGCATAAACGTTAAGCCCGCCAGTATGAAATGTGGGAAGAAATACTAAGTTCTTAGACTGCTGAGTTAGTTCAACCGCGATCGAGCAGTTTACTGCGTTGAACACACACATTTCATAGGTAATTATTGCTCCTTTTGGCCGTCCTGTTGTGCCAGAGGTGTACATGATCGTCCAGACGTCACTCGGGAGATTACGGCGCTGTGGAAGTTGGCCTACCGCCGCCGCTATACCAGTTTCGTAAGCACTGTCATCGCCATTGGCGAGTTCGATCGTTTTGGCAATATCGGCCAACTCTGCCACCCGCACCGCATTCACTGCGAACTCTTTGCCGTAAAACAAAACCATTGGCGTCGCATCTTTGGATATGAACTCGAGTTCCGACACGGCAAGGCGCCAATTAAGTGGCAAAAAGATTGCCCCCAGCCGGGAGCAGGCAAATTGAATTTCAAAGACGTCTGAATCATTGTGACTTAAAACCGCTACCCGATCGCCTTCGCCAACACTCAGGGATCGCAGATATAGGGCAAGTTGAGTGATGCGGGTATCGAACTGTTTATAAGAAAAGCGGCGTCCTGATGCGAGATCGTGGATAGCCTCGCGTTCCGGCGAGATGCGCGCGTGATGGGTGATCCAATCATGTGCGATGATCGGCATGCTTCTTCCTATTCTGGCAATCTCTTTGCCTCATTACTTTATTGTCATAACGTCGAATAGACAAAACACGAACGGAGGCGGCAATGGAATATGGCATTTGTATGTTCGCGACAGATTATTCGATATCGGTTACAGACCTCGCCGTCGCGGTCGAAGAACGAAATTTCGATGCACTGTTCATTCCCGACCACACGCATATTCCAGTCAGCCGAAAATCGCCTTTTCGTGTTGGAGGCGAACTTCCAACCGACTATTCCCACAACCTAGACATGTTTGTGGCCCTCACAGCAGCAGCAGCGGTAACAAACCGGATACGTATCGGCGCCGGCGTCTGCCTAGTCGCGGAACGCGATCCAATTATTACCGCTAAAGAGGTTGCCAGCCTGGACCAGGTATCCAACGGCCGTTTTGATTTCGGCGTTGGCGGTGGCTGGAACGTTGAGGAATTCGAAAACCACGGCCTACCTTGGAATCGACGCTGGAAAATCGTGCGCGAGCGTATCGAGGCGATGCAAGCAATCTGGACCCAGGAGGAAGCGAGCTATGACGGCGAATTTGTTAAGTTTGAGAAGATCTGGTCCTGGCCCAAACCCTTACAGAAACCCTATCCACCAATTTTCGTCGGCGGCGATGCGCCCGGAACTTTCAAACGTGTCTTGCGCTATGGTGACGCTTGGATCCCAATGTTGGCCGAAGCAAACAATCAGTTTGACTTGAAGACCGCACGCATATTGGAACTTAGCAATTTGGCCAAGGATGCTGGGCATGCCTCCTACCCAATTACCACATTCGGTACGCCGCGTGATCCTGATGCCATCGAAACACTGGCAAACTCCGGCGTAAACCGCTGTATTTTTGGTCTCAAAGCAGCAACTAAGGACGATGTCTTGCCGCGTTTAGATAGATTAGCCCGTTTCGTCGAGGGTCTGCAGCACAGCGCAATTTCGGCATGATCTCAACTCAATAGAAGGGATTAGGTTGACGCAATTAAGGCTTATCAATAATGCGAAGTTGATCAATTTTTCTCAACCGGCACTTCCTATTCAGCTGAAGAATTGCAAGCTATCAACAATCGAAGTCGCGCAAAAAATAATTGGAGTATAATCTCTTCAGCTTTTTCCGCTTTTTTTGGAAGGACCGCCACATGACTGTTGCAGAAACCCTCGCTGCGTTTCTGATCAAAACTGAATACGAAGAACTGCCCGAGCAAGCGGTCGACCATGCTGGGATGATCGTGGCCAGCACCATCGCAAGCGCAGCCTGTGGTATTAATATCGAATCCGCCGCGATCATACGCGGTCTCGCCCAAGATCAGGGTGGGCGGCCCGATGCATCAATATGGTTTAACGACAACCCTAAATTACCAATCGTCAGCGCCGCCCGCGTCAACGCAATGATGAGCGATGCAGCAGCCTCAGATGATAGCGATCTGCGTAATATCGTGCATGCCGGTACTCCGCTTACAGCAACAGCACTGGCCGTCGCGGAACGAACCGGCGCTAACGGTAAGGATATTCTGGCCGCAATCGTTCTCGGTTACGAAGCAGCTGGCCGTATCGGCGAAGCAATCATGCCGCGCTTCAACTACCGAGGACATCATGGCTGCATGGGCGCCGCGTTTGGCGGCGCTGCGGCAGCCGCGCGTCTGCTCGGTTTGGACGCAACGCAAACTGCGCATACCATCGCTCTGACGGCGACCTCGATCGGCGGCTTAACCATTGCGGCGAATACCAGCGTCGCGCGCGAATATCATGCGGGCACCGTCACCTTGTTAGGCCTCGAGGCGGCCCTTTCTGCGCAGCGCGGTTATACGGCCGAACTATCTGTCCTAGAGGCCAAGCGCGGCTTCTGCGATCTCTATGCCGGAACCGACGGAAGCAATATCACCGAGGGATTGGGCGATTCTTGGGATATCGTGACCGATATGGCAATCAAGCTGGTTCCCGGCGGACACCCCTATCACGCGCTCGCTGAAGCGGCCGCCAACGCCGCACGGGAGGGCGATATCGATGCCGCTGACATCACGGCGATCACCGCGAGCCGGCCCGGAATGACTACCCTCACAGGGCCTCTACATCCGAAAGACCTGATCGACATGGCACACAGCCCCGCTTATTTCCTCGCTGCGGGCGCCGCCGACAAACAGTTTGGCTGGGCCAACGCGACGCAAGAAAAGATTGACGACCCGGTAATCCATGGGCTGATCGACAAGGTATCGGTCGGAACGGAACCGACGGAAAATGCGGGCGCCTACCGGCAGGGCGCGACCGTGACCATCGACACATCGGATGGGCGTTCCGCGACGAATACGGTGTTGGTCCCGACCGGTGCCGGCTGTCTTGGCATCGACTGGGCCGATATCGACGCGAAGTACCGCGCTCTCACCCGCAGCGCGCCCATGACCGACGGCCAGGTCGAAGCGAGCCTCAAAACGATTCACGGGTTCCGCGAAGTGGCACATATCGCCACACTGATCGACCTGTTGCACCAATCTTAGGAAAGCTGATGACAGTATTTAGCAACACAACCGTGCGCTGCGCCGCGCAGTTGGACGCAAATCATCCTCTGGCGGCGACCCTCGAAGACCGCAGCGACATTTTCGCCATGACCGAACAGGCCCAAGATGCGGCGCTCCGTCCAAGAAACTCCGGCGGACTATCGCACTCTGAACGCGCCGCCCTCGCCAGCCGTATGGCTAGGCTCAACGGCGAGGACGGTTTGGCCGATCACTTCGCATCTTTTCTGACCAACGGGAATGCAGCGAAGATTGCCGATCCGACGTTCGACGGCGCATCGAACCCGCGATACGCAGCCCTGATCCGGCATACCGATCTGGTGACCCGCGACACGAAATCTGTCACCGCTGCAGACATCACAGAACTAAAAGACGCCGGCATTTCGGAAGACGATATCGTCCGGCTCTCTGAACTAGTCGCTTTTGTGAACTACCAAGCGCGCGTTTGCCGAGGTTTGCGCCTGCTGTCAGACGTGTCATGAGCAGGGTCATCCAAGACTTCACGACCACGGTCCCGTTCTGGCAGCCGCGGGTCACCCCCATCGACCTGGATGATGCGTCCAAAGAACAGCGCGAAGCACTGCAGGTCACACCGTCAAACCAGAAAGTTTCGGAATATGTTCTTGTGCTGGCGCGCGATGCGGAAACCTTGAAGAAACGGACACCACTTTTCAATGCGATCATGTACAACCGCGGCGGCATGTCCCGCGCCGAACGCGAGCTGAGCGCGACTGGCGCCTCCGTCGTCAATCACTGCGTCTACTGTGCCGCCGTCCATGCTAGCCGCTACAACCAGTTGACCAAGGACGTTACCGTGATGGAACGGGTCTTCGCGGATGGCGCGAGGGCGAAGCTTGATGTGCGGCAGTCTGCAATCCTGCAATTCGCGATGAAATTGTCGCGAACACCCCCCGAGGTGACGGCGGACGACATGCAAAGGTTGCGCGATGCCGGCTTGGAATCGGACGAGATCCTCGATCTCATCATGTCCGCATCGCTATTCGGTTGGGCCAACCGCCTGATGCACACGCTGGGCGACCCGGTCGACCAATCGGAATAGGCGCCGTCCCTTGTATTCGCTGTTTCCCGTTGAATAGTATTGCGACGACCGAAGTGAAACTCGCGCGGCAAACGGTATGTGCCGACCGAGCCCAAGCGCTGGAGGAAGCATGACCGTCTATAAGGGCGCCTGCCATTGCGGCGCCGTCACCGTCGAGCTTGAGACAGACACGGCCCCCGCAACCATCGATGTCCGTGAATGCCAGTGTTCTTTCTGCCGCGCCCATGGTGCCGAATCCGCAAGCGATCCTGCTGGCCGCATCCGGTATATTGAGCGCGAACCAGGCGATATCAATCGCTACCAGTTCGGGACCAAGACCTGTGACCTGTTCCTGTGCCGCCACTGCGGTGTCTATATGGGTGCCGTGATGGATGATGACGAGTCTCCCGGATTTTCGACGACGCAGATCCGGCATTTCGAAGACCGAGCTCTGTTCACCAAGTCCGCCCGCCATCCCGACTATGACGAAGAGCCGCTAGAATCCCGGCTTGCGCGGCGGCGCAAAACTTGGACACCGATCGCTGACTTGTGATTTAGAAACGATGGAGAACGTATGACCGCCCCCGACCTCGCCTATGTCGCCCTCGTCGTCGACGAACCGGAGGCCAGCGCCGCGATCTTTGAGAGGGATTTCGGACTGCCGCGTAAGGACTTCGATTGCGGCAGTTTTAATGTTCCGGCTATTTCGGTCGGTCGCTCGGCTCTCGCGCTTTTCCAACCGGACAACCCTTTCCTCGGTCCCGATGCTAAAAAGGGTGTCCATCACATCGCCATCGCCGCTGCTGATCCGGAGACGGCCGCCAAGGACACCGGCGTGCCAATAGATAATGGCCTCGCCAACGGATTGGGCGGCAGGACGAGCATTGAGCTGGCGCGGGACGCCACTTGCGGCATAGGGGTGCGCTACACGGAGTCACTGGTCCTCGCACCAGCATCGTCCGACCTCGTGGAACGGATCGACCATCTGGGTGTCGCCTCGGCCGACAATCAAGCCGCGCGCAAGGTCTTCATCGACAAACTCGGTTGCGTCTACGAAAGCCAGCAAACCGACAGCGAGGTGGAGACGATCTCGGAAAACTTCACCTCGGACACCTACGACTACATTTACCACACGCGGCCCTCGCAGCTCATCGGCAGCATGCGGGTTACCTTCATAACCATCGGGGATACGGAGTTCGAGTTCATCCAAGACCGGACCACGAACGTCCAAGCCGATGAAGCACGCCACGACGCGGCCGGTACAACGCGTGGCGATCGCAGTGCCATCGCCCGATACATCGCCGCGCGCGGCCAAGGTTTGCATCATATCGCCTTCAAGACGCCTGATGTGAAAAGTTCACTGGCAAAGATCAAGGCGGCCGGCCATCGGACGATAGACACGGTCGGCCGCCCCGGCTCGCGTCGCGCCCTGATAGGTTTCATGCACCCGACGATGATCGGTGGCGTCTTGATGCATTTCGTGCAGCGGGAGGAACTCTAGGCCTTGCCCGGTTTTGCGCTGAACTATCTGGCGCTCGTCGCCCGCGACACCGAGGCAGTCTGCCGTTTCCTCGGTGGCTCGCTTGGGCTGATGCGGACCGATCTCGCAATCGAGGGCCGGGCGATACCCTTCTTTGGTATTGGCGACGCCGCTCTCGGTATCTTCGATCCGGAAGATCCTTATCTTGACGCGCCGCGCGCTCCCGGCGTCCATCACATGGCGCTGGGCTCTATTGATCCGGCCCGGACAGCAGAACGGCACGGATTTCAAATTACTCAAGCAGGTGTCGGCCCAGTCAACAAACGCTTTGTCGCCGTAGCACCGAACGAAACATGCGGAATTCGAACCCGCTTCGTCGAACGGCTCGACCTTCCTGTGCAGGAAAGCCGGGTAGAACGGATTGACCATATAGGAATAGCCAGCACGGACATTGAGGAAAACATTCGCGTCTTCGTCGACGCGCTTGGCTGTCCCCTGGAAAGCACGGAAGTGGATGTGGAAATTCGCAACGTGACCGAAAGCTTTATTTCCGACAAATACGGCGCCGTATATCACGCCCGGCCTCCAGAAATCCTTGGCGGGCTCAAAGGTGCCTTTGTCACCATCGGCGATTGCGACCTGGAGATCATGCAAGATTTCGATCCGATGATGAAACCACAGGACGGTCTGGGTGAAAGGGAAGGCAACACCAAAGGGGACCAAAGCGCCATCGCCAAATTCATCGAACGGCGCGGTCCTGGGCTTGTGCACGTCGCTTTCGCCACCAAGGATATAGACGCGGTTCTGCAGGACCTCGACGGCGAGGGTTGGCACATGATCGATACGAGAGGCCGACCGGGCGGACGCAATGCCAGAATCGGATTCGTGCATCCATCCAACTTCGGCGGCGGGCTCCTCACCCACTTCGTCCAACATCCGGAGACCTGATTTATGACAGGCTATGCGCTCAACTATCTGGCTCTTGCCGCCCGTGATGTGGAATCGGCGTGCCGCTTTCTTGGCGACTCGCTCGAACTGCAACGCACCGACGTCACGCTGGAGGGTCGAACCATTCCGTTCTTCGGTGTTGGCAAGTCTGCGGTGGCGATCTTCGAATTCGACGACCCCTATTTGGAAGAGCCACGCTTTCCAGGCGTGCATCACATGTCGCTGAGCGCCAAAGATCCCGCCGGGACCGCCAAGAAGCACGGCCTGACCGTGACGCAAGAAGGGGTAGGGCCGGACGGCAAAAGCTTCGTCACCATCGAGCCAAAGGAGACCATCGGCATCCGTACGCGCTTCATAGAGACGCTGGATATTCCATCGACGGGCGGACCGGTGCATAAGATTGATCACCTGGGTATCGCTACCGACGACAACGACGCCACCATCCGGGTCTTCACGGACAATCTTGGCTGCCCCATCGACAGTACGCAGACCGATGTGGAAATCCGCAACGTCACCGAAAGCTTCATTTCCGACAAATATGGTGCGGTCTATCATTCGCGACCGCCGGAAATCCTCGGCGGTTTGCGCGACGTCTTCATCACCATCGGCGATTGCGAGCTCGAGATGCTGATGGATTACGATCCCAACCTGAAACCGAAGGACCAGTTGGGCGAAGAGAAGGGCAACACCAAGGGCGATCAGAGCGCCATCGCCAAGTTCGTCGCGCGGCGAGGCCCAGGTTTGGCGCATGTGTCCTTCGCGACACGGGATATCGACGCGTTGTTGCCGAAACTGGCGGAGGATGGCTGGCGCATGATCGACCTGGAGGGCCGTCCCGGTGGCCGCGGTTCGCTGATCGGCTTCGTCCACCCTTCGAATTTCGGTGGCGGGTTGCTGATCCATTTCACCGAACCGCAAGTGGACGGCGGGTTCGCCGCGAAGTCCTTTGGCTGAGATCGTCAAACAGGAACGGCGGGGCAGCGCCCTCGTCCTCACCATCGACCGGCCGGAAGCGGGCAACTCGCTGAGTGCCGAGGTTAGTCAGGCCTTTCTCGACATTCTGGAGGGAATTGAAGGCGATACCTCTCTGCGCACGATCATCGTCACGGGCGCCGGCGACCGGTTTTTTTGCACTGGCGGCGATGTGAAACGTTACGCCATGTTGGAAACGAAGGACGAGCTGCGCGAAATCATGCGCCTCGCACGAACCGTCTTCCACCGCTTCGAAGCATTGCCCGTCCCCGTCATCGCAGCGATCAATGGGCTCGCGATTGGCGGCGGCGCGGAAATCGTGCTGGCGAGCGACATCAGGGTTGCCGCACCGCACGCCCAGATTAGCATGCCGCAGGTGCGGCTCGGCATCGTCACCGGCTGGGCCGGGTACGAGCGGCTGGTACGCGATATCGGTTTCACCCGCGCGATGGAAGTGGTCACGACTGGAGAACGTTTCGATGCCGAAGAAGCCCTCCGGCTTGGCATCATCAACAAGGTCGCCCCGGACAAGGACGTGGTCGGCGCCGCGATGACCTACGTTGAGAGCTTTGACAAAGCGGCCCCCCTCGCACTGGCGGCGGCCAAGCACATCATCCACACGGCGGCCAAAGGGCCGCCCGATCACGCCGAGCAAATTGCCGAAGACGCCTTCGTCGATTTGTGGTTCACTGAGGACCACCGCGAGGCGGAAAAGGCCTTCGCCGAAAAACGCTCACCGAACTTCAAAGGCAAATAGAGGGACGCGAAATGATTCTGGTCCAGATCTCCGACACCCATATAGATGAGCCGGGAACGCTGGTCTATGGCCATTTCGATACCTCGACGGCCCTTCGCAAGACGGTCGCCGCCATCAATGCCATGGATCCAGCGCCGGATTTGGTGCTGCACACCGGTGATATCGCCTCGCACGGCAGTGTACCGCGCTACGAGGCGTTTCGCGGGATCATGGACGAATTGACCGTTCCCTATAGGCTAATCGTCGGCAATCACGACGACCGGGATGCGCTCCGCACCGTGTTCGGTGATACCGATGTCCTACCCACGCGAGATTCATTTCTGCAGTACGTCATCGACGGATTCCCGGTACGCATCGTCTGCTGCGACTCCGTCATCGCCGGCGAACCGGCTGGCGAGATGTGCGACGACCGCTGCGCCTGGCTGGATACGACGCTCGCGCAGGCACCCGATCACCCGACTATCGTCGCCCTGCACCACCCGCCCTTCTACGGCGGCATGACGGGCAGTTCCACGAAAGGCCTGAAGCGTGGTGGCACCGAACTGGCGTCGGTTATCAAACGCCACGATCACGTGATCCGTGTTCTGGCCGGTCATGTCCATCGGCCCATCACCGCATCGTTCGGTGGCACCATCGGCTTTGCGGGACCGACGACCTGTTACCCGTTCGGCTTGGATATGGGACCAGAGCGGGAGCTCAACATCGTGCACGAGCCGCCCGCCTTCGCCGTCCATGTCTGGCTGCCGGACGCGGCACCCGACGAAGCCGGGCTGGTCACCCATGTCCAGCCCGTCGGCGAGTGGGAACCACCGATCACGCTCCTGCGCAACGGCGAAAACGTCATAGGACACTGATTAGGCCGGACGGTCGCCCGCGATCGTCACCCGGTACATCACCCGTTTGGATTCGTCGCCATGATCGTGCACGGCGTAGTGCATCGTGCAGCGATTGTCCCACATGACCACGTCGCCTGGCTGCCAGATATGCCGGTAGGACCGATCCGGCTTGGGGCTGTTCGCGTAGAGAAACTCGAGTAGTGGGTGGCTCTCCGCTTCCGTCATTCCTTCGAAATGCGGCACCATTTCCACGTTGCTGATGAACAAGGCTTTGCGCCCCGTTTCCGGATGGGTCCGAACGATCGGGTGATAGGTGAACGGGATCTCACCCTCGTGGCCCGTCCGCTTCGCCATCTTCGCACCGCTGAACTTCGCCCGTAGCCCCGATAGGTAGTTCTGCATGCCTTCCGATAAAGCCTCATAAGCGACGTACTGGTTACAAAACATCGTATCACCGCCCACTTTCGGCAGTTCCTGCGCCGCCAAGATCGAGATCGCCGGCGGGCGCTCCAGATAGGCGGAGTCCGGATGCCAGTATTCCGTCGGCGACGCCGCCTTGCCCCGATTGAACACCCGAAGGATGCCTGGGTAACCGTCGAGATAATTGAGCATCGGCGTCTGCATGATCACGCCCCACCGTTGCGCGAAGGCGGTCAGGTCAGCGCCGTCCAGATGCTGCTCCGGAAAGGTGAGCATACAGCGGTCGAGAAAGGCGCGGTGGATCACGGAAAATTGCGCATCGCTTAAATCGCCGAGCTGCGCGCCGCGGATCGCCGCGCCGATTGATCCCGTCAGCGGTCTGACTTCGATACCGTTCTCGACCGTCGCAGCCATCACCCGCCTCAGTTCAAGTCCGCGATACGCGGCCCGACTTCTTCAGCCAACAGCGACAGGCTCTCATGATCCCAGGACGCATCGTCGGAATCCGCGGTGATGGCGAGCAGCGTCCCGAAGCCGCCGACATGCTCGTAAAGGGCGCGGACCTGATCGGCGACCTCCTGCGGATCGCCGACAATCCATACATTCTCCATCAAATAATCGGTGTCGATCGCTTCGTCCGGCATCTTCGGATCGATCTTCATCATACCCATCTGCGGTGTGCCACGGCGGCTTGCGAGCTGATGTTCCTCATAGTTGCGGCCCAAGGTGGCGTGTGCCCGTTCCCGGGCGATCTCGGGCGTCGGACCGACGAAAATGTCGCGGGCGATTTTCCACTGGCTGCGCGAAACGGGCTGACCGGCCTCCTCGGCCGCCGCCGCGAAGGTCTCCCAATGCCCGGGTAAATGCGCCGGCGACAGGACCGAACTCGACATCGGGTCCCAGCCACGCGCACCGGCGACTTTGAGCGAACCCGACCGCGAGGTGCTAGCCGCCAGCGCGATGGGCGGATGCGGCAACTGGTAGGGTTTCATATGTAGGCCGCGTTCGGTCTCGGGATCGAGGTCTGGCGCCTCGACTTTGAAATGCTGGCCCTGGTGACTGAACTTGCCGTCCTCGTGCTGCCACAGATCGAGAATGAGGTCGAGCGCCTCAGCCGCGCGGCTTCGGGCCTCCGACGGATCAAGCCCCATCAGCTTCATATCGGTCGGGATTCCGCCGAGACCAATACCCCATTGGAACCGGCCGCGCGCCATATGGTCGAGCATCGCAAGGCGGTGCGCCAGATAGACAGGCTCGTGCATACCCAGAAGTGTCACCCCGGTACCGAGCTTGATGTTCTCGGTCAGCGCCAGCGCCTTAGCAAGCAGCAGATCGGGGGCCGGCGCGTTCTCCCACTTTTCCGTAAAATGCTCCCCAAGCCAAGCCTCGGCGAAGCCCACCTTATCCGCGACCACCAGCTGGTCGATATCCCGGTCGTAGCAATCCGCGACCGGCCGGTAAGACGGGTGCAACGGCATCATGAAAAGGCCAAGCTGCATGGCGTGCTTCCTTCAGCTGATAAAAAACTGGTTAGACGATATCCTTTGGATCAACTTCCGCCAAAATTGGCTCCCCCTTTACGAAACGCGAAAGGTTATCGAGGAAGAGCTCGTCCCATCGGGTGCGCCCGCCGTTGCCGGCAAACGATGTGTGCGGGGTCAACCGCACATTCGGGTGCGACCAGAGCGGATCGGCCTCCGGCAAGGGTTCGGTATGGAAGACGTCGAGGACCGCATGCGCCACCCGCCCGCCATCGAGTGCGGCGATCATAGCCGCATCGTCAATGAGCTTACCGCGGGCGATATTGACCAGGATCGTACCCGGCTTAACGGCCGCGAAGAAGGCCTCGCCGGCGAAACCGCGCGTTTCGTCGTTCAATGGACAGGCCAGCACGATCACGTCGGCATCTGGCAGAAATTCGCCGAGGTCAGCCATCGTCCCTGCCCGATCGACGACCTCCGACGTCGCTGGGGAGCGGCGAACGACGGTGATACTCGCGTCGAAAGCTTTTGCACGTTTAGAAAGCTCCTGACCAATCGGTCCGTAGCCAATGATTAGCCAGTTAGTCCGCCAGATCTCGCGGAATGGAGCCATCTTCCATTCCTTGCGCGTTTGTTGTTCCCGCTGCTCATCAATTGGGTGCAAAAGGCTCAACACATGCGCCATAGTGTATTCGGCGATAGCGACTGCCTGTGCACTGCTATTACAGATGCGAACACCCTTATCGGAAATCTTCTTGTAGACTGGGTTGTCAAGACCGGCATTGAAGGTCTGCATCACGCCGACAGACTTGCAGTTCATCGCCAATTCAAAGGCCATTCCCTGCGCATTATCGGCATTAAGATGTGTGCTAAGCCACATATAATCGACATCTATATCGGCCGGTGATACTGAGTTGCCATCAATCTGGAATCGGCCGTCCCTATCGAACGTCAATACCTCGATATCGAGACCGAGCGATTTCACTCGATCACCAATATGAGCGTAGGATTTGTCGTACATCGCGACCGTCGCGGCCATGTTTTCCCTCCCCTGATCCGGATTGAGCGGAGAGGTATACTAGGCCAAACCTCTCGGTGCCAATTTGGTTGCCATTTATGTGATTTGCGCCTTAAAGGCTGAAGGTTTTGTACGCGGAAAGCCCTTAGCACGGATGACATCATTGTTTGTCGGATCGGAGGCTTTAATTTTAGCTAAAGCACACATCACGAGCTCGCGGATAGCACTGACCCGACGCACCATCTTCTTACTACTATCACATCGGCAGCGTTAATCAGGTAAATAGGTGCCTACAGAATAACGCCAAGGGTGCTAGCTCCAACCTTATCGGTGTAACAGTCAGGTTTCTATTGCCGGCCATAGCGATCGCCTTGAAACTAAGAAGTTCAAGCGCACCGATATCGAAATTAATGTCGATATCCTATCGCTTTTAGCCCGACAGCATGTAATTTTCTGCGCAATAGAAGGACCAAAGTTTTCTATATTTAGCCATATTTCGTATGGTTTATCGATAATCGAACACTATGTTGAAAATCATGCTGACGGAAAAGCAATCAAAAGCTGCGGCGGAGACGATTTGGGCGTGCTGGCGCACCGGTACTGTGATCAAAACACTACCCGCTGCGTCACGACCCTTAGATCGTCGAGACGGCTACGCCATCCAATCGCATTACGAGCGACTGAGCGAACAACCAATTGTTGGCTGGAAAATTGCCGCGACAAGCAGTGCCGGCCAACAACATATTGGCGTTGATGGGCCCATCGCAGGGCGTCTGCTTGCCGAGCATGTGTTTACTGACGGCGCAACATTATTGTTTGGGCACAACCGTATGGCTGTGGCCGAGCCAGAATTCGCCTTTCGCATGGGACGCGACTTACCTCCGCGCAACGAGCTATACGAGACCGAAGAGGTGCTCGCCGCCATTGCCGACCTCCATTCGGCGATCGAGATACCAGATTCTCGGTTCGATCGTTTTGAGACGGTGGGCGCCGGTCAACTCATCGCCGACAACGCCTGCACGCTCGACTTCGTCCTCGGTCCTGCGATGCCGGAATTTTGGCGCGACATAGATCTCTCACAACACATAGTAGAGATCACTGTCTCCGATAATGAGACCGTCGAAGGCATTGGCGCAAGCGTATTGGGCGACCCTCGTATAGCGCTAACATGGATCGCCAACGAACTGTCCCGCTTTGGCCCCGGCCTCAAGGCTGATCAAATAGTAACGACCGGCACTTGCGCCCGCCCGCAGACGATTAGACCTGGCGACAAGGTTACCGCGAACTTTGGCACGCTGGGTTCGGTACACTGTTCTTTGAAATAAACAGCTCAAATTGATAAAAACGGCTAAGACAAGGAGTTTTAATTAACATGAACTCGGAAGCCATCCGCCCCGCAGAGCAAACTAAATTCGACGCTGTCATCGTTGGCGCCGGTTTTGCCGGTATGTATATGCTGCACTGCCTGCAAAAGCTCGGCTTGTCCGCTCGAGTCTACGAAACCGGTGGCGATGTTGGCGGGACCTGGTACTGGAACCGTTATCCTGGCGCGCGCTGCGATGTCGAGAGCATGCAGTATTCCTACTCCTTCGATGCAGACCTCGACCAGGAATGGAGGTGGTCGCAGCGGTACTCCCCGCAACCTGAAATTCTTGCCTACGCCAATCACGTAGCCGATCGTTTCGATCTGCGGAGAGACATCCGCTTTGACACACGTGTGACCGCCGCGACCTTCGATGAAGGAGCCAATCACTGGCTCGTCGAGACCGATCAAGGAGACCGGGTCTCTGCCCAATTCTGCATTATGGCCGTGGGTTGCTTGTCAGCCGCGAACACGCCGCCCTTTGACGGGATGAAAGATTTTGAAGGCTCAATTTATCATACAGGCCACTGGCCACATGAGGGTGTAGATTTTACGGGGCAGCAGATCGGCATCATCGGCACAGGATCCTCGGCGATCCAATCGATTCCGATTATTGCAAAACAAGCGAAGACGTTAACTGTCTTCCAGCGAACACCGAATTACGCAGTACCCGCCTGGAACGGTCCGATGGACAAAAACTATGAAGCCGAGATCAAAGCCGATTATCCTGGTTTTAGGGCCAAGGCACGGGCACGACCGACTGGGTTCTATTTTCCATTCAACGCAAAACCGACACTCGACGCGTCCCCAGATGAACGTGAAAAGAAATACGAAGAATTTTGGGCTCGCGGAGGCCTACCCTTCCTCGGCGCTTTCGGAGACCTGCTGTTCGAAAAAGAAGCGAATGATACGGTAGCAGAATTCGCGCGTCGAAAAATTCGCAGCGTCGTAGACGATCCTGTTATTGCCGATCTACTGTGCCCCGATAACATTTTTGGCTGTAAAAGGCTGTGCGTCGATAGCAACTATTACGAAGTCTATAATGAGCCGCATGTAAAATTGGTAGATGTGTCAAAGAAGCCGATTGAGCGGTTTACTAAAACAGGCGTTATCGCAAACAGTATCGAATACGAACTCGATGCAGTGGTATGCGCCACTGGTTTCGCTGCGATGACCGGCTCCTTCGATAAAATTAAAATTATCGGCCGAGAAGGATTAACACTGTCAAAGAAATGGGAGGCCGGACCACGCACCTATCTCGGTCTGTCCACCGTTGGTTTCCCAAATTTCTTTATGATTACAGGTCCCGGCAGTCCCTCAGTGCTGGCTAACATGATCCCATCGATCGAGCAACATGTGGACTGGATGGTTGATTGCATCAGTCATATGCGCGATGTCGGCGCGGACACAATTGAGCCGACCTTGTCCTACGAAGATGATTGGGTCGATCATGTCAACGCAGTCTCAGAGATCTCACTGCGCTCGACCTGCAGTTCATGGTATGTCGGAGCAAACATCCCTGGCCGGCCACGTGTCTTTATGCCCTATATCGGTGGCTTTCCAGTCTATGTCACGAAATGTAACGAGGTTATGACCAATGGATATGAGGGTTTTGCTCTGAAAGGCGCAGAAGACACGAATAAGCTACCCCGTGTCCGTTGGACCGATCGCTGGCAGGTTGAACTCGACATTGAGGTGATGTCCCCTGCGGCTATAGCCGCCGGACGCGTGCCGGTCATTTAGAGTGAGCTGCCACATTAGTTGCGGCATCTTGGAAACACCTCGCGACCAAGGGTTTCAATCAATGCCGTCCTGTCCTCCACGAAACCAGTAAACAAAATTTTATGGAAGCCTGCCGCACGGATTTCCAAGATCCGTGCTGCACAGGCCTCGGGATTACCTAGCACCGCAAAACGCTCAGCCATATAAGACAGTAGCTTCGGATCACTCATCAACTTCGCGTTTGGCGACTCGCCAAGATCCTCGTGATGCGAGGCTTGATAGCTGGACTGCACTCTCCGGATCGCTTCCATCATATTTTCCGGAATAAGTTTGCCATCGAGGGTAAAGCGGAACGCGTGGTGAGCAGTGGACGCCAACTCCATGCGAACCTCATTCGTCAATGCAACCAAATCGTCCCCAACATTGACCCGAGCCAAGGCCCAAACATCAATGTCATCCAATGTGCGGCCAGCACGTTTAGCGCCTATGCTCAGATGCTCCAGAGTTAGCGCTATCACATCAGGCGACAATCCCATGCCGCAAAACACCCCGTCCGCCACCTCGCCTGCCAGTTCAAGGGTCTTCGGCCCCTCTGCGGATATGTATATTGGCACTGGGGGATAATCGAGGCCACCTGTCCATCGCGTATGAACATCACGGCCACCGAATTTCCCTGTTTCCCCAGCCAGCAGTTTGCGCAAGGTCAAGATGTAGTCGCGTAGGCCCGCGAGGCCACGCGGCCGTTCGTTTATATTATATATAGCACTGTCACCGGTACCTATGCCGAGCATCGCTCGGCCGCCAGAGATCTCCTGTACCGTTGCAATTGCGCTCGCCATAACCGCCGGATGCCGGGTAATCGGATTGGTCACCGAGGTTCCAATCATAACTTTCTCTGTCGCCTGCCCCATCAGACCGAGAGTAACGAAAGGTTCGCGAAACAGCGATTGTGAGTCAGCAACACCGACTAAGTCAAAACCCACCGCTTCCGCGAGCTTGGCATATGCTATAGCACCGTCGCTACTGCGGGGTATTTCAAGTATTCCAAATTTTGCTTCCATAACTGCCTACCAATGCTTTGTACCGTGAAAGGTTACCGCGTCGCCAAACCCTTCCCAAATCACAATTCACGGCAGTAGCATCTACAAATCGTTCAACCTCCTTTCCAACGGAGCTCGTCATGCGTATCAGTATTTTTGCCCCGGTAATCAGCCCTTATAACGACGGGGCGTATCTGAAAGCCCTCGCGATCGGCGCGGAAGAACGCGGCTTTCATGGCATTTGGCTGGGCGAGCATGTTGTACTTTTCGACGAGTATGGGGCGGAATATCCTTATGCTGAGGACGGCCGCATTCCTGTCGGTGGCGAAAACGGCTTACTGGAGCCAATCACTGGCCTGGCTTTTATGGCAGCACATACTGACCAAATCCGCCTTGGTACCGGCGTCTGCCTCGTTCCCCAGCGCAACCCTGTCTACACAGCGAAGGAAATCGCAGCCGTGGACTACCTGTCAAACGGACGCGTCGACTTCGGCGTCGGCGTCGGTTGGCTGGAGGAAGAGTTCAGCGCACTAGAAGTGTCTTTCGAACGGCGTGGTGCGCGCTGCCGCGAATATCTAGAAGTAATCGGCAGCTTGTGGCGCGACGACGTCTCTTCCTTCAGCGGCGAGTTCTACAATCTTCCGTCGTGCCGACAGTATCCCAAGCCGGTGCAGCAGCCAGGACCACCCATCTACTTTGGAGGCGAAAGCAAACCCGCGCTGCGGCGAACTGCGGATCTTGGCCACGGTTGGTATGGCTTCAACACCAGCGTCCAAGAAACACGCGACTGCCTAGTTAGCCTCGACGAGATGCTCGAAAAACGCGGGCGGCAGCGTTCGGACCTTGACATCGTCATCGGCCCCTATAGGCATAAGTTAACCAAAGACACTGCTAAGGAATACGAGGATGCCGGTGTCAACACACTGGTCGTGATGATCGTCGGCCGCGACTTAGACGAAATGTATCGATGGCTCGACCGTTTCGCGGACGACTACGTCACTTAAACCTGGTCGCCTTTGCTTTGGCGGTCACAGCCGCCCAATCATTTTTCCGAATATCCGCAGCGCTTGCCATCCAACTGCCTCCAACACAGGCGACGTTTGGCTGGGCCAGATAGTCGGACGAGTTAGCTGGCCCTATACCGCCTGTAGGAAAAAATACGATATCCTGAAAAGGCGATGCAAAACTTTTCAGTAATGGAATACCACCCGACGCTTCCGCCGGAAAAAACTTCAAAAATCGATGGCCAGCATACCGCGCTTGCATGATCTCCGACGCCGTTGCAACACCTGGTAGGTAGAATAAGTCGTGGGATCGCGCCATCTCGCTGAGTACTGAACTGAAACCCGGACTAACAGCAAAGCTGGCCCCCACTCTCTTAGCACGTTTAATTTGACCGCCGTCCAGGACAGTACCTACCCCAACGACGGCGGCAGGGTGCCGGTCAATAATCGCCGTCAACGCCGCCCAGGCCGCTTCCGTCCGCAAGGTCACTTCGAGAACATTCAATCCACCCTCGACAAGGGCATCCGCCACCGGCACTGCATCGCTCGGGTCGTCAAGAATCAAAACCGGAATTACTCGGGCGGCTTCGAACACATCTTTCAAGATTCAATCCTCGGCATAATGGCACCCTGATGCATAATGACCTCTCCAGCTAAACGGTGGGCCTGTCTCGCCGCATCTATGATTTCCGCACCACCAAGCCGCGCTGCCAAATAGCCGGCATTAAAAGCATCACCGGCACCGGTAGTATCGACCGGTTGCGCTCGCGGGATCGTTGGCACCATTTCCCGCAGCCCAGGAGTGGAGACCAGGCATCCATCTGCGTCCAGTTTCACAACGACCTCGCGAACCCCACTCCCGTGAAGTCTATCGGCACACACTGCCGCGTCCTGATCCCCGAACACTTGCATGTCGTCGTCCAGCGTCGGCATAGCCAAATCAGTGCGCGCAATCATTTGTTTGAATATGACACTAGCATTTGCGGCGTCTTTCCAGCCGCGCGGCCGGTAATTGCTATCGAACGCAACCTTCCCCCCATTCGACCGAACTCTGTCGAGCAGAGCGAAAAGCTTTTCCTGCGCCCCAGGCCCATAAAGGGACAGGGTCACGCCGGTCAGATAGATCCAGTCATATGACGCCAGGCGCTCGAAGATAACCTTGCTCTCCGGAAAATCTAGCAGGTCTCGGGCTGGTGCCCGGTCTCGCCAGTAAAAAAACTGCCGCTCTCCCTCACCATCCGTGCGGATCGCATAAAACCCTGGCAGCCGGTCTTTAGCGCGAACGACGAATTCGGTGCCGATACCCTCGGCCCGCCATTGTGCAAGCATCCAATCGCTATAGGCATCGTCGCCTAGCGCCGTGACATAATCGACGTTGACGCCGAGCCTAGCCAAGTGCGTCGCCGTGTTCAGCGTGTCTCCGCCATAGGATAATTGCATTCGGTCATAGTCGGCGCCGCTCAACTCCAGCATGCATTCACCAATACAGCCGATCCGTTTCATCCCAACACTTTCTCTATTGGATTGGGCTACTAATCACCATGCGAGGTTAAATTCTGTCAATGATGCGCATTTGCCAAGATGAAGCCATTCGCTAAGCTTTGCTAAAGACAGCAAATCAATAAGGGAAACCGAGATATGAGCGGCGATAACGATATTTTCGAAATCCTGCACACAACGCGGGCTATGCGACGCCTCAAGCCCGATCCGGTGCCGGATGCACTAATCCGCCAAATCCTTGACGCCGGCATTCGCGCACCAAGCGGCGGCAATAACCAGACATGGCGTTTCCTGGTGATCAAGGATACGGAGATCAAGAAGCGGGTTCAGGTCGTTTATAAAAAAGCCTATGACAACATCATCGGACCCCGCTATTCCAGCGCAGCGCCTCCACCCGGCTCCGATAAGGCGAAATACGGTCGACAACATGGAGCCGTCGAATATCTGACCGACCATTACCATGAGGCGCCCGTCTGGATCGTCGCCTGCATCGAACACAAAAATGATACGCCCAATCGACATTCCGGCGCATCGATTTATCCAGCCGTACAGAATATGTTATTAGCAGCTCGCGCATTAGGGCTTGGTTCGACATTGACAACCCGGCATCTGATTTACGAAGAGGAATCCGAAAAGGCACTCGGTCTGCCACCAGGCGTGCATTCCTACGCCATTCTGCCAATCGGCTATGCTATGGGTAACTTTGGGACGGTCGGCCGTGGAGACCTTGGCGATTTCGTTTATCAGGACCGGTGGGGTGAGAAAGCGGACTGGGTATAGGGATATCAAATGGCCAATATTGATGCATTGCGGAACAGTACGCCTATAGAGGTTGAACCGCTCACCAAAAGGCTTGGCGCTCGCCTCCATGGCGTTGATTGCCGTAAGGTCGACGATGCAACGTGGTCAATGATCCTCGACGCATTCCATACTCATCATGTTCTGGTCTTTCCCAACCAAGACCTGACACCTGACCAACACGCCGCCTTTATGGAACGCTTTGGCGAACTCGACATCCACCCCCAGGAACTCTCAGCCCGCACTACCTTGCCACTGTCTGAGAATCCAAAGGTAGAGTTGATGCTCAATAAGCCAGGAAACTACGGCCCGCGCGCAGCAGCCTGGCACACCGACGTTACCTTCCGGAAGGAGCCTGTCGCGGTGACCAGCCTTTACGGCATCGAGACGCCGCCCGCCTGCGCAGACACGATGTGGACCAGCATGCGGGCAGTATTCGAAGACCTGACTGAAGGCCTTAAAACAACCCTACGTAGCCTAAATGCGGTGCACGCCACGGCTTTTGTCATGGGTGACAAGGGCAAGGCAGGGCAGGATAGTTACGATCCAACAAGGGAAAACGACCCAAAAAAACAGAACATAAGGGCACAGTACCGAGAAGAGGTTATTCACCCTGTCGTACACCGACATGAAGCCGGATATGAGACACTTTACGTCAACCCCGCCTTCGTTCATCGTTTTAAAGGCTGGAGCAAAGCAGAGAGTGAAGCTCTGCTGGGTTGGATCTACAAACGTGCAACTCTGGCGAACTACAACTATCGACACCGCTGGGCCCCCCGTGACTTAGTCGCTTGGGACAATCGCTGCACCATGCATTTCGGTGTCAACGATTACGGCGAGGAGGACCGCCGCACATTGCACCGCACGACAGGGGCGCCTTTCACAGTGCACGCTAGTCGGTAGCAAGTATTCAACCGCATGCATCACAGGCGAAGCCTTTCGCTTCGGCATCAGCACGCCATATGCCTATAATTATCCCTGTACGGCATTGCGGTTGGCTGAGACCAGCGTGTCTTCAAACAGCTTAAAGTCCAGCAGATTTTGAACTGATTCCTGGACGCAAAATCACATTTCCCGCTCTGCGCTTCGAAAACTTCGCCCAAATCCCTGGCACGCTTCTCTATTTCTACCTTTACGCAAGACACTATACGCAGCTAATTTTTTGGAACCCCATCTCGCAACGACACTCTGGTTATCCTCAACCTCGCAATAGAATGTCGCATGCCAAAACTAGTAGCACGATCACAAGATCGCATTAATCTCAATTATCAGGTTATTTAACACCGGTAAAACGGGCTTCCAGATCGTCGAGTT